>JANNVK010000001.1:0-1700 GCA_031414415.1 Acidobacteriota bacterium
CCTTCGTTAAATCGCGGCGAAAAAGAAGTTTTAACTCGTGAAGCCGAAACAATTGCAACGCTGGCAACTATCAGAGCATTAGACAAAATCTGTGCGGTTTGCGGACAAGAATCCAGTGACGATTCGCGGTTTTGTCGCAAATGCGGAACACCGATGACGGGCGACGAAACGGCTCTTGAAGTTTTGCGAATGACTGCGGAAATTCGTTCGGCTCATACATCTGTTGTCACAAGCTCAATTTTTGCAATATTTACAGCAATTTTATCAATCGCTGTTTTAGTTTTAGGTTTACTTGGTTTAGGCGGAGCGGGATTAAATACTATTCTGATTATTAGTGCTGTTTTAAGTTTGCTGAATATTATTATCGGTTTTGGCTGGAAACGGATAAATAATTCGTTAAAATCAAACAATAACAAGAATCCGAAAATCGTCATAAACAACAATGTTTCTAACACTTTACCTGAAGCTGAAACTTCTGCCTTGCCACCTCGACCAATCAATTTTTCGGTTACCGATCCAACTACGGATTTGATTGATTTAGACAAAAATCAGCTTGAATTTATTAAACGCAAAGCAAACATTACCAAAGAAATAAATTGAAGCACCCGATAAGATTGTGTTGATAACGATAATTCTTGAATTTTATTTCACAAGGCAAACTAAAACTTTTTTTCAAACATCATAGATTAGCAAGTTTAAGCATATTTTAAGGTGATAATGATGAAGCGACGTTTCTTTCAATCGGCTGTTTTAGTATTCGCAACAGCTTTAATTTCTCTGACAAATTATTCGCAGCAAATTCAGCGGACTCCGTTTGATGTAACCAATTACAAGATGGACGTTCAGATTAGTCCGGCGGATAATAAACTGCAAGCCGTTGTAGATGTTACATTTACGCCATTGCAAGACACTCGTTCGATTACTTTTGAACTGAACGGTTCGCTCAAAATTGAAAGTGTAACACGAGCAAATGGATTGGTTTTGCCACCTGCCACAACTGTCACAACACCCAAAACTAAAACCAAAACAACTGTTTCAACTTCTGCTCAACCGCAAGTTACGTTTGTTCAGGATCAGGTTGGCGTTTCAGATTTAGGTCCGAGCGTTAAAGTAGATTTGGGCGATAATGTTGTGGCAAATACGCCTGTCACCTTGCGGTTTAAATATTCCGGAACATTGGTGACACCCGAAGGCGGACCGCTTTTAACCAAGCGTTTAGCATACGTTGGGCAAAATAACGGTTATCTCTTTTACGCCGCCCGCTGGTTTCCGTTTCACGATTACGCTGCTGACCGGGCAACATCCGACATCACAATTTCTCTGCCAAGCGGACTGCAAATGGTCGGATTCAGCGATACGCCTGTTTCAAATGCGGGCGGAAAATATCATTTCGTCACATCTAAACCGTCGCTTATCGGCAATTTTGCGTATGGCAAATATACCAACAGAACATTACGTTTCGGCGATTATGAACTGCAATTTAATACAAAAGTCGGGAATGATGCGTTAATTGCCAATTACGGCGAAATTCTCGGACGGGCGTTCGATTTTTACAGCAAACAATACGGCGATTCAGACAGCGGCAAGAAAATAATTATTGCCCAAACTGACGACGACACGCTTGATTTTTATTCATCGCAGGGAGCAATTTTTATCGCTTCAAGATTGTTTGAGCAAAACAAGACCGCGACCACGGAACG
>JANNVK010000002.1:0-9393 GCA_031414415.1 Acidobacteriota bacterium
ATATCGCGATTTGAATAATGGTGAATTGTGAATGATGAATGACGAATGTAAGAAAAAGCATTCGTGATTCTCCATTAACAATTAACAATTAATAATTTACAATTTTTAGGAAAGCCAATCCAAAATCGGCAATCTAAAATCCAAAATCGAAAGACATATCGCGATTTGAATAATGGTGAATTGTGAATGATGAATGATGAATGTAAGAAAGAAGCATTCGTGATTCTCCATTAACAATTAACAATTAACAATTAACAATTCTCATTTCCTATCTGTGTTATACTGAGTTTGAGGTGAAATTATGCCAACGAAAAAGTTACAAAACGGAAACGGAAAATTGCCGACGCAGAAAGACATTGCAGAATCTTTTAAGAATAAAAAAATGTCGAAAAGTGAGCGTGAATTTGTAGAAGCATCAATGAAAGTTATTGAAGTGTTGAAGAAGGAAAAAGAGCGTGGCTTTGTTTGGTAAAGATTGGAAACCTGTTTTTGACACAAATGTTTTCGCGTCATTTTCCGAATATGTTTCAAAAGACGATTTTCGGAAAATGTATTTTTCGGCAATCGTTTTATATGAATTGGTTGCCCGTCCGATTAGTCAGGAAGATTTTAATGTTTTTGACAGTTGGCGTGAAAAAGTTGTTTCCGAAAATCGTCTGATAGTCCCGACGTATGACGATATTTGGACATCAGCCCAAGCCGTCAGAAAAATGCGTTTAGAAGAGCAACGCCAACATAAAGGCACAACACCAGCAATGGAAAACGCTACCAAATTTCAAAATGATGCGTTGATTGCCCGTTCGGCTTTCAAGAAAGGCTGTTATGTTGTTTCTGCCAACATTAAAGACTTTGAGAAATTACGCCCGTATATGAGATTTGAATTTTGTTCGCCGCAAGAGTATTTCAATCTCTAAAAAAATACTTTTCATGAGTATATCGCGTTTAAAGCGGATTGAAACGAATAAAAAGACCGTTGAAATTTACGTTTCAACGGTCAATTTTTGTGCAAAAATCTATGTTTGCGGAAACGGCGGAGTAAAAACTTTCAGTCCTTTTATAAACCTGAAATCTTTAAGGTTGTAAGTAAGAAAATTCAGGTCATATTCCAAACAACAAGCTGCAATTAAAGCATCGGGCAGCATTAAATTATGCGATGTCGAATACATATCAAGTAATTCGAGAGTTTTCTTTGAAATGCCGGGCGTAAAATGGAATAACGGAAGATTATCCATAAAATTTTTCACTTTACGTTTTTCGGCATTTGATTTACTGCCTTGAAGTCCTTCGCCGTAAACAGTTGCATCAATTACACAATCATACTGAGATATTAAATTTATCAGTTGAGTATGACCGCGTAAAACTTGAATAATAATGTTTGTATCGATTAAATATTCCATTATTGCCGACGGTTAGCTTTTCTGATTGCCATGGCGATTTCTTCGCCCGTTTCTTCTCTTTCCGCCCAAATACCTGCCACGGCTTTCAAATCTTGGGCAAAGGAATTTCTTCTTGGCGGTTCGATTGCCGGATTTTCAATTTCGGCTAATCCTAAGTTTTGGATATTTTTAGAAAGAGTTTTTGCCTGAATGCTCGAAGCTGCAAAATTTTTATTTGTGTCTGTCGGTATATCAATTGTAATTTGTCCCATAATTCTGACCTAGAGAAATACTAGCATAAACAGATATTTTTGAACAAAAAATTGATTAACCTCAAGCTTTCTCAATTCTTAATTCACCATTCTCCATTCTGAGTAAAAACCACATATCTAAATCAGAACACGGAGCGATAGCGACTTGGCAAGTTTGCCGGAAATCAAAAACTAACATTTTCGGTTTAAGGTTAAAACCTCGTGAAGTAAATGAAAATTTAAATGCAATTTATAGAACTGCAATTTAAAACTATTTTTTGAAGATATGAGGAGAACAAATATGAGTCTATTAAAACCAAACAACGTAACGCCAATAATCATCGAAGCTGAAGCCTTTCGAAACGGCATTGCCGGAATATCAATTGACGATTCTTTAGCCGAAACTCAAGCCGAATTTGCCACGAAAATAGCCGAAACCGAGCGTGACAGTTTGGAAAAACTTAAAAATTTTGAGGCTGAAAAAGAGATTACTCGATTACGCCGCGATGAAGCACAAACTCGTTGGGATTTGGTCAAGACCGAAGTTGCTGATAAATCGCCATATTTAGTTTCGTTTGTTTTGGTTGCTTTACTTGGCGTTTTGGCATTCATTACCGAATCGGTTTTGCTGCAACGAATCGCCGATATTTTCGGAATCGCCGAACCTCTTTTGCAATATCTATTCGCGGTTGGCGTGGTTGGCTTTTTGACTCTATTGGCTGAATCAGTCATTTGGGCTTGGAAAAAACCTGAGCAAATAAATCGTATTTTTACTTATATTTACGGCTCAATAATCTTATGCGGCTTTGTTACGTTGGGAATTTATCGGGCATACATACTCGAAGGATTTGAAGCCGAAGGCGATGCCGTTTTACTAAAACTTTTTGGCGATACATTTTATTTGAACAAAGCTGTGATGGTTTTTTTGACAGTTGGATTGCCGATTTCAGTAGCCTTTGCTTTTGAATATGCAAAACACGGATTAAACCTCTGGCTTCGCTGGTCAATTGCTCGCCGTGATGCCATCAAATTTGAAAAACAAACTGAAACTGCAATCAAGAAAGTTGAAGAAGCAAATGAAACTTTGGCAAAACAAATTGAAGCAATTAAACAAACTTGCGAATCTTGGAAAGCCGCCCAACGCCAAGCTCACACCGAAGGGCTAAAAAGTTTGGCAATCCGCCGTCCGTTTTGGGAAATTCTTGGTCTGTTGATTGGTGGAACATTATTGATTTTATTCGCGGTTTTACTGATAAAAGTTTTTATTCTTGATCTTTTGTTTGCTGAAGAAATGTTGAGTTTGTTCGCAACTCTGACACTCGGTGCGGGATTCATCGGGTTGTTTATCTATCGAGTTATCAAACGCTGGAATTCGCCAAGAGCAACCCAATTTTACAACCAACGCACAGTCTTTTGGCACAATGATACGGCAGAAATTTCTGTTGAAACGCCACAACTTTTAGCTGAAAAAGAAGTGCCGCAAATTGGTGAATTTGCGAAAACTGCACGAGCCTAAAAACTATTGATTTAACACAAAAAAAGAGGACAAAAATTATGAAAAACAACATTATGAACATCGTCAAAATTATCATTTTAACTATTGCAATCATTATTTTAACCTCGTGCGGCGTGCGGAAAACCTTCATTTTTGTCATTGATTTATCAGAAAGCGTCACACCGGAAGCCCGCGAAAAATCGTTTCAATCAATTTATGAATCGACCAAAACTCTCGGTCGCGGAGAATCTCTGATAATTATCCCGATTACGGGCGATGCCGCCAATCAAACCGGCGGAAATGTAATCCGCGTCGAAGCGTCTGAGGTTCGCAAACTGCGTGATAAAGACTTAAAAGAATTCCAAGCAGAAATCAGCCAAAAGATTGAAAAAATGCGGCAGTCAAACAAGATTTATGCCAACACCGATTTGTTCGGAGCATTAAGAATCGCGAACGAAATCGCCAAAAATCAATCGTCTGATGTGAGTGTGAAGTTGTTCGTTCTGAGCGATTTATTGCATTCAACCAATGAAATCAGATTTGAAAAAGACGCAATTTTCGACGATGCCAAAAAGACTCGTGAACTAGCTGAAACCAAGAAATTAGACTGGTCAAACATCGAAATTTATTGCGGTTCGGTGGAAAGCCTTGATTTACAAAAAATTTCCGCCCAACGCCGCGAAAACGTCCGTATTTTCTGGCAAGAATACTTCAAACTCGGCAACGCCAAACGATCCCAAATCGCCACCGACGGCATCGGTCAAATCAAAGACTTTATCCGCCAAGCGTGAAGCCTTTGAAACGCAAAATTTAAAAAACTTTTGCAAAATTGAGAAAGTATGATAAAAATAAAGTCGAATACCAAAACTTATTTTCTCAGACTTCTGAAGACTTTCGTCTTCTCCCGAAATAATTGTATGAGTGAACAAAAATATCTAATCTCCATCGCCATCGGACCTGTCCAAGATTTCATCGCATCTGCTAGACGTAGCCGTGATTTATGGTTTGGCTCGTGGCTTTTGAGTGAATTGTCGAAAGCGGCAGCTAAATCAATCGTTGAGCAAAATGGCGAACTTATCTTTCCTCAAATTAACAAAGTTGATGATTTGAAAGAAAGCTCAGACTTTAATGTCGTAAATAAAATTTTGGCGGAAGTTTCGGAACATCCTGAAATTATTGGCAGAAAAGTAAAAGACGCGATTGATGCAAGATTAAAAGTTATTCTTAATGAAGCATTCAAAAAAGTTTTGAATAAAAAATATTTTTTGGAAGATACCGCAAAAACACAGGTTGCAGATTTAGTTGAATTTTTTTGGACAGCCGTTAAGCGAACTAATAATTATGAAGGTGACAGAAATGATGTCGAAAAATTATTTTCCGCACGCAAGGCAACAAGAAATTTTGATCAAGTTCATCTTAATAACGAACTTAATAATGCAGATGAAAATAGAAAAAAAACATCTTGGGGCAATTACGTTCCAAAATCTTCGCTTGATGGTCAACGCGAATCAGTTTTGACTGAGGAATTATACAAAGAAGTTCAAGACGGAAAAATATCAAAAGAAAGGTTAAGAGTTGATTACGGCGTAAAAGAGGGCGAAAGACTTTGCGGTGTTGGTTTGTTAAAACGGCACGGAAATCGAACCGGAGACGGAAGTTTTTTCAGCACTTCACACGTTGCAAGTTTGCCAATTTTGGAAAGATTGAAAAAACAAAAAAACTATGACGAAACCACAAGATATAAGGAGACAATTTCGGGTTTATTGAGCGAAATTGCTAATGATGAACTTTATAAAATTGTCGGACGAGTGCCGAAAAATCTAAAGCACGAAGTTTTTGGCGAATATGACGGACATCTTTTGTTTGCTGAAAGGTTAAGCGAGTTTTTTGATGATGAAGCCAAACTGAAAACAGCAAAAATCGAACTGAGAAGATTTCTTGATGAGGTATTGGGAAAAAATAAAGAGCCTTTGCCATATTACGCTTTGATTTTGGCAGACGGTGATTTTATGGGCAAAGCGATTGATAACCAAGACACAAAGGATAATCATCAAAAATTATCGGGTAAATTGAGCGAATTTGCAGGTGAAGTGCGAACAACAATCGAAAATAATGGTCAAGGTTCTTTGATTTACGCAGGTGGCGATGATGTTTTGGCATTTGTCGGACTTCATAAAGTTTTGGAGTATGTAAGAAAACTTTCCATTATGTTCAAGTGGAAACTGAGAAGATTCAAATACGATGGTAAAAACTCCCCAACTCTTTCGGTTGGAATTGCAGTTGTTCATCATCTCGAACCGCTTGAAGATGCTTTGGAATTAGTCCGAAAAGCCGAGAAAGCCGCGAAAAGTGTTGATGGCAAAAATGCTTTGGCGGTTGTGGTTGATAAACGCAGCGGTGCTTCGAGAATTGCCAAAGGAACTTGGGGAACGCTTGATAAAAGATTGCAAACTTTTATCAAATGGCATCGAGCAAATGCAATTCCCGATGGTGCGGCGTATGAACTTCGAGATTTATCAATTCGCTTAGACACAAAAGAATTTGCGGAAAAGCTGAAAGACGATTCAATTTCAAAAGAAGAAAAAGAAAAGCTAAAAAACTTGATTGATAATCTGAATAATGCAAAGCAAGCAGAAGCAATCCGAATTTTGAAACGCAAGAAAGGAGATTTTGGCGGAAAAGACATTGAAAAAGAGATTGTTGAAAAAATAGGAAAGTATCTTGAAAACATTAAACCTATCGAAAAAGAAGACGAAGAAAAGAAAAACAATGACAGCATTGCAATCTTAGCCGATGAATTGATTATCGCTAAAATGTTTGCAGATGCCGAAGATTTAGCACTGATGGAGATTAAATAATGAACAGAGAAACTTGGTTAATTGAGCCGCACGATTCGCTGATTGTCCGCGATGGCAGACCGTTCAACGCCACCGCAGGTTCACGGGCGAAGTCTTTGGATTTTCCGTTTCCCTCAACTTTAATCGGAAGCGTGAGAACAAGAATCGGTTTGGAAAATGGCGGCGATTGGAAAAAATTTGACGATGATTTAATTGAAAAAATTCTTAAAATCGAAATGTTCGGTGCGTTGTTGGCGGAAATAATTAAGATAAAGGAAAACGACAAAGAAAAAGAAACGGAAAAAATAGAATTTTTCGCACCAACTCCGGCAGATTCGCTTTTAGTAAAACTCAGTAAAGAAGATGAAAAAGATTCGACAAAAAACAATCTTTTTCCGCTTGTGCCTTTGAAAAAAGAATATTCGTCGAATCTGCCGGATGATTTACATTTGCTTGGTATTAAAGAAGTTGTCAAAGACAAACCGAATTCCGAAGTAAAATTCTGGAATTGGTGCAAGTTCGAAAAATGGTTAATTGAAGCTAAAGCGGACAGAGTTACAAATGAAGAACTTGGAATCGGCGGTTTAATTTCCGACCAAAGAACGCACGTTAAAATTGATTATGAAAGAAAATCGAACATTGACGGCGGACTTTTTCAAACTCGCGGTTTGGAATTTGTGATGAAAGACAAGACTTCAAAAGACTTGAAATTCAAACAGTTAGCGTTGGCTTTACAGTTGAGCGAAAGCAAAGATTTAGAGGAAGGTTTGTTTCCGCTTGGCGGAGAAAGGCGAGTTGTTCGTTGGTCAAAAAAAGATTGCGAGTTTCCGAAATGTCCGCAAGCAGTTATTGACGGCATTAAAAAAAGTGGTCACTGCCGTTTGATTTTGCTGACACCGAGCTTTTTTGCAAACGGCTTTTTGCCAGATGAAACTAAATTGGGTGCAAAAGTCAAAGCGGTTGCAGTCAACCGTTCGCAAGTAATTTCGGGTTGGGATTTTAAGGGTAGATTTGACAAACAAAAAAATAGATTTGTTCCGTGTCCTAAACCAACGCGAAGACTCACACCTGCGGGAACTGTTTATTTTTTGGAAATCAGCGGCGACGTTGACGAATTTATCAAAAAAACTTGGTTCAAAAATATCGGTGATTGCGACCAAACCAGACTTGATGGCTTTGGTTTAGCAGTTTTAGGAAATTGGGACGGAAAAGACGACCACGAAATTTGAGGTAATTATGGCACGAAAAATATCAGACGAATTAAACGCTTTTGTCAACGAACTAAAGGTTGAACCGATTGCCGATGAAAACATCATCAAGCAAATTCGTAAATACAAACTCATCACGCCACTTTTCGGCGGCGGTGCAGTAACGAAAAAAGCCGATGATGTAAAAATCATTCGTGAAACCGAAATTCGCGGTCAACTTCGCTTTTGGTGGCGTGCAATTCGCGGTGTCGGAACGATAAAGGAAATGAGCGAAAGAGAAGCCGAAATCTTTGGAACTTCTGCTTCGGAAAAGGACGGAAATAAACTTGGAGCATCGAAGGTCAAGGTTTTTGTGGAAATTGAGAAAAAAGGTGAATCAAAAGTGCCATTTGTTGTTGTTGAGAAAACTGATCGTTTTGGTAATATCGAATACAATGACAGAACAGGAGAGCCAAAGACTAAAGTAATTGACAAAAAAATTGCACCTATTTACGCTGTCTTTCCTCTACGCCCACCCGAAAATGAAAAGTTTGCCGGTATGTATATTTCACTACTGCAAGTTGGCGTGGAGTTTAATCTTGAGATTACTTTTCCTAATGAATTAAGAAAAGATGTCGAAGCCGCACTTTGGGCTTGGGAAAATTTTGGAGGAATCGGTGCAAGAACAAGACGCGGCTTTGGTGCAGTTGAACTTTTTGAAGTGTGTGAAAATAATTCCGACATAACCAATTTGATTGAAAAACCAACATCAAACAAAGATGCCTTTCGGACATATTACCAAACCAAAATAACTGAATTTACAAATGACTTAGGTGGAAGAACAATTGATAAAAATGTCCCCCATCTTTTACAAACGTCAGACTCGAAAACACAAACACGAAATAATTCTAAGGACGCTTGGGAATTCCTAATAAAACAACTAAAGGATTTTAGGCAATCTCGGAATCCGAGTTCAGACCCAAGAAAAGAGGGTAGAAGTTACTGGTCAGAACCTGACGAAATACGCCGAATTGTTAAAAAAGGTGACGGTTTGACAAGGGATTTCGCTCATTTGCCCAAACACACAGTTAAAAAATTTCCAAGAGCAGAGTTTGGTATGCCAATAGTATTTTCATTTCCACAATACAATGAACCCAAAAATACTGAACTATTACCAAATGGATATACAAGGTTAGCAAGTACATTGATTTTGAAACCTGTTGCTTGTAGTGATGGAAAATTTCTTGCATTAGCTTTGATTTTGGAGACATCAAAAGAGATTTTCAATGACGTTCATTTAGTAAAACAAAGCCCGAAAAAAGATTATGGAAGAGTTGAAATTCACTTGAAATCAGGCGAAGAAAAATTGATTAAGCCGATGGAAACATTTGGAGAAACAGACGTTTTGAAAGCATTTTTGAAAACAATTTAAGAGGAAAATATTATGAAATCTACATTAACCTTTATCCACGCACTTTCGCCTCTGCATGCCGGCACAGGGCAAGGCGTTGGCGTGATTGATTTGCCGATTGCCCGCGAGAAAGCCACAAATTTACCATATTTGCCCGGCTCAACTCTCAAAGGTTCTCTGCGTGATGAGTTGGGAAACGAGAATGGTTTAAGAGATAAAATTTTTGGTCCCGAAAAGGTTGAAAATGATTCGGCGTATTCAGGTTCGATAGTTTTTACCGATCAGAAACTTTTGTGTTTGCCAGTTCGCAGTTTGTTGGGAACATTCGCTTGGGTTACGTCGCCGTATATTTTGGAAAGATTTAGGCGGGATTGTGAAAGTTTGGAAAAATCTAAAGAAACCTCTGAAAAAAGCCCTGAAGTTCCGCTTTTGAAAAAGGAAGAAGGAAAAGAGTTTTGCATAATTTCATCAGAGCCGGAAATCCGATACAGCGATACACAAGTTATTTTGGAAGATTTAGATTTGACTATTCAGAACAATACAAACGCCGACAAATGGGCGGACTTTCTGGCAAAGAAAATTTTTCCGAAAGCTAATGAAGAAGATTCTAAAAACGGAAATTGGCAAAAATATTTCACACAGAGATTCTGCATTGTTTCAGATGATGTAATGAACTTTTTGGCGGAAACGGCAACCGAAGTTATTGCCCGAAATAAGTTGGATGATGACACAAAAACAACCGTCAAAGGTGCTTTGTGGTATGAAGAATCTTTGCCGACCGAAACAATTTTGAGCGGTTTATTGTTGCAGGTAAAAGGTAATCACATTTCGGACAT
>JANNVK010000003.1:0-25320 GCA_031414415.1 Acidobacteriota bacterium
TAGCTGATGGCGGAACTTATGATTTGCGAGTTGTTTTAGTTGACAAAAAAGGTAATAAAACTTTGCAAACTGATAGCATTTCAGTTGCGTTTGAAACTCTCCAAGATGAACCTGCACCGACTCCCGAAGTCGTGCAAGTTGAAGACACGCCAAAACAGACACAAAAACCACAAGGCAAATTAATAACTCTTGCTGAAACTCAAGAAATGAGTAATCGTCTGATGAAGCAGTTTTCAGGTAATTTTAAATACAAGTTTGATCCGCAATTTCTAACCCAAGTTCAAGCAAAAACCAACGAATATAAAACTGATGGTTTTTTTGCAAATGCTCAGAAATATGACACTTCAATCAGAACTGCTTTTATCATGGAGCAAAATCTTGATGCTCCTTTGGGCTATATTTTGGCGATGAGCAGAAGCAAGTTTGACATCAAAAAGCAAGGAACCGACGAAGGTTTGTGGCGAATGACAACTGATTTTGCCACTTCAAATGCTTACAATGGAACTTGCGGAACCGAAACTTTATCTGATGCAACTCAAATTTGTGCAGCCAAAGCAACCGCTGTTTACCTTAAAGCCTTAATTCTAAACGTTTTCGAAGGCGATACAATTTATGGAATTTCAACTTTTGGAATGTCGCCGAGTGAAGCAAGTCTGTGGAAACAAAATTTACCTATCGAACGCTCCAATTTTTGGCAAATAATAAAAAATCCAAAACAAAAAGACGAAATTGTAAAGTTTTTTGCCGCTGGAATCGTTGCTGAAAATCCACAAAGATTTGGACTCAAACGTGACCGCCCTATTTCCGAGATCTACAAAAACATGATGAATTAAATGTTTAGAACTTTTGATCTGTAATTTATTGACGGCGTGTCGTGCAAGATTCGCCGCTTTTTTACGTTCAATAAAGCAACCAATTTTAATTGACCAACATCTTTTACATTGCCGAATACATTGCCGAATACATTGCCGAATACATTGCCGAATACATTGCCGAAAATAAACTTATGAAAAACATTCTACTTTCTTTTTTACTTCTAATTTTTGTTATAAATCTTCACGCTCAGCAAAATAATTTATTCTCACCTGAAATAAAGCGTGTGGCAGTTTTCAAAAACGGATTCGCCTTTACATATCGTGAAGGAGAAACGACAACGACAAATGGTTGGGCATATACAACCAGTGTGCCAATTGGTGTTTTAGGAACTATTTGGGGCTATTCGACAACTCCAGACGTGAAAATAAATCAACTTCTTACTTCTGAAAGTGATAAAACTGAAACCGAGCGTGTTGAAAATATTGCTGAGATATTGCTGGCAAATGATGGAAAACGAATTAGTTTTATCTCTGATTATGAACAAAATAAAGTGATTGAAGGTGTTTATGAAATTATTAGTCATAATCGAAATTTTAAAAACTCCGCAGCAAGTGATGAAAATTCGAGAAACAATCTTAATTTAGACAGCCTCACAATTTCAGTCAAAACTGAGACTGGGACATTATTTTTTCCGGCAAATTCAATTAAAAAAATTGAAATTTTGGGTCAACCCAATTTGAATAAACCAAAAGTAAGTAAACAAGTTCGTCTTGGTTTAAAAACTGAAGGGACAAAAGACGGACAAAAAGTAAGTCTCGGAATTGCCGCACTCGAACGCGGAATTCGTTGGATTCCGGCTTATCGCGTTGAGGTCAAAGGCGATCCGATTAAAGAAGCAAAACTTGAACTTGAAGCAAATGTCATCAACGAACTTGCTGATTTAAACAATTCAGAAATTAACTTTGTTGTTGGAGTTCCGCACTTTTTATTTCAAGATACACCTTCGCCGCTTTCTATAAACACAGCGTTTGCGGGTGTTTCGAGTAATTTTGGGCGAGACAGACGTGGCGATTTTTCAAATGCAATTCAATCCCAGGTTTCATCAAATCGAGAAGTAACCGACGCAACTGAAGCAACTGATGCTTCGCCAACCATTGCGGGCGAAGAAAAAACAACGTCGTTTTCTGCCGAACAGCTTTATCTATATCAAACTAATCAGTTGAATTTGAAAAAAGGCGAGCGTGCAACAATGCGTTTATTTTCGCTGACAATTCCTTGCTCCGAAGTTTTTGAATGGACAATCAATGATGTAAAAGATGCTCAAACTCGTTATTTAAGTTCGAGTTATTCAAGCGATAATTCGCAAATAAATTCTTTGCAGGACCTTTCGACCAAAATTTGGTATGCATTAAAACTCAGAAACACAACCGGAATGCCTTGGACAACTGCACCTGCGATTAGTTTTCGGGACTGGAAACCACTTGGACAAGATATGCTGAAATTTACAGCAATCGGGGGCGAGGAAGTCTTGCGTGTAACTCCCGCGACCGAAGTTGCCGGAACACACAAACTCGAGGAAAAAGAAAGAATTCGCAAAGTTCTTCGTTGGAGTGGTTCTGATTATGATTTCGATTTGATTACGGTTGAAGGCACAATCAAGCTCCGCAATGTCAAAAAACAACCAGTTGAACTCGTTTTGACCCGAAACGTAGTCGGTGAAGTTGTGTCCGCAACTGATACTGGCAAAATCATCAAAGAAGGTTTAAATCTGCAAAGTATTAATTCAAATTCAATTGTGAAATGGAACATCACGATTCCGACTGGCGAAAAAGAGATCAAATACAGCTATAAAGTTTATGTAAAAAAATAAGAATGTTATAATTCAAAAATATTTCGTTCGGATTATGAAAGTTTTTCTGACATATCAAACGCCCGAAGGTTCGAGAGAAATTTCACTCGAAGATGGAAGTTTGTCTTTTGGCAGAGGAAGCGACGCTGATATTAAACTCGAAGATAACGGATTATCTCGTTTAAACTCAATAATTTTTCGTGATCAAGAACGAATTTGGATTTTAGATGAAAATTCGACTAATGGAACTTTTGTCAATAGTTTGAAAGTTTCGCCAAGTGGCACAATTCTAAAAAACGGCGATGTGATAAAAATAGGAAATTCTTCCGAAATTAAAGTTAAATTTCAAACAAAAAAAGAATCAGCAAAACCAATCGTTGCAAAAACGAACGCCGTCGCAACTTCTAACTCCAATTCAAATATGGTTTTACCGATATTAGCTGTGATGGTTGCAGTTTTCGTAATCTCGGTTTCGGCACTTGTGATTGGCATAAAATATGTTGGAAGTTCACAGTCAGAAATTGTTAAAAATGATGTTTTTGATGAAGAAACCGGAGAAATTGAAGAGCCAACTCCAAAGCCAACCCGCGAAGAAACTGAAATTAACAAAAATAATTCAACAAAATCGAATCAAAAAACTGAATCTAATTTGCAGAATAATGATTCAAATTTAGCCTTGACTAATTCGCCAACTTCGAGCGACACGGACACAAAATTAAATATTCCAAGCGGAAAAAAATATCAGGAAATGTCGGAAACTGAAAAGCGACAATATATAAAAGTTCGGGCGGAGAAGGTTGCGAGAATGATTGGGAATCAATCTGGAAACTCGATCACTGAACCTGCAATTACGATTATAAAACGATTTTTGGATGGATATACGCAGAAGCTTCGCTCATCTCGTAAAAACGATTGCTCTGCAAAAGGCTGGCTTTCGAGCGATATGCTGTCTATTCTCGAACGTGCCAGCAAAAATTCTCCGTTTATAATTCATGCCTTCAATTCGGAAGGAATCGACCCACAAATTGGTTTATATTTAGCAATGATTGAATCGGAACATTGTGTTTGTTTGCAAAGTACTACCGGTCCGCTTGGAATGTTTCAATTTACAAAATCGACCGGTGAAGCCTATGGTTTGCAAGTATTTAAAGGTGCTTCGCCGACTAATCCAGACGAACGTTGCAAACCAGAACCAGCAGCTCGTGCGGCAGCAAAATATATGAAATTTTTGCAAGGTCGTTATGGAACTGATCCTTCAAGCGTGCCGCTCGCAATTGGCAGTTACAACAGCGGCGAAGGCGGTTTGAGCACAAATTTAAAAAATGCACTTGATTCAAACCAAGGATTACCGCGAGATTTTTGGAGCTTGATTGAAAATAGCGATAATCTTTCGAAACAATTTAAATCGGAAAATTTTAAATATGTTCCAAAGTTTTTCGCAGCGGCAATTATCGGTGAAAATCCGCTTGATTTTGGGGTAAATCTTCAACCGCTTTCAACTTATACAAAATAATTTTTTGAGGCTTTTTCACCTTGCGTCTTCTTCCATTTCAAACGAAAATAAATTTAATGAAAATTCATACACTTGCGATTTTTTTTGCACTTCTCGTTTTATCAATTTCAACATTTGCCGCTGAACCGATTATTTGGACAGTTGACACGCGAACAGAAGTTGTTCGTGGCGACTCAAAAGGCGTTTCAATCAGCGAAACCGGCACGATTTCGTTGGCACCTAAAGTTTCCGAAGTTTTTAAAACCGATCAATCTTACATTTGGTCGAGCGTCACCGACTCAAGCGGAAATACTTTTCTCGGAACCGGAAACGACGGCAAGATTTTTAAAGTTGATGCAAGCGGAAAAGGCAGTCTTTTCAGCGACTTAGCTGAACTCGATGTTTCAGCAATGACAATCGGAAAAGATGGCAATTTATACGCCGGAACATCGCCTGACGGAAAAGTTTATCGTGTTTTAAATGACGGAAAAGCCGAAGTTTATTTTGATTCGAGCGATAAATATATTTGGGCGTTGGCAGTTTTGGGCGACGGAAGTCTCGCGGTTGGAACTGGAGAAAACGGCAAAATTTATCGCGTTAAAACAGCAAATGCAAAACCCGAAGATTCTATTTTGTTTGACTCGAGCGATTCTCATATTATTTGTCTCGCCACTGATAAACAAGGAAATCTTTATGCCGGAACTGATTCGAAAGGCTTGGTTTTAAAGTTTTCGCCCGACGGAAAGCCATTTGCGTTGCTCGACGCGAGTTTGAGAGAGATTCACGATATTGCAATCGGAGCTGATGGTTCGGTTTACGCGTTAGCCTTGAGCGATTCGGCTTCGGCTTCAAAACCAGTTGTAGTTGAGCCTGCGACACCTGCGGTAGAGCTAATGCCTGAACAACCAGCAAAAAGTCGTTATGATTTGACGACCGCAAAATCTGCAATTTTTCGCATTTTACCTGATGGAAAAACGGAAGTAATCTGGAATTCGCCAACTATTACTGGATTTTCAATCGTTTCAAATCAAGCTGGAAACGGAGTTTTACTTGGAACTTCTGACAAAGGACGAGTTTTAAACATCACAAATGACGGTCGCGAAACTCTTGTTTTGCAGACAAATGAAGGACAAATTTCAACTATCAAAGCAAACGGTAATTCGTTCTTTGCAACATCAAGCAATCAAGGAAAATTATATCGTTTTGGCGGCGAAAGTCTGGCGGAAGGAACTTATGAATCGCCAGTCAGAGACGCAAAATCGACTGCACTTTGGGGTAGAATCTGGTGGCGAAGTAATGGAAGTGTTTCGCTCCAAAGTCGCACCGGAAACACCGAAAAACCGGATGAAACCTGGAGTAATTGGAGTGAAGTTTACGCTGATCAAAAAGGCGGGCAAATTTCGAGTCCAAAAGCGAGATTTTTGCAATGGCGAGCAACATTAAAAAACCAAGGCGGAAACACCAACTTGAATGAAGTTAGCGTTTCATATTTGGCAGCAAATATCGCACCAGAAGTTTTGTCAATTCAAATTACACCAACAAACGTTGGGCTTGCTGCAAATCCACCGATGATTATTGACCCAAATATCGAAACATCTGGAATAGATCCGCAAGTTTTTGGGCTTCCGCCAGCGATGACAATTCCGCCACGAAAACTTTATCAGCGTGGAGCAAAAAGTTTGATGTGGACAGCCGAAGATAGAAATGGCGATAAATTGGTCTATGAGCTTTATTACAAAGAGGTTAGCGAGTCAACTTTTAAACTTTTGCGAGGCGATTTAAGTGATAACTTCTTTACTCTCGACGGTTTAGCGGTTGCTGACGGACGCTATATTTTTAAAGTTATTGCCAAAGATTCACCTTCAAATCCAATTCCGCAAAGCCTTGCAGGTGAACGAATTAGCGAAGCAATTGAGGTTGATAACTCGCAACCTGTGGTTTCTGCGGTTGGCACAACTCAAATTATTGGCGAAAAGGCTCGTGTTTCATTTGAAGCAAGCGATGCTACAAGTTTTATCAAACGTGCAGAATATTCGCTCGATGGCGGAAATTGGCAAGCGGTTTATGCCGATGATGGAATTTCGGACAGCGGAAAAGAACGCTACACAATTGAAGTTTTGCTACCAAAAGCAGGTGAATATTCGATAACGTTGCGAGTTTTTGATTCGCAAGGAAACGTTGGAAATTCGAGGATTTTAGTGAAAAGGTAATGTTTTTCACTTTGGAATTGACAGAAATTATTTGAAAGACGAAGTCGGCGATGCGATCAATGCGATGTTCGCCGCTGCCGCCTTCAATTTTCAAAAGTTAGTTGAGAAAACTCTCGAACAACTAATTTTTGTCTAGAAATACCTCAAGTAAATTTGGCATTAATTCTCGTTAAAAAGACAAATTTGAAGATAAATGATACTGGTTCAAATTCCTTTCAAAGTTGCCACATCATATTGTGATTTTACGACCCGAACGATTTGATTCTCTCGCCGCGTCTAAAACAACCTGACATTTGTAACCATCCTCAAAAGTCGCCGCATTTGGAACATCAATTCTGCCTTCTTGCAACGCCGAAACTATTTCGTTTGCAAAATTCATAAAGCCACGCGACCAACCGCCGACTTTGGTATTTGGTGGCGGTTCACCAAGATCAATCTCGATTTTTGTCCAATCAGAATCTGTGATTTTCGAAACCCAAAGTTCGCCACCTTCTTCGACAATAATCGAACCTTTTGTTCCAAAAATTTCGAGGCGATGTTCGTATTTACCTGATTCTACAACAGACAGCGAGACAGTTCCGCTGGCATCAGCCGTTAAATTATTTTCTCTAAACTTTAATATGAGATTGCATTCATCGTCTGTCGTTACAGGTTTTGTCTCTCCTTGAGCGTCTGTTCTCAATTTGACATTCGTTTTTAACTGACAGAAAACTTCACTTATTTCTGTCCCGAGCAACCATCGAAAAGTGTCAATCGCGTGTGAGCCAATCGCACCTAAAGCACCGCCGCCCGAATTTATATCCGACCACCAATTCCATTTCACATCTTGCGTTCCGCGTGAGGCATTACGAAACATAATCTTAAAATGGATAATTTTGCCAATTTCACCTGTGCGAACCATCTCAAAAGCTCGCTTGCGTCCATTTAAAAACCGTAATTCGTGATCGATTAGAGCCAAAATCTTCGCGTCTTTGGCTTTTTGAGTCATTTCGAGAGCTTCTGCGGCGTTCATCGCCATCGGTTTTTCACACAAAATATGTTTCCCGAGAGCAATCGCAAAAAGCGTTTGCTCATGATGCAAAACAGTTGGAGTTGTAATGCAAACTAAATCAACTTCTTTGTTTTCAATAGTTTCACGCCAATCATCTGTAAAATGTTTGACATTAAAATCTCTTGCAGTTTTTTCGGCATTTGCCAAACTGCCGCTTGCAACAGAAACAATCTCAGTTTCCCGACAATTTAAAAAAGCCGGAATTTGCACGAGTTTCGCAAAACCGGTTCCAATAATTCCAATTCTAGTTTTCATAACTTCTATTCAAAACAAAAGCGTGAAGTTTTTCAACCTCACGCTGTAAATTTGATGACTATTTTGTTAATTATCTTGGTAGATTTAAAACTAAATCAACAGATGCAGTTTTCTCTGTGATTTGTTTGTTAAACAAATACGAAAGATAAATTTCACGATCTTGAGTGCTCATCGTGGTTATTTTTGCCCCTATTAAAAATTTTGATGCAGAACTGTGCTGGTCTATTGGTTCATATCTTTGACCAATTGCTTGAAACGAAATTGTTCCGTTTGGCAGCGTCAACTCGATGTTTACAGTTCGACCATCGCCTACCAAATAATCGTTTCCAACTCGAATAAAAGGAACAATAAACGCAATTCCAGATTCGCTAAAATCCTTTGTCTCTCCGCAAAGGCTCGGTAAATTGTCGTTTCCAACAAATCTGCCAGTTACTTTTCTTCGCAAACTTCCCGTTGTCTTATCAGGTTCGACCGATACTTTCAACGGAAATCGAAAATCTTTTCGTCGCGGAGTGAAATAACCTTTCACAGACTCGTTGAGGTTCCTTACGAGCGTGCCTATCATCTCAGTTTCCTTATTTAATACTGTCTTGCTTGTTTAGTTATTTTATAGACCTTTCGGAACCGAATGTCAACACTTTTTTTTGATAAAGCTAAATAAATCAACTACTTAGCGTGATTAAAACATCAAATTTCTTAAAGTAAAGTCTTAACTCAAGGCAGTTATTTTCTGATTGGCATACCTTTAGTGTCTTGGCTTTTTAGTCTAGAATTTTTCCCATCAAAATCTAAAAAATATGAAAGTTTTCCACTTTTTGCGTATTTTTCCGGTTCGGCTGAGGCTTGATAAGTCTTTTTATCCGAAGAAACTGAAACGGAAAACCGATAACCGGTCGATTCAGTTGTTTGAATGTCAGCCGGAAGTAGTCCTTTGGCAACTAAAGTTTGCATATCGCCAAAGCCGCCGATAGTCTGTGCCGCAACAAATTGTGCTTTTGAAATTCGCTCAAGCATTGCCTCTACTTCACTGTGATGAATCTCAATTCTTAAATTAAAAAGGTAATTTTTGCCTTCTTTTCTCGCTTCAACTTCAGCTTTTTCGTCAGCTAATAAAAGTAACCAGATTTCTTTTTCCTTACGCAAATTTAGTTCAGTAATTTTTAATTTTTGATCTTCATCGGGCAACTTTGCAAAAACACTCGCTGTATTTCCAGCCAGTTGTTCGCCGTTTATCTCAATATCGACAGGAGTTGAGACAGCAATTTGTTCAAAATATGGAGCTAAATCTTGAACTTCCTCAACATTTAAGCCTTCAACCGCTGAACCAAGATTTGTCATCAACATCGCATCGCGAAATCTTTTCTCACGCAATGCTTTGTAAAATGAACGAACGGTATCTGCGGGCGAATTTGGCGTTATAATTATCGTGCTTCTCGATGTTGCGTATTTTGCATCACTTGCTTCAGTTGTTACATTTGTCTGAGCTTCTTTAGAATTTACAACTTCGCTTGACTTAACTTCTTTTTTCTCAACAACTTCATTTTTTGCTAAGAAAGAGCAACTCGTTAATATTCCGGCAATAAAAATTAAACAAAATAGGATTTTTTTTCTCGACATTTCTTAATCTCCAAAGAATTTCAAAAAGGAAGGTTTTTTTAGACGCATTCTGGAACGAAGACGTTATTAGAAGTATAGCGAAAGTTTTATTATTTGTAAACAGCGTTTAACGTCTTTGTTTGTTATTCAAACATTCGCCATTCAGCTTCGTAATATCTAACTAACGCTTGATTATCAAGGCGGTTAATTTCAATTTCATCATTTGGCAGGTTAGTGTCTGAAGAAAATTTAAAGATTGTGGTTAGCAAGTCGTTGTTGAGAAATTTTAAATCTATGTTTTCAGGAAGTTTTGTCGGCGTTTCAAAGTCATTTAATTTAACAAGTGCATAGCCCCAAACTCCAAAACTTGGAACCGTTGCTTGATATGGTTTGACTTTAAACCCAATAGATTCAAGAGTTTTGATGATGCACCAATAACTTTGCCGAGCCATTAAAGGCGAAGTGCATTGAATCACAACCGCCGCATCAGGCTTTAATTTTTGTTTTAAAAGTTTGTAAAAACGAGTGGAATAAAGTTTGCCAAGTGCAAAATTATTTGGATCGGGAAAATCGACAATCGCGACATCAAAAGGCTCAATTTCATTGTTGTCAAGCCACACAAAAGCATCAGCATTGACAACCGAAACTCTCGGATCTTTGAAAGAATTATTATTTAGTTCGGCGAGTGCCGGAACTTTACTCGAAACGCTGGTCATTCCTTCATCTAAATCGACAAGTGTAATGTTTTCAACGCTTTTGTATTTCAAAATCTCACGCAAAGCAAGACCATCGCCACCGCCAAGCACAAGTATTCGTTTCGGATTTTGAGCTGCCGAAATCATCGCCGGATGAACTAAAGCCTCGTGATAGCGATATTCATCAAACGAATTAAACTGAAGATTTCCATTGAGAAAAAGTGAATACCCAGTTTTGCCTTTTGTGACGATAATTCGTTGGTAAGACGTGGTTTGGGCGTAAATAATATTGTCATTAAACAGCGAATCTTCGGCGAGACTTGTCAGCGAATCGGCTTTAATGAGAGCAATACCAAGCAGTGCGATGATAATAAAACCCGAAACGCGGAGATAATTTAACGCACCTTTTTTGATGAGATTCGAGAGCAACCAAGTTCCCCAAATTCCGACAATTGCATTAAGAATTCCGAATAACAGCGATGTCCGAACGAGTCCGAGTTTCGGAACAAAAAACAGTGGAAATAACAACGAAGCGACCAATGCACCGATGTAATCTAGGGCGAGAACTCGCGAAACAAGCTGTTTAAAATCGAGTTCGTCTTTTAGAATCCGCATTAAAATTGGGATTTCGAGCCCAACGAGAGTGCCAATTGCAAAAACGGTACCGTAAAGAACAACGGCAAAATATGAAAGTTTTGAGAAACTCAGAAAGAGAATCGGTGCAGAAAAACCGCCAAGAATTGCGACAGCGAGTTCAATTTCGACAAATCTGCGAGCTAAATCTTTGTCAATATAACCCGAAAGCCAAGAGCCGACTCCCATTGCGAACAGATAAATTCCGATTATTAATGAAAATTGGGTAATTGAATCGCCAAGAACATAACTCGCGAGAGTTCCGGCTAAGAGTTCATAAATTAAACCGCAAGTTGCGATTATTATTACATTTAAGAAAAGAAGTGGAACTCGTCTCATAAATAAGCACGAAGGCAGACGGATGACGGATGAAGCAAATCATCCAAAAGCCGTCATCAAAACAAATTATCCATTTATCGCCGCCGCAATTATTATTGCAACGCCGATAATAATTGAACCGATAATTATACCGAGCGAGACATTTTGATCTTCTTCAATTTCTTTCTTTACTGAAAAAGGCGAAATATAAACAATCACCAAAAATGCTAACGCAAAAACTATTAATCCAATTGTGACAAAAATTACCGTTGTCGCTAAGACCGGCAAAAGTTCTTCAAGTTTTACAACCAACAAAAGTGTATTCAACATTATTTTCCTCCACGAAATCCGCCGCCGATAAACGGCACACCTAATCTCGAATTTTTCCCATCATTAGCGAGTTCCCAACCAAACCACGCAGACGTGGAATAGAAAAAAATTACGCCAATTCCAAAAATTAAATAGAGCTTTTTAAACATATATTTCTAATTACTTACTCTTCGCTATAATCGCTGTCATCGCTGTCATCGCCGCTTTCACTACTCGAACCGCTGGTGCTAAACATACTTTCGCTCCATTTGCTCGATTCAAACAGCCAATATCTGATTAAATTGACAATTGGTAAAAGCAATAAAATGATAAACGCACAGCAAAAATTAAATCCGCGTGTAATGCCTTGTTCAACTTTGACGGTAACGGGAATCGGTTGTTGTGAATTTTGCCAAGTTCCTTCAATCCGCAACGTATATTTTCCTGCTGGCAGCGAAGACATCGCGACATCTTTTGACGTTCCACCTTCGCTCCAACTTTCGCCTTCGTCAACGCCCGAATAAAACTCAATCGGAATTGTCACAGACTCAACCTCGTCATTTTTATCATTTATTAAATCAATATCAAGTTCAATAAATGAATTATTAACCGGTGCAGAAGCAGTAATTTGCACATTCCGATTCGCTTTAATATCAAATGGCTTACTAAATGCAATTTGCGAAACCGCAGGTGCAACAACTGGTTGAAGCGTGACGCTTTCGTTCAAAACTGTTGAACCAATTCCGGTAAATGGAATCATAAAAAGCGAGACAATTAACAAAATTCCGAGCATTGCAAAACCATATTTCACATAAAACCAACCGCCAAACGGCTGATTTGGTGCAACGTTCCAAGGTTTTGGTAAATCGCTGATTCCAAAGGCTTTTTCGATGTCCGCAAGCGTTGTATATTTTCCAATTGACCAATTTATTTCGCTTCCGGTAATCTCGGTCGAAAGCATCAAAGGTGCTTTTACATAATCAATCGAACGGACGGTTTCGCCGGCTTCAACACGCCAATAAAATTCGCCTTTGACATATTCGACAACCGCCGAAGCGTCTTGAAAAATCTTATAAGTTTTGCCGCTAAAGCTAACATTTGTTCCAGAACTTGTTACCTCTGCAAGGTTTACAGGTTCAACAAAATTCCAATGATTATCGGAATGAACCAACCAACGAAAACCAACCGACGGATTATAAAGTAAATACTCGTGCCAAAAATACTTGATTTCTTCAACAGTCACACTTCGCACAACGGCACCTAGAATTTTCATCTTTTTGCCGTCAGCAAACGTGCCTTCTGCACCAATGTTTAGATCAAATTTATGTTCGTCCGGCGAAGGTTGGAGCGATTTTAGCCACGCTAATTTTCCTTGCGTGCAATCTAAAAGCGAGTCGCAATTTGGACACGTAACACGCTCAGATTTGTCTGGAACTTGCAAATTTATCGGTCCGCCGCAGTTTGGACAACCCAAGCCTTCAGTCGCAACTGATGCGGCTTTTCGTTCCGCAGGTCGAGCGTTTGCCATGCCCAAGTCTGCCAGCGTAACTTCTTTTCCGACAAAGACAAACGGCGGATTTGAACTATAATCAATCGTCCCAAAAGCGTTATCTTTTCCTTGCAAATCAGCAAAACTATTCCGTTCATTTGGAACAAGTTTATAAGGAATTTCGCCATCTGCCCCAAGCGATGTTGCGACACTTTTTTCAGCCACAACAAAAGCATTGTTTGCAAAGCTAATTGCTTGCCCAACTTGTAAATAATCAAAATCAGGAACTTGTTCGCCAGGCGAAAGCGGCTGGTAAAAAGTCATATAAAACTTGCCCTGTGCTTCGGCAAGCCAACCAACCCAACCATTTCCAAAATTCGCATACCATTCATCCCAAAATCCACCAAGCGAATGTTGAAGCTGTGCTCGACCTGTGAGTTCGAATCGCTGACCAAAATATTCACCTTTCAAACCAATTTTTAGAGGCGATTGAGAATCGAGAATTTCTGCGACTTTTCCTAAATCTTCAAGTTTGCGGTCACTCCGCGAAACTGCCGAGCGACAAAACGGGCAGACTAAAACGATGGTCGAGCCTTTTGTAAACTCAATCTGAGCCGCACATGATGGACAATTTGCCTGTAAAACGCTCACGAATTGCCTCCCACGATTTTAGATTTTTTATTCGGCATTTTAGATTGGTCAATTCCACGTGAAACTTGTCGAATATCTACGACTTTTGCTCCTAAAAATTCACTCAATTTTTCTTCCCAATTCCATTCAGGTCTTGGTTTACAACAGTATAAATTAAATGTTGCGGTTTTAAATTCAGGATAAGTATGACAAGCGAGATGCGATTCGGAAAGCAACACCAAACCTGTAACTCCTTTTTCGCCATCAAATTGATGCCAAACTGAGTTAAGAGCTTTCAAGTCTAAATCTGTAATAATTTTCGAAAAAAGATTTTGAAGCACCGACAAATCGCGAAGTTTTTCTGCTTCGCAATCGTAGGCTTCAACAATCCATTCTGTTCCAACTAGCATAAATATCTGATACGTTAATCTGCGGATGAAAGTTTATTGAACTTCCTAAAACACTTTTGCGTTATAATCGAATTGCCTCAAAAAAGAAGGAGTTGCTGAAATGAATATATCGAAAAAACTTGTAATTGTCATCGCATTTTGCACGATTTTCTCTGGTTGCTCGCGAGTTTTTTCGAGTGTGAAAGATGTAATCCATAATTCGAATAAAAATATGCCACTTGACGAATCTCAAAAATCAAAAGATTACGACATTGCAAAAGTAATCGGGACAATTGATTCGCCGGAAATTACGGAAAGTAGCGGAATAGTTTCGTCTCGTTGCAACGAAAACGTGCTGTGGACGCACAACGATTCGGGCGACGATTCTTTTATTTTTGCTCTCAATAAAAGTGGAAAAAAACTTGCAACTTACAAAGTTGCAAACGCAAAAAATTACGATTGGGAAGATATTGCAACTTCAAAAGACGCAACAGGTAAGTGCTTTCTCTACATTGGCGAAATTGGCAATAATAAACGAACTCGCAGCGAAATGACAGTTTACAAGGTTCTCGAACCAAAAGTTTCAAGCGAAATTACGACTTCAACAAAAAAATCGCCGCTCGCAACAGAACCTGCTGAAGTTGTTAATTTCAAATATCCGGACGGAAATTACGACTCAGAAAGTCTGCTGATTAATTCTCAAACTGGCGATATTTATGTTTTGACTAAATCATTTGTCGGAGCTTCTGAAGTTTTTAAAATCGGGAAAAATGGCGTTGCCGAAAAGATTGCAGATTTGAGTGTTCCCGCAGTTCCGGACGGTTTTTTGACCGCAGCGGAAATTTCGCCCGATGGAACACGAATAATTATCTGCGATTATTTCAATGCTTACGAAATTGTTCTTCCAAAAAACGCGAAAAAATTTGATGAAATCTGGAAAGAAAAACCACTCGTTGTCGAACTCGGTGAACGAAAACAAGGCGAAGCAATCTGCTATTCGGCTGATGGAAAATCGATAATCGCAACAAGCGAGAAGAAAAATTCGCCGATTATTGAAGTGAAAAGGAAATAGTTAGTAGGTTCTGAAACTATACTCGAGCACCTTTGCAACACTTAAATTTTTGCTTTCTTTTGTAGCTGGCGTAAACCTTATATCTTTTGCCGCCTGAATCGCCTGTTCATCAAGCCCGTATCCTAAAGACTTCAACACTAACACATGTCCAATTTTTCCATTTCCAGAAAACTCAACTAACAACCGCACGATTCCTGAAACATCAGCACTTGCCCCTTTCGGTGAAAAAACAGCTGGCGGCTGGTAGATAATCTTAAAGCCTAAATAATCAACAACATTTTCTTTATAATATGACGAAAAAAACTTCGCACTTTCCATTTGCATTTTCCAATAGTCAGAATCTAGCAAAGTTGGTGAAAAAGAAATAAATTTTTCGATTATTTCGGATAGACCTTCGTATCTTTTGACACGTTCCTCATTAGAACTTGGAATAACTTTTGATGATAAAGCGAGCGTCGCATTCAACTTAAGTAAATATGCATTTGCGATGTCTGGATTCAGTTTTATTGATATTTCGGCATTTTTTAGTGCTATTTCATTCTCATCTAACTTTAAATGTACAAGACCTAGAAAATAAACACTTTCTGCATTTTGGGAGTCAATTTCAACCGATTTCACGATGAAAGGAAGTGCGTCTTTGAAGTAGCCCTGAGTGAAGAGGGTGTAAGCCATAGCGGATAACGATCTCGGAAAATCATCTTTTAGTTTAACTGATCGTTCAAGATATTTTTCAGCCTGTTTTAGATTTGAAAGTTGAATCGAAGAGACACCGAGAAAATACAAAACTTCAAAATCTTGAGAATTTTTCTTTTCAGCTTTAACCAGCTTTTTAATCGCATTTTTGTAATCCCCTTTATTAAAAAATACGATGCCTTTTTCGCGATCCGTTTGGGCGAAGCAAAACGAGATGTAAGAACCGATAAAAAAAATTGCAAAAATTATTTGTTTGAGCTTCATAAATTATCAAACTGAGTTAATGATTAGAGGATTTAGCAATAAATCAATCTAGCTAATATCTCAAAAACTGCCAGCAAACCAAATACACTCTTATCCAATAAACATATCATCATCATTATAAACACGGTCAAGCGGTTTTGGAGCTGGAGCGAGCAAAACTTCTAAACCCTTGCGGAAACCAGCCATAATTGCGGCAATTTCGCGAGCTGGTTCAACGATTTTTGTTTCGACAAAATCAGCCGTCGATTTAACTTGCAGGTTTGTGCGGTCAATCGTTTGGCTCACGAGTGCTACTTTATCTCTGGCAACAATCGTCGTTTGCCCAACTAACAATTTTAGTTCGCCAACTTGGTCTTTAATCAAACCGGTTGATTCGGCAAGATTTTTTGTTGTGGTCGTTAAATGTCCCGAAACAGCATTAAACTGTTCAGCAATTTCGCGTCCTTGAATACTGATTAGATTTGCTTTCTCAATCAAAGGTTCAACCTTCAACTCAACATTTTTTACTGTTCTAACAATTTTTGACACAAGAATTGCAATCACAATAAACGACAGAGCGATTACGATAAATGAAATCGCAATCGCAATAGAGGCGACCATAATCCAGAAAATCGGTGTTTGAGAATCCATAATTTAGCTATTTTAGTTGGTTGTTGTTTCTTCAGGTAATTTTAAAACATCGCCGTCGTCTTCAATCGGATATGTCGGGCGATCTTTCATTGTCGAAACTTCTGTCCGGCGTTTTTCGTCAACGTAAGCCTTTTTTCCGGCTTCAATTGCGGCTGAAAAAGGATTTGTGCTTCTCGCAGCCGTTTCTTTTGCTAAATCTGCAAAACCTTCAGCTTTTTCTTGTGCGGTGTGATAAAGCTCTTCGGCTCGTCCTTGTGCTGTTGAATATAATTCGTTAGCTCGCTCGCGTGTAACTTCATAATATTCGCCGGCTTTTTCTTGAATTTGAGCGGCTGATTCTTTACCTTTTTCGATGCCTTTTTTTGTCACATCAGCAATATCTTCACGCAATTCTTGTCCCGATTTTGGTGCAAAAAGAAGTGCAATAATCGCACCAATTCCGCCGCCAATGAGCAAATATGTCAGTTTTGTGTTCGCACTTGATTCTTCTCTTTCTCGCATATTTTCACTTCCTTAACATTACAAATTTGAAACTTAAATATAACAGACAAATGACTTTTTCGCTAATATTTTTTCTACTGTTATTTCCCACTCAAAACAATCCGAAATGGAAAATATTTCGTCGCCGAAATTTCTTTCAAATTCGCAAGTTTCGCCATTTCCTCAATCTCGCCAACCTTAAAACCACGCAAAACTGAAAGTGAACCATCTGCTTTAACCATCGAACTAATTCCAAAAACTAGACAAAATAAACGATACAAATGATACGCGGCGAAATGTCTTTCTAAATCAATCACAAAAATTTTCCGACTCGAAACGCGTGACATTTCGGCTAGAATTTTCACGACATTTTCATCAGTAAAATGATGCGTAAATAACGAACAAATAGCAAAATCAAACGAATTATCAGCAAACGGCAGCGAGAATCCGTCACCGCGAACGGACGATATTTCTTGAAAATCTTTTGATTCAACCAAAATCGATTCCGCCGAACGCGAGTTGTATTCCAAACCGCAAAGCTTCGTTTTACGTTTCGTTTTTCTGCCAAATTTTGCAATTTCGCGGAGCAATTCGCCCGAACCTGCACCTACATCTAAAACCGAAAAGTTTGTTAAATTTGTTTCAGAAATTTCACGCAAAAGTGTCCGTTTTAAAGCCCAAATATCGCCGATAAACCTGTTGATAATGCGAAGTTCGCTCAGGCAAACTTCATATTCAGATTCGGTATAATCGCCGGTATCGAGGCGTTCTAATTTGTAACTTCTTTTCTGAAACATGGATTTTGACGACTTTCGAAGATGTTGGAATTCCTTTAATTGAGAATACTTCACCGCGAGTTCGTTATCAAACAAAAAACCGATAGTATTTATCTGCGATTTGTGGCATTATCAGACAAAATTAACACGAGGAGGAAACTGCTATGAAGTTAGTAAAACATCTTTTGGATTCGAAAGGTAAAGAGGTTTGGTCGGTAAGTTCGGATGACTCCGTTCTAAATGCTATTAAATTGATGGCTGCGAAAAAGGTCGGTGCCTTGCTCGTGATTGACGACGAGCAACTCTCTGGAATTATCTCCGAACGAGATTATGCCCGAAAAGTAATTCTCGAAGGCAAATCTTCTGAGAAAACTCCGGTCAGAGAAATTATGTCGAAAGACGTGATTTGCACAACGCCCGAGCAAACCGTTCACGAATGCATGGAAATGATGACCGAAAAACACATTCGCCATTTACCTGTTTTGCAAAATGAAAAAGTTGTCGGAATGATTTCCATCGGAGATTTGGTAAAAGCCATTATCGCCGAACAGCAATTCGAGATTGAACAATTGTCGAATTACATTTCGGGTTAACGCCTCACAACGATTTGACGATTTATCTGGCTACAAAAATTGGAGAAAATAGCATGAAAAAATCTAACAAAAAAAATGAAGACAACTTCACCTTAAACCCGTTCAGTAATCGTTTATTTCAGTTGATATTTTGCAGCATAGCGATAATTTATTTTTCGCAATTCGCATTTGCACAATCAGGTCGCCGCACCATTCAACCAAAGCCGACACCAAATGTAGAATTAAAAACAAAAAATAATTCTGATGAAAACGATCTGTCCGAAAAAATTGAATCATTGATTTTAGTCGGAGAAACTCAAGAAAATGCTATTTATTCAAAGTCAAACTACGTCGATGCGGGATTAAAAGAATGTTTGAATTATCTAAAAATATTTTCTAAATTGAACATAGAAGCCGAATCAGGTGGAAAAATGAACCTCAAAGAAGCAAAAGAAATGGCAGTAAAAGAAACTAATGCCTTCGTTTTGTGGATTGGTTATGTGATAAAAGCTGACAGTTACGGAAGAGGAAATGTTGCATATTTGGAGTACATTATCTTAAAACCTCAGACTGGAAAAAAACTCACTTTTGGACAAATTACGCCTGAAGGCATGGCAAGAAAACGTAGAATAAGCGGCTTTCCAGATAGCTTAAAACGCTCGACAGAGCTTTCTCAAATAAAAGAATTTTCAAGAGAATTAATGGGCGTTTTAATTCAAGGCGGTTGGCTAACTAATTAAAGTTTTGACTAATCTTCAAATGAATTTGAAACCTGAATTTGTATTGAAAAGCACAACTCTAACATCGCGTTTAAGTTATTATTTTCAAAAGTATTTTTCTAAAAACTTTTAGTTTGTAATGTTTTCGTTTTCAATGTTCTTGGTAGAGGTAAAATAAAACGACTCAAACGGTTGAAAATTTACTTGTTTTTTGAGAAGTTAAGCGAACCGGAAAAACGTGAAGTAGCCGTCGAAGTTGTCCGGCGGACAGATATTTTTGGTTCGCCCGACTTTTCGGCTGACGAAATTGATTTAGCGGCTGAAAATTTATTTCTTGCACTTGACCGCGAAGAAGCCGAATTGGAGACGCAAGCTAAATGAGTGCAGGCACATACGCCCGTGTCTTGTTTTACTAAAAAGAGAGGATTACAATTTAAATTATGGAGTTTGATTGGGACAAACAAAAAGCGGCAAGCAATCTTTCTAGACACAAAGTCTCATTTGAAGAAGCCGCAACGGTTTTCGGCAATCCGCTTTCAGATACATTTAACGACCCCGATCATTCTACCAACGAGCAAAGGTTTCTGATTATCGGGCATTCCGACAAAGGAAAATTGCTGTTTGTTTCGCACACGGATGACGGCGAAACAGTCCGCATAATCAGTGCGAGAGAACCGACACGAACAGAACGAGAAGTTTATGAACAAGGATAAAATTAAAGATACAGATGATGAGATGCGTCCCGAATATGACCTTTCGCAATTAAAAGGCAGAGTTCGCGGCAAATATGTTGAGCGTTATCAAGCAGGCACAAATTTGGTCTTGTTAGAATCAGACGTGCAAGCGGCATTTCCCGATGCAAAAGCCGTCAATGAAGCGTTGCGAATGCTGATGAAAGTTGCAAATCGGCAAGTTCAAAAACAGGTTTGAATGTTTGCGGAATGATTTTTCATAAATTCAGGCTTGTTTTACTTACAACAGAGAATTACATTTTATATTGTGGATTTTGAATGGGACGAAGAGAAAAACAAAGAGAATATTCGGCGGCACGGCTTTGATTTTGCCGATGCTTGGGAGATTTTTGAAGCTCCGATGCAAACGGCTCTCGATTTGCGTGAAGATTACGGGGAAGACCGTTGGAACGGAATCGGCTTTCTCGGAAACCGCATCGTTGTCGTGATTTTTACTTACCGAGGCGAAGATACTGTCCGAATTATTTCTTTGCGAAAAGCGTTAAAATATGAGTGTAAAAAATTTGAAGATGCCGTCAAAAACAGATTGGGCGAGAATTGACCGAATGTCTGATGAAGAAATTGACACTTCGGACAGTCCGCCGTTGGGCGATGATTTTTTTGCAACCGCCGAATGGCGAATGCCTGAGAAAAAAACCGCCGTTACTTTGAGCGTTGATTCCGAAGTTTTGAAATGGTTTGAATCGCAAGGTGCCGACTTTCCTCAACGAGTCAACGCAGCGTTAAAAATCTATGCACAGGCACATCAGGAATGAGACGAAACTTTGCCATATTCCTTCAACTCCAAACATTTTTGTTTCAATCTCGGAAAATTGGCATATAATCATTTTGCACAAAATAACTTAGTAAGGTAACTGCCCATTAATACATTACAAATGAAAAAATTCCGAATCTACATTTTGTTTCTATTGCTTTTCTTGTTCATTCCGTCGGTTGTTTCGGCTCAAAAGAAAAAGCCAACTAAAAAAACAAATCAAAGTAAGATTACCGCTTCTGCCGGCAAATGTTCTGTGGTGGTGCGAAATGACCTAATTCCCAACAAAGTGGTAGTTGTTGTCGGTTGTGATTCATCGGAGCTTTTCATTACGACCAACGGGATCATAAACGGCGGGATTGTAGTGCTGGATGATGAATTCAATCCCATTTTCAAATGGACAGCTTGTAGTGCTTGCGGATATTTCAGCCAATTCGCCGGGACGAAAAAGGTTAAAGGTCACAACGCATTGTTGATAAAATTGGACGGTCGTTATGGCACGGTAACGCACCCACTCTACTTCAACGGCAAGACGTTCACGTTCACTTACAAGTAAAAATTTATCAATGGTGTCGGAGTAGATTTTGCTTTTTGAATCACTCACCCAATTTAGGAGGAACAATGAAAAATTTATTTATTCTCGTCAGCGTGATAGTTGTTCTTTTTATAGCCGCACCAAATAGTGTTACTGCTCAAAAAGCAAAAGCTGTCAGAACCATAGACGGCAAAATTTCGGAATTTTTTTGTGGTCACGCTTGTTATTTAACGATCACCGACAAGAAAGGAAAAAAACATACAGATTTTTGCTTTGCTAAATTGTGCGATTCATGGTGGAGCAAAGACGGAACCATGCCGGCTAAATATAAAGGAAAGAGAGTGCGGGTTACGGTTGTCAAAGAAAAAATATTATTGGACGAAGAAAATGCCACAGCGTTTACTGCGGACGTTTTTACAAAAATCCAGTTACTGAAATAAATGCGACAAGACTTCAAAAAAGGAGAAAACTTAATGCAAAAGACAAATAGAATTTTATTTATTCTCGTCAGCGTGTTGGCTGTTCTTTTTATAGCCGTACCAAACAAGGTTAATGCACAAAAAACAAAAGTCGCCAAAACCATAGAAGGCACAATTTCTGAATATAGTTGTGGCGATAATTGTTATTTAACAATCATTGATAAGAAAGGGAAAAAGCACGAAGGCTTATGCACTGCAAAAACTTGTCAACCTTGGAATGAAAATGCTGAGATGCCGAAAAGTTACAAAGGAAAAAGAGTAAAAGTTACTGTTGGCAAAGGAACGCAATATGATGGAGCAGGCAATGTAATGGGTAAAATGGATGCTTTTATAAAAATTCAGTCATTGAAATAAATGCGACAGCCAACACCTTTTTCAAGTTTAGTAAAGTAATGGTTAAATTCGTTGTCGAACAAACATAAGTTCGGAGGTGCCTCGTGAACAGAAGCAAATGTCCAGATTGTAATAGTGTAAAAATCAACCTTTTTGAGGATCAAGGTGATGGTAAGTGTGACCAATGTCTTGGAAAAGGGCTTGGTGATTTAGTAGATCAATTCGCCGCGAATTTGGCAAATGCAAAATCGGATTGCTTGAAATGCAACGGAACAGGACAGTGTCAGACATGCGGCGGTACGGGATTTGTTAAATATGAAAATAGTGAAACGGGAGTCTCAAATAGTTCAAATTCATATAGCAATACTTATTTACCAAGCCCCAAAAGTGATTACTCGTCTTCTTCTGGCATTAGTGCCGATTATTCCTCATCATCAGACGACAATGGTTGTGCTGTAATTATCGGTTATATAATTGGAATTGTCGTTATAGTTGGGGTTGTTATTTGGTTGGCTCTAAATATTGTGCTTCCAATCGCTCTTTTGAACTCTGCTTTAGTATTTACAATTTTGGCATTATGTTACAAAGAACGTAAAACCTTATTTGCCTCGCTTGCTTTGGTTGGTGGCAGTTATATGTTGCTTGATATTCTCAAAGGATGGCTTTCGGCAAACTTTGTGCATAATGTTGTCGGAAATCCTGTTTGGATAACGGGTTTTGTATATCTAAATGCCGCAGCTATTGGTTTAAGCGTTTGGTTTTTAGTTCAACCGATGTGGGCTAATTCTATTGAGATTGAAGAGACAGATAAGCAAAAAAGTTTGCTGTTGAAGGTTGGTTCAGTTTTATTAGTGATATGTGCGACCGTAACAATTCCTATTATTTATCACAGTATTCAAAAACCGGCTCTGAAAGACTTCAACAATCAAAAAACTCAAGATGTTTCGTATGACGTTCCAGCAATTAACGCGAATATGGCTTCATTTCGTCTCTATGAAAGCGGTGCAGATGATATACCGTCAGAAGCGAGAGACTATGGAAAGATTTTTATTCAATCCCAAACCAGACAAGTTAATTGGGAAGTGAAATTTGAATATCCAACTACCCAAAACCGAGTTGATTTTACGCTCAAAGCAATCTGGTATAGTTCGGATGGAACTGTTTTGACCGAGCAAACATTTAAAACTTACACAATCGCGGGAGCAAACAATTCGGAGAATCACAACGGCTACGGCTCAAACGAGCTTGGCGGTTTTTGGCAAAAAGGTTTTTACCGAGTTGAGTTATACGCAGATGGACAGAAAATTGCTGAAGCACCATTTGAAGTTAGGAATTTGGGAGATAAAAAGAATTTAGGGAACAAATCGAATAACATCAAATCAGCGAACAGTTCTACAATGACAAATTCTACCTCAGCATCACAACAACCTGCATTGAAAAGTGCAATATCCTACTATAATCGAGCGAACTCTCATAACAGGCAAGGTAACTACTCGCTTGCGATAGAAGACTTTACGAAAGCAATTGAAATAGATCCAAAACTTGCTCCGGCTTACATTAACCGAGGAGTTGCTTACCGCAAAAATGGAAACATAAATCAAGCCATAGAGGACTATACTAAAGCGATTCAACTCAACACTGAGTATGATGGCGAGGCTTATATCGACCGAGCGAGGGCTTACTGTTTGTCCGGTGAAAAAAGTCTGGCACAAGCAGACGAAAAAAGAGCAATTGAGTTAGGCAAGACACCGACTGTGCCATGTCAGTAGCGACTGCTTTGTTTATTTGTTAAGGAGATAAAAAGATGCAAAAACTATTTTCTATTTTTCTAGCGTGTGTGTTCTTGTTGCTTTATACGGGTGTGCTTCACGCCCAATGGATACAGACAAAGTTACCAAACGTCGATGGTATTCGATGTTTCGCCGTTTCTGGCACGAATCTCTTCGCCGGAACCGGTGATGGCAAGGTCTTTCGCTTCAGTAATAATGGCAAGAGATGGGTTGCAGCTAATACTGGACTACCTTCGAACAACAGCTATGTCCAAGCCCTTGCGGTCTCCGGCACGAATCTCTTTGCCGGGACTATCTGGGTTGAGGGTGATGATGGTAAGGACGGTGACGGGGGTGTCTTTCTTTCAACCAACAACGGCAAAAGCTGGACTGCGGTCAATAACGGCTTGACGAATAATAATGTCTTTGCTCTTGCTGTGTCGGGCACGAATCTTTTTGCCGGGACTTGGGGCGGCGGGGTCGTCTTTTATTCCGCCGACAACGGTTCAAGCTGGACTGCCGCGAGCAACGGCTTGACGCATACCAATGTCCTTGCTTTTGCTGTTTCCGACACGAATCTCTTTGCCGGGGCTTCGGGCGGCGTTTTTCTTTCAACCAACAACGGCAAAAGTTGGACTGCCGCGAGTAGCGGCTTGACGGACACTTTTATCTGGTCTCTTGCGGTTTCCGGCACGAATCTCTTTGCCGGGACTTCGGGCGGCGTTTTTCTTTCAACCAACAACGGCAAAAGTTGGACCGCGGTCAATACTGGCTTGAAGAAAACTTCTGTCAGTAAACTTGCAGTCTTCGGCACGAATATTTTTGCCGGGACTGATAAAGGAATCTTTCTTTCAACTAATAACGGCAAAACCTGGACTGCGGTCAATACCGGCTTGAGGAATCGTGATAATATCACCGCTCTTGCGGTTTCCGGCACGACGCTCTTTGCCGGGACTAACGGCGGCATTTGGACGCGACCGTTGTCAGAGATGATTAAATCTGAGCATTGATGCACACCACTCAACTCGGACGTAGGATTTGTCATAGTAATCCGACAAGTCTTCAAAAAAGGAGAAAACTTAATGCAAAATACAATGAAAACATTTTTGATTCTAGCAATCGTGATAGTTGTTCTTTTTATAGCCGCACCAAACAAGGTTGACGCTCAAAAAGGAAAAACTGCCAAATTACCTAAAGAACTAATTTTGCAAATGGCTAAAGATGATAATAAGAATGATACCTTTAGTGTAAAGACAGTCTTGAAAAAATATCGTGGTAACACCTCAAAATTTGCGGTTGAAAACTTCACGGCACAACTTATTGACCTCAATAGTGATGGAAAGCCAGAGTGGTTTATAGATGGCATATCGTCTAATTTCTGTGGTAACCGCGTCTGTTGGAGTGCAATATATCGGGAAGTCGCAGGTAAATATGAATTACTGCTTGGTAATGGTGCAGCTCCCTTAGATACTTTCACTAATGGCTATAAGGATTTAGAAGTTAGTTTTGGTCCATATATACCTACGATATTTACATATAATGGTAAGCACTATAAGGAAGGTTATAATTTCACTCTCAACCAAATAATAATACTATCAAAATTGAACGAAATAAAAAAAAGAGACCGTGTCAAATGTTGTGGAAACGATTTCATAGCGATTTCTTGTTTTCCTTCATTTCGTTAAATTTCTAGCTTTCTTTTTCCGGCAATTTCACCTCCTTTAGTTTTTCGGGATGGCTGATTCTTGACCATCTTTGTT
>JANNVK010000004.1:0-73086 GCA_031414415.1 Acidobacteriota bacterium
GCCGAAACGCGATACCAACCGTCTCGTTTGACGTGGAATTTCGCTCCGGCGTTTATAGCGTTTATAGCGTTTGTAGCGTTTGTAGCGTTTGTAGCGTTTGCAGAGTTGCGGAGTTTTGAAGTTTTACTTCTTGACTCGCTCGACTCAACAGACTCGACCGACTCAAAAGACTCGACCGACTCGACAGACTCGCCCGACTCAATAGACTCGAGAGATTTGCTTGATTCTCGTGAACCGAATTTCGAAGTGTCAGCATCTCTCGGAGCATTTGAACCATGGAAAGTTGAATTGCCAGAAAGGTCTAAATCTTCGACGAAATAGACAGCACCTTTTGACGGATTTCTGTCAATAAATCGATACGCCTCGCCCGTCGCTTCCATCATCGCCGAACCGCGAAGTGCTGAACCCGCAATCGGTGATTTGGTCAAAAGCTCTCGAACGCCATCAATTTCTCGATAAACATTAAATCCTAAATTGTTCGTCTCCGCACCGGTTTCCCACGTCACGACTGTTAATTTGCCATCTGAAATAACATCAAACGACTCCATTTTGACCGCCGTCGGTGATGTGATAAATCCAAAATCGACTGTCACATTGGCAGTTGTTCCGTCTGCATCATTAAATCCAGATTCAAATCGCGGTGTTAAAACCACAATCGGCGAAACGGTGAATGGAGCAAATGCACCTGCACCTGGATCACCATTATCGTCAAGATCGATCAAGTCATCGTTGGTATTTGTCGGGGTCGAAGAGTTAGTCGGACTTGCAATAACAACCACTCGATAGCTTCCGGCAGTCAACCCACGGAATCTGTATGTTCCAGTTCCATCAGTCAAAACTCCGCCATTTGCATCATCAGCCGTCCCAAGTATTCCATCTAGTCCAACCGGAATTTCTACTCCCAAGTCGTTATAAACTCGCACCCGAACTCCAGAAATCCCAGCCTCTGTCCCAGCCTGAATCCCGTTGTTATTCCCACCACCGCCAGCTCCCGTATCCAACCAGACCGTCCCGCACAAACACAACTCGTAAAACCCAAAATCAACCGTCATATCGGCACGTGTGTCAGCAGAACCTTGTCCTGAAAACGAACCGGAACTAGCGACATCAGTTTCAGATGCAGGTTCAGTAGAAGCTGGTCCTAACGTAACAACATCAGACGAAACGCCCGCAGTTCTTGGAGCAGCAGGATTACTGCCGTCATAAGAAATTGGGTCAATACCATTTTCGCCCGATAAGGAAGCGGTTGAATCTGTGTCAGTTGTAACATTTCCAGTAGTGCTTGCGTATGCCGAAAGCACGCCGCCATCGGCAAAATTTAATGAATTTACGCGAACTTTGTAATCGCCAGCAAATAAACCATCGAAACGATAATAACCATTGGCATCAGTTGCTAGAGTATATGGTTGAATTCCGTTTCCGTTATTATCATCAATGTCAAAAATTGAATTGTCGCTATTTAAAAGTGTTACTGAAACGCCTGATATTCCTACCTCTGGAGCGTCAATTTGTCCATTATTATTTGTGTCATACCAAACTCGATTTCCAAGTGAATAAGTTGCGGTTGGAACCGGATTTGAAGCAAATGTGCCAGATCCAGCTGCGGCGAAACTATCTAAGAAGTTTCCCGCACCTTGTGCAAAATTTGGAGAAACTGAAGAAAAGCTGAGTGCCGCGTTTCTTGCAGTTGTCGTTCGAAAATTGATAAAATCTGAGGTGAAAACAACATTATGGTCAGGTGTTGTTGCTGAGAATGAAGCTGATTGTCCGAGGTTTGTGCCAGAAATCGCGGGCATACTTGTAGCAGTTGAAATAGTTGCAGTTAGCAAATTAGTTCGCGTTCCAGTACCAACTGAGGCAGGACTGTCTCTGGTAATAGTAATTACGGTTACAGCGTTAAACGGCTGCGACAGAGTGGTTCCGTTGATTAAACTTGGTTCTGTGGTTGTCGTAGTGATAAAAAGATGAGCATCTTGAATCGGTATAAGTGATGGATCTAAACCCAGAATCGTGCCCGCATATTTAAAAACAACTGGCGAACCGCCGCCTATGGTGCTAAATGATCCGCTCAAACCGCTGTTGTTGATAAACGTAAAGTCCTGAGTAAGATTTATTTCAAAAAACTGAGCAAAAGTAGTTGTTTGAGCATAAGTTGTTTGAGCTATCAAAAAAACTAGGCAAAAAGCTAGTCCAACAAACAGATATTGTTTTTTCACAAAATGTAATTTATTCATTTTTATCCTTGTTAAGTCTTGAAAAGTTATATTTTTTCGAGGTGTTTCAAATTCAATCTACTTTTTTGATTGTTGTTTTGAGATGCTGAGATATTTGTAGAATTAATTGAGTTTTTTCGAAAAAATTGGGGAAATCAATTTTGGTGTTAAATGCTGAAATAAAAAGAGAATTTTTTTTCAATAATCAGGCTTGATTAGAAAAAAAATGTCTTCAGGTCACAAAAACGAAAATTGATGGAGTTTTGGAAGTCATTTCAAACGAATAAATAGCAATTGTATTTGTTCGTTTGAATGCTCAAAAATAGTGATGGAGAAGTATTTTTGGTATAACGTTTGGGAGTTATATTTAAAATATACTAACATTGTATAACAAAGTCAATGTAATTTTTTTTATGAAGTTTAGCTAAATAGTGATTAGTAAATTACACAAAATTTCAATAAAAAATTGGGGTTATTTTTTGGGATTCGAAAAAAACGGACGATGTTGGACAATATATTCTTTTTCGTCTGTTTTTCCATCGCCATTGACATCAACTTTTACTTCGAGTTTGTTCTTTTTGCCGTCTTTTGGTTTTTCAGAAGCGTCATAGGCAATGCTGTATTGATTGCGTAATAAAGCATTAATGTTTCGCAGTGCATCAGGAACTTCACTTTCGAAAGTAATTGGTTGGTGCATTCCGCCTGATTCTTTGGCGAAAGTGTTCATCGTATTTTGTGCTTGCTGGAAGGTTAATCTGCCAGGAAATCCTGAAATATCATCAAGTGCAGGTAAGCGATCTTCAAATCGTTTGAAAAATATATTTCCGGTGCTAATTAGATAAATCGGAATTCCAGCCTCCTGAATAATTCGTCTAATTTCATCGTATCTTGTTCTGCTGAATGTATCTATGCCCGAAGCGACAACGATTAACGCACGTCGTTTTGCTTTTACCGCAACCATTCCGCCATAATTTGCAAATTTTTCTTTTGAATTTTCTAAAACGACCGTGTCGCCTTTGCCTCCAACGAGTGCAAATTTTATTGCGTCGAACAAATTATTTTCTCGAAATGCCGGACTATTTCTCAACAATAAATTAATAGTGTCTTGAATCCGACGCGGATCGTTGGTGAAATCTGTCAAAGGAGTTGGGCGTAAATCGAACGCGATGACAGAGGCATAATCGTTTGGTGGTTTAATAAAATTAGTTAAAAAATAAGCAACTGGACGAATAACTTCAAGTTTACCAGATTCGAATCCGCCATTGCCTAAACTGCCAAAAATCTCCGACCATTTGCTGTATTCCATTACTAAGCTAACAGTTATCGGAGCCTCAGGTGTCGCAAAATTACTTATTTCTTGCTTAATTCCGTTTTCGTAAACAGTAAAATTTTCTTTTTTTAGCCCAGTTATTATTTGTCCAGATTTTTTGTTAAAAACAACTGCGTCAACATTTACGATATTTGTCGCAATTGTTAAGACTTCGGTGTCTTGAATGGCATTTTTTGTTTCCTCATCTTGACGTTTTTTTTCTTCATCAGCTTTTCGTTCGGCATCATTTTTATTGAGGTCTGGACGTTCATTCTTTTTATCGCTACCTTTTGGAGTTTCGGTCGGCTTTTGCGGACGCGATTGGGCAAATGAAACAAGATTTAAACTTGAAATAATTAAAACTGAGACAAAACATCTGAAAAAACTTCTTTTTAGCATAAGTAAACACATCCAAAATACAATCTGCAATATTCTTTAGATTCTGATTTTGTGCATTTAGTTGGAATAAAGCAAGGAAAAACTAGATATTCGCAAAAGAAAAGTCGCTAGGAATTCAAAAATCCAGATTTCGAATAACAAATTAGCAACAAGCAATTTGAAATATGAAATCTGGATTTTGAAATTTAGAAGTTGAAATCTATTTATAAATCGTCGGATCAATCTCGATGTTTACATCAAATGCACCGGAATTGTCATTAAGATTTCCTTCGTTTATACCGAGAAATAAAACGCCATCTCTTTGTGCAACAAATTCACGTGATGAGCCGACGAAAATAAAATCATTATTGTCATCACCGACAACGACAATTAATCCGCCGGTTGCTTCATCTTTCTTCAATTTACTTGAATCAGTTAAAGAAGCAACGCCTTCTGGAGTCGCAAATCTTCCACCACCGAGCGAGATTCGCCCAGAACCTGTGATACGAATTCGTTGACCTTTTTTGACAACCCAACCCGAATTTGTCCAGCCGTTTGCGGTGTTGTCGGCTAAAACTTTGACGTTTACTGTTATTGGTTTTGTGCGTGAAGTTGAACCGCCGAGAGTGTCGCCGCCCGAAGAAATATTTGAATTTGCAGGTTTTGTTGGAACAGATTTGTTGCTGTTCATTGATGTGTTAGCGTTTGTGTTATCAGTCGAGGTATTTCTATTTCTGCCAACAACAATCACATTTGGATTGTTAGAAGTGTTTGTTGAGGTGTTTGAATTTGAACTAACCGGCGTGTTTGTAACAGTTACACGCGGATTAGATGTAGAAGTGTTTGAAGCCGGTATAGAAACAACAGGAGCTTCAAATTCTATTTTTTCAACTTCATCAGCAAAAAAAGACATCTGTCTTTCGCGTGTTCCTTCACCGATTATCACAATAAATTTGCCGTCTTTAAACCCTATAACTCTTCCTTTGACAACACTTCCATCTTTCAAACGGATTGTGTCTGCAAATGCAGCAAAGCTAAAAGTGAATAACAATACGAGTGATAAAACTGTGCGAGCAAAGATTGGCAATTTAAACATATTTTTTCTCCGAAACAAGGGAATGTAAAGCTACTTAATGAGCTAAATTGTAGATGAAACTAATTTTTGCAGGGTTGTATATCTTTTGAGTGTGTCTCAAATACTTTTTCCATTATACACAAAAGCCAAATATTATTGCAATCACATTTTTTTCAACTCAAAATTGCAAGTGAATATGAAACAATGTTATAAAAGTATAACAATTGAATTTATGGAAAATTTTGTTGAAAATTCGCACAATCATTTTCAAGATGTCATCAATAAACGCATCGAAAATATCATCGATCATTACACAAATTCGGAAGAATTATTAGTGTTTGTCGAAGGTCCGCGTTGGGTTACACACGGTTTTGAAAAGGTGAGTAAAGGTTGGCGAGATTTTAACGATTCGCCGATTTCAGTAGAAAGTTGCGAATGGATTGAGTTTGAACCGATGGCAAAAGTTATTGGAGATTGCGGCGTAATTGCCGGAATTGTCGAGATGAAAGTTAATATCAATGGCAATATAAAATTGATAAAATTTCGCGGAACTTTCGTAATGCAAAAAGAAGCTGACGGAAAATGGCGGATTTTTCACGAGCATTTTTCGCAACCAGCGGAAAATCCGTATGGAATTGGCGATTGGCTCAAAAGTAGTTGAGGAAGTTTTGAAAGTTTAGGAGGTTTAGGAAGTGAATGATTTTTGGTGGATTAACATCAGCAGGCGACCTTTTAGCACGCAACGCAAGAAATTTTCCAAACGATATTGGTTTAATTTTCGGCGATAAAAAATTTACTTGGAGAGAATTAGATAATCGGGCGAAATCGTTTGCTAATTCGTTGCTTGAACTAGGTTTAGAACGCGGCGACAGAGTTGCGATTTACGCAAAAAACTCGAATCAATGGGTTGAAGCATTGTTTGGATTAGCACAAGTCGGTTTGGTTTCGGTCACGGTAAATTATCGTCTGACCGCGAATGAAGTTGCATTTATCGTCGAAAATTCGGGTGCAAAAGCGATTGTTTGCGATGAATCAACTGAACAGAATTCGCGAGAAATTAAAGAGAAAGTTTCGGAATTAAAACACATAATAAATCCGCAGTTGTTTGAAAACTTAGTCGAGAAAAACAAATCCGCAATCTGCAATCCGCATTCCGCAATCGGAAGCGAAGCCGCAATGATTCTCTACACTTCCGGCACAACAGGTTTTCCGAAAGGTGCGATTTACAGTCATTATTCACTTTTGGTTGGGATGTTGGTTCACGTTCACGCGATCGCAAGTCGGCAAACTCATCGGGTAATGTTGCCGTCGCCTCTGTATTCGGCGGCGGGAATTGCGGGAATTTATTGTGCGGTTTATGTCGGTTCGCAAATTTCGTTGATAAATTATGATGTCGAAACGGCTTGCCAAACTATTGAACGCGACCGAATCACGTTTACGAATCTTGTGCCGACGACAATTCAGATGCTTCTGGCTTCTGACGTTTCAAAAAAATACGACCTAAGTTCGCTTGAAGTCTTGCTTTACGGTGGTTCACCGATTCCCGAACCTGTTTTGCGTGAGGCGATGCAACGCTTTCCGAAATGCGGTTTCAGGCAGACATTTGCGACAACTGAAACAGGTTGTGCGGGAACAGTTTTAGAGCCGAGTGAGCATCGTTTAGCACTCGAAAATGTTGAAAAGAAACATCTTTTGCAATCGTGCGGACGACCACAGACGAATGTTGATGTAAACATTGTGGACGAAGATTGGAACTTTTTGCCTGCGGATGAAGTCGGCGAAATTGCCATTCGCACCGAAGCAAATATGGTCGGATATTGGAATAACGATGTGGCGACAGAGCGAACTGTGCGAAACGGCTGGCTTCGGACAGGCGATATGGCTCGAATGGATTTGGACGGTTATTTGTATCTGGTTGACCGCAAAAACGATATGATTGTCTCAGGTGCGTTGAATGTTTATCCGTCTGAAGTCGAACGAATTTTGCAGGAGCATCCAAGTATTTTTGAAGTCGCAGTTATCGGCGTTCCAAGCGAGAAATGGGGAGAAGAAGTCAAGGCGGTTGTGGTTTTGAAAGACGGCGAAAATATTTCGGAAAGTGAAATAATTCAATTTTGCGAACGTAAATTAGCAGGTTTCAAAAAGCCGAAAACGGTTGAATTTATTGATAAATTACCGCGAAATTTGACGGGGAAGATTTTGAAAAAGGAATTGCGAGAAAGGTTTAACAAATAATTTATTTGAGATTTTGACCGATAGTCTTGAGGAAAAAATATGGAATCACTTAAAAAAGCATTAAACGATTTGGAGATTATTTTAAAGCAAAATGCTCCTAACGTTTCAAATCGATTACAAAAAGGTTTGACCGGAAGTGAGTTAAAAAGACTTGTTAAGAAATTTTCTTGGGAATTACCTGAAGATATTTGTGAACTTTATGAATGGCACGACGGATTGTCGGCTCCAATGACACAGATGAGTTTAGTTGAAAGATTACTAAGGCAAAAAGACAAATGGCATGGCGAATTATCGGGTAAAAATAACGAAATACATTTGAATTATCAAGGTAGGAATCTTACAGCAAAATTTATGCCTCTGGAATATGCTTTAGCCGGACATCGCCATTTAAAACTCGGACTTTGCAAACTTGATTTGCTTCCTGTTTTTGTGATGAGTGACGGTAAAATTAAGTATTATTGTATGCTTCGTTTGGATGAGAAAATTCCTGCTCTGTATTGTGCCGACGGAACAAAAGCACCTCCGAGAGGAATTGATGAAGCATTTTTGTCAACGCAAATCAAGTTTACCAAATTATCCGATTTTATCTTGCTTGTTTCCGAATGTGTGGAAAAAGCTATTAACGTTGATGTGGGAAACACAAAAAGCCAAATCAACAGTGAACTTATATACAAATTGAATTCACAACAATTAGAACCAATATGTCATAAAGTTGGAGCTCAAAATATCTAAAGATTAATTGATATCAGAAATTATTTTTATTAAATGACAAAAGCAATAGACATAGTCGTCAATCTTTGGACGAAAGAAATTACCGAGTGTTATCCGCCGGAGCTTGACCAATTTTGGGATTTGGTCGGGATTTTGGAGATGACGAAAAATGGAGTTACGGTCGAAGAAGAATTGGCTTTGATGGACGAAGGCGGAATCGATAAAGGTCTGCTTGTGGCGACGACAGGTGCGGCGGTCGGCTCGAACATTTTCTTTGAAAAACCGTTTGAAAAAATCGCCGAAGTTTGTGCGGCACATCCTGATCGTTTCAAAGGAATCATCGGCGTAAATCCTTCGCAGATAATGAATTGGGTGCGGAAACTCGACGTTGCGGTCAAGGAATACGGATTTGTTGGGGCACATCTTTATCCGCATTGGTTTGGCGAACCGCCGGACAGCCGAGTTTATTATCCATTTTATGCGAAATGTGCCGAACTCGGTGTGCCGATTCAGATTCAGGTCGGGCATTCGGCTCAATGGTTTTTGCGGACGGTTGCCGAACCGATCACGCTTGACCGCGTAGCGATTGACTTTCCCGAACTGAAAATTATCGGCATTCACATCGGTCATCCGTGGACTGAACAGATGATTTCGATGGCGTGGAAACATCCGAATGTTTTCATCGGAACGGACGCACATTTGCCGAAATATTGGGACAAGTCGTTGATTAAATTTATCAATTCTCGCGGACAAGACAAGGTTTTATTTGGCACAGATTATCCCGTTGTCGGATTTAAACGAGCGATTGATGAGATTGATAAATTGGACTTGCGAGAAGGACCGAAGCGGAAATTGTTGGTTGATAATGCAGTGAGAGTTTATGGTTTAGAAGATTGGGCGTAGCGATTTAAGATTTTAGATTTGTGATTTTAGATTCTATGAAAAAAACTCTGTGAACTCTGTGTCTCTGTAGTGAAAAAAATTATAAAATAGAAAAATGACAAATAAACCTATTACCGATTTCTTAAAACACAATTTTCGACATTTCAATGCGGCGGCTTTGATTGACGCAGCTGAAGCCTACAAAACTCATCTCGCCAATGGCGGAAAAATGATGATTACGCTTGCTGGTGCAATGTCCACAGCCGAGCTTGGAATTTCACTCGCGGAGATGATTCGGCAAGATAAAGTGCAGATTATTAGCTGCACAGGAGCGAATCTCGAAGAAGATCTGTTCAATTTGGTCGCACACGATTTTTACGAAAGAGTTCCGCATTATCGCGATTTAACGCCGCAAGACGAACAGGATTTACTTGACCGACATATGAATCGCGTCACAGATACTTGCATTCCCGAAATGGAAGCGATGCGAAGGCTCGAAACGGCGATGGTCGATGTTTGGACAAAGGCTGACGCGGAAGGGAAAAGCTATTTTCCGCATGAGTTTATGTATCAAGTTTTAAGCTCGAAAGTATTAGAAAAATCGTTTCAAATTGACCCGAAAAACTCTTGGATGCTTGCCGCGATGGAGAAAAATTTACCGATAATTGTTCCCGGTTGGGAAGATTCGACGATGGGAAATATGTTCGCCGGACATTGCATAGAAGGCGATATTAAGAATGTTCATACAGTCAAAACCGGTATCGAATATATGATCGAGCTCGCGGAATGGTATACGAATAATTCTACCGATTCAACGATTGGGTTTTTCCAGATTGGCGGTGGAATTGCAGGAGATTTTCCGATTTGTGTTGTTCCGATGCTGCACCAAGATCTACAACGAACAAACGTTCCGGTTTGGAGTTATTTTTGTCAGATTTCAGATTCTACAACGAGCTACGGCTCATATTCGGGAGCAGTTCCGAATGAAAAAATCACTTGGGGCAAATTGGCGGTTGATACGCCAAAATTCATTGTAGAATCAGACGCATCAATCGTTGCACCGCTGATGTTTGCAATTATTTTAGATCAATAGATGAGGAGAAAATATGCCGAAAAACATAATTAAATTGAAACCAAAACGGACGGAAGAAGTCGAAAAATGGCTTGAAGAAGAATTTGGCGAACAGCGTGAAAGATACGAGCAAATCGCCAAAGCGATGAATATTGATTTGGCGGCAAAACGCGAAGTGTGGATTCAAGAATTTTACAAAAGAATCACAACGACAGGCTTTTATTGGCACGCCGACAACAAGAAAATTATCAAAAAAGAGGAGCTTTTTCAGAAACCTGATAGGGAATTTAAGGTTGTATTTTAGTCCTTCGTCATTTGTCCTTCGTCCTTAGCGGCGAAGGTGAAATGTAAATGTAAAGGACAACTGACTGATGACAAAGGACTAATTTTATGCGAAAACACATTGAACCATTTGTTGACCGAGATGTTTCGTTCAAACGTCTTGAATTAAAAGGAATTCCCTCGGGATTTAACTACAAAATGTTATCGATTGACGATGTTTCGGGAGCCTGCACGATGACCGTGCAATGGGATGCGGGCTACAAACAGCCGCCGTCGGTTTCGTATTCGGAACTCGAAATTTTTATCATGGACGGCGAAATGAAAGTCGGCGATAAAGTGTGGGAAAAAGGCGGATATTTTTTCGTCCCGCGAGGTGTTTCATTGCCTGCATTTTCGACCGAAAAAGGTTGCTTCGCACTTGTTATGTATAACGATACCGAACCGCACATCATAGAATCTGACGAAGATATGGACGGGGCTGACCGTAGCGGGTTGATCCAAATGGGAACATACGCCGAAATGCCGTGGCAAGTGCCGACAATTGCCCCGCAAACGGCTTCGGGTTGCTTGATGAAATTATTGCATTACGATGAAATGACGCATGCGATGACATTTATTTATTCAATGACACCAGGCTTTCGTCAAGACAATATTTCGTATCACGATTGTGCCGAAGAGTGCTATCACATTTGGGGAACTTCCTGGATGATGCAATTCGGCGATCTGCCAACAGGTGGATATTTTTGGCGACCAGCGTATGTCAATCACGGAGCATTTGCCAGCGAATTCGGCGTTTTGGGATTCGGCAGAACCGATGGCGAATTGCACAATCATTTTCATCACAACGCTTATTCAAATCCTGACGAAAACGCCGATCGTGCTGCGGCTCGTTTAATCAGACAAAAGCCCGAATTAAACAAATGGATGTGGACAAAAGATCACAATCATTTTGACTTCGAATACGCGGCAAACTACACCGCGGAATCTGAAGATGATCGCGTAAATATTCACGATGAACTGCACAAAATGGGCAAAGAGCATTCGCATGATTGATTTTTAAGAGCAATGTTATCTGAAAAATCTCGAAAACTTCGTCAATTACTTGCCCAATCAAATACTATTTGTGCGGTTGGTTGTTACGATGCTTTGACCGCGAAAATGATTGAGCAAGCCGGATTTGAAGTTGCTTACATTTCGGGTGCGAGCGTTTCGATGGCACTTTTGGGTAAGCCTGATTTGGGGTTGGCGAGTTACGGCGAAATTTTCGGGCAAGTTCAGCGAATTGCCCAAGCGACCGAAATTCCGATAATTTTAGACGCTGATACAGGTTACGGAAACTATCAAAATGCGAGACGTGCTTTTGTTGAATATGAACAAATCGGCATCGCCGGAATTCAAATCGAGGATCAGATTTTCCCGAAGCGTTGCGGACATTTGGATGGAACGCAAGTCGTTGAAATCTCCGAAATGACAACGAAAATCGAAGCCGTTTTAGATGTTCGCCAAAATCCCGACACAGTTCTAATTGCCCGCACCGATGCTCGCCAAAGTTTAGGTTTAAACGAAGCAATCAAACGTGCAAACCTTTACGCCGAAGCCGGTGCCGATATGATTTTCGTTGAAGGAATGCACGGCGTTGAAGAATGCGAAGTTGTTGCGAAAGAAGTAATTGCACCGTTAATCGTCAACACCGGTGGACGCGGCTTGACTCCAAAATTGAGTTTGAAAAAGTATGAAAAAATCGGCTTTAAAATCGTCCTTCATCCGGGCGTAATGCAACGAGCCGCGACATTTGCAATGCGAGAAATGTTGTGCGATTTGAAGGAAAACGGAAATTTGACCGAGACAAAAAATGGACAAATGCATTTTGATGAATGGTTTGAATTGGTAGATTTGAGCGAGTATAAAAAAACGGAAAAAAGGTTCACCACAGAGACACAGAGAACACAGAGTTAGGAAAAATTGTTCAAAACCTCTGTGAACTCTGTGTCTTTGTGGTGAAATAATTTATGGAATTATCAAACAAAACTGCCCGCGAAATTTTTGAGGAAATACGTTCCAATCCGCAACGGGCGAAGTTCGGCTTCGGCTCTCAGCCTTGTCTTGTAAACATAGATTTACAAAGAGCTTACACCGACACAACTACTTTCAAAACGGCTTACGAAACTGACCCGAATCAGATGGATTATATCAATCGTTTGGCGGAAATGTTTCGTGAAAAAGGCTTTCCGGTTGTTTGGACTTACGTTGCGTATATGGAATCGGGCGAAGATTGCGGCGTTTGGGGAACGCGGACGAATACTGCGGATTCTTTGCAAAATATCAAGGTAGATTCACAGCGTTCGGAGTTTGATTCGCGGCTCAAAATTGACAAAGTGAACGACATTATTTTCAATAAACGAATGCCGTCCGTTTTTCACGATACGCATCTCAATTCGCTACTGACTTGGCACAAAATTGACACGGTAATTTTCACCGGTGGTTCGACTTCGGGCTGTGTTCGGGCGAGTGTCGTTGACAGTTTGAGCCACGGTTATCGGACGATTGTCCCTGAAGAATGCGTTGCCGACAAACACGAAAGTTATCATTTCGCCAACTTGACCGATATGCTGATTAAATACGCCGATGTCGTTTCGGTAGAAGAGGTTTTTTCTTATTTGAAGAATTAAAGAGGTTTAGCCACGAATTTCCACAAATTGTTTTTGGCTAATTGAAAAAATAAATTCGTGTTAATTCGTGTTAATTCGTGGCTAAAAAAAAGTTTATGAAATCTGATCCGCAACTTTATGATTATTAAATACGCCGATGTCGTTTCGGTCGAAGAAGTTTTTTCTTATTTGAAGAATTAAAGAGGTTTAGCCACGAATTTACACAAATTTTCACGAATTAGAAAAATCAATAAAGAAAAATTCGTGGAAATTCGTGCTAGTTCGTGGCTAAAAAAACAAAGATTATGAAACCTGATCCGCAACTTTACGATTATTATCCATACATCAATCGTCCAAAAATTACTTGGAAAAACGGGGCGAAAATTGCCTTTTGGGTTGCTCCGAATATTGAGTTTTACGAGATGAATCCGCCTGCAAATCCGCAACGCAAGGCTTGGCAAAAACCGATTCCTGATGTTGTGCCTTATTCGATGAGAGATTACGGAAACCGCGTCGGGCATTGGCGAATGCAGGAAGTGATGGACAAATACGATGTTCGCGGGAGCATTTCGTTTAGCGTGGCGATGGCTCAACATCATCCCGAAATCGTCGAATCTTGTGTTGAACGCAACTGGGAATTTTTCTCGCACGGCATTTATAACACTCGATATTCTTACGGAATGGATGAAGCTCAAGAGCGTTCAATCATCGAAGATTCGATAAAAACCGTCAAAGATGCAACAGGTCAGACGATTGCTGGTTGGCTCGCTCCGGCACTCACGCACACGGAACGGACTATGGATTTAATCGCCGAATATGGTCTGAAATACACTTGCGATTTGTTCCAAGACGATCAGCCAATGCCGATAAATGTCAAAAAAGGTAAGTTAGTTTCGATGCCTTATTCGTTGGAAATAAACGACTTCATCGCGTATTTGGCTTATGCCCAAACGCCAAATGAATACGGCGATGTCATCAAACGCCAATTTGACCAACTCTACGAAGAAGGCGAAGAGACGGGAACGGTGATGTGCATTCCGCTCCACGCTTATTTGGTCGGACAACCGCATCGCATCAAAGGTTTTGAAACCGCTTTGAAATATATCACGTCGCATAAGGACGTTTGGGTGACAACGGCGGCTGAAATTGCGGATTATTATTTTGAGAATTATTATGATTTGATTTTGGAAGATATTAAGAAGAAGAATTAACCGCCAAGACGGGAAGAACGCCAAGGAAGAAAAGAGAATAAGAATAAAAAAGATAAACAAAATCTCACTTATGGTTTTTCTTGTTTGATCTTGGCGAACTTGGCTACTTGGCGGTAAAAAGGATTAAACTTATGAGCATAATCGATTCACTATTTGATGAACCAACGGAAGATGTTGATGAATTGGCGAGAAAAGTTATCGGCTGTGCGATTGAAGTTCACCGAAATTTGGGAGCAGGTTTTGATGAATCAGTTTACGAAAAGTCTCTTTGTGAAGAGCTAAGAATTTCGGGCATTAAATTTAGTCACCAACATCAAACTAAAATTTTCTACAAAGGTTTAGAGGTTGGAGAAGGATTTATTGATATTTTAGTTGAAGATAAGCTAATTATTGAATTAAAAGCAGTTTCTGCGATTTTGCCAGTTCATTTGTCGCAAACATTATCATATTTGAAAGCGATGAAATTGAAATTAGGGTTATTGATTAATTTCAATGTTCCGGTTTTGAAAGAAGGAATCCGACGTGTTGTTTCATCGAAATAAGAGAGATTGACCGCCAAGACGCGAAGAACGCCAAGAAAGAAAAGAGAAGCGATTAAAAAGATTTTTACCTGTATTTCTTGGTCTTACTTGATTTCTCTTGGCGAACTTGGCTTCTTGGCGGTAGAAAAGAAATTGACCGCCAAGACACAAAGAACGCCAAGATAGAAAAAAGAAGTGGCACAGTTAAAGTATTCTTTTAATTTCTTTCCTTTGATTTACTTGTTTTACCTTGGCGAACTTGGCTTCTTGGCGGTAGAAAAGAAATTAACCGCCAAGACGCGAAGAACGCCAAGAAAGAAAAAGGAAGAAAAGAGAAGCAGTGAAAAGATTTTGTTTCAATTGTATTTCTTGATTTACTTGTTTACTCTTGGCGAACTTGGTGTCTTGGCGGAAAAAAAGAAATTGACCGCCGAGACGTGAAGAACGCCAAGGAAGTAAAACGATAAAAAGACTCCTTTAATTTCTTGCTTTGATTTACTTGTTTACTCTTGGCGAACTTGGCTTCTTGGCGGTAAAAAGCAAAATTATGGCATTAGAACAAAGCTATCTCGAATATCCAAAGCGTCGTTATGGAATGGATAACGACTTTTACGAATGGTCGAATATGTTTGCCCGAAAGCCAATTAAATGGTCAAACGGGGCGAAAATTGCCGTCTGGATCGTCACGAGTTTGGAGTTTTTTCCGCTTAATCCAAGTGGCGTTCCGTTCAAAGCCCCGGGCAGTATGGTCACGCCTTATCCCGATTATCGCCATTACACAACTCGCGATTACGGCAATCGAGTCGGCGTTTTTCGGATAATGAAATCATTGGAAAAATTCGGTTTGCGTGGTAGTTACGCCGTAAATTCACGAGTTGCCGAACGCTATCCGTTTCTCATCGAAGAAATTAACCGTCGAAACGGCGAGATTATCGCTCACGGCGTTGATATGGACACGCTCCATTATGGCGGACAAGACGTTAAAATTGAACGCGAACAAGTACGAGAAAGTTTGACAAAATTACGCGAAATTTCGGGGCAAAAAGTTTTAGGTTGGCTTTCGCCCGCCAAATCGGAATCAATGAACACGCTCCAACTCATTGAAAATGAAGGAGTTGAATATGTTTGCGATTGGGTTAATGACGATTTGCCTTACAAAATGAAGGTCGGGAATTTGCACTCGATGCCGCTTTCGACCGAGCTTTCTGACCGCCAAATTATCACCGATTACAAACATTCCGAAGCCGAATATGCCGTGCAAATCAAAGACGCTTTTGATTGTTTATACGGCGAAACCGAAAGATTTGGCGGACGGGTTTTGGCGTTGTCTCTAAATCCGTATATCATCGGTTTGCCATATCGAATCAAGGCTTTAGAAGAAGTTTTGAAATATATCACTTCGCACGAAGGAGTTTGGTCGGCGAGCGGTGAAGAGATTTTGAACGATTTTAGGGAACAAAAATGACAAATATTACCGCATTATTTGATGAATTAAATTCTATTGTCGAACTTTTGGACGAAGCTGGTTTAGAATATGCCGTTTGTGGCGGTTTGGCGTTGGCGATTCATGGATTCCCGCGTGCCACATTTGATATTGATTTATTGATTGAAGCTGAATCGCTCGAAAAATCCTATGAACTTGTGGCTAAAATTGGTTATGATATTCGCGGACTTGATATGTCATTTAAGGAGCGAGCGGTTGAAATTCGCCGAGTTTCGAAAATTGACGCTGATGGAGAAGTTTTGTCGCTAGATTTTTTACTAGTCACTCCGAAAGTTGAAGATGTTTGGGAAACACGCGAAGAATACGAATGGCAAGGCAAAGATTTGTGGCTGGTTTCGCGTGAAGGTTTGATAAAAATGAAGACTTTAGCCGGACGAGATAAAGATTTAATTGATCTTGGGAGATTGAAAAATGAAGAAAATTGATATGTCGAGCGAAGCAATTTCAATCCGTTTGAAGCAAGTTGATCAAATTCGTTATCTCTGCGTTTCGCTAATGAAAGCAAAGAAAAAGCCAAAAGTAGTTGTTGAAATCATTAAATCCGAAAAATTAACTACTGTGGCACGTTGATTTATGCTTTTGCTCGATAACTGCTCGATAACTGATTGAAAGCACACGCTTAAGCGTGAACTCAAAACTAATTTGATTTTCCATCGCTGCCAAAATATTCTCGATAAGCCGAAATTTTATCGCCGCGAACGTCCCAAGATAGAGCGACGCGATTTTTGTAAGGCTTGCCGTTTAAGATTGCTTCGTCTCGCATTTCAAAAATAATTGTCGTTTCACTCGCCGTAATTCGCAACATTTCGACAACCGTAAATCCGTCTTTGAAAGTTTCGCCGACATATTTGAAAAATTTTATCGCGTTCTCCTTACCTTTGCGTTCGCCTTGAAATTCACCGCGTGGAAAAAATATCGTGAAATCATCTGTCAACATCTCGAAAAACGAATTCCAATCGCCTTTTTGAACGCCTTTTTTAAAATGCTCAAAGGCTTCCATTCCAACTTTCATTGTTTTTGCAACCTTTTTTGCGTCTATTTTTTTCGGTTTTTCCGCCGAAGTTTGCGAAATTCCGATTATTTGAAAAGTTAGAACGAGAGCAAATACTAAAATTATTTTTCCTTTCATCCTTCATCCTTCATCCTTTTGAATTTTTCGTTGTAATGGTATTATGTTTATAACAAATCTACAAGTTTTTCCGACTAAATTTATGAAACAAAAAATCTTAATTATTTTTCTAAGTCTATTTTCGGTTTTAAGCATTTCGGCGAAAAATCTTGAAGAAGATATGAAACTTTTCGTTTCTTGGTTCGACGGTCGTTTCGATAATTTTGCCCAACATTACGACGACAAAGAAACGAAATTTGAACATCTTCACGAGCATATTCACTCGATTTTTAAAAAAGTAGATGTTCCAAGCATTGGCAAAAATGTCTTTTTTGTCCAACAATATATGGACGGCGATGAGACGAAAGTTTATCGGCAAAGGCTTTATAATTTTACCGCAAATAAAAAAGAAAAGGCTTTGCAATTAACGATTTACAACTTTGATGACGAGAAAAAATATCGTGATTCGCATCTTGATTCGTCAAAACTAAGCAGTTTGACGATGACAAATTTAACGACGATTTCGGGTTGCGAAGTCTATTGGAAACTCAATGAAACACGCGACAAATTTGAAGGTTATATGAAAAAAGATGCGTGTAAAGTTGTTTCCAAACGAAGCGGAAAAACGATTATTATTACCGATGATTTGTTTCTCACAAAAGACGAAATTTGGATCAACGATCAAGCCAAAGACGAGCAGGGAAACTACGTTTTCGGCAACAAATCGGGCATTCACGCCAAATTAAAAAAAGTTCGTTGGTTTGAAGGCTGGACAGCAATTTTGAAAACGGGCGAAACTCCGTCGGCGGTTAAAGATTTTTCCGCCGATGAATACGACGGAAAATCGAAACTCGTTATTCACGATCAAGGCGGAACGGTAAAATTAAACGATAAATATTCTGCCCAACTCGCCCAATTGCGGCACAAAAGCGGAACTTGGGTGATGACTTTGAGCGTTATCGAAACTGCTAGCGGCAAAAAAGTTGCCTATACTTGGACAAATCCCGAAGCGGAAAAATTGGGAATAAATCTGCGTTGGTTTCAAAGTAGTTTTACTTTGAAAAAGTGAAAAAAACAGTTGAATATCAAAAAATATGGGTGAAAAACAACAAGACGGATTCTTTTACGGTTGGGTAATTGTTGCAATATCAACACTTGCGTTGGTTGTGAGCAATGGTTTATCAATTGGCGGATTGCCGGTTTTTTATAAACCGATGCTTGCCGAAATGATAGCAATCGGCGGAGTTGAAGCCGATAAAGCACAATCGATGGTTGGCGGTGCAGCAGGATTGACGTTTTTATTTGCCGGATTTCTTGCCCCAATCGCAGGTTATTTATTGACCAAAATCAGCACAAAAATAATGATGTGCATTGGTTGTGTAATACTCGGCGGTGCGTTGGTCATTTACTCGCAAGCAAATTCATCGGGCATCGTTTATCTCGCACATTCGTTACTCGGAACGGCACTCGGATTTGTCGGTGTTTTGGTAAATACCGTGTTAATTTCGAATTGGTTTCGCCGAAATCGCGGACTTGCGATGGGAATTGCCTTAACTGGAACGAGTTTTGGCGGTGCGTTGATTCCGCAAATTGCCACACCTTTGATTACTAGTTACGGCTGGCGAACCGCGATGATTTCGGTCAGTTTGTTGGTTTGGTTGATCTTGCTTCCGGCGACGATTTTTTTGGTTAAAAGCCGTCCGAGTGATATTGGGCTTTTGCCTGATGGTTATAATACTTCAAATGTTGAAGGTGAAAATAAATCGTTTGAGATGACCGGAATGACATTGCTTGAAGCTATTTCGACACCGACTTTTTGGATATTTTCAATTTGTGCAGCTTTAATTTTTTACGGAATTTTCGTTGTTAGTCAGCAGTTAAATCTATATTTGCAAAGTCCAAAAGTAGGTTTTACACTTCAACAAGCCGGAAACGCACAGTCGGCAATGTTTCTCGCAAGTATCGTTGGTAAATTTTTATTCGGCTTTTTGAGCGACAGGTTTAAAGCGACTCGCGTAATGCTTTTCGGAGCAGCGTTGATGTTTGCTTCAACCCTAGTTTTGCTCAATTTATCAGCTGAAACTGTCTTATTGTTCGCAATTCCATTCGGATTAACTTATGGTGGAATCTTCGTTTTGCTTCAACTTTTAGTAGCTGATTATTTTGGTTTGAAAAATCTAGGGACAATTTTGGGAGCTGTAACAGTAATCGAAACTATCGGCGGAGCAGCCGGAACGCGAATAACCGGAATGATTGCCGATGCAAACGGCGGCGATTATTCGAAAGGATTTACTTTGCTGATTTTAACTACCGGAATTTCTTTGTTGTTAATTATGGTGCTTAACTTTTTGGTTAAACCGAAACTCGCAACCGCATAAATTTATGAAATATTGGTTTTTTACAATCGCAAAAACTGCGAAACGAGAAGAATTTACGACCGAAGAAGTGATGCCAATTTTGCACGCACACACGGCTTATTTCAAAGAACTTGGCAAGCAGGGAAATTGCATTATGGCGGGACCTTTTGTCCAACAAATTGATAACGAACTTGGTGCTGGTTGCTACGTTTTAGCGGCTGAAACTGAAACTGAAGCCCGAAATCTCGCCGATGCTGATCCGTTTTGCGTTCATGGAATTTACGATTATAAGGTTTGGGAATGGATGAAAGTTGTGCCTCAATGAGACGAAAATGTTAGAGAAAAAACTATCTGATGTAATAAAAGTTTTAGACGATTTGCGGTCGCAAAATATCATCGACGATTACGCAATCGGTGGAGCAGTTGCAGCGATTTTGCATCACGAACCGATTTCGACTATCGACCTTGATATCTTCTTTTTCTTCGCCGAAAAGCAGACTGGTTTGATTCTGTCGCTTGATAAAATCTATGCTTATGCAAACCAAAATGGCTTTGAATTTGATGCAGAATTTATCAATATCTACGGTTGGTTAGTGCAATTTGTCGAATCAAGCGATAGTCCATTGTGGTTGGAAGCTATTGAAAACGCAGTAGTTTTTGAAACAAATGGAGAGAAATTTAAAGTTATTGGAAGAGAATATTTGGTTGCGATGTGGATTTTGGCAGGACGCGGAAAAGATTATGCAAAAATCGAAATGTTTGTCTCAGCACGTTTACTTAATTTAGATAAACTTTTCGATATTTTGAATTGTTTTGAGTTGCGAGAAAAATGGAATAAAGAATCTTGGCGGTTTATGAGCAATGAATAAATCAATCGAAAAACTAAAAAAGCAAAAGAAAATTTTCCGTGAATATACGCAAAAATTATCTGTTGAAGAAAAGATTCGGCAATTAACCGCGTTGCAATGGCATTATTACGAACTTTTGGAAATCCGCGAAAGTAATGGTGGAAGTTCGATGCCTGAAAAATGGCAAAAATGGCGAAGAGCTCAAATTTAATATTTGATACAGAAAAAGAAAATTCGCAATGAGTTAGCACACTAAAGCGTGGACTCCAAACATCTCTATGAACCTGAACTTTTACAAAACCTGTTTCAAAATCACAGCAATCGGCAACATTATCGGTGCGATTGTCGCAATGTTTTCGATGTCCGGTCATCTCGAAATGTTCTACGGCGTTACCGAAAACAGCACAATATTAAGATTTTATCATTTTAATCTGTGGTTTTTTGTGCTGATGCTCGGCGTTGGTTACTGGTTTTTGGGGCAAGATCCGATTCGCAACCGCGTCATGGCGTTGATTGGAGCATTCGGCAAGTTGTTTATTATGGGTAGTTGGATTCATCTGCTTTTGTATAACCAAGCAAAACCTTTGATAATTTTGGCGATTGCTTATGATGGATTTTTCGGAATACTAATGGCGATATTTTATTGGAAAACAAGGGGAATTAAGGAATGAAAAAGAATATTTTGTGGTTTATAGTTTGTGTTCTATTGACGCAAATCATTGTTGCACAGACATTTAACGCGAGTTTGTTCAAAGAATTTACAGAAATGCGAGTTGGCACGGGCGAACCTGTCTATTGGTATTGCGTCGGCGAAGTTTACGAATATCCGAGCGGGAAATTGGTCGCGAAAGTTGAAGGAATTGATACCGCGAGGCTGATTAAATCTGAGTCAACAGAGACGAAAAAACTCCAGCTTTCACGTAAAATTTTCTTTTATCGAGATGCCAAAACCAACGAACTTTTGCGTGAAGTCAACGCAATGAAAGTTGAGCCAATTGCTTATCCATATCAGCAAATTACCTACGAATTGAAAGACGGTAAAATGGTGACATCGGTCGTCCAAGGCAAAGCTCCGCGAGTGCAAAAAATTGAAGGCGGCGGCGATATGATTGCTCGTCAATTTAATGGTTTGACGATGTTTTCTGCACCTTTATTCCTAAACTTTCCAAACTACAAAGCCTTTGAAAATTATGATTTTTTGATTCAACCAAAAAGTGTCAAAGGCACACCGCGTTATCAATTAACGTGGAATCGGCGTGGAGATTTACCCAAATTTTTCGGCGGCGGCGACAGCGTTTTTCAACTTGCTTCGTATCGGATTGATAAATACAGCGAATTGCCAAAAACAATGCGTGACGCTTTAGAATCGGACGGAAAATTATGGATGAATCCGCCCAAAGATTTAGCGGAAATTGCTGAATTGCAAAAATGAACAACAAAATGCTATTTGTGGATTATATTAATTTTGCGAGGCTTAGCACCTACTGTTTGAATGGTTTCTTTATCAATCCAAATCAAAGTTTGCTCATCGTCCAAAAGCATAATTTCCTTAATTTCTTTTAGAGGCAAATCTAGCGGATTTTGAAAGTCGAAAACTTTGATAGTATATGGACAAGCCCAAACACAACCAATCGTCGCCAAATATTTTCCATCAGGTGATAGATGAAATTCTGTCCAAATATATCCGTCTTCATCAGGTGAAAAACTATTCATTTTTCGATTGGTTAAGTCAATAATAGTTTGTCCGCCGAATATATCTTCTGCACAGATCAAAAACTCTGTTCCATGTTTTTCTACCCAACCGTGAAAAAAACTAGAATCATTGACGTAAAACTCGAAAATCTTTTCACTCGTTTTAATTTCAAAGACTTCGATCTTCGTGACACTCCAATTAAAATCAGGTTTGTTTTGCGTATAGCAACGGGTTACTAGACTAAAATTCTCACTTTTTGAATTGATTATTTCGTCACTATTCACGACATAATTCTTTTCGTTAAAATACTTCCGAATTTCGGCTCTTTGTTTCTCGATTTTATTTGTCATGAAAATTCTCAACCTTCAACTGGCAAATACGAAAAAATCCAAATCATTTCGCCTCAAAAATAACTTTGCCGCCCATTATTGTTTTCAAAACTTTAACTTTATCAATCGCTTCGGGTTTAATCAAAAAAATATCTTCTGAGAGAATAACGAAATCAGCGAGCATTCCTGTTGCTAATGTGCCTTTTTCAGTTTCTTGAAATTCAGCAAATGCCGAACCTTGCGTGTAGGCTTTAACAGCTTCTTCAACCGTGATTTTTTCGCTCGGAATCCAACCATTTGGATGTTTTCCGTCAAGTGTTTGGCGAGTTACGGCAGCATAAATTCCCCACATTGGGTTCATAGGTGCAACCGGCGAATCAGTTCCGAACGCAAGATTTGCACCAGAATCTAACAAACTTCTAAAGGCATAAGTTCCCGCCAGCCTTTTTTCATCAAGCCTTTTCCAAGCCCAGCGTCCATCGTCTCGTAAATGAAACGGCTGCATTGACGCAATTACTTTTTGCGAACCAAAACGCTTGATGTCTTGAAGCCGCAGATGTTGTGCGTGTTCGATCCGAAAACGGCGATCTTTTTGTCCATTTTGAACTGCGATTTTTTCGTAAATGTCTAAAATTTCAGCATTTGCACGGTCGCCAATCGCGTGAATATTTACTTGTAAGCCAGCGAAATCTGCACCGCGAGCGTTTTCAAAAACATTTGGCATTTCAAACGATGCGAGCCCAAAACTTTTTGGCGAATCAAGATAAGGTAAATATAACCAAGCAGTTGTCGAACCGAGACTTCCATCTGCGTAACCTTTGAGGCAACCAATGCGGAGCATATCAGAACCAAAAGCATGACTGATTCCAACTGCTGAAATCCGTTTCCAATCCATCAACGGTGTGCAACCGTAAATTCGCGTTTTGAGTTTTCCTTGTCGCAGAAGCTCTTGAAAAACTCCAACGTCTGTTCCAGTTGACATATCCTGAACGCTCGTCACGCCGAGGCTTGCGGCATATTCAGAGGCGGCAACTGCGGCTTCAAGTTTTTGTTCGAAGGTAAATTCAGGGATCACTTTTGAGATGTAATTAATTGCAGAATCTTTGAAAACACCAGTCGGATTACCGTTTGAATCTCGGACAATCTCGCCGCCAGGAATTTCGGCGGAGTCTTTTGTCACGGAAGCAAGTTTCATCGCGAGACTATTAGCCAACGCCATATGTCCATCAAGGCGGTCAATAAACACCGGATTATCGGGCGTTACGCTGTCAATCATCGCGGCTGTCGGTAGATTATTTGGTGTCCAATTTTCGTGATCCCACTTTCCGCCGAGAATCCAACGACCTTTTGGAACTTTCGCGGCAAATTCTTTGATTCGTTTGACAAATTCTTCGGGCGATTTTGCATCACGTAGGTCAACGCTCGAAAGCTGATAACCACCTTCAAGAAAATGGACGTGTGCATCGTTAAACCCAGGAATTACGAGCTTGCCTTGAGCATCAATTGTCTTTGTGTTTGCATTGATAAACCTTTTGATTTCAGCATTTGAGCCAACCGCGAAGATTTTTCTACCTTTGATGGCAAACGCTTCAGCTTTCGGTTTCGCGTTGTCCATTGTGCGGACATTTGCGTTGATGACAACTAGATCAGCACCGATGTTTTGGGCGAATATATTTAGATTAATAATGGTTATTATTACTACTATTGCTAAAATTACATTTTTCATAAATTAATAAACTGTGAAGCGATATTGAACTGCTTTTGTGACAGTAACGGGGACATTTTCTTGCAGTGCCGGTATAAAACGTATTCGTTTGGCAACACGAATTGCGTTTTCGACGAGTCCGCCTTTTAATCCCTTTATTACTGTTATTTTGCCGATATGTCCGTTCGCAAGCATTTCTACTTTTAGTGTAACGATACCTTGTTCAAGAGAACGACGAGCATCATCAGTATAAGCGGCTTTTGGAATGAAAAGCATCGCCAATGACTTAGTGTCAGATTCAACACTAATAATTTTGGAGTCAATTGGTTTTGAATCTGCTATTTTTGGTTCGGTAGATTTTTTCTTTTTGTCTTTTTTATCCTGTTTGATTTTAATATCGTAGAACAATTCAGATGGTGTTTCTTGCAAACTCGCAATTGAAATAATTTTGCTCAAATTAGGAAATTTTGAGGAAGCGTTGTCAAAAAGGTTCTTGCCATTTACTTTTATTGAAGACAAAAATCTTAACTTTGCTTCGCTCGACTTTTCGCGTGTTCCAACCGCAAACATGTATGTATTTTTTTCGGTCGATATAAAGCAAAATGTTGTGAACGATACTTTTTCGTCAAGTATAAAAATTCCATCAAATTCTTCAAATTTAAAATTGGAATATTTCGCTCCAACAAAACTCTTTAGAAAAAAAGGTAAACCCTTCTTTCCAAAATTTGTCTCATAACTCTCAAAAAACATTGTAGTTTCTTTTTCGTAAGAGGTTATTGCTCGCAGATTTGTATAAGCAACGGATTCACTCGAATTTTTAGGATTAGATTCGTTGAAACCGAGTTTGTCAAAAGAATAAGAAAAATCTTGAGGTATCTCGAATGTTATTTCTTTAGCTACAGTTTCGAGTCGTATCCAATCATCTTTTTGGGCTTCTTGTGCGAAAGAAAATGTTGCCAAAACTAAAATTATGATTAGAAAAAATATTTGTCTCATACTTTAATATCCTGTAACCAAAAGTCTTCCCGCCGATTTTACACTAATTCTTTGATATTTGGCATAAGCGGCGGCGGCACGAGTTTGGATTTGTTCATTTGTTTCGCCGCGAACCCAACCTTCGAGAGCATCGTGCAAGATATATGCTTCGGGAGCCATTAAATTTGAAGTCCAAAGGATTGGAGTAGCGTTTGTTTTTTTGAGATGTTCGGCAAAATAATTGCGACTGGCACAGGCGAGCATAATTGCATCGCGTTTATCTTCGTCTTTTTTCACAATTGTTTTGTCGAGGTCAAAATCCATCAAGCCGTTATGTCCGACAAACGCAACGAGATTTGCACTTCCCAAAATCTGGAGCGTAGTATTTTCAATATTTATATTTTCGAGCTGTTCGCCCGAAGTTGCTGAAAAGAAATCGTTTATCGTTTCTTTCATCTTACTTCCACGATAAGCATCTGCTACTAAATAAACGTTTTGCGTCTTGTGTTTTAAAACAATTCGCTCCAAAACATTCTCTTTTGGGTTAGCAATAGTTTCAATTTTTGTCCAACTCGCAGATTTTGAAAAGTAAGTTTTAACGCCATACATTGCTCCCCAATAAAGATTTTTTTTCGTGTCTTCGCCATCACCGAGAAACGCTGGAACTGGAACAATTCCTTGATTTACGTTGTCGCACAAGGCAACCATAACGTGGATGACTTTAGATTTGTTGAAGATTTTTTTGACAGATTCAGGTGTTGGAGTCACACTTGGAGAGACAATTTGAGCATTCGTGCAGCTCGTGAGTAGCAAAAAGCAGAGCAAAACTAAGATTTTGTTTGACATAAAATACTTCCTTTTCAAACCTTTGGTTTTGATTATATCAGTAATTTAAAATATCGATGAACGAAAAAACTATCCAAATTTTTAGCATATTGCTGACAACAATTTTTAGCGTTTTAATTCTCTGGCTTTATCTTGCAGAACCAAAAACATTTGCTGAAGTTGCGACAAAAAGTGCCGTTACTGTTGGAACTTACGAAATTGACAAAGCCAAATTTGATGAAGGTTTAAAACTCTTTCGTGCAGAAAATTTCATTGCTTCACGCGATTTGTTTGTTCGGGCTGATTCCGAAAAGCGTGATTCAAAAACGCAATTTTACATTTCGTATTCGTTTTATAGACAAGGTTTTGGCAAGGTTTACAGCGATGATAATTTGTATAAATTAGGTTTAGAAAATCTAAAATTCGTCGATTTAAACTATAAATCAGACGACGCTGACCTTAAACTCCAAACTCCTTCCGATCTCAAAAATGAATTTCAACAAGGAATAGAAAAAACTATTGATGACATTAATCCATTAAAGGTTTTGCGAGAAAGAAAGTGAAAAAGTTAACATCTTTAAAGTTGTTGAGTGAGTTACTTTTATGTTAATTTTATCATTACAAAACTTTACAAAACGCGTTTCTGTAATCTAATTTTTTGTAAATTAAATAAACAAATATAAATTTAAAAAACACTTCGTTAACCCTAAAAAGGTCAAGGATTTAGGAGATTTTATGAGAATATCACAACGAGTTTTTGCGAACTTCGTTATAATTTTATCCCTTGCGATTGGCGTATTTGCACAATCGCAGTCAACGACAGGTTTAATTCAAGGAACAATTGCCGACCAAAACAGTGCAGTTGTTGCTGGTGCTTCGGTTAATATTAAAAACACTGATACCGGTTTTGAACGAACTGTCACAACAAATTCAGACGGTTTCTTTTCCGCACCGCTTTTGCCACTCGGAAAATATAAAGTTACCGCTTCTGCCAAAGGCTTTTCAAATTCAATTTTTGAAAGCAATTTAAGTGTTGGGCAAACACTAAATATCAAAATTGATTTAAAAGTTGGCGGTTCGTCGGAAAACGTGACGGTTACTGCCGATTCGCAACCTGTCGAAACTGCACGGACTGAGCTCAACACGCTTGTTAATCAAAAATCGGTCGAAAATTTACCGATTGGTCGTCGCGATTTTACGCAATTTGTAAAACTTACACCTGGTGTTTCGATCGTTCAAGGTCCAGATGGAGATGAAATCACAATCAATGGTCAAAAAGGAATTCAAAACAATTTCTCGATTGACGGTGCAGACGCGAATAATCCATTTTTTGGCGAACAACGCGGCGGACAACGTCCGGCTTTTACAATCAGTTTAGAATCAATCAAAGAATTTCAAGTAATTCCGGTTGGTGCATCAGCTGAATTTGGAAGAAGTTCGGGTGGATTTATCAATGCGGTAACGAAATCTGGAACCAACGAATTTGGCGGTTCGGCTTTCGGATATTTCCGGAACAAAGGGCTTTCGAGTCAGAATCCGGACGCAGTTGCCGCCAGACTACCGATTGATGCTTTTCGCAATTATCAATTTGGCGGGAATGTTGGCGGTCCAATCAAGAAAGATAAAGCATTTTTCTTTGTTGCATATGAAAGAAACGATGGCACAAGCAGCAAGCCAAATTCAATCGATTCAAGGCTTGTAACTCTTTTCGCAACGCGATTTGGTTCACCTAACGAGCAAGGAATTATCAAACGAACCAACGTTGCAGATGTTTTGCTAGGTAAATTAGATGTTCAAATTAACCAAAATAATCTTCTGACAGTTCGTCATAATTTCAGCCGTGCCGAGCAAGTTAATGGCACATTTGATGTTCCAACTTGGGGAACAAGTGCAAACGGTCGTGAAACAAGCAAATCAAATTCGTTTATTACACAACTCGTTTCTAATGTTTCGTCTAATTTGTTAAACGAATTTCGCTTCCAATTTGCAAAAGAAGAACGTCCGCGTTTTTATGACGGACCAGATCTTCCAGACACAACAATCGGAACATTTGACGGAACACTTTCATATCGTTTCGGTCGTCCATTCTTTTTGCCGGTTCCTTCGCAAGATAAACGTTTACAATTTACTGATAATTTCACGGTTATTGCCGGAAACCATACAGTAAAATTTGGTGCTGACATTAATCGTGTCAACATTTCGCAAACATTTATCGGTTTCGCACGCGGTCGTTATATCTTCGCCGGACCAACAATCAACGATGCGATTACTGGATTTACAAACTATATCAATGGCACAAGTGCAGCGGGGTTGGCACTTTATTTGCAGTTTGCACCAATTGGCGGCAGATCGGTTCAAGAAGCCGGAACGCAAGAATTTAACGTTTTTGAGCCGGGAATTTATGTTCAAGATAATTGGAATATTAAGCCAAATTTGACGTTAAATTTAGGTATGCGTTGGGAAGGTCAATATCAACCTGATCCAATTAATGCTCCAACAGCAACACGTTACGGACAATTTTTAAACGATCCGAGATTTCCTTCAAATGGAACGATTCCAGATTTTAAAGATGGATGGCAACCGCGTGTCGGACTTTCTTGGTCGCCAGGAAGTGATGGCAAAACTGCAATTCGTCTTGGTGCCGGAATGTATTTTGCGAGAATTCCGGGTTTAGTAGTTGCCGGACCACGAAACACAGATGGAGCAATTGCTGGAAACATTTTTCAAGCAAGTTTTCTTTGCACAGGTCCAGGACTTGGCGGTTGTCCGGCTTTCCCGAGAATTGTTCCAACAGCAGGATTTACACCATTTAATCCAGGAATTGCAACGTTTGCGAAAGACTTTAAAAATCCGCGAACAATTCAATATAGTGCCAGCATTGAGCGTCAGTTAGCGAAAGATACAAATCTTTTGGTGGCTTACAATTATGCAAAATCAACTCGTTTGACAGTATTTGTTAATCGTGGCGATGGCAGACTTTATGCTGGTGGTGTCTCGCCATTCGAACGTGCAAACGGTTCGGGAGTAGGCGAAATTCGTTCGACCGAAAGTTCGGGCAGATCTTTGTATCAAGGTTTAACTTTAACTGTAAACAAACGTCTTTCAAATCGTTTCCAGTTACAAGCAAACTATGCTTTGGCATCCGACAGATCGACTGACGACAACGAACGCGATCCGTTCAGCTTCCGATATGTTGACCCGAGAAATCTCACACCAGAATACGGATATTCCGATCGTGACCAACGTCATCGTTTCAATGCGTTTGCGACATTCGTTTTGCCTTATGACATTTCGTTTTCGCCAATTATTCAAATTCGTTCGGCTCAGCCACAATCTGTTGCTAACCGCGGAACGTTTCCAAATATTGTTCAAAGAAACACACTTCGTTTAAAAAATGAATTCTACACGTTGGATATTCGTGCCTCGAAATCATTTAAAATTACGGAAAAAGTAGCGATTGAAGGAATATTTGAAGCATTCAATTTGTTTAATAGTCGCAACCAACGAAGCCTTTCACGTCCACTGACATTTAACTTTGACGGAACAGTTTCAGCCGGATTTGGTGATCCAAGACAAGCACAACTTGGATTGCGTCTCAAATTTTAGTCTGAACTTGGTAAAAACTAAAAAAGAACACAAGGCTTCAAAACTTTGTGTTCTTTTTGTTTTTGTGGTTTATTTTGGTTGTGAATAATAATCGTCTAATTTTTCAGTTGATTGTTTTACCAATACTTTTTTTGAGTGTTGCATTACTTGGCGGATTGCGTTTAAGTGTTGAGAGCAATGCGTTTATCTTCTTAAAACCACAACTTGTTTGTCTAATTTTGGCAAGTTTGCTAATAATTTCTCTGCTTCGGACAAAAATTGTTGAACTTCAACAATTTATTTCTGAAGATTTTTCACTGCTAAAAAATATTGCGAATGGTTTGGTTTTATTGACTTTATTCGCAGCTTCTGTCCAAATTTTTAACTCACTTCTGCCCGAAAAAGGTCTCGCATTTTGGATTGTTTCGTTTTGTTTTTTCTGGACACTTTGGACAAATTTGTTTGCGGATTTTACAAAGCAAAGATTGTTGCAAAGTTTAGGAAGTTTGTTTGGATTAGCTTTTGTTGTGAAGTATCTGGTCTTACAAAATCTGGCTTCAAACTCAGAAACTTGGACTCAGAAACTCTTTGAAACGCTCGCAAAAGAGGCGACTTTTGGTTTGTTGGACATAACAAAATTTTCCACCTCAACCGGTTTTTTGCAATTTTTTGCACTCGCGATTTACATTATCGGCATATTTTCACTTTCATCAAACAACAAATCAGCTGGCGATTCGGCAATAAATTCTTCAGATAAAACCTCATAGAGATTTGCTGCATCAAGCGTAGAAACTTGTTTTTTCAGAGGTATTTCAACAACTCGAAATGTCGTTACTTTATTTCGCCGCCGAAGCTCAATTTCGTCATTTGCCTTGAGTGTTCTCGATGATCTTGCCATCACACCGTTTACTTTGACATAACCAGCGTTGCAGAGTTCTTGGGCAATTGTGCGACGAATAATTAACCTGCTTGATTTTAAGAATAGATCTAAACGCATTGGATTAGTGAAAAGTGAAAAGTGAAAAGTGATTAGTAAAAAGGTGAAAAGGTGAAAAAAGAAAAAGCGAAATGGATTTATTTTTACCATTCCGCTTCAAAAAAACTTTTAGTTTTTCACTTTTCACTCTTCACTTTCTTCTCACTCGTTCTTTCTTCTTCAAACAAAATCGGATTGACAATTGCTCTGTAACCTTCAGAAATTTTGATATACGCTTCTTTGCGAAGTTCGACCATAAATTTCTTGGTTTCAGCCGGAGCTCTTTCAAAAGCAATTGTGCGGCGAACTAAATCTTCATCAAAAACACCTTCAGCACTTGGAGCAAGTCTTTCGTCAACTCTCAAAATCATTAAGCCTTCTTCAATTTCTATTGGGTCAGTAACGCCATCTTGCTTAACACCACGCAACGGATTTGCAATCTTTTCGTTCAATTCTTTGACATCAAAACTACCAACAACACCTTTTGAAGTTTTAACATCTGGGCGTTCTGAATTTTCTAAAACAAGTTTTTTAAAATCTGCACCGCCGCGAATGGCAGCAACTAATTTTCGGGCTTTTTCACGAACATCAGATTCAACTTTTCCGGCAAAACTCAAAAAGATTTCAGAAAGCGTTAAAGTTTCAGGTTTAATAAACTTTGCTTTGTTTGCCGCAAAATAATCTTTTATTTCTTTGCCGCTCAAAGCCTGGTAAATTTTGCTCGTAACTTCTCTTTGAATAACATTTCCTTTGACAAAATCACGTCGCCACATAGCTCTGATGTCGTCAGGATTTACTCCTTGAGCAACCATTACTTCATAAAGTTTTTCGAGATTTTTAATGCCTTGCTCTTTCATAATTCCAGCAAAACGTTGGTTTATTTGTCCGTCAACATCGTCAACGCCAATTTCTTTGCCTTTTTGAATCATCAATTCTTCGTTAATCAAATTAGCGATAATTTCGCCTTGTTTGCTTTGAACTTCAGCTTTCACAACAGCTTCAGGCTTTTTAGATTCGGCAACGATTGCATCAGTCATATCTTTCATTTGCCGTTTAATACGCGAAAGTGTAATCACACCATCATTCACCTGTGCGATGACTTCATCGACAACAATTGGTTCGTTTTCTTGTGCAAATGTTGAAAAATTTGAAAAAAGTGTCAGTGCAATTAAAAGAATAGCGGAGTTTATAAACCTCATTTTTACCGTTTCCTGTTTTATTTTTAATATTTTTAAACTAAACATCTTCGAAATTCTATCTTTCTATTAAATGTTTTGCAATTTGATGCTTCAAAAAGGGAATAAGTTTCTTGGAGAAAACCTTTTATTAATAGTTTATTTTAACTGGCATTCGCCAAACTCTTTATTATCCCTGTAATTAACAATGAATAAAAAATGTCCAAATTGTAGTTTATTAAATTTTTTGGCAGCCGAAATTTGTGTTCGTTGCGGTTTAGATTTGGTGAATATTGAAGTTACTAATTTGCCAAAACCTCAAGTAAACACAGGTGTTCCGACAGTTTTGCGGCGTGCCGTAATTTGTTTCTTAACAGCAGTTTTTGTTTTATTTGGCTTTTATCTTTCTCTTATTGGTTCTGCTAATAGACTAGCTTATGAAGAAAAAAAGACAGTTGAGAGAGCAATAAAAATAATTGAAGAAAAAGGATTTAGCAAAGAAGCCTTTTTTCTAAATTACTTGACGGCTTTTCGTCGCGATGATAACTGGCTCAATGCTTCGGTTGAAAAAGATACAGCTTATGCCGCAACAAATTTTCCGTTCGAAATAATTACAATTTATCCGGAATTTTTTACATTTACTGCTGATGACACCGAAAGAGCATCGATTTTGCTCCATGAAGCCCAACATTTATTCGGTGCAGACGAAAATGAAGCATATTCATTTGTCTGGAAAAATCGCAATAAACTTGGTTATTCAAATGAAAAATATAGAATGTCAGAAATTTACAATAAAGTTGGTGAGCAAACAAAGGAATATGCACCCGAAATTTTTGTCTGTCCAGACAAGGAATACCGCGATTGCACTCGTTGATTAAAAAGTGTTTGGATCAATTATTTCTATGTTTTGAAATCTCTTAAAATCTTTAGAATTAAACGTGAGTAGCTTTTTTATTTTATGAACATTCATTGCAGCAACAATTCTAGTGTCGTGAACTTGTTTACCTAAAACTAAATGTTTCAAAACCAGTTTTTTCCATTCACGATAAATTGACTGACTGTCGGGCATAACAAATAGTAAAGTTTCTAGTCGAGAAACCTCAATGTTTGTTACAGAAACATTCCAACCAAATCCATTTTTGTCGGTTGGTCGTGTCGCCACATTCCAAAATTCAATAAGGTTTTGAGGAATTAGGCAAACTCTATTTCCTTCTAAAAGTAGAGTTTTAACAGCGGTTACTGCTTGTTCGTGAGTTGGATGGTGTGGCTCAGCACTACGCAATATAATGTTAGTATCAACCAATATATCGTCCACAATTATTAATCCTCATAAATGGTTTCGCGACTGTCGTCAACAACTATTACAGCGTTTGAGCTATGACTTTTAGCCCACTTTTCCCACGCCAGAGCTTGTTCTATTTGTCCAACATTTGTTGTTTTCTCAATCAAAGTATCAATAAATTCAAGGACTTCTATTTGCGAAGAACTTGGCAACATTCGAATCTTATTGTTGATTGTTTCTGTTGAAATCATAACTTTATCCTCAGAAAATATTAACACATTTGAACCTAAACTTTAATATTTCTCAAAACAGACATTGCTTTTTCCAGCAAGTTTTCGCTTTCAATAACTCTCAAAACTCCATTCGCCGCAAAATTCGCATCAGAATTTTCGTTGAGGAAAACCATCAGATTTTCCGGCGAAATTTTCGCGTTTTGGTCAAATTTAATTGCGAAACCTGTGTTAGTTTTATCGACCGAGACAACACGAAGTTCTTCCGCGAGCTTTCGTAACCTGGCATAATCGAATAAATTCTCAACCGATTCGGGAATTTTCCCATAGCGATCACTTATTTCAACGTGAATTTTCGCCAAAGTTTCCTCAGAATCGACAGATGAAATTCGTTTGTAAGTTCGAAGCCGTTGCGAAGTTTCGTTGATGTAATCCTTCGGAATCGCAACGTCAATTCCGAGATTTATTGAAACGCTGACATCATCAGAAATAACTTCACCGCGAATTTCCTGAATCGTTCGCTCGAGCATTTTTGTGTAAAGATCAAAACCGAGTGCATCAAGTTGACCAGATTGTTGTCCGCCCAAGATGTTTCCAGCACCGCGAAGTTCTAAGTCGAGTGCTGCAATGCGAAAACCTGCACCCAAATCTGAAAATTCGCGAATTGCAGAAAGCCTTCGACGGGCAATTTCTGACAAATCTCGTTCGTTAGGAATCAGTAAATAGGCATAAGCACGGCGACTCGAACGTCCGACGCGACCGCGAAGTTGATAAAGCTGCGAAAGTCCGTAATTATCTGCACGATTGATGATTATCGTATTCGCACGAGCAATATCAATACCGTTTTCGATAATTGTTGTTGCGACCAAAACGTCAAATTTGCGGTCAACAAAATCTAAAACTGCACGTTCCATTTCCTTTTCGTTCATCTGACCGTGGGCGACAACAATCCTCGCGTTTGGAACAATTTTTTTGATATGTCCGGCAATTGTTTCGATAGTTTCAACGCGATTATGGATAAAAAATACTTGTCCATCGCGTGCAAGTTCGAGTTCGATGGCGGATTTAATCACGCTTTCCGAAAATTGAACAACCTGCGTATTTATCGCCAAGCGATCTCTTGGCGGCGTTTCAATCACAGACATATCTCGCATTCCGAGCAGCGACATATTCAAAGTTCTTGGAATTGGCGTTGCGGAAAGCGTCAAAACATCGACTTTTTTCTTCATTTGTTTGAGTTTTTCTTTGTGTGCAACACCAAAACGCTGCTCTTCATCGACCACAACCAAACCAAGTTTTGGCATTTTTACATCAGCGGATAAAATTCGATGTGTACCGATAAGAACGTCAACTTCGCCTTTTTCGGTTTTTTCAACAACCTCTTTTTGCTCTTTTGCAGAACGAAATCTTGATAGAAGCTCTATTTTTACAGGAAACGCGGCGAAACGTTTTTTGAAAGATTCAGAATGTTGATAAGCCAAAACGGTCGTCGGCGTGAGAATTGCAACTTGCTTGCCGTCCATCACAGCTTTGAAAGTCGCACGCATTGCAACTTCAGTTTTTCCGTAGCCAACGTCGCCGATAATTAGTCTGTCCATTGGAGTTGCGGTTTCCATATCGCTCTTTAAATCTTCCACAGCCGATGCTTGATCGGGCGTTAAATCGTATGGAAATGCGTCTTCAAATTCAATTTGCCAAGGCGTATCGGCGGAATATGCGTAACCTTCGACCAACTTTCTTTCGGCATACAAACGCAAAAGTTCGTCCGCCATATCACGCATCGCACGCTTGGCTTTTGCCTTTGTTTTTTGCCAGCCGATAGAACCAAGTTTGTCTAAAACTGGCTGGGTTGATTCGCCGGAACTAAATCGTGAAACCAAATCAAGTCGCTCAACTGGAACAAAAAGTTTTGATTTTTCAGCGTAAGTCAATAAAACAAATTCTCGTTCAACTCCTTGTGATTCAATAACTTGCAAACCTTCAAAACGTCCAATTCCGTGATCCACGTGAACGACATAATCGCCTGCCTTTAAGTCTCGGAAGTCGGAAATGAATGCATTGAGATTGGTTTTTGGTCTTTGGTCTTTAGTCTTTTTGGCTGTGCTTTTGAAACCTGAAGCCTGAGAATCGCCGAGAATGTCGTTTTCGGTTTGATAGATTAGATCAAGCGAAGGAATTTCAAATCCGCTTGAAAGTGAGCCGTAAGTGATGTTTTTAGTTGAAATTACAAGTTCGTAATCGCGTAAAATTTCCGAAAATCTGTCCGCAATTCCGTGAGATTGAAACACAAAACTTCGTTCGTGTTGCGAATTAGTGCGAAAATCGGCAACAAAATCTTTGATGTTGCCGTGAAATTTGCGTGTCGAACGAGATTGAATCTCAAATTCGACAGCTTCCTCGGCAGTTGGGAATAAAAATAAAGGTTTGCTCGACATAAACGAAATTCAAATTTTAACACAGCGTTAATTCACCCGAGATTATTCATCTGAAAATATTTTCAGATGAATAAATCAAACCAAAGAATTTCACCACAGATTCACACAGATAAACACCAGATAAAACTGATAAATATAAAGAGATTTATTTTGATTATAGATGCTTATCTTGCTTTTATCCGCTTTAATCTGTGTGCATCTGTGGTAAAACATGCTTTATTTTATTGCATAATTTGGGTTAATTACATTCGAAGAAAAACAACTCGCAAATGTTCTTGTAAATCGGGCAGAAACTCAATCTGTGACCATAATTTTGAATTTTCAGCGAATGAGCGAATAGTTTCTGACTGGTTAAATCCAATTTCAATCAACAAAAAACCGTTTTGTTTGAGATATTTTGGCGATTCGGAAATCAAAGTTTCGATAATTGAAAGCCCATTGCCACCATCAGTCAGAGCGTTAAGCGGTTCAAAATGTTGGACTTCCGGTTGTAAAGTCGAAATAGTTTCGCTGGCAATATACGGCGGATTTGACACGATTGCGTCAAACCTTTCGATATTCAACGAACTGAAAATATCAGAAGTTTTGAGCGTCAAACGATTTGAGACTTTATGAACTTTCGCATTAATTTCGGCGATTTTCAAGGCTTTTTCAGAAATATCAAGTCCAAACGCATTTGCAGAAACTAGATTATGTAAAATTGAGATTGAAATGCAGCCCGATCCAATTCCAACTTCGCAGAATGTCGAATTTTCAGCAAGATTTTGGAGCGAAGTTCCGACAATTATCTCAGTTTCAGGTCGCGGAATTAAAACATCTTTCGAAACAAAAAAGTCTAAACCATAAAATTCTTGATTTTCGGTAATGTGTTGAAAAGGCTCGCGGTTTGAACGTCTTTTTAATAAGTTATCGAATAAAATTTGCTCAGTTTTTGTTAAAAAATAATCGTCGTGAGCAAATAAAAACGTCTGATCTTTTTTTAACGCAAATGCGAGCAAAGACTTAGCCTCGCGACGCGATTCGGCGATTCCAGCGGTTTCGAGAATTGCTGTTGCTTCATTAATTTTTGATTTAATGTTCACTGTTTTCCAAAAAAGTACCGCTGCCATCTTGGCGGCGGTCGCGTTTTGCTTCCAGCCAACGCCTCTCGAGTCCGAAGTAATTTATAGAAACTAACACTTGCGAGCAAGATGCTCACAAGACCGCCGTCAGGATGACAGCGTTACCTCAGTACCGCTGACTTCCAGTCGGCGGTCGCGTTGTGCTTCCAGCCAACGCTTCTCGAGTCCGAAGTAATTTATAGAAACTAACACTTGCGAGCAAGATGCTCACAAGACCGCCGTCAGGATGACAGCGTTACCTCGAATCAGAGACTTCTAATCGGCAGTCGCGTTTTGCTTCCAGCCAACGCACTTCGAAATACAAAACAATTTGCGAGCAATATGCTCACAAGCCCGTCGCCAAGACGGACGGCGATACAGTTGATGGTAACACTGCTCTGAATTCAAGATACAACTCTAAAACTTTTTCAGGAACTTCAAAATGCGGATAATGTCCAATTCCAGCAAGTTCAACAATATCAGTAAGTTGCGGACAAACTTCACGAAATCTATTAACCAAATGTTTGCCCGAAACGCGATCTTCTGAACCGTTTATCATTCGAAAAGGAACGTCAATTTCTTGCAAAGCCGAAACCCAACGTTCGCGGTAGGTCGTCCGTTCGGTCATATATCTAATCAATTTGTGTGCGATTCGCTTTCCGTTATTAAACTTAAAAACTTCGAGAAAATCGACAAATTCTGCTTCAGTTGGCTGAGTTTTATCGCCAAAAACTGAAGCTAAACCTTGTTTGAAACGCGAATCGCTAATCAAACGTCCAAAAATAAATCCGAGCGGACTTATTAAAAGTTTTTGAGCCAAGATTGGGCGATGAGTTTCGGGAAACAACGCTCCGTTGAGCATACAAATCGAAGCAATTTCGAAATCTAAATCGCGTTCAGATTTTCGTGCCAGAAGTTCTTGTGTGATTGTGTTTCCGTAATCGTGAGAAAGAATATGAATTTTTTTGACATTCAAATGTTTGAGGAGTTTTTCTAGTTCATCAACCTGATTAAATGTTGTGTAATCATAACTTACAGGTTTTTTGGAAAATCCGTAACCAATCATATCAAACGAAAGAACCGAATATCTTGCCGCTAAATTGTCCCAAATTTTATGATAATCGAACGAAGAACTTGGGAATCCGTGCAAACAAAGCAGAACTTCTGTCGATTCGCTACTCAATTGATAAAAAATATCATCATAAAAATTACCAGATTTGTGCCAATCGTTTAGTTTCATCAAAAAAAATGGTAATATTTCGAAACTAAATATTCAAACTCGAGGAACGAATTATGCTGAGAGGAAGAGAAAGCGAAAATGTCGAAGATCGGCGAGGAATGTCAGGCAAAACTGTTGCACTTGGCGGCGGCGGTTGTTTTACATTTATTTTGATAATTGCGGCGGTTCTTTTAGGTGGCGATCCGTCGGCTTTGCTCCAACAAGCAAATCAACAAGATGTTCCGGCGGTTCAAAATAATTCGCCTCAACAAAACGACGAAGCTATTAAAAATGTAAAAACAATTTTGGCTGGAACAGAAGACGTTTGGCGTGAGATTTTTAGAAAAAACGGCGGAAATTATCGTGATCCGAAACTTATTGTTTTTGAAGGGCAAACGCCCTCAGCCTGCGGTCGTGCAGATTCTTCAACCGGACCGTTTTATTGCCCAGGCGATGAGCAACTTTATCTTGATATGGCTTTTTTTCGCGAACTTAAAAACGAGTTTAAAGCACCGGGTGATTTTGCCCAAGCCTATGTTATTGCTCACGAAGTTGGACATCACATTCAGAATATAACCGGCACAATGAACAAAATGACCGCGTTGCAAAAGCGTGTCATCGAAGCCGATTCGAACAGACTTTCGGTGCGTTTAGAACTTCAGGCTGATTGTTATGCCGGCGTTTGGGGCAATGCAATGAACAAAAAAGGACAAGTTGAGGTTGGAGATTTGGAAGAAGCGATTCGTGCGGCGGCTGGCGTTGGCGATGATATGATTCAAAAACGAACTCAAGGTTATGTTGTTCCTGAATCTTTCACACATGGTTCGGCAAAAGATCGTGCAACTTGGTTTATGAAAGGCTATCAAACCGGTGATTTTCGGCAATGTTCTACTTTTGCCGGAATTCGCGGAATGTAACTTTTTAAACTAGATTCTGCAATTTCCATTAAGTTCTTGTAAATAACTAATTTCTAATTTTTTTAAATGGTAAATTTTCGCAAAAACGAATATATTTAACGCTAGTTAATTTATTAAATTTTTTGGCAAAAAACGGTAAGTCCAACGTCAGATACCTTTATGAGCAAATATCGCAAAATTGTCTGGAACGAGGGAATGTTGCTAACTCCGCATCATTTTCAGCAGTGGGACAATTACCACGAAGAACTTCTCAGTTCGCGTTTTCGCTCGGCTATTCCTTTTGATTACGGTGTTTTAGATATTCAAATTAGTCGCGAAGCGATTGCTAACGGAAACTTTCAACTCACAAACTGCCACGCGGTTTTAACAGATGGTTTGGTTATCCACATTCCTGATACCGATTCGATTCCAGATTTACGCCAAGTTGGCGGACATTTTCATCCCGAAATAGAAAAACTTGGAGTTCATTTAGCTGTTCCGGCACAGAAACTTGGAGAAGCAAATTTTCAAGCAAATGGTGTTAAATCAAATGCTAACATTCGTTTTTTGCAAGAAGGTGCATTAGTTAAAGATGAAACTAGCGGAACAAATGAGCAACCGCTTTCATTAGCAAAAAGCAACCTCCGAATAATTTTTGACGATGAGCTTCGTGATGGTTTTAGTTCAATAAAAATTGCAGAACTCGAGAGAACGTCAACCGGACAGCTCCAAATTTCAGAAACCTATATTCCGCCGATTTTAAAAGTTTCGGCAAATATTTGGCTCGGAAATATGCTTCGTCAGATGGTTGAAATTTTGATCACAAAAAGCAGTTCACTTGGTGAACAAAGAAGGCAAAGAAACACCGGATTAGCAGATTTTACAACCTCAGAAGTTGCGATATTTTGGTTGCTAAACACAATAAACGCTTCGATTCCGTCGATGTCGCACTTTTTTCATTCGCCGCTTTTGCATCCTGAAAGGCTTTATATTGAAATGGCAAATTTGGTCGGAAAATTAACAACATTTTCGACTGAACATCACCCGAAAGACATTGTTAAATATGATCACGATGATTTGTATTTCACATTTTACAATCTTTCAACACAACTTAAGGATTTGCTTGAAACCGTTATTCCGAGCAGATGTGTGCCAATTCCGCTCGAAAAAACACGCGATACTTTATACATCGGCAGAATTGAAGATGAACGATTGCTCAAAGAAGCAGGATTTTATCTTGGCGTAAAAGCCCAAATGTCTGAAGGCAAATTGATTGAAGGCGTTCCGCGTGTGGTAAAAATCGGTTCGCGAGATGTGATTGACACAATTATCGGTTCGGCACTTCCGGGCGTAAATTTGATGTATTCAAATCCGCCACCAGCACCAATTCCGGCGAGAATCGGATTTCGTTATTTTCAGCTCGACAATGTCGGTCCATATTGGGACGGCATAAAAGGCTCAAAGGTAATTGCGGTTTATGTTCCAAATGAAATTCCAGACGAAAAACTCGAACTTTATGCTGTGAAACCTTAAGGAAAATTATGATTGACGATGAAGAATTCAATGAAAAGTTTGCAACTGTTGCAGAAGCATTGAAGTATATTAGCGAATCGCAAGCGAAATCTGAGTGGATTCATAAACGTGACTATCATATCCATTTGAAAGAAATTGCGGCAATTCGCGAAATTCAAGATAAAACACAAAAACATCTTGAACACATTTCAAAATTAATTGGAATTGCCTTTGAAGAATTAGAATTTCAAGATAATAAACTTGAAGAAGCAGGGAAAGTTTTGAGTCAAAAAAGACTTTAAAAGTTGAAGATAATATGTCAGACGAAAGAACAAGCCGAAGAAACCAAACTGTCAATGATATGTCGAGTTTCGCCTCGCCGATTTTTGATTTAATTCTTCGTCTGAAAGCCGGAATAGTTGCACCTTCCAATAATCTTCGCCCAAAAGTTGCCGGACTTCTCAAAGATTTTGAAGATCGTGCTAATCGTTACCGATTTGATTCAAAGATTATTCAAGTTTCGAAATTTGCACTCGCGTCTTTTGTTGACGAAACAATTTTGACAAACAATTTTCCGCTCAAAGATGAATGGGAAAAAAATCCGCTCCAGCTTGAATATTTTGGCGAGCAACTAGCCGGAAACAAATTTTTTGACAAACTTCAGGCAATGCTCAAGCAAATTGAAACAACTCAAGATGCAGTTGAAATCTACTATGTTTGTATGTTGCTTGGTTTTAAAGGACGATATGCGGTTTACGAACACGATAAACTGATGAGCATTATGCAATCGACGGCAAATGCTCTGGTGAAAGTTGGGAAAATTTCTAATGTCGAACTTTCGCCGCATTGGTTAGCAAACGATCAGCCTAAACCTCAAGAAAAACGCGGAATGCCAACGTGGGCAAAGGTTTCTGCATTTGGCGGAATTGGTTTGGCGGTTGTCATCTATTTATTAATGTTTTTACTTTCATCAAAGTTTTTAGATGATGCGATACAGAAATTGAAGATTTAATTTTAGTTCAAATATAACGAACAAATGCGGTAATTAAGATTTTTTGCAGTTTACTGATAACCGAAATATGTGGCAACTTGATCAAATAAAATATGCGATGGGGCTTGGCGGAATGTTTGGCTTTTGTGGAGCTTTATACATTGCAAATATGTATGTTGCTCCGCTTTTAACTCCAAAAATTGGTGCTGCTTGGGCATATTCTGTTGTGACAATCGGAATTGTTTTGATAACTTTGCCGTTTGCTTTGGTCATTGGTTTAGTAAACAGACGACAACGAAAAAAAGCTGAAAAAGCTGAACTTTTAGAACAAGCCGCTAACCCGCAAGAAGATCAACAAGTCGTTTCGCCATCAGTCGGTTCAGATGAACATTCGAAGTCGGCTGAAGAAGCAACGCAATATTTAAAAACTTCGGGTTTAGACGTTTATTCACTGCCTTGGTATTTAATTGCCGGAGCTCCAAAAGCCGGAAAATCTTCGTTAGTTGTGTCTTCTGGTTTAAATTTTCAAACACTTCCAAGCCAACGACAATCTGAGCAAAATCTCATTCGTTCAACGAAAAATATTGATTGGCGAATGACCAGCGATGCCGTTTTTCTTGACACTTCAGGGCAATACCAAACCGAAGGAAGCGATTCGGCAGAGTGGACAGCATTGCTTGAAACAGTAAAAAAATATCGTGGTCAGCGTCCGCTTGACGGATTTTTACTCGTTGTTAGTACTGAAAGAATTTTAAATGGCGACGAAACTGAAATCGAAGAAATGGCGAAAATTCTTCGCACACGTTTAGATGAAGTAACAGCAAAAACCAAAACTAGATTTCCAATTTACCTGGTCTTTACTCACGCAGATTCGATTGAAGGTTTTCGCGATTCTTTTTCAACTTCGCAAAAAGAAGCCGAAAATCTCGTTTGGGGAACAACAATTCCAATCGAAAAAAGCGAAAATGCACACACGCTTTTTGACAGCGAATTTGATATTTTGAGCAAATCGGTGATGAAACGGCGTTTAGTTAGGCTTTCTGCACCATTTCCGCCAAATCGCCAACTTCGAATTTTTAATTTTCCATTGCATTTTGCTGCCTCGCGAAAGAAGATTGGGCATTTTGTGGCAACACTTTTTCGCCCAAATCCGTTTAGCGAAAGTCCGTTTTTGCGTGGCTTTTATTTTACGTCAACGCCAGGCGACAAATCTGGTTTTGTTGGAAAATCGCATTTCACGAAGAAGTTTTTCCGCGATGTTGTTTTGCGAGACAAAGATTTAGTAAAAAACTTTCTCGCCCAAAAACAAAGTCCGCCAATTTTAGGTTGGGTTGTGACGGCTTTGGGAACTTTGTTTACCTTTTTTCTGTTGGTAATGTCGGGAATTTCGTTGATTCAAAATAAGCAATTGGTCGAAGATGCGTCAATCAAAGCTGAAAATGTTTTAATAATTTATAAAGCTGACCAAGGCAGAGATTTGTTCAAAAAATCAGCCGACGAAACCCGTGCGGAATTATCAACGATTGATGAACTTCGGCAAACTCTTTCAACACTTGATGAATATGAACGAAACGGTGCTCCGTTTTGGATGAGATTTGGGATGTTTTCGGGCAATAAAATTTATAAAGAAAAACTGCTTAATATTTATTTCAATGCAGTTGAACAAAGATTTAAAAAACCGGTAATTGCCAAATTAGAAAGCGATTTGCTGAAATTCTCAGCCGGAACAAACCAAGAACCAGAAGAAGTTTTAGACAAAAATTTTGATTTGCTGTCGAGTTACTTAATGCTTTCCGGTGGTAAAACAAAAAAAGGCGATGAATATCGAAAATATGCACAAGACGATTTTTTGGCAAAAACTTTAACTGATTTGTGGAAAACCGAGCCAAAATTGCCCGCTGGTTATGAGCTAACGGCACAACAAAATCTTGAGTTTTATATGAAACAAATCGATCGCGTTGAGTTTCCAAACATTTCATTGCGACCAGAAATAGTCACCGCTTCACGCAAAAAATTACAAGCATTTCCGGCTTATTTGAGATATTACAAACGAGAAGTTAATAAAATTTCCAAAGAAGTTGAATCGACTGTTGGTGCGTCAACGGTTGCCAGTATTTTAAATTTAAGCGGCGGCGATTCATCATTTGTTGAAGGAAGCTATCAAGTTCCGAGTGCATACACGGTTGAAGGCTATAAGTTGATGAAAAAATCAATTCGCGAATCTGACCAAAAACTTAGTGAAGATGATTGGGTAATGGACGAAGAGTCGAAAAAAGAAATGGCTCAAACCACTGACGCGAGCAAAGTTGAAGAACGATATTTTAAAGATTACGCCGATAATTGGAAGGCATTGGTCAAAGGTGTCAGCATCAAACCATATAAAAAAGAAGATGCTGCCCGAGCACTTCAATCATTTTCATCGGCAAATTCGCCGATAGACGCTTTGCTCAAAGAGATTTATCGCCAAACGCGACTTTCTGCCAAACCGAAGCCGAGAAATTGGTGGGAAACTGCCCAAGATTGGGTTGGATTACTGCCGAGACTTGAAATTCGCGAAAATACAAAACCTGAAAGCGAATTTCGCCCTTTATTTCCGTTTGTTGGTGACGAGACAAAAATTGACAGCACTCCGTTGGCAAATTATCGCAAAACAATCGGACAGCTTTTTAACAAATTAAATTTAGTTTCGTCTGATGCATATGTAGAATTAGCGAAAGATTTGGCGGCTGATAAAGATACAAAACTTGGCTTGAGAAATTCTGAAACGGCAATTTCAACTTTGCTTAACGGATTTGCGGAAACGCCTTCGGGACAAGAAATTGCTGAACTTTTAAAGAAACCTTTGATAAATTTGCGTTCACTTCTCGGGGCAGATGCTCAAAGCCAACTCGGAAAATCTTGGGTTGCTGAAATTTTACCAAAAGCCAAAGAAGCCGAAAAAGGTTTCCCATTTGATGACAGTGGCGAGTCTGATTTGGTTAAATTAACGGCATATTTAAATCCGGTAAATGGAACGCTTTCAGACTTTTACACAAAACGTTTAGAAAAATATTTTGAAGCTGATGGCGGCGGAAAATTAAAAGTAAAAAGCACGTCAGATGTGAAATTTACTGATGAATTTGTCACTTATCTCAACAATGCGTTTGCATTGCGAGAAACGCTTTTCGGTAAAAATAAAGACGCGAGTTTTGAATACGATTTCCGTCTTAATCCGGTAAAAGATGAAATTATTGAAGTGAAAATAGATGGACAAACAATCACATCCGAGGGAACAGCTTCGAGTAAACTCAAGTTTCCGGCTGCAACAAACGCCGAAACCGGTGTATTTATGAATTTAACATCAACAGCCGAAGCGAGTTCGACATCAGGAAAAACACCGACAACGGCGAACACGAACACGACAACGAGTTCTAATTCGGCTTCGGCAAACATGACAGCTCCAGTTAGTAAATTTCAATCAACGCCGACAACTCCGGTAAAAACTGCAACACCAACATCTGGTTCAACTTCAATTAAGCGACCAGGAACTTGGGGTTTATTCTTATTTTTTAACGATGGTTCACCAAAGAAAAACCCAAGTGGTGGTTATGATTTGAGCTATAAACTTGGCGGTAAAGTCGTGACAGCAACAATAAAGCCTGCGGGCGGCGATTTGTTTGATCGAAATTTGTTTAAGAATGTGAAAGTGCCGGAGAATTTTTTAAAGTAAGTCAAGATGGAAAACATTAACCACAGAGACACAGAGACACAGAGATTAAATAAAATAACCGAACAAATTATCGGTTGTGCGATTGAAGTTCATCGTGGTCTTGGTCCAGGATTATTAGAATCTGCTTATGAGAAGTGTCTCTGTTTTGAACTTTCGCAAAAAAATCTTAATTTTAAACGACAAGTGCCATTACCAATTGTTTATAAAAGTGTAAAACTTGATTGTAGTTATAGAATTGATTTAATCGTAGAAGACTTAGTTATTGTTGAAATCAAAGCAGTTGACCATCTTATAGCTGTTCACGAAGCACAACTTTTGTCTTATTTAAAGTTAGCAAATAAACCACTTGGTTTATTGATGAATTTTCATGTTTCTGTTTTAAAAAATGGATTAAAAAGGCTGAGAAACTAATTTTAAATCTCTGTGTCTCTGTGCCTCTGTGGTGAAAAAATATGGAAGAAGCAAAACAAAAACTCAACGAAGGAAACTTGAGCGGTGCGGTCGCGGCTGCTCTTGCACATGTAAAAGCCAAACCGACTGACGCTTCAGCAAGAACTTTTCTTTTTGAACTTTCGCTCTTTTCAGGCGATTGGGAACGAGCTGACAGGCAACTTGACGCGATTGGGCAACAAGATGCAAACACGGCGATGGGAAGTTTAATTTATCGGCAAACATTGGCAGTTGAAAAAACTCGTCTCGAATATTTTTCGAAAGGTGTGAGACCTGATTTTATTACTGAATGTCCAGCATATGTCGAAGATTTAATAAGTGCGAATGACAAACTGCGTGAAGGAAATTTTGCTGAAGCAAGTGAGTTATTGGAAAAAGTTGAGCAAAATCGACCCGCATTTGCGTCTAAAATAAACGGCGAATCTGTTGAAGATTTTCGTGATTTCAACGACCTTACGTCATGCGTTTTCGAAGCATTAATAAAAGACGAATATGTTTGGTTACCTTTTGAAGTCGTTCAAAAAATTGAATTTTTTGAACGAAAATCATTGCGGGATGTTTTCTGGATTCAAGCAAAGGTTGATCTGAAAAACGGTTTGGGCGGCGAAATGCTCGTGCCATCACTTTATGCAAATTCTTTTAAAAGCAAAGATGATGGAGTTCGTTTGGGTAGAACCAATGACTGGCAAGAAGCCGGAGAAGGAATTTATATTGGCGAAGGCGTTAAACTTTTTTCTGCAAATGGAGAAAGTAAGGCGATTTCGCAAATCGAAACAATTGAATTTGTTTGATGACTTTAAACAGTTGAAACACAAAATAAACTTATATGGAAGTTAATTCACAACCAACAGTTATTGATTTTGATTCGATTTTGGTTCCGATTTCGGAAGACAGACCGTCGGGCGAAAGTTTGTCATATTCAGGACTTTACGATGAAATTCGTGAAGCACGACGTGCCGACATTGACGCAGCACAAGGCGATTGGCAACACGAATTAAAAATTGCAAACTTTCGCCGTGTCATTGAATTGGGCGTTCCGGCATTGACTTCGCAAACTAAAGATTTGCAGATTGGTGTTTGGCTTGCGGAAGCAATTGCGAGACAGCACGGATTTGTTGGCTTGAGAGATGGATTGCGTCTCGCCAAAGAATTACAGGCGGTGTTTTGGGAAACAATGTTTCCAGAAATTGACGAAGGCGACATGGAAGGTCGTGCAAATGCACTTGAATGGCTTGATAAACAACTGACGACAGTCGCGAGAGAAACCGCAATTACTGCCGATGAAGGCTTAACATTTATTGGATTTGAAGATTCAAAATTGTTTGATATTCCTGATAATTTTGAGTCTTTGGATTATGATAAGCAAGAAAAACTTCAAGAACTAAAGCGGCAAGCTGAAGAGGAAAAACGAGTTACAGGCGAACGTTGGCGTAAATCTAAAAATGCTTCGCGACGACAGTTTTATGAAGATTTAAATCTAGTTTTAGAAGAATGTTGGAATGCAGTCGGTGAACTTGACCGCACAATTGAAGACAACTTTGATCGCAATCAAATGCCTTCATTAATTAATCTCAAAAAGTCTCTTGATGAAATTAGAGATTTAGTTAAAAAGATTTTGCAAGAAAAGCGGATTGCAGAACCAACTGAAGAAGAGTTAAATGCTGGACTTTCGTTTAACGAAGAAGAAGAAATTTCTGAAGACGGAACAGTTATCTCGGGCGGAATTCCCGGAACTTCAGGTGCGATTAAATCTCGCCAAGACGCACTCAAGCGTTTGTCTGAGATTGCTGAATATTTCCGCAAAACTGAACCACATTCGCCGGTTGCAAATTTAGTTTTTCGATCGGTGAGATGGGGAAATATGTCGCTTGAAAATCTCTTGCAAGAACTCGTAAAAGATACGACAGTTTTAGAACAAATAAGAGAAACACTCGGAATTATTGACACTTCTGATACTTCAAATGAATAAATGTTTAGACAAATTATCAGTTTAAGTTTTGAAAGTGAAAAAAAAGATTGAGTAAACATAAAAAATATTTAAGAAACAGACTCAAAGTGTGTTAATTTTAAAGAAAAATTTCTGGAAAATATCAAATAAGGAGCAAAAGTATGGCAATTAAGAAAGAAAGTTTGCAGCATAAATTAGATCGAGTGCGTCCCCCGCGTGTTCAAATCACATATGATGTGGAAATCGGGAATGCAATCGAATTGAAAGAATTACCCTTCGTTGTTGGAGTTATGGGTGATTTTGTCGGAAAACCTGAGGAAGCAATGGTAAGTTTGAAACAACGAAAATTTGTTGAAATCGACCCGGATAACTTTAATCAGGTTCTCTCTGGAATGAAACCTCGTCTGGCATTTACGACTGAAAACAAAATGCAAGACGACGGAAGTAAAATGGGAATTGAACTCAAATTTAACAACATTGAAGATTTTGAACCTGATAACGTTGTGCAACAAGTAGATCCGCTCAGAAAATTAGTTGAAGCTCGACAAAAACTATCAGATTTGCGTTCGAAAATGGACGGAAATGAGAAGCTCGAAACAATGCTCGAAAATATAATTGCCAATGCTGATCAACAAAAAGCCTTGAGCGACGAAATCGGGAAGGAGGAATAAAAATGGCTGAACAAAAACAAAAAGAAGCACAGGTTGAAGTTCAAGAAGGTCAAGTAAGTTTGCTTGACCAAATTTTGACCGAAGGCAGACTCGCTCGTGATGATTATCAGAAAGAGCGTGCGAAAGATATGATTGGCGAATTCGTAAGTCAGGTTATGGCTGGCGAATTAACGATGACCAGAGATATGGACACCGCAATCAACGCTCGAATTGCTGAGATTGATCGGCTTATTTCGACGCAATTAAATGAAATTATGCATCACGAAGACTTTCAAAAACTTGAAGGTTCGTGGCGTGGGCTTCATCATTTAGTTGTAAATTCCGAAACAAATCCGCAATTAAAAATTCGTGTGATGAGTGTTCAGAAAAAAGAACTTCTCAAAGATTTCGAAAGAGCATTAGAATTTGACCAATCTTCGATGTTCAAAAAACTCTACGAAGAAGAATATGGAACATTTGGCGGAGCACCTTACGGAGCTTTAATCGGTGATTTTGAATTTGGAAATCATCCGCAAGATATGGCATTGCTCGAAAGAATTTCGCAAGTTGCGGCTGCGGCACACGCTCCGTTTATTTCGTCGGCAAACGCAGGTTTGTTTGGTTGGGATAATTTCTCGGAAATGTCGGAAGTTCGCGATGTCGCCAAAATTTTTGACCGCACGGAATATATGAAATGGCGTTCGTTCCGTGAATCAGAAGATTCGCGATATGTTGGACTTTGTTTGCCACACACGTTGATGCGTGAACCATATGGTCAAGCGACACATCCGACTGAATCTTTCAATTTTGAAGAAGATGTTGACGGCACAGATAACAAGAAATATCTGTGGGGAAATGCAGCTTATTCATTCGGAACACGTTTAACGGAAGCGTTTGCGATGCACGGTTGGTGTGTGGCGATTCGCGGAGTTGAAGGCGGCGGACTTGTTCAAGGTCTTCCAACTCATACTTTTAGAACTGATGAAGGCGAAGTTGCAATGAAATGTCCGACAGAAGTTGCGATTACTGATCGTCGCGAAAAAGAATTTGCAGACAACGGTTTTATTCCGCTTGTTCATTGTAAAGGAACTGATTACGCAGCATTTTTTGGTGCTCAATCAGCTAACAAGCAGAAAAAATATGATACCGATGAAGCAAATGCTAATGCCCGACTTTCATCGCAATTACAATATATTTTCGCTGTTTCGCGTTTTGCACACTATTTGAAATCAATGGTGAGAGATAAAATCGGAAGTTTTATGTCACGTAAAGATTGCGAATCGTTTCTTAATCGTTGGATTAACAATTACGTTACTCTTGATGATTCGGCATCTGCTGCAACTAAATCGAAGTTTCCATTGCGTGAAGCAAGAGTTGAAGTGGCAGAAATTCCGGGCAAACCAGGTTGTTATCGTGCGGTGGCTTTTCTCCGTCCGCATTTTCAACTTGATGAGCTCTCAGTTTCGCTACGTTTGGTAGCAGACTTACCACCACCAGCAGGCGGCTAATATTAGACTTTATTGACTTTTTTAATCATAATTTGAGGCTAGAAATAGTCTCAAATTTAAAAAAATAAAAAAGTTTTAAGTTTTTTATAAAAAGTTCGCAAAATAGTATTCCACTAGCGTCTTCTAAATGTGAGCAAAAAAGAAGCTCAAAAAAGATTAGAAGTAAAAAAAGCGTTCGAGAAATTTCCGAACAATAAACAAAAAAAGGTTCATTACTAAAAGGAGTTAATATTATGGCACAGTCAGATTTTTTTCTTAAACTAGACGGAGTTGTTGGCGAAAGCGAAGATGCAAAGCATTCAAAAGAAATGCAAATCGAGTCATGGTCACTTGGAGCTACTAACAGTGGTTCGATGGGACAAGGAACAGGCGGAGGATCAGGCAAAGTTTCAATGCAAGATTTCCACTTTGTAGTTAAAAATGGTCTTTCAAGTCCTAAATTATTCGAAAAATGTTCTACCGGTGAGCATATTCCTTCAGGGACATTAACTTGTCGCAAAGCAGGAACTGACCCGCAAGATTATTTGACAGTTAAATTTACGGATCTTATCATCTCTTCTTACCACATTGGTGGTTCAGGTGGTTCTGATATGATGCCGATGGATCAAATTTCGTTCAACTTTACGAAGATTGAATATACCTACAAACCACAAGATGCTAAAGGTAGTTTGGGCGGTAATGTTGCTTTCGGTTACGATGTCAAGAAAAACCAAAAAGTATAGTTTTTTCTTTAAACCTACGAAATGCTCGCCAGTTTTTTAATTGTGCGAGCATTTTTTTCATATATAAATGGCAAAATTAGAAAGCGACATCCGCATAACACCTTCTGTTTTAGACAGATTGCTTGATTATGATCCAACCGCGTTGAACGAATCTTTAAAATCTCGTTCGAGAAGCATAACTGAACTAAAGCAAGCAGTTAAGCGAGACCTTGAATGGCTTTTAAATGCGAGACAAAATGCCGATGGAATTCCGGAAAATCTAGTTGAACTAAATCGTTCGGTTTTTGCCTACGGTTTGCCTGACACAACCGGAACAAGTGCGAAAAGTCACTATGAACAAAAAAAGTTGACTGATCAAATTGAAACTGCAATCAGACATTTTGAACCTAGATTCTTAGATTTGAAAGTTACGATGGAGCCAATTGACAGTGTAGATAGAACAATTAGATTTAAAATTGAAGCCCAACTTGACGTTGAGCCAACGCCAGAACCTGTAACATTTGACACAGTTTTACAACTTGGCGGCGGCGGTTTTGATTTGAGAGAGAAATAAGAATTTTATGTTAGCAAGGAGATAAATATTTATGAGTGCATAGATGTATATTCCTAAAATCATTTACTCATCAAAGTAGCTTTATAACCTAAAAAAGCGATGTATAAATATATAAAAGTAAGTTTAGAACAAGTAAACAAAGAAATTCATATGTTTGCAAAGGGGTTAAACCAAGTTAACTTAACCAACAAAATATATTTTCTAAAACCAACGTTTCTATTATTGTTTTTCATAATAGTTATAACTCTTAGCGGATGTAAAACAATCTATAATAGCGGATTCGTTCGACCACCGGTTCAGCCTATTTCCGATTCGATTAAAATTGGTCCCGAATGGATAGAGATTATTCCTCCAAAGCCTCTGATTCCTTATGGTAAAAGTCAGTATATTTTGATTGGGTTTCCATTTTATGACCGAAAAAATTATAGTTCCGATGCTAATAAGGGAGAAGTTCTAAATTTAGCTGATGGAAGAAAAACTAAAATTGAGTCTTTTATTTATGATGAAATCGGCAATAGTTATGAGCTTCAAATATCTGGAACCGGTGGGAATATAGAAGATGGAATGGGATTTTCACTTGGACCAAAACTCTTTGTAATAGAAAAAAATGGGAGTCAAGAATATGATGCAATTGATTTTCCTAAAGACCAAGTGTTCACAAAATTAAAAATTCGCAGTGAAATATTGCTCAATTCAGACAGAATCGAATGGAGAGGGCGAAATCCTAAATGAATTAAAAACATCCTGAGGAAAAACTATAATGCCAGAATACAGACTAATAAAATTTGAACAATTATCGAAAGCAGATATTATTTTCACAACAGATCGTAATCATTGGCTTTCGAAAACAATCAGAGCTGCTACGAATTCAATTATCAGTCATACGATGCTTGTGGTTGATAACACAAAGATTATTGATTCAACAGGTGATGGAGTTATCACGAGACCTTGGTATAATTACGCAAACAAAGACGTAACATTAGCAATTGTAATGCGTCGTCATTCTTTGCTTAATCTTGCTGATCAGAACAAAGTTGTTGCCGCTGCTCAGAGTTTTGAAGGTCGCAAATATGACGAACTCGGAGCCGCTGGTTCGGGAATGATGGGAAACACAAGAAACCAGATACTTACAGCTGCTGGTTGTGCTTTGGCTTTAGTTGCTTGCGACTTTCTTTTAACTGCAATTGCCGAAAATGCTAAAGACAAAAACGCCGATAATAGGTTTTTCTGCTCTGAGCTTGTTTCGAGAGCATTTTCGAGTGCTGGTTTTCCAATCGTCAATGGTAAACCAACACATATGACTCCAAATATGGTTTATACTTCTAATTCGTTGAGTTATGTCGGGCATTTGATTGATGATCCGCCGCCAGATCCAAACCTCACAAAAGAACAACTAGAGAGAAACAGAAAAAGCGGGTATCGAAAAGATAATTAAATTGTTTGAACTAACATTATCAAAAAACTGAAATCTAAGTTTTGATAAAACTAAAGTTGATGATGCTTATTTTTTTGCAGGTCAAAAATTCTCAAAAGTAAGAATTAAATGCGATAAACAAGTCTTTATTGAACAAGTAGTTTGGGCAAAATTTGATTTCTAAAAACACCTATTTGAGTTATAATATTCCGAAATGAGAGACGAACTTTTAGGTTATTACGAGAGAGAATTAATTTTCTTACGAAAAATGGGTGCGGATTTTGCCCGTAAGTATCCAAAGATTGCTTCACGTCTATTAATTGATGACGAAAAAATTGAAGATCCGCACGTTGAGCGGATGATTGAGGCGTTTGCCTTGCTTGCCGGAAGAGTTTCGCTCAAGCTCGACGATGAACTACCAGAAGTTACTGAATCTTTTCTCAATGTTCTTTATCCACACTATTTAGCTCCAATTCCCTCAATGGCAATTGCACAATTTTCATACGGTTCGCCCAACGATAAACTGACAACAATTCAACATCTTGAGCGTGGTGCAAAACTTTATTCAAGACCAGTCGATGGAACGCCTTGCAGATTTAGAACAAACTACGACGTTCAACTTAATCCACTCGAAATAAAATCAGCTTCGCTTGAATCACCTGCACCAAAAGATTCCCGCGGAAAATTTGCAGAATGTCATATCAAATTAAGCTTTAGATGTTTTGGCGATTCGAATCTGAGCGAAATAAAACTGGCTGAAGGTGGAAAAACGCCTGAATTTCTTCGATTTTATCTCAATGGCGATCCGCAGCTTATATTTCCTTTGTATCGAATGCTTTTCAACAACGTCACGGCTGTTGAACTTCGTGCGAAAGAGATTCCGTTTGACGAAAAAACGATGATGTCGATGCTCAACGCAAAAATCGAAACGCCAGAACCGATAATTCTTTCGCCAGACGTTTTGCGGCAAGTTGGATTTGATAACGATGAGGCAATGTTGCCATACACAAAAAAATCTTTTAGTGGCTATCGGCTTTTAACTGAATATTTTACCTTTCCGTATAAGTTTTTATTTATTGATATTTATGGAATTGATCAAGCAGTTGAGAAAAATTTTGGCTCACAATTTGATATTTTAATTCACTTAAAAGATATTACGCCGCCAAAATCACCAATTTCAAAAGAGACTTTTTTGCTTGGTTGCACACCAATTGTTAATCTTTTTTCGCAAACATCTGATCCAATTTATCTTTCGCAGCGAAAATATGAATATCAACTGATTCCTGATGTTCATCGTCAAAATACAACTGAAGTTTATTCTGTTGACGAAGTAAACACGACCGATCCGCGGACGAACACATCGCGAATTTTTCAGCCATTTTATAGTTTAAAACACGCATACGGCGAACAAATGGAGAAGGCTTTTTGGTATGGAGTTCGTCGTCAATCGCAAAAACAAGACGATGCCGGAACCGAAATGTTTCTCTCGATGGTTGATATGAATTTTAATCCGCGTGTTCCGGCGGCTGAAGTTGTAACTGTCAGAGCAACTTGCACCAATCGAGATTTGCCCGCAAAACTTCCTTTTGGCGGTAAAGCTGGCGACTTTGAAGTTGAAGGAACTGCTTTGCTTTCAAGAGTTAGGTGCTTGACTAAACCGACTGAAACAATTCGTCCGCCACAACGAAGAGCGGCTCAATGGCGTTTGATTTCTCATCTAAATCTTAATTTTCTATCGCTCGTTTCTGATGATGAAGATTCGCCAGAAGCCTTGCAAGAAATTCTACAACTTTATAATTTTGATGATAATTCCGCCACTCGTAAACAAATTTTAGGAATTGTTAAAGTTGAAAGTAAAAAAGTTGTCAGGCAAATTGGTGGCAGAGTCGGGACTGGTTTTGTTCGCGGTTTAGAAACAACAATAACTTTTGACGACGAACAATTTGTTGGCAGTGGAATGTATTTATTCGCCTGTATTTTGGAAAGATTTATGGGCGTTTACGCCTCGCTCAATTCGTTTAACCAATTAGTTGTCAAAACAAAACAAAGCGAAGAAGTTTTAAAAAGATTTCCGCCGCGTGCTGGCGAACAAATTTTAGTTTAAATAAGTTTAATAAATATTTTTAACCTTTTAAACTTTCTATTATGAAAGACCTAAACCACGAACTTCTTGATGAACCTTATCGGTTTGAATTTTTTCAAGCGGTCAGATTACTTGAGAAAATTTATCCAGAAAAATTGAGTGTTGGGCGAGATGCCTTGCCTCATGAAGAAGTTGTGCGGTTTCGTTCGCGTCCAACTCTCGAGTTTCCGGCAAGTGAAGTTCACGAAATCAAGTCTTCTGATGATGAATTCAATGATGCAAAAAAGCTCGAAATATTCGTCAATTTTATTGGCTTGGTTGGAGCAGTTGGGGTTTTGCCAACACATTACACCGAATTAGTAGCAGAAAGAGCGAGATACAAAGACACGTCTTTGTGGGCGTTTCTTGATATTTTTACGCATCGGAGCATTTCACAATTTTATCGTGCGTGGGAAAAATACCGTTTTCCGGTTCAATACGAACGCGGTAATGATGATTTTACAAATTATTTATTTGATTTCATCGGACTTGGAACCAAAGGTTTGAGAAATCGTCTTAATTTAGACGACGAAAGTTTGATTCCTTATGCCGGCTTGATAATTCAAAAGCCACATTCTGCGAGTAGCCTAGAACAAATTATTGGCGATTATTTTGGAATTCCTGCGAAACTTGAGCAATTCCAGGGACAATGGATTGATTTAGACGAAGAAAGTTTGACCAAAGTAGGTGTGGAAAATAGCCGACTTGGACATTCAACAATAATTGGAACTCGGGTTTGGGACACGCAATCTATGTTTAGAATGAAACTTGGAGCGTTGACTTTTATTCAGTTTCAAGCATTTTTGCCTAATGGAACAGCTCATAAATCCGCTGTTTCAATCATAAAATTTATGACTGGTGTTGAGTTTGATTTTGATGTTCAATTGAAATTAAAAGCAAAAGAAGTTCCAAGCACGATTTTAACAACACGTGCAAAACGCCGACCAATGCTTGGTTGGAGTTCATTTTTAAAGACAAAACCGTTTAGCGAAGACGATGAACAAGTAGTAATGCAAATTAGCGATAATAATTTTTGAAAAATTAGAGCTTTAACCAAGGAAGGGAAGATAATGGGAATACAAATACCAACTAAGATAAGGAAAATAAATCTTTCAGAGTATGCAATTTGTACAAGAGTTATGGGCGACACTTTGCCGTATCGAATCAGAATTCTTATTACCAATAGTGCGGGAGTTGATGGGCGTGCTTTTACAATTCCGACATCGCTCATTTCTACGATTTTGGGAATGCCAGCGACAGGTTTCTTTGGCGGAGTTGCTTTAGGCTATTTGGCAAGTGCGATTAATTTGGCATATTTGATAAACGTTGGAGACGATTACGATAAATTATCCGGCACAAAACAAGATTTATTGGTTCACGAAACGATGCACGTTTGGCAGGGAAAAAACAGCACTTTTGCACTAAGTTATGTTTATAATTCTATTTATAACCAATGTGTAGTCGGAAATGCTTATGATTATAAGTCAAAGATTGGTGATAATTGGGATACATTTAATGTTGAACAACAAGCTCAAATTGTTGAGGAATGGTTTCGTAATGGCGAGAAAGAATCTGATGTTTTGTTTCCATACATTCGGGATTATGTGAGAAAAGGAGTTGCCTAAATGAAAAAACACGCCTTACTTTTCACTTTTCTTCTATTTTTTTTAATTTCATGTAAATACTTTGGCGACCCAATTACAAAATTAAAAGGTAATATAAAGGATACCCAAGGCAACTATCTTGAGAAGGTTTCTGTTGTCATTCAAGGGCAAGAACTTGGTGTTATTAGAAATAGAGCATCAGTTCAAATCACACAATCTGATGGAACCATTGATTTTAGTTTGATTGGTTTTGTTGAACCGGGACTATGGATAAAATATGAAAAAGAAGGATTCAAAACTTTAAAAAAAGACTTAATACTTGAAAGCGAAAAAGTAAATATTTTAGATGTTGTTATGGAAAAAGAATAATAGTATTTGGTAATCAGGAAAAAAAGAATTTTAGTATTTGCTGTATTGTTAGTTGTAAATATTTGACGATTCACTAACACGTTAAAACTCCGACCATGCTTGGTTGGAGTTCATTTTTAAAGACAAAACCTTTTAAAGAAGGCGACGAGCAAGTAGTTATGCAGACTATCTAGCAAAAATAATATGTTTCTAATTAAGGAATCTTTGGAAGATTTAATATTACTTGAAAAACAATATCCAACAATGGTTGGTCGTTTGAGGTGGTTGCGTGTTTTGAAAGTAAATCCAAATATCGGAGCACAATTACTAGCAGATCAAATTGGGGTTCCTATTTTTGAAATGGAACGTTGGGCTGAGTTCTACATTTATGGTGGAATAGAACTTCTTCTGAATCCTCAGACAATTCTAGAGAAGTCTGCAAATCAAGGAATGACTTTTAGCGAATATGCTGAAGAAAAGATGCTGAGGCTATTTAACAAACATCCAAATGAATATGGAAGAAGGCTTTGGATAGAATTTGAAAGTTGTCGAGATAAGAATAAGCAACTACAAACAGAATGTTCACTATTTGATAGCTATAAGGATTTTGAAACTGAGTTTGGAAATTTAGAAAAATGGTCGCGGACTGATTGTATTTCATATATTCAAAATGTTATTCGCTATGCTTTGGAGAAAATTGGTAAAAAGGCTTTATACAAAAATATCTATTTTGCTCTTGGAACCAAAATGGCGGCAGATTTAGTGAAACTTGGGTGGAAAGCCTATTTGTTTATGCCAGATACTGATAACCCATATGATAAAAATCCTGAACATACACAAATGTATAGCAAAGCATTGAAAGCGAAAACATGGTGGAATGTTGCATTGAGCGGTGTAATTGTAAATTATAAACCTACTCAGAACTATGAAGATGGTAATCCGGTTGCTTCAAAGACAGTTCTGGATTCAGCAGGAATCAGAAAGTTGAAGGCGTTAGAAAACGTTAAGTTTGCTGCTTGTGTTTTTACAAAAGGAATACATACAGCCATTCTTTCTCGCGGTAGCATTCTCGAAGTACATTGGCGAAATGTTAGTGAGCAAAACACCACGGTTCCAGAAAAATTTAAATACTTTCAATCTGCTCCAAACGACACTTTATATCAGAGTTCTAAATTGATAGATTTCGACTGGTTAGAAGGTATTATAGTGATTCCGCCTGATAGTTCAGTAAGTCTGACTTAATTGTTTGAATAATAAAAAGTATGAGACTATTCCAAAATTTAATTTTAATTGCAACCCTAGTGGTTGGTGTGAATTATCAACATGGGTATGGACAGAATTCTAAATCAAATGAAGGAAAACTAAGAAAAGTTTTATCAGATGATGTAAAAACAAATTCGAAATACGCTCTAAGCATAGTTTATTATAGTGACTTAAAAGCAGAATCGAGTTATTTAATCATACGTAATGACAAAACAAAACAAGAAACATCTTTGCCGTATTTACTGAGTGGTGAAGATTCAAGAGAAGTTTGGTCACCAAATGAAGAATATCTTGTTTTACCCAATAGCAGTTCAATATCAATGTATAGATCAGCATCTTTGGTAAAGATTTTTAATGAAAAGAATTTTAATCCTGACGCTTTTTATGACAAATTAAGAAGTATAGATAGAATATCTTTAGAAACAAAAAAGAACGGTTTTGATTTAAGACATTCATTTGCAAGATGGGAAAATAAAAATTCAGTAGTTTTCCGTTCTGAAATAGTTTCTGACGAAAGTTCAGGAAATATCGAACTCGGAGAATTTAGATACTATTTTAGTCAAGCGAAATTATATCATCTCACTGGAAAAGACTTAACTCTTTCAAAAGCAAGGCATAAATTTATAAGACTCTACAAAATTTTTGGTAGGAAGAAAAAGGGTTTAATTTACTCGCAAGATATTAAAGTGCAAGCAAAGTAAACTGATTTAAAAAAAATAAAATTTAACCCCGGAGAAAAAATGAACGTAAACTTAAAATCACTTATTGGCAGACTAAATGAAACGTGCCGTTTGGCACTCGAAGGTGCGGCTGGGCTGTGTCTTTCGCGGACAAATTACGATGTAGAAATCGAGCACATTTTGGCGAAAATTCTTCAAAATGACGACACAGATCTTCACAAAATTTGTCATCAATATGGTGTAAATATTGATCGTTTGACGAAAGATGTTGAGACTGCATTGAACCGTTTCAAAACGGGAAACACACGCACGCCAGGACTTTCTGACCGTTTACCAAAATGGTTGCAAGACGCTTGGTTGTTGGCTTCTGTTGAGTATGGAGCCGGAAAAGTGCGTTCCGGACATTTGATTTTAGCAATGCTGACAAATGAAAGTTATGCTCGAATCGCACGCGAAGTTTCACGAGAATTTGTCTTAATTTCACCCGAGAAATTAGCGAAAGAATTGGAAGATGTAACGTCTGGTTCGGCTGAAGCTTATGAAGCAGTTTCACTTGGCGAAACGCCTTCGAGTGATGGTTCGCCGGTTGCAAGCGGAAGCGGAAAAACAAAAGCTCTCGATCAATATACTGAAGATTTAACGGCGAAAGCTCGTGCCGGAAAGATTGATCCAATTCTCGGACGCGACGCAGAAGTTCGGCAGATTGTTGATATTCTCCTTCGTCGGCGGCAAAATAATCCGATTTTGACAGGCGAAGCCGGAGTTGGGAAAACAGCTGTTGTTGAAGGTTTTGCAAACAGAATTGCCGAAGGCGACGTTCCTGAACCGCTTAGAAATGTTATTGTTCGGACGCTTGATTTAGGATTGTTGCAAGCTGGAGCTTCGGTTAAAGGTGAGTTTGAAAATCGTCTAAAAGACGTAATTAATGAAGTTAAGTCTTCGCCAACGCCGATAATTTTATTTATTGACGAAGCACACACAATGATTGGAGCTGGCGGTGCAGCGGGCGGAAGTGATGCGGCAAATTTGCTAAAACCTGCACTCGCACGCGGCGAATTGCGGACGATTGCTGCGACAACTTGGGCAGAATATAAAAAATATTTTGAAAAGGATGCGGCACTCGCACGGCGTTTTCAGGTTGTCAAAATTGACGAACCGGACGAAGAAAAAGCTATCGGAATGATGCGTGGTTTAACCGCGAAAATGGAAGAGCATCACAATGTTCGAATTTTAGATGAAGCAATTGTTGATTGCGTCAGACTTTCAAATCGTTATGTTGCCGGTCGTCAGTTGCCTGACAAATCAGTTTCGGTTTTAGACACAGCTTGTTCGAAAGTTGCAATCGGTCAAGGTGCAACTCCAGCATCAGTTGAAGATTCAACTCGCCGCATAACTCGTTTAGAGACAGAAATTAACTCGCTTGACCGCGAACTTGTAACTGGTGCCAAGCACGATGAAAGAATCGCGGAGTTGCGTGAAGATAAAGAAAAAGAAGAGGCAAAACTAGCTGGTTTGAATGAGCAATGGACGAAAGAACGCGAAATGATAGCCAGAATTCGTGAAATTCGCACAAAGTTAGAACAATCTACTGTTGCGAAAATTGAAACAACAGAAAGCCCAGAGATTATTGAGGAAACCGGCGAAAATCCAGAAGGTGAAAAACCGGAAGTTGAAGTATTTGATGGCGATAAATTGCGTGCTGAACTCGAAACGCTAAATTCGGAATTGAAAATTGTTCAAGGCGAAGATCCTTTGATGCAACCTGTTGTAAATGGACAAACTGTCGCCGAAGTTATCTCTGGTTGGACGGGAATTCCGGTCGGAAAAATGGTTTCGGACGAAATTCACGCTGTCTTAAATCTGCAAAAAACTTTAGCTGAAAGAGTTATCGGGCAAGATCACGCACTTGAGGCGATTTCGCAGCGAATTCGCACTTCGCGAGCTGGTTTAACCGATCCGAAACGACCAATCGGCGTATTTATTTTGGTCGGAACTTCGGGCGTTGGTAAAACCGAAACAGCATTGGCACTTGCCGAATCGCTTTATGGCGGCGAACGAAATTTAATCACGATAAATATGAGTGAATATCAGGAAGCACATACGGTTTCATCGCTTAAAGGTTCGCCTCCAGGATACGTCGGATATGGCGAAGGCGGCGTTTTGACCGAAGCTGTTCGACGAAAACCTTATTCAGTTGTGTTGCTCGATGAAGTCGAAAAAGCACATCCTGACGTGATGGAACTTTTCTTCCAAGTATTTGATAAAGGAACACTGGAAGACGGCGAAGGTCGCGAAATTGACTTCAAAAATTGTGTAATTTTGCTGACAACAAACGTTGGTACTGCAACAATTATGTCGCTTTGTGCTGATCCTGATACCAAACCAGATCCGCAACCATTGATTGAAGCACTACGTCCTGAATTGCAAAAATCTTTCAAACCAGCACTTTTGGGAAGAATGGTTCCGGTCGCATATTATCCAATTTCCGATGATGTTTTGCGGATTATTATCAAATTACAGCTTAAAAAAATCGGTCAACGCATTTTTGACAATCATAAATCGCAATTTTCTTGTGATGACACCGTCATAGACTTAGTAGCAAGTCGTTGCACTGATGTTGATAGCGGTGCAAGAAACGTTTATAACATTTTGACCGGAACTATGTTGCCGGATATGTCAGCTGAAGTTTTGTCGAGAATGGCGAACGGCGAAGCGATTGCGAAAATTCACGTTGGGGTAAAAGACGAAGCATTTACTTACGATGTGAGTTAAAAATTAAGAAGATACAATGAAAATTAACATTAAAGGTAGCGGACACGGAAACATGACTTCTCCCGCAGGCAACCGTTACTGGGAATATGAGGATAAGCCGTTAAAAATATTGAAAGATGCGTTATTCATTTTACAAAGCAATGTGAAAGGAATGAAGCCTTGCAATAAATGTTTTATGGCTTTACCAAATGGAAAAACCTTTGATGACATATTGAAAGATGATACCGTTTGGATAAATTATGAATCAAGAACTAGCAGAGGCTGGTATGGAGTAACAAGAGGAGTTGGAGGAACTGAGATAAGTATATCGCAATCGGCTTTTAACAAAGGAAAATGGTGGGTTGCCGGAACGCTGGTTCATGAAATGGCACATGTTAACGGAGCATCCGGTAGCACTGGTGACGCTGATAACACTTTGCTTTGTTGCGGGCTTAAAAATGCTTATGAAGGTGCGATTGGAATGAATCAATCAGGTTCTAACACTGAAATGGCGTAATTTAAAGGAGGATTCCATATGTTCATATTATCAAATGCTAAGTCCTTATTAGCAAAGTGTTTTCTGCTGACAATCTTTATTTTTACATTTACAGCTATTGCATACCCTTGTAAATGTGTAAAAGCTGGACTGAAAACACATTACAAAAACGCAAATGCTGTTGTTCTTGGAAAAGTATTAGAAAAAAAGGATTTAGATGAAAATATAACTGAAGTAAATATACAAATTACCAATTATTGGAAATTAAAAATGCCAAAAACATTAACTTTATTGATTGAAAAAAGCTCTTGTGAATATGGAATGATGCAAGGAGAAACACATCTTTTGTATTTAGAAAAACTTGAATCTGGAAAATTCACAACAAATAGTTGCAGTGGAAATATGCTTGAGATTAAATCACAGAAAGCTAAACTATGGCTGAAAAAGTACGCAAATAAATAATTCAGTAGAGGAAAAATGGAATACCGTAATCTGACACAGGCAGAAAAGATAATTGGCGAGAGCGTATTTAAAACATCAATCAAATATGATTCGGTGCTTATCGCTGATTATTTTCTGCCCGGAAATGATGTTCCTGTAACCGTGATGCACCCGAATACTAAAACAATCCCAATTCTTGGCACACCTGTTGTGACAGGTTTTTATTATGTAATTTACTGGGGAGTAGATGTCTATCGCGGAAGTGTTGAGAGACTTGGAGAAAGTTTCACAAACACTTTGATTCACGAACTAACACACGTTTGGCAAGGGCAACACGGAGTTCCGTTTGGATATATGGTTAAATCACTGCTTGCTCAAGGAAAAGCGATTGTTCAATATGGAAAAAGAGGTGAAGCATATAGTTATGACCAAAATTATAAAAACTGGCGTGATTACAATGTTGAGCAACAAGGAAATATTGTTGAAGATTGGTTTAACCCAAAAGAAGGAAAACAAACCACTTCCGACCCACGTTTTCCTTACATTGAAAAAGTAATTCGAGCAGGAAATTCTAGTGCTGATTATGTTCCTCCTCTAAATGCAAACGCTACGATTGTTGGTGAGGCGATTGTTTTTGAAGCCCAAACTATTCTTGTAAAATGGGGATACAAAATTGCAATTGATGGAAGCTACGGGCGTATTACGCGAAATGCAGTCGCAGATTTCCAAAAGAATAATGGCTTAAAATCTGACGGAATTCTTGGAGCAAAAACCATAGGAAAATTGAGGCAAATACGATGAAAATAAAATTTATTCAGTTAATATTTATTGTTAGTTGTTTTTGCTATTTGAGTTGCCAACTTCCCGGAGGAAATTTTATTCCTATTTTATCCGACGGTGCAATTCTTAAACCAATGTTTAGCAAAGAAAATAGTGCATTGCAATACAATAATGAAAAGTTTTCAATCAAAGTAGCAGGTGGTGAGTGGGGAGTGAAGGGTTATAGCTCAATGCAGATTGTTATCAAAAATAATACTACAAATAAAGTTGTCTTAAATCTAAAGGACTTAATATTAAAAAATAGTTTAGAACAAAATCTAGAAATTTCTTCCATAATTCAATTATTTCCAACGAATTTATCTAAGACAACGAATTTAACTAAGAATAGTCCTCAGAAATATGAAGTAATTATTGCAAAAGAAGAAATACATGCATTTACCATAAGTATATGGGACGCAAATCATAAAGAAATTGATAAGCGTGAAAAATATCTTGGTCAAACCATTTCGCTAACAGTTCCTGTGAAATCTGAATTTGAGGACAGAAATTACGAATTCCAATTTAAATACGGGGAATATCTGCCACAAGGCGAATATAACGAAATTTTAATTGATTAACATTTTTAATATCAGATGGAATTCTTGGAGAAAAAACTAAGGCAAAACTGAGGCAAATGCGATGAAAATAAACTTAAATTATATTCAACTGATTTTTGTGGCTACTTGCTTTTTTTATCTGAGTTGTCAGCCGGAAGGAGGAACACTAATTCCAATTTTGCAAGATGGTGCAAGAATAACTTTTTCTGAAAAACACCAAAAAGATGCAGCATTGCAATATGATACTGAGAATTTTTCAATGAAGGTTTCAGGCAATTGGGAACCATCTTATGGTATTACCAATATTGTTTTAGTAATAAAAAATAAAAGCCAAAATAAGTTAAAAATCGGCTTCGATAAAGTATTACTACAAAGCACTCTGCAAGAATTAAAAATATTTGGTTTTATAGATCGCGATACACAATCAAACCAAATGATAAGAGACAAACCGGCAGAAGTTGGAACTGGCGAAGCTAAGGTGTTTTCTATTTATGCGGATTATGCAAATGAAAAAGATAGAATATACATAGGTTATAACAAGTGTTTTGGAAACGAGATTTCGATTATGATACCGATAAGTGTAGAACAAAATAAAGTTTCTACGACAACTGAATATAAGTTTAAGTTTAAATATGGTGCATTAATAACTGAAGGCGAAAATAGTCAAGTTTTAATTGACTAACGTCTCTAAAATTAGATGCAAAAACTATCGCGAAGTTGAGGCAAATGCGATGAAAATAAAATTTATTCAGCTATTTTTGATTGCTAGTTGTTTTTTCTATTTAAGTTGTCAGCCGAGTGGCGGAGATTTTATCCCTATTTTATCTGATGGAGCAATTCTTAAACCAATGTTCACTAAAGAAAATAGTGCATTGCAATACAACAACGAAAGGTTTTCAATCAAAGTAGCTGGCGGTGAGTGGGAGGGTAGGAGTTATGGCGGCTCATTTTGGATAGTTCTCAAAAATAATGACGCAAACATAATCACTGTAAATTTCGATAAGATAAAGTTAAAGAATAGTTTAGAACAAAAATTAGAACATTCTTCTGCAACTCAACTTAAACATCGAGATGAGCCTTCAATCCCTGAAAAGAAAATTGTGTCAATTGCAAAAGGTGAGACACGTGCCTATAACATAAGTTTTGGTGAGACGACCAGAACTGAGCAAATAGAAAAACGAGAAAAATACCTTGGACAAACCATTTCGCTGACAATTCCGGTCAAAATTGAATTGGAAGACAAAAGTTACGAATTTCAATTTAAATATGGTGATTATTTGCCACAAGGCGAATATAACGAAACCTTGATTGATTGATATATTTTAGAATTCTTGGAGCAAAAACTATCGCGAAGTTGAGGCAAATGCGATGAAAATAAAATATATTCATTTAGTTTTCATTGCTATTTGCTTATTCTATCTTAGTTGCCAACCGCCAATAAATGATTTGATGCCAATTATTCAGGATGGGGCATTCATAGTTTCTACAAAGAAAAAGAAAGATAACGCATTGCAATATGACAATGAAATGTTTTCTTTGAAAGTTTACGGTAATTGGCGTATTACATATGAAAAAACCAAACTTTTTGTAGTAATAAAAAATCGAATAAAAAGCAAAATTCAAATTGATTTCAATAAAGTAATACTAGGAAATAGCTTTAATGGAAGTCCACAGATTAATAGTGTTGAGGTTGTGACAGAGACTTTAAGCACTATTTATAAATCTACAAACATAGAAAATAAAATTGCTGAAATTGGAACTAGTGAGTTACAGATTTTGATAATTGAAGTTTATGATAGCAAATATGAATTCAAAAATAATGAGCGAACATATGGAAATAGAGTTTGGTTTTCGATACCTGTCGGTGTAGAAAATAATAAAATATTTAACACGACTAATTGTAACTTCGGATTTAAATATGATTATGAACAGCCTGAAGGCGAATATATTGACAGCTTAATTTATTAAAAGCGAGATGAAAATAAATAAATAATCTAAGTTTCCAGTCGTTAAGTTGAATACTCGTTCTTATTTCGTCAGGCTGTGAGAATGCTTTATCTTAAATTGGAAAAGCGGTCAACATTTACTGAGTTACGCAAAACCTCAAAAGTAAATCGTCTGAATTTTAATGCATTGAATTATTAGATTGTTAAAACGAGTAAAGGGAGAAGGTCGAAATGTTAATAGCAGTTGATGGAACAGGACCTTGGAGCGACGATGATTACGCTAATGAAATGAGTAATAGTTTCGTGAGCAAGATTCATAGTGAATATCCGGGATTAAGCGAAGTTGATAAATTTTATCGGCGTGGACCAACATTGCTCGGGTTTGAAACCGGACCGATAGCTTATTCGTGCTTTAATTTTGTTAAAAGTGCTTACGATAAATCTTTAAAAGAAGATACTAAATTTCGCTTGCATTTAACGGGTTATAGTCGCGGTGCAGCATCGGTTATTGGGCTCGCAAACTTGCTAAATAGTATGTTGCCAAATGTCGAAATTGAATTTATGGCACTTTTTGATGCGGTTGACCGTTCGACGATTAGCAATGTTGATAAAATTCCGCGTAACGTTAAATTGTGTTATCACGCAATTAGAGATAAAAACGCCGGTTCAAGAACTTACTTTGGCAATTGTGGTTTGCTTGCAGAACCGCCGGCGACGCTGATAAAACGAACTTTTTTTGCAACGCACGCAGGAATGGGCGGAATTCCTTGGACTGGCGATCATCCGACAAAAGTTGTGCCTAATCCTGATTTCAAAATGTCTGAATATATTATGAACAATCGTTTTGATATGCACGATCATACGCTTCCGCCTGAGGCAAACATTGAAGTTCCGATGATAACTAAATCGCAAGATTTGTTAGGCTCAAACGAAGTTAAAAGCTGGATGTGGACGGTAATGAAAGATAAAAAAGTGTTTGAATAATTTTAAACTTTTATGATTATTCTATTTTGTTAGTGAACGACTATTTAATAAGTTTATGCCAATAAATGTAATTGCACACGATACAAGATTAGAAGGCGTAACTCCAAATTCGACTGGAGGCACAATAGCGTTTGAGGTTGATGAAGGCACTCCAATTCAAAGTTTTTTTGATCAAGTATTGAGAATTGCTCGCGATAACTCAGGAATTGGGACACTTACTATTATGGCTCACGGCGTGACATTTACGATGAACACGCCGACTCACGATGACGACACATCTGGAATACAGTTTTGCAATCCTCCTATTTCATATCAAAACATCCATTTATTTAATCAACTTCGAGATAGTGTTCAACGAATCGTGCTCCACGTTTGCCACGCAGCAGAAAATACAATGACAGTTCACGGCGATGGCGATGAACTTTGTCGGCAAATGGCTTTAGAGGCTCACGCTGAAGTTACCGCTGCTCGAGAAAATCAAATATATAGCAGTCTATCGCGTGGAGTTATTTTCACTGAAGAAGCACCAATTGAATTTGGTGAATGGGAAGGAAGTGTTGTAGTTTATAACGCAAATGGAGAATTAATTGCAGAATTCAATAATCCGAGTGCTTGGCACGATGCTGAAGGAACTTTGCACGATCCGCGAACTGATCCTGAACCAATATCATCTTTTCGGGCAGGCTTAGGAGCAAGATATGCTAGTATGGGAGGAAGAACACGTAGATAACTGCTTTTAAAACAAAATATAGTGCCGTCTTAATTATGCAACTAGATTGTTGCCCCCAAAATTATGTCGATAACTCAAGCAGGAAGAACATTATTTTTAACCACACCGCTCGAAGAAAATTTTCTTTTAATTAAAAAATTAAAGGCAAGTGAAGGATTAAACAAACTTTTTCAATTTGATCTTGAATTGCTCCATGAAGAAAATGATAGTAGCAACACGCCAACGATTGTTGACATTTCGCAATTAATTGGAGCCGCGATGTGCGTCAAAGCAAATCAAAATAATGAAACTGAAAGGTTTTTTAATGGAATTTGCATCCAATTTGACCAAGGAAACAGGAACACACGATACACAAAATACTGTGCGGTTCTCGTCCCAAAAGTTTGGCTTTTGACGCAAAATTTACAAAGTCGAATTTTCCAAAACATTTCAGTTCCCGATATTCTAAATCAGATTTTCGCAGGATTTGATGTTGATTACGAAATTCAAGGCACATTTGAGCCGAGAAATTATTGTGTTCAATATCGCGAGTCGGATTTCGATTTTGCATCACGTTTAATGGAAGAAGAGGGCATTTTTTATTACTTCGAACATACCGAAATTGAGCATCGTTTAATTATTGCAAATACGCCACAATCTCATCGTGAGTGTGTAGGTCGCTCGGAATTACCTTTTTATTTGGTGGTCGATGCAGGAAACTGGACACCTTCAATCTTGAACTGGAATGTTTCAAATCAGTTAAGAACAGGGAAAGTTACGCTTTGGGATCACAATTTTCAATTACCAACCAGCAACCTCAACGCCGAACAACTTAGCCGTTTCAACATCGGTGGAAATCAAAATCTCGAATATTATGATTATCAAGGCGAATATGGGAAACGTTTCGATGGCATTGATAGATCTGGCGGCGAGCAAGCACCGCAACTTCAAAAGGTTTTTCAAGATCGCCAGCGTGTCGCCGAACTTCGGCAGCAGGAAATTGACGTTGCCTATAAAAACATCAAAGCTACCTCTGATTGCAGTTCGCTTTCGGCTGGTTACCGGTTTAAATTAACAAATCATCCCAACCCCGAAAATAATGGATTTCACGTTTTGGTTGCTGTTCAGATTGAAGCAGTTCAATCGCCATCTTACGCTTCGGATGAAAACGTTTCGAGTTCATATGTTGTAAGTTTTTCGTCAATTCCGCACGGAACTGGCAATGCACCGTTTCGTCCGCTTCGCAAAACACGTAAACCTGAAATAATTGGTGGACAAACTGCAAAAGTGGTCGGACCAGCTGGCGAAGAGATTTTTACTGATAAATATGGACGCGTGAAAGTTCAGTTTAATTGGGATCGGGAAGGTCAATTTGATTTAGATAGTTCGTGTTGGGTTCGTGTTTCGCAGAGCTGGGCTGGAAACAAATGGGGAACAATGTTTATACCGAGAATTGGGATGGAAGTGATTGTAAATTTCCTCGAAGGCGATCCTGATCAGCCGATTATTGCTGGTTGCGTTTACAATCCGCAGTCAATGCCGCCTTATACCTTGCCTGATGAAAAAACGAAGATGACGATTAAGTCAGATACTTCAACTGGTGGAAATGGGTTTAACGAGTTTCGATTTGAGGACAAAAAAGACTCGGAGCAGATTTTTATCCACGGCGAAAAAGATTTAGATGTCAGAATCAAAAACGACAGCCGCGAATATATCGGTAATGACCAGCATTTGATTGTCAAACGCGATCGCCGAAAACTAATAACACGCGATGAACATCAAATTACAAAACGCGATTTGGTTGAAAATATCGAACGCGATCATCATAAAAAAATTGGCGGAAAAGAAGCAGTATCAATTGGTGGCTCACTTTCATTAAAAGTTTCTGGCGATGTGATTGAAGAATTTAGCTCAAATCACAGCGAAAAAACGACTGGCGATATTTATCTCAAGGGAAAAAATGTTGTTATCGAAGGAATGACGGGTTTAACGATTAGCGTTGGCGGAAATTTTATCACAATAAATCCGGGCGGAATTTTTATAAAAGGAACGATGGTGATGATAAACTCCGGCGGTGCGGCACTTTCGGGTTCTGCCGGAACAATTGTTGGGGCAATGGAAGCGTTGGTTGCTGATAAAGCGGATGATGCGAAACCTGGAACGAAAGCCTCGCTCGAAAAACGTTCAAAAGGACGAAGTGATAAAACTTTAAACGAAAACAATCCTGACAAAAAGTCGTGGATTAAGCTCAAAATGGTCGATGAAGAAGGCAAACCAATTACCGGATTGGGTTATCGCGTAACAGCAGCTGACGGAAGAGTTGCTTCAGGAACGCTTAATGATAAAGGCGAAGCTGAAGTTAAAGGTCTTGACCCGGGAAGTTCAAAAATAAGTTTCCCAAGCCTTGATGAAGAAGCCTGGGAAGAAGCGTAAACGAAATCGATGAGTTTGGAGGAAAAGTTTAAATGCCAAAACAAAGAGTAGGAAGCGGAGAAACAGCGATTAGCCTTGCGAAGAAAAATGGTTTTTTCTGGCAAACAGTTTGGAATCATGGTGAAAATGCCGCACTCAAAAACAAAAGGAAAGACCCAACTCTGCTGTTTGAAGATGACGAAATTTTTATTCCCGAAAAACGTGTTAAAGAGGTGACAAAATCGAATGAAAGCGAGCATTCGTTTAAGCTCAAAGGCGATCCTTGCAAGATTAAACTTCAACTTTTGAAGATTGGAAAACCTCGTGCAAACGAAGATTACATCATCGAAATTGAAGGTGACCAAATCAAAGGAAAAACTGATGGCGAAGGTCTGATTGAGCATTTTATTCCCGCCGCTGCTCGTTCTGCAAAATTAATTCTTCGCAACGGAAAAGATGTGTTTCCAATAAAGATTGGCGACTTAAATCCGTTGGAAGAACCTTCAGGAATTCAGCAAAGACTTAATAATCTTGGATTTAGTTGCGGCTCTGAAGATGGCGAAATCGGCGAAAGAACAAAAGAAGCCTTGAAAAAATTTCAAGCTGAACACAAATTAGATGCGACTGGTGAATTAGACTCGTCAACCAAATCGAAATTGAAAGAACTTTCGAAATAACCCCCAAAACTATGAGTTTTTTAGACGACGCAGCAGGAAAAGTTGGCGAAATAGCCGATAAAGCAAGTGGACTTTTGGATGCCGCAACTGGCGGACAAAATCCTGGCACAAAGGTAGCTGGCGATTTAAAATTTGTCAAAGCCGAAAGTCTTTCTGATGAAGAAGCGAACACGGGCGGTTCGGCAAGTCCGAGTCCAGATGGTTCGGATAAACCAGTTTCATTCGATTTCGGGATTCCAACTGAGTTCATCCATTTTGGCAAAGTTCACGCTGATGCGGGCAAAGAATTTGCCCATAAAAGCTACAAACCTGATGGAACGAAGATTCCGGAAGGTCACGGAATTATGTTTCGCGACGCACTCGCACGAGAAGCAATTCTACTTTTTGGTTTCGTTTCATCTTGTAAAGTAGCCGTCAAAGATGTAACCGGAAATCGCGGAGCAATTGAAGAACTTGGAGCGATGGCAAGTAATTTGCTGGGCGGCGGTTCTAAATCTTCAAAACCTGACCCAACCAAACTCGATTCTTTCATCGATAAAATTAAAACTGAAGCTGGCAAAATCAATGTTGCAAGCATTCAATATAAAGACATTCACGAAACCGGAAAACAATTTCACTTAACTCGTGGCGAATATGTGGCGTTTTGCAAAGAACTCGACGAATATTATTTGAAACCGCCAAAGAGCGAAGGAATTGGTGCGATTGGTGATGCAATTGGAAGTGCGGCGGCGAATATTCCAGGCGTTGGAAAGATAATTGCAGTTGTTCAGCGAATCGCTTTTAAGATGATGGATATGTATCTGGCGACATTTTTGGAGCTCAGAAATAGCCACGAAAACACAATTGAAACAAGCATCAGCGAACTATCTATTCAAACTCTCAAAGGGAAATTTAAAGACCACAAACCCGTTTATTCGCTGTGGTTTAAAAAGCCCGAAGCGGCTGATTCAGGTAGCGATTCTTCGCTTCCAGCAATTGTCAAACCTGTAACCGACAAGGTTGCCGATGTAAAAAGTTCTGCTCAAGATAAACTTGACGATCTCTACGACTTTGCCGGTGCGAAAAGTGATCCAAAGCCGACTCCGGCAACGCCTAATATTGCAAAGATATTTGCAGGTTTGAAAAGTGGCGATCCGACTGCTGATCCGAAAATTTTGTCGGCTTCAGACGCGATTTTTCAGGGTTTGGATGCCACACTTTCAGACATTGGCGGAGTTCCGAAATTTCTAAAAAAAATAATTTCTGAAATTAATGAAGCAAATATGGGTTTGCTTGAAGAAACGTTTAATCGCTTAATGGCTGGTGAGTTAGCAGGCGAAATAAACTCAAGGGCTTTGCTTGAATCTGGCAGAAGACATCTCGCGAAGAAAATTGCTGATCTTTTTGGGAAATTTGTCATTGGAATGCTGACAGGCGGAACGGAAGATGTTGGGTTAGGTGGCGGCGATATGTTTGGGATGAAGGTTGAAAAACTTAGTGCGAAACAACTGCTTGCCAAGCAAATCGACGAAAAATTGGGCAAATATATTGAACCGATTTTACAGTTGGCAATTGGCGATCTTGGCGGACAACTTGAGGCTTCGCGAAAAGTTGCGGTTGACGAAAAAGCTGAAACAATGGAAGTTTTACTTGGTCGTTTGCCGTGGCTAATTTCGCTGATGTTTAGAAATACATTTTTCCCGATGTGGAATTTGGTTGCCGAAGAGGCTTTTGGAGCAATTTCGCCACCGCTCAAAAGTGCTTTGAAAGAAATAAATAGCGGTTTAAACAAAGCGAAAGATGGAGTAGATAAGGTTTCAGAATACAAACGTCGCGGCGAAAAAGTAAAAGATGACGCTGAGCAATTGAAAGACGATGCGAGTGATATGAACGTCGGCACCGGTTCTGACGGAATGAAAGATATTAACAAAATCAAAAGTGATGTTGATAAAGGGAGAAGCGATGCTCAGAACGAAACTGATGAAGGAAAAGCCAGACGCGAAGAACGCGAAAAGGCTGAACAAGAAAAAAAAGCACTCAACGATTTTTATACCGACAACAATAAGGACAACAATTTTCCAATCTTAAGTCGTGTAGCTGATGGCGAAAGCGTGAAGGTTGAAGAAGAAATACCGAGCGTCTTGTCAGACGTTGAAAGTTAATTTTGTTGTAATTTTAGAGAGGTGAAACAAATGCCACCAGCCGCAAGAATTACAGATAATGTTGCACATCCGCTTCCGCCGATTTTAACTGGCGGACCAACTGCCATAACGGTTTTGATTGGTTTTTTGCCAGCTTGGCGAGGCGTTGGAGCTGCGGCAGCAGCTGCTATTAAAAGTGCAAAACAAGTTTCAGATACAGCAATTAAAGTTGCTGAAGCCGCTACTTTAGCAGCAGCTGGAACGCCCGGAGCACCAGCAGCAAAAGTCGCCGAAGAAGCTGCAAAAACTGCCGCCGCAGCCTCAATGGGAAGTTTAATTTCTGGTGCAGCTGGCGGTTCTGACATTCACGTTTGTGTAACTCCTTTGCCAATTCCACCACACGGTCCGGGCGTTGTTGTAAATCCATCGGCAACTGTAATGATTTGTAATCAGCCAGCGGCAAGGTTGGGCGATACAATTGTGGAAGCGGTCGGACCACCAAATACAATAGTTTCCGGTTGTATGACAGTTATTATCGGCGGTTAGAAAATAAGAAAAATATTAGTTTTGTATTCTAAAACCTCTTGCTTGATAACAATTTAGGTCTATTAAATTCTCGTCTTTTTTCCTATTTTTATTCGCTCATTTCTTGAACAATTTACCACCTTAACTAGCTGTCTAATTTTTGATATTAATAATCAATTTATTGGCAAATTTCTGATAATTACCCCGTCTAGTCTCTAGCTGTAAAGATAAAACGAATTTTGTATAAATAAACACAGGGGAAAAGTGATGGCAATAACGCAAAAAAAAAGGATGATGAGTTTAACAACTCCTCTCGGCGAAGATTATTTATTGATAAAAGGATTTAGAGCTTCTGAGGGTTTATCGACACTTTTTGAGTATGACCTTGAAATGGTT
>JANNVK010000005.1:0-3622 GCA_031414415.1 Acidobacteriota bacterium
ATCCGTAGCTAGTGTTTGAAGCGGTGTCGATAGATCATCAGGCGTTCCAAGACATCCCAAATCTGTAAATATCGAAACCGAAACTCCAGAAATCCCAACCTCAACTGCATCTATCACTCCATTATTATTCGTGTCATACCATACTCGGTTCCCGATTGAATAGGTTGAAAATGGTGCGAATCCAACATCTATATTGTGATTGTTATCACCAGATGCTCCTGTCAAAATATTCACGACCGGATATGTTCCGCTCGGTGAGCCTGTCGGATTAACGACATTTGACGCATCAGAATCTGAACCTTCGTCAAAACCGTTTTGAGCCATTTGATTGACAGTTGTTAAAAACTTGCCGTTCAACGGGTTTCCCGCAGTATAATTTGCAGGATTATCAAGGCGAATTTGATAATTTGTATTCGGCGTAATTTGTCCGTTGACGATACCGATATTATCCGTCAAAACCGGATCAACCGCTGTGCCTGAAGTAAAATAATACTCGCCGTTGGCATCTGTTACAGCCGTGGCAATCAACGCATTTGCAGCGTTGTAAAGACGAACCGTAACACCAGAAATCGCTGTTTCGATCGCATCTTGAACGCCGTTTCCGTTGGTGTCATTCCAAACTCTGTTTCCAATCTCGATTGGAGCAACATCTACTAATAATTCTACATCGCCAAGACCGCTCGCTTTTTGCATTGTATTGGCGGTGCTTCTGTTATAAATATCGTAAGAACCTTGTAAAATTCCGTTTGTCGGACTGAATCTTTGAATACCGCCGGCACCCGGATTTATTATTCTTGTTGCAAATGTAGCATCAGAATACGCAATGCCGTCAGTAGAACTTTGATATAACGAACCGCCGGGCATTTTACCCAATCCGCCGTTACCCGAATTAAAAATGTCGTCGCCTTGTGTATCAGGCGAGAAAAATTCGCCGCCGCCGGGACCTTTACCGCCGCCGACTCCTTGCGAAGAGGTTAAAGTTCCGCAAGCTCCGTTTGACTCGAGTGTGTAAGTTGAACCACTGAGACAAGTCAAATAAGTATCGCCGCTGCTGCGGAATCCGCCGTCTGTATCTTGATCACCGAATCTGTCGCGGAATCCGAGATACATACTGCTGCCTTCAACCGTAATATCGGTTAACATTGGTTGATTGTTTTCACCTGCCGCAATTGTACTGTTGACACTTGTCCAAGGTTCCCAGTCGTAAACTTGGGTTGCTGTTTCTCTGGTATCGTAAGTTGCAGTGCTGTTAGAATCACGGTCAAAGCGAAGTGTATTGTTGAAAACGAGTGTAAAAGTCGGAACACCGCCGGTAAATGTAGTCTTCCAAACGTAAGCCTGCAAATTAAATGTTCCCGGATTTGTTGCCGGATCAGTTTCCGGACCTGTTGAGTTTGTTTCTCCGCTGCAAACTGCCCCGACATATAAATTTCCGTCTCTGTCCGAACCAAGCCCGAACGGACGAACATCAGCCGTTGGACAAGTAGTTGCAAAATTAGCGAGTGTTTGCGTCGGCAAACTTGCGGTCGGAATATCAAACCGTTTGACAGTGGTTGAATTTAAAGTTCCCGTGGTCGGAATTGTATATAATCTGCGGTCGGCAAGATTAACCGCGTAAAGCGTTGAACCGTCTAACGATAAATCGATGTCGCCGATTCCTAGTTTGCCGATACCCGCAATTGTCGTAGCGGTGTCGGTAATCCAAGAAGTTGGAGTTGAACCGCCAATTGGATGCGGATTTGCTCCAGCTGTTCCCGCACCGAAAACAGTGTTTAAATCAACAAAAGTTGTCGGGGTTGAACCCGATGTTGGATTATTGGTTTTCCAAATTCTTCCCGTGCTTTCACCCTGACCTAATTTCACGTTTGCTTTGATGTAACTTGAAACATACAAATCTTTGTTGTTGCGATTCCATGCCGCTCCCCAAATTGCACCGACTTGAGTATCGGTAAAAATTGAATTCGGAACAGGTGCCGCCGGAGTAAAAGTTGGCGGTGCGGCAGGTGAATATGAGCCTGATGTTGTTGAGCCGTTGATATTACCGTCAACATCGCCCACATTTGCCGCCGGATAACCCATCACCGCCGCCGCTCCCGCGTAGGCAGAAGTTGTCGTGTTACGAAACAACGGTTGGATTATAGTTGGATTATTTTGCGAATAATCGTTTGAATGATTTACCGCTAAATTTACATTACTCGAATTTCCTTCAGCCACAAATTGAACAGTTGAACCTGCATTAGTCGCCGTTCCGCCCGAAACCGAATCAGTTGAACGTGAAGATGCAGAAAAACCTGTCGGCAAAGTTGTGAACTCTAATCTGTAAGGTCCGAATCCAGTAGTTGTTAAACTGTAAGTCCCGGCGGCAACAGTTGTCGCAGTTCCTCGCTGAACTCCAGTGGAATCAAATGCCGTAACGGTTACGCCCGCAATTCCCGCGTCAATCGCAGGTAACGCCGCTGAACCTGTTGTGTCGTAAGTTCCGTTTGCGTTAAAGTCTTGAAAGACCCGACCAGTAATTGTTCCGGCGGCGGCAACTTTAAAAATAGGAAGTCCTGTTACGGCAAAGGCACATAACAGGACAAAAACAGTCATTTTTTGTGTTCGAGTTGATGGTTTGTTCATTTTTCTCCGGCTTATAGCAACTTTTTTATTAAGTCGCTAAATAAATAATACTTTTCAGGTGAGTTTTGATTTAGACGATTTTCAAATTCATTTTTAAATCGAAATTTTTATAAATTTTGTGGTTAAAATTCGATTTAAGATGTAGTTAATTGTTTAAATGCGGTAGGAAAAGCACATTCACTTCGTTAAGTCGGGGCTACTAAACAATATCAACTATATAAACATTGTTTATCATTGTCAATCATATTTTTCTTTTAATAAAATTTATATGTTTTTATACTAAGATAAGTGTCAAAAAAAATGACGCAACCAAAATTTAGTTGCGTCAAAAATCTGTCTTCTTTGCTGAGTTTTAATTCTTAAAAATTTGGACGACAGGCTTTCCATCGACATCAATATATGCCCGATACATTCCCTCTGAATTAAAAGAGATTCCCATATTTCCAAATTTATCCACTGCGATCACACCACCATCGCCTCCGAGGTCTTTCAGTTTTTGTTGAATGACAAGATCGACTGCATCTTGAACAGGCAACGCCCGATATTCCATCAACGCCGAAATATCTCGTGCAACGCCAAGCCTGATAAAATATTCGCCCCAGCCTGTCGCGGAAACTGCACAAGTTGCGTTGTTTGCATAAGTTCCGGCACCAATAATTGGAGCATCTCCAACTCTTCCATATTTCTTGTAAGTCATTCCACCTGTTGAGGTTCCGGCAGCCAAGTCGCCGTTTTTATCGAGTGCAACTGCTCCAACTGTGCCAAATTTGTTTTCGGCTTTCTTTTGAGATTCGAGCAACGCACTTTCGCTAAGATCTTGCGGTGATCTTTCAACTTTGCTTTCACTAACAACTTTTGGATTTTTGAGTTTTTCCTTTTCTTTTGCCTTCTCTTCTTTGATTATTTCTTGCAAAGAATCCCAACGGTGTTTTGTCCAAAAATACTTTGGTGAAACAAAAGGAATTTTCTGCTCTGCGGCAAATTTTTCGGCTCCATCGCC
>JANNVK010000006.1:0-83881 GCA_031414415.1 Acidobacteriota bacterium
AAAATTCCCGATACGGATCATCATTCATATTTGGCTTTCAAGAGCGAAGGCGGCACTCGCAAACAAATCGGAGCGGTGACAATGGTCAAAGTTGACGGTAAAGATGCGGTGATTATTTATGAAAACAAAGAAGGTTCGCCATATATCAAAGAAGTAAAAATGGATGGCGTGGCGGCTGATTTTCTGAAACAATTTTCGGGCAAAGGACACGATGACAAACTCCAAATCGGACAAGATTTGAAGGCAAATGGCGTGGACGAAAAAACCGCGAAAGCAATTACCGAAGCAATCAAAGTTGACGTTTTGACGATGCAGGCACTTTATGGAAAAGCACATTCACACTAAAACAGTTAGCAGTTGGCAGTTAGCAGTTAGCAGTAAAAATGTCCGCATTTTTGCGTTGTTTTTACTGCTTACCGCTTACTGCTTACCGCTTACCGGCTTGGCTTCGGTGACGAATGCAGAACGAAATATCAATACGGACAGCGGAAAATATTATGTTCGTGTGGTTCGTAGTCCGAGCGATCCACGAACTGGCGAAGCTGTCCGATTTATTTTGAGTTTGACAGAAAAAGTTGAAGGCGGTTTTTCGGCGAGTGGCAATGCACCGCTCGAAAACGCGACAGTTACGGCAAATATCCAAAAACTTGATGGCTCGATTGTGGCGGAAAATATCGCGGTTAAAGCCGAAAAAGAAGGCAAGTTTCAAGTTGATTATGCGTTTGCCCGAAGCGGCGATTTCAAGATTATTTTCAATGCCACAACTTCCGATAATCGAAATTTTACGGCGGATTTTCCGATAACGGTTGTTTCCGCACCGATAAATTGGCGGTTTTGGCTCGGCTTCGGATTGATTTCGCTTTTGACTTTTGGCGGAATTGCAATGAGTTTGAAACTGCTCGGTCAAGATAAAATTTGGTCGCAAAAACTTCGAGTCGCAGTTTTACCGATTCTCGGATTTTTATTACTTTTTGCGATTAGTTCAACGGCTTTAGCCTATTTTTCGCCGCCGCGAGAGACGCGAAATTTAGAAGTTTTGAGCTTAAAAACGCTCGATTCTCCGGCAGAAACGCCGATGTTCGACGCTTCAAATCTAATTACGATTCCGAAAGAATCACAAATTTTATTCGGTATCAAAACGCAAGCGGTTGAAACGCGGAAAATTACGGGCGGTTTGAAAACTAACGGTATCGTCAAGGCTCGCCCCGATTCCGAAGCCGTAGTTTTTCCGCCGACAGCAGGTAAATTGACGCTGAAAGACGGCTTGACTATCGGCTCATTTGTTTCAAAAGGCGAGCAACTCGGTTCAATTCAACAAGTTTTGGATACTTCGACGCAAGCTGAGTTAGAATCGCAACGGCTTGATGTTGAATCGAAAAAACAAGAGGTTCAAGCCCGCAATATCGAACTTGAAACGCAACGGTTGAACTTAAAAAACAGTTTAGTTGAACTGCAATCTAAGCTGATTGAACAAAAGAATTTAGCTCAACAAGCAAGAATTCGGCTTGAGCAAGCGAACCGCGAATTAACTCGTTCAAAAAACTTGTTAGAAGTTGGTGCGGCTTCAAAAAAACGGCTCGAGGAAGCTCAAACTGCGGTCAAATTAGCCGAACAAGAAGTTTTGTTAAGCGAACAACAGACGAAAAAAATCAATGAACAAGTCGGCGTTAATCAAACTTCGCAAAATCGTCTGAAAAATGTCAGTTTTTCGCCGACCAAAATCAATCAACCCAAAACGAACTTTCCGATTCTTGCCCCAATTACGGGAGCGATTCGAGAAATTAAATTCACGAGCGGTTCGCAAGTTGAATCGGGAAGTCAAATTATAAGTTTGGTAAATCTGACGACAATTTTACTCGAAGCCCAAGTATTTGAAGGCGATTTGGCGAAAATCCGCGATTCAAACAAGGCGAGTTACACGGCGGCGACGCTTGATAATGAGGTTTATCAAATTAACGGCACAGATGGCGAAATTTTGAGCGTCGGGCAAACTGTCAACGCTGAAACTCGAACCGTGGCGGTCATTTACCAAGTCAAAAATCCTTTGGGCAGATTACGCGACGGAATGTTTGTCGAAATTACGGTCGATACGGGCAACAATCAAGACGTTTTATCCGTTCCGAAAAATGCCGTTGTCACCGAGCAAGGCGAAACTTTTGTTTTTGTCTTCAACGGCGGTGAAACTTTCGAGAAACGCAAGATTGCCGTCGGCTCGGAAGGCTTGGATTTTTACGAAATTAAAAGCGGACTCAAAAAAGATGAACGAGTTGTTACGGACGGAATTTATCAACTTCGCTCGGCAAAAATTTAATAATAAGAGGGAAACTTAGCAACAAAATAACACAAGGGAATTTGAATATAGTTTAGGTCTTTATTTGGTTTTTAGCTGATGTAATCGGCGATAGCGTAAAGCCTGGCGTGAAGTTTTACGTAACGCCAGGTTATTGATAACAAAGAGTTTCAGCAATCGTAGATTGCGACAGAAAACGATAATGTGTGTTTCTGTCGCCCGTTTCACGGGCTTGCGACCTTTTTAACTTTTTTTGACCTAGTTCTCACGAACTAGGCTTTATGCTGACGCTATCTACGATAGCTAAAACCGAAACTTAAGATTGAAATGAATTACTTTATTTGAGTTTTATTACAAACATTTGAAGACTTCTCCAATAAAGATGTCGAATAATCTCAAATTTATATTAAGAGAAAATTATGAAAATTATTTTAGCAATTACAATATTTACGTTGCTTTTATTGACGTTCGCGTGTAACCAAACGGAAACGAATCAAAACAGCGGACGCAATATGAATTCGATGAATGTTAATTCCACGAATTCAACCATTGAAGCAAAATCGGCAAAATTCAAAGCTGAATTTAAGACTAATCCGACCGAAGTAAAAGCGGGCGAACAAACCGAATTTTCGTTCACGGTCAAAAATGAGAAGGGCGAAATTGTCAAAGATTTGCCGCTTGCTCACGAAAAACCGATGCACTTATTGGTTGTTTCGGATGATTTAGCGGAGTTTTACCACATTCACCCGGAACTGCAAGCCGATGGTGCATACAAAATTCCTTTCAAATTTACGAATGGCGGGAATTTCAAACTTTACGCCGATTATACGCCCAAAGATTCGACGCAAATTGTTGAAAATTACAGTTTAAAGGTTTCGGGAAATGAACGGGCAAAAGTTGAACTGAAAGTTGATGAAAAATCGGAAAAAACGGTTGACGGAATTAAGGTAATGATGAAGCCCGACGCTGAATTGATCGCCGGAAAAGAGTTGATGCTCAATTTCACAGTTTTTGATGAAAAGACAAATAAACCAATCACCGATTTAGAAAAATATCTCGGCGAATATGCTCATTTTGTCATCATCAGCCAAGATTTGAAACAGTTTGTCCACGCTCATCCGATGTCGAAAATGGGCGACACAAAGGAAAAAGTTGACGAAAGCAAACCGCATTCGCACGATGATAAAGTCGAGATGAAAGATATGAAAATGGCGAACCCGTCGGAAGTTTCGGCACACACTTCGTTTCCGCAAAGTGGTCTTTTCAAGGTTTTTGCCCAATTCCAACGTGGCGGAAAAATTATCACCGTTCCGTTTGTCGTGAACGTCAAAGAAGGCGACAAAAAAACGGTTCAAGCAGTTGAAAATGTGAATTTTCCAAGCGATGCGAAAAAAGTTATCGTCAGCAAAAATGGCTATGAACCGAGCGAAGTTTCGTTCAAAAAAGGTGAGCCGATGAAAATTTCTTTCTATCGGACAGATGCCGAAAACTGTGGTGACGAAGTAGTTTTTAAGGATTTAAATATCACGAAAAAACTGCCCGTCGGCGAAGTTGTCACAATCGAATTAAAAGATTTGAAAAGCAACGAAATTTCGTTTGCCTGTGGAATGAATATGTTGAAAGGAAAGGTTTTAAGCAGGTAATGATAAATTGTGAATGATGAATGATGAATTAAAATCTTTTAACTCAATAGTTTAGACATTTCCAAATGTCGGAAAACTTCTGCTGACCTGCTTAGTAAATTAATTCTTGTTTGTCAGATTGAGATAATTGACAGATTTTGGTTTTTAGCTCGTGATAACGAGCGATAGCATAAAGCCCCGTGCGTAAGCACGGGGTGTTAATACCAAAAATATCAAAGCTCTCGAAGAGAGCGACAGACCTTAATTTTCAGCGACTGTCGCCCGTTACACGGGCTAAATCAAAGTAGAACTAAATAAGGAGAAAATATGAAAACAATTATTAGTGGAATGTTAATGTTGGTGATGGCTTTTGCAGCCTTCACTACGGTTGAGGCAAAGTCTTTTAAGACCAAAACCATCAAGGTGACAATTAGCGGAAAAGGCTACACGCCCGGCACAATTAAAATTAAAAAAGGTCAGAAAATCCGACTTTTGCTGACGCGAACCGATGAAAAAAATTGCGGTAGCGAAATAGTTTTTTCATCGCTTAATATCAGAAAAACTTTGCCACTCGGCAAGACCGTAACGGTAATTTTTACCCCGCAAGAAGCCGGCGAAATTAGTTTTACCTGCGGAATGGGAATGATGAAAGGGAAAATTGTCGTGCAGTAAAAGTAAGGCAAAATAATGAACGCAATAATTAAATGGGCATTACAAAATCGGTTGATTGTCTTGGCAATCTCTGCTCTGCTGGTCGCGTGGGGCGGATATGTTGCTTACAATTTGCCGGTTGATGTTTTCCCGGACCTCAATAAACCGACAATTACGATTTTGACTGAAGCGGATGGGCTTGCTCCCGAAGAAGTTGAAACGCAGGTTTCGTTTCCGATTGAAGTTGTAATGAACGGACTGCCGGGCGTTGAACGAGTGCGTTCGCAAAGCGGCATCGGGCTTTCGATTGTTTATGTCGAATTTGGTTGGGGAACGGATATTTATCGCAATCGCCAACTGGTTGCTGAAAAAATCAGCGAAGCCCGCGAACAACTTCCGCCCGGCACATCGCCTTTTCTCGCTCCGATTTCGTCAATTATGGGCGAAATTATGCTGCTTTCCGTGACCTCAAAATACGGCAAAACTAATCCGTTAGATGTGCGGACGCTTGCCGATTGGACGATTCGCCCGCGACTTTTGACGATTGCCGGAGTTTCGCAAGTTATTCCGATTGGCGGCGGTGTCAAACAATATCAAGCATTGGTTTCACCCGCCAAATTAAAGCAATTCAGCGTGACGATTGAGGAAGTTTCCGCCGCTTTAGAAAAATCTAATGTTAATTCGACGGGCGGTTTTGTTGATGCCAATTCGCAAGAATATTTAGTCAGAAATTTAGGCAGATTTTATTCGATTGATGAAGTAAAACAGACCGTTGTGGCTTATCGAAACAACACGCCGATTAAACTCGGAGATGTTGCCGATATTCAATTTGGAGCGAGAATCAAACGCGGCGAAGCAGGTTCAAATGGAATGCCTGCCGTGATTCTTTCGGTTCAGAAACAACCGGGTGCCGATACGATTGATTTGACCGAAAAGGTTGATACCGCCATCAAAGAATTGCAAGCGACTTTGCCGCCCGATATTGAAATTAACACCAAACTTTTTCGCCAATCAAATTTTATCAAAGCCTCAATAAACAACGTGGTTGAAGCCTTAATTGAAGGTTCGATTTTGGTGATGATTGTGCTGTTTTTGTTTCTGCTCAATTTTAGGACAACTGCGATTACTTTAACCGCGATTCCGCTGTCGTTTGTGGTTACTTTTTTGATTTTTTATGCGTTTGGAATTTCGGTCAATACGATGACGCTTGGCGGTTTGGCGGTGGCGATTGGCGAATTGGTTGATGATGCGATTGTTGATGTTGAAAATGTTTTTCGCCGTTTGCGAGAAAATCGTCGTTTAGAAAATCCGCAGCCGAATTTGAAAGTTATTTATCTGGCTTCATTAGAAATTCGCTCGTCGATTGTTTATGCAACTATCATTGTGGCACTTGTGTTTCTGCCGCTTTTTATGCTTTCGGGAGTCGAAGGCAAATTGCTCGCACCGCTCGGAATAGCTTACATCACCGCACTTATTTCGTCACTTTTTGTCAGTTTAACGGTTACGCCGGTTTTGGCTTCGTATCTGTTGCCGAAGATGAAAGCGATGCACGAAGATAAAGACGGTTTTATCGTGCGTTGGCTCAAAAATATTGACAGTAAATTGTTGCATTGGACTTTGCGGCATCCGAATAAAGTTATTATCGGAGCAATAATTTTGTTTGTTCTGACGATGGCGACTTTGCCCTTTGTCGGCACATCTTTTTTGCCTGAGTTTAATGAAGGAACTTTGACAATAAATGTGCAGGCTGAACCCGGAACATCGCTTGCCGAATCAAACCGCATCGGCACTATTGCCGAAAAACTGCTTTTGCAAGTTCCCGAAGTCGCTTCAACCGGCAGACGCACCGGACGAGCCGAACTCGACGAACACGCGGAAGGCGTTCATTACACCGAAATTGATGTTGATTTGAAAGAATCAAGCAGAACTCGTGAAGAAATTTTAGCCGATATTCGAGACAAATTAGCGGTCATTCAAGGCGTTAATGTGAATGTCGGACAACCGATTTCGCATCGACTCGACCATTTGCAATCGGGCGTTCGTTCGCAAATTGCGGTCAAACTTTTTGGCGAAGATTTGAGCGTTTTGCGTGGCAAAGCCGAAGAAATTCGCAATGTGATGAACACCGTCGAAGGTGCAGCCGATGTCCAAATTGAACGCCAAGTGCTGATTCCGCAAGTTCGATTTAATGTGGATCGTGAAAAAGCGGCTCGTTACGGCTTGCAACCGGGCGAAATAACCGAAACTCTGGAAACGGCTTTGAACGGGCGAAAAGTTACCGAAGCGATAGACGGAGCCAGGCGTTATGATGTAATTGTCCGCTTTGATGACGAATCACGCAGCAGTTTGGACGCTCTCAAAAATGTCACGATTGACACGCCAAACGGAACGCAGATTCCTGTTTCTGCCGTGGCAACCATCGAAATATTACCCGGACCAAACCAAATTTTACGCGAAAACACCAAACGCCGAATCGTCATTTCTGCCAATACGGGCGGACGCGATTTAGGCTCGGTGGTCGGCGATATGCAACAGCGAATTGCCGCCCAAGTTACTTTGCCACAAGGATATTTTGTCGAATTCGGCGGACAATTTCAGGCAACAAAAGAAGCGACACGGACACTTTCGCTGCTGACAATTTTTTCGCTGATTGCCATCTTTTTCTTGTTAATAAAAGCTTTGGGCGATTGGCGTTCCGCGTTGCAAGTGATGTTAAATATTCCGCTTGCCTTAATCGGTGCGGTAATTGCGTTGCTTTTGAGCGGCGGAGTTTTTTCGATTGCAACAATGGTTGGGTTTATCTCGCTGGTCGGCATTACTTCGCGGAACGGAATTATGATGATCTCGCATTATCTGCATTTGATGAAAGAAGAAGGCGAAGATTTTACTGAGGAAATGATTATTCGCGGTAGTTTGGAGCGACTCGTTCCGGTCGTGATGACAGCCCTGACAGCCGGACTTTCGCTCTTGCCATTAGTTATTGCGGCAGACGCTCCGGGCAAAGAAATCTTGCATCCGCTTGCCGTTGTTGTGCTTGGCGGAATTTTGACTTCAACTTTACTTGACCAAATTGTCACACCGGCGGTTTTTTATAAATTCGGCAAACCTACTGCGGATAAAATTATTAACGAGCGAGAAAGAAATTTAACCGAAAAAAATGAATGGAGCGATTAGAATTTGAGCCAACCATCCAAAAAAGGAGACATTATGAAAAAATTACCTTTACTTTTTAAGCTAACATTATTAGCCGCAACATTTTCAAACGCTCAAGATTTGGGTAAAGTTTAATTGATGGGCAAAAGCAAATTGGTGCATCGTTGCCGAATTATTTAGTCAAAGCAACTTTTAAGTAGAAATAAAAGAAATGGAAAAATCGACAAAAATAAACGAATATCTGCTTTATTCAGCTTGGTTTATCGCTCTCGTGTCAATGGTCGGCAGTCTGTTTTTCAGCGAGGTGATGGATTTGGCACCGTGCGTTTTGTGTTGGTATCAGCGAATTGCGATGTATCCACTCGTTTTGATTATCGGAATCGGGATTATTAACCACGATGGAAACGTCAAAAAATACGCTCTACCTTTGTCTTTAATCGGGTTAGTAATTGCGGTTTATCATAATTTGCTTTATTACGGACTGATTGCGGACAGCATAATTCCTTGCAAAGAAGGCGTTTCTTGCACTTCGCGGCAAATCGAATGGCTCGGATTTATCACGATTCCGTTGATGGCGTTGACGGCTTTTGTGGCGATAACATTGTGTTTAATGTTTTATAAATCGAAAGAAATTAAAACATTTAACCGCCAAGATTAGGAGAACGCCAAGAATGATAAGGAATTAAATAAAGGTATCCATTTGGGATTAAACACTTGAAACTTGTATTTAGATTTTAGCCGATGGAATCGGCGACGGCATAAAGCCTAGCGTGAAGTTTTACGGAACGCTAGGTTATTGATAACAAAGAGTTTCAAGCTATCGTAGATTGCGACAGAAAACATCATCTTTGTTTCCGTCGCCCGTTTTCACGGGCTTTGCGTTGTGGTTGGAATTTATACCTAGCTCTCACGAGCTAGGCTTTACGCCATCACTATCGACGATAGCTAAAACCAGAACTTTAGTTAGAAATAGCTAACTTTATTTGAACTCTGTTACTTATTAATTTTTATGAAAAAAGAAACTATACTTTTAAGCATTATCGCGGTTTTGGTAATTATCGCCGCAGTTGTCGGAGCAAATTATTATCGCAGTTCGGTGCAAAGCGAACGCAAGCCGATTACAACGGCAAATGCTTCGTTGATTCGGGAAGATAGTCCGACGCTTGGAAACGCGGACGCAAAGGTTACAATCGTCGAATTTTTAGATCCCGAATGTGAATCTTGTGCGGCATTTTATCCAACCATCAAAAAACTTTTGAAAGAATATGACGGCAAAACTCGGCTCGTGGTGCGAATTATGCCGCTTCATCCGAATTCGGTTTTAGCCGCAACTTTTACCGAAGTCGCCGGCGAGCAAGGAAAATATTGGCAAGCCCAAGAAATGCTTTTTCAAAAACAGCCCGAATGGGGAACAAAACACGGTCCGCCGTCGTCGGCTCCGCAACCAAATGTCGAAGCGTTGTTTGTAAAATATGCGATGGAACTTGGGCTGGATTTGAATAAATTTGAATCAGCCGTTAAAGAAAATCGTTTTAAGGCAAAATTTGAACGCGATAAAAAAGACGGACAAGCTAACGGAGTTCGCCAAACGCCGACGATTTTTGTCAATGGCAGACAGCTTGCAAGGCTCAACGAAGCTGATTTGAAGGCTTTGATTGAGGAAGAATTGAAAAAGTAATCGAATAATGGAACTCGTCGAAATTATAAATTTGAACAAACAAAAACTTTACAAAGTCGCCTTTTGGCTTGCAACTTTTACGATTTTTTACAACATTGTCGAAGGCATAGTTGCGACATATTTCGGCTACACAGACGAAAGTTTGGCGTTATTCGGCTTTGGAATTGACAGTTTTATCGAGGTAATTTCGGGATTTGGAATTGCTTCGATGATTATTCGGATTGAGCGGAATCCTGAAAGTAACCGCGATAATTTTGAACGAACCGCGTTGAAAATTACGGGGTTTGCATTTTATGGATTAGTCGCAGGTCTTTTAATTACAAGTGTTTACAATATTTGGAGCGGACACAAACCCGAAACAACATTTTGGGGAATAATTATTTCGGCAGTTTCAATTGCCGCGATGTGGTTTTTGATTATCGCAAAAATAAAGGTCGGTAAGCAATTAGATTCACCCGCAATTTTAGCTGACGCGGAATGCACGAAAGTTTGCATTTATATGTCAATTATTTTGCTGATTAGCAGTTTAATTTATATGGTTACAAACTTTGCATACATTGATAGCATCGGAACTTTAGGGCTTGCATATTTGTCTTTCAAAGAGGGCAAAGAGTGTTTTGAAAAGGCAAGCAGTAACAAAATTTGTTGCGAACACGATTAAAAATTATGAAAAAAATTATTTTATTAACGATGGTTTTGTTATTGGCGAATCTGACGTTTTTTGCCCAAGCCAAAACTGAAAAATTGACCGGACAAATCGTTTGTTCATCGTGTTGGTTTGAAGAAGAAGACCGCAACAAATCGCCTTACGGAAACGCCGCCGATATTGATTGTGCAGTTGATTGCTCGAAAAAAGGCTTGTCGCAGTCAATCGCCGTCAAAAACGAAAAAGGCGAATTTACGCTTTATCAACTCGAAAAAGGTTCGTTAGATTTGAAAGCGAAAGATTTTCTCGAATTCGTGCCGAAATATGCCGAAATCGAAGGTGTAACCCGCGAATCGAAAGGCAAAAAAATCATCAAAGTAAATTCGCTCAACGTCGTAAAAGTTGCTGAAACTGCGAGTATTCCGGTTGATGCAAAACTCGCTTTGAACGATTTATCGGGCGTTCCGCAAGATTTGAAAACTTACATCGGGCGATTTGTTGTCGTTAATTTTTGGGCGACTTGGTGCGTTCCGTGCAAAGAAGAAATGCCAGATTTATCCGCGGTTCAAAACGATTATGCGGCTCTTGGCGTGCAAGTTATCGGTGCAACGGCTGATGCGGAAAAAGACAAAGCAAAGGTGCTGAAATTTGTCCGCGAAGTGAAGGTTAATTTTCCGGTTTGGTTAAATGTAACAAACGATCAAATGCTCAGTTTCGGTGTCGGAAAGGTATTACCTGCAACAGTTATCGTCAATCGCGAAGGCAAAATTGTCTGGCGAAAAGTCGGTAAAATTGATGCAATTGAGCTGAGAAAAGAGCTTGATAAATTGCTCGATGCCAAGGTTGCACACGTCAAAATGAAGAAGTCGAAAGTTGATAATACTTCGCTTGTGCCTGCCTGAGCGGTCTGACCGGGCGAAGGCTCGGCTGTTCGGGGAACAGCCCAAAATGCGAAAAAATTTACTTATGGTTTGCGGGTAATTCCGGGTCAAGTTGAACGAGCGAAAGTTCGCACAACTTTGATGTATCGTCCGCATCCGCAAATCAGTATCGGAGTTGAATATAATCCGTATGTCGGCGAAGTGCGTCCGCTGTTGACGCTGATTCCGTTGAAAGAAACAAAAAACCGTCCGGCGGTAATTTTCGGATTCAGTTCGGACAGAATCGGAACGCCAAGCGGAAGTTCGTTTTACCTAACCGCGAGCAAAGATTTGACCAATTGGACAGGTCTGCCAATCGCTCCGTATGGCGGAATCGTTTATGGAACTTTTGAGAAAAAATGGCGGGCAATCGGTGGGCTGAACATTCGGATTCGAGACAATTTAAGTTCGCTAATTCAGTTTGACGGCGTAAAAGTTCACCCAACTTTGACGTATAACTTTGACGATTCACACGGTTTAACCTTTTTGCTGATTCGCGGGAAAAGTCCTGGGTTTACTTATACTTATTCGTTTTAATTTTTGTACCGCAGACTTCCAGTCGGCGGTTGCGTTGTGCTTCCAGCCAACGCTTCTCGAGTCCGAAGTAATGTATAGAATAAGACTTGCGAGCAGGATGCTCACAAGACCGCCGTCATGATGACGGCGATACTTAATCAATTCGTCAACTCGCTTTTTTCGCCTTTATCCACAAAGCTTCCATTTCTTCTAAATTGCTCTTTTCAAGTGTTTTACCATTTTCCTTCAACTCTTTTTCGATAAAGCCAAATCGTTTTCTAAATTTGCGATTAGTTTTTTTAAGAGCAGTTTCAGCATCAACGTCTAATTTTCTGGCGAGATTGAGCACAACAAACAAAATATCGCCGAGTTCTTCTTCGATGTGGTTTTGCGAATCTTCACTAATTGCGACATTTAATTCGTCGATTTCTTCATTTAATTTTTCGTATATCTGCGAAACATCTTCCCAATCAAATCCAACTTTCGCGGCTTTTTTTGTCAGTTTTTGACCTTCGAGCAATGCCGGAAAATGTACCGGAACTTCATCTAAAATCGAAAGTTTTACTTTTTCAATTTGCCCAGAAGCCTTACGTTGATTGGCTTTGAGCTTATCCCAATTTTCCAAAACCTCATTTGCGGTTTCGAGCTTTTCGTCACCAAAAACGTGCGGATGGCGGAGAATCAATTTTTCCGCAACTTCGCCAGCAACATCGTCAATCGTAAAATCGCCGCGTTCTTTTGCGATCTGCGAGTGAAATACAATTTGCAATAAAACATCGCCAAGTTCTTCACGCAAATGATCGGTATTGTCAGTTTCAGTCGCTTCTTGAATTGCATCGAAAGCCTCGTAACTTTCTTCGAGCAAATATGGAGCGAGCGATTCGTAAGTTTGTTCAATATCCCAAGGGCAACCATTTGGTTCGCGAAGGCGTTGCATAACGGCGGTTAATTCATCAAATTTTTTACTCATTGCGTTCGATTTTGAACTTTCTTTCGTCAAAATGCTAATATCAAGTTTGGAATTTTATCGATTTTTATAGGAAATTTATGATTGGAAGAGAATCAGATCACGAAGAAGTTGTGCTCAAAGTTGTTGATCGGCGGATGTTTAACGTTGATGGAAGTTTGCGAGAAGGCGTTGAGATTGCTGAACCAAAAGCGGAAGTGCCAAAAGTTGAAGTTGAAGAACAAAAGCTCGATATTCCGCAAACTGTTGAATTAGAAGAGTTTGGCGAAACCGAAATGGATGATGAAGATTTTCCTGATGCCGAAAATCCGGCAAGTTTCGTCAATTTTCTCTCGACTTTGGCAACTCAAGCCGCAAGTTCGCTCGGTGCAATGCCAAATCCGCAAACGGGTCAACGAACGCTCGATCTAGAAACTGGAAAATATTGGATCGAAGTTTTATCAATGCTCAAAGAAAAAACTGAAGGCAATTTGCACCCAAAGGAAGCCGAATTATTTGAAGGTTTGCTCTCAGATTTGAAACTTCAATTCGTACAAATCTCGCAAATGGCAGCGGAGAGAGCGAGAAAGGCTTAGGGAGTTTAGGAAGTTTAGGGAGTTTAGGAAGTTTAGGAAGTTAAGACAGTTTGGGAAGTTTAGGGAGTTTAGGAAGTTTAGGGAGTTTAGGAAGTTTAGGAAGTTTAGGAAGTTTAGGAAGATTAGGAAGGTTAGGAAGTTAAGACAGTTTGGGAAGGTTGAAATAAATGGCGACGTTCAATCGATTTGAAGATATTCAGGCGTGGCAAAAAGCTCGCATTATTGTTAAAGACATTTACCTAGCTTCTGGCAATGGAGTTTTCGGCAAAGATTTTGATTTAAGAAGTCAAATTCGCCGTTCAAGTGTTTCCATAATGGCAAATATCGCCGAAGGGCAAGGCAGACGCACGAATAAGGATTTTGCTCATTTTCTGAATATTTCGCTTGGTTCAGTTGCTGAAACAAAATCTCACTTTTATTTGGCGTTTGATTTGGGTTACGTTGACCAACAGACATTTGATGAGACGTATGCAAAGCTCGATGAAATCGGACGAATGATTTTTGCACTGAGCAATCATTTAAGAGCGAATTAGGAGTTTGGAGAGTTTAGAAAGTTTAGGAGGTTTGGAAAGTTTTGGAAGTTGAGAGAGTTTATTGAGAAAATATGGTTTTCCTTCCTAAACTTCCTGAACTTCCAAAACTTCCCAAACTAAAGAGTTATATGAAACTAACATTCCTCGGTTCAGGCACATCAACGGGCGTTCCATCGATTGGATGTGAATGCGAAACGTGTTTGTCTGAGGATTCTCGCGACAAGCGGCTTCGTGTTTCAATCCTTATCGAACACGCCGGAAAAACGATTCTCGTTGATACATCTTCCGATTTTCGCCAACAAGCGTTGCGTGCCAAAATCAAACATCTCGATGCGATTTTAATTACGCATTGCCACGCCGATCACGTTTTTGGGCTCGATGATATTCGACCTCTAAATTTTCGTTATGGTGCGATGAGCGTTTTTGCAAACGAGGTCGCATGGAAAGATCTTCGCAGAATTTTTCAATACATTTTTGCTCCAACTCATTTCGGCGGCGGACTTCCGCAACTCGTTCCGCACACGGTTGTTAATGGTGCTTCGTTTTGCATCGGCGAAGATATAACTGTTACACCAATTGAAGTTATCCACGGCAAACTTCCCGTAATCGCTTATCGCTTTAACGATTTTGCGTACGCCACAGACTTAAAAACAATCCCCGAAGATTCGCTCGAAAGATTGCGAAATCTTGATGTTCTCGTGCTTGATTGCGTCAGAATAAAACCGCATACAACGCATCTTTGTCTCCAAGAAGCCTTAGATTACATTGCTGATTTGAAGCCAAAACGTGCGTATCTCACACATCTAAATCACGATATTATGCACGAACGAGACAAACATTTACTGCCAGAAAATGTGTTTTTTGCTTATGATGAATTGGTGCTTGAAGGTTAATTGAAGATTAATAAATGAAACTTTTTCATGGAACAGAGAATGCTGAAATCCAACGCCCGACCGTAGTTACGCTTGGGGTTTTTGATGGACTTCATCTTGGGCATCAGCAGATTATGAAGACAGTTGTTGAGCGTGCGAATGCTCTAAGTGCTGTGCCGACGGTAATTACATTCGATCCACATCCGCGTGCGGTGCTTCATCCCGAAAATTCGCCGCCGATGTTGCAGACGCTCGATCAAAGACTTGGCTCGTTCGAAGTTCTCGGAATTGAGCAAGCAATTGTGATTCGTTTTAACCGCGATTTTGCTTCGACTGACGCGGAAAAATTTCTTCGCGAAGTTATTTTTCAAAGGCTAAAAGCTCAGGAAGTTTATCTCGGCAAAGGTTTTGCATTTGGAAAAAATCGGGCGGGAAACATTGATTTGCTCAAGAAAATTAGCATCGAACTCGGTTTCGTTGCCGAAGAAGTTCCGGAAATTCAACTTCGCAGACAGAGAATTTCTTCATCTCAGATTCGCAAATTGCTCGCAGATGGAAAAGTAAATCTCGCGAGACGTATGCTCGGGCGACCTTATGGCGTAGAAGGTTTGGTCATTCACGGCGACAAACGCGGACGCACAATCGGTTTCCCGACCGCGAATTTGAAACCAAAAAATCGCGTAATTCCGAAAAACGGAGTTTATGTCACGTCAACTTTGATCGAAGGCGAATGGCGGCGAAGCATCACAAATATCGGAATTCGCCCGACTTTTGAAAATGGTTTGGAGCCATCGGTTGAAACTTTTATTCTCGATTGGGACGGCGATTTATACGACGATGTGATTCGCGTGAGATTTTTGCACCGCGTCAGAGACGAGAAAAAGTTCAGCGGCATTGACGAATTAAAGGCACAAATCAAGAAAGATTGCGATGTTGCGGTCCAATATTTTTCGCATGAAGGCGTGAGAAATATGTTAAAAATAGTGTGAATTTATGTCTTTAAATCATAATTTTTCAAACAACTTTTTGGCATTTTTTAGAATTTACTTTCGTGTTTAAGAAACTTGTATTAAACTTCGTGCATCAAAGAAAAGTAAATTCAATGAATTTTAAAGTAACCAATTTAAGGAGCAAAAATGAAAACATATTTCTCAAAACTTCAAATTCTCGCATTGTGTATAGCGATATTTGGCACAGTTAATTTAACAGCAAATGCACAAACAACTGAACAATTAAAGGAAAAAGTCGCAGATTTAATTGCGGCTGATAAATATCTTGAGGCTCTTCCTTTCCTAGAAAAATTAGTAATTTCTGATCCCGACGATGCCGAAATTCAATTTAATCTGGGATTTGCTTTAATTAATAAAGCTACCGCAGCAAAAAATCCAGAAGAAATTAAACTACTCAGAATTAGGTCTCGAGAGGCATTCGTTAAAGCAAAATCACTCGGCAAAGAAAGCCTTTTGCTTGATGCAATGATTGAAAGTATTTCGCCAGACGGAATCAAAAAAGGTCAATTTTCGTTTAATAAAGAAGCAGAAAAATTGATGAACGAAGCTGAATCATCCTTTGCTCAAAGAAACTTTGATGATGCGTTATCAAAGTATCAAAAAGCACTCGCACTTGATCCTAAAATATATTATGCCGCATTATTTTCGGGCGACGTTCACTTGCAAACTGGAAAATATGATTTAGCTGAAACTTGGTATCAAAAAGCAATAACCATTGATCCATATATTGAAACCGCTTATCGCTATTCGGCAACACCTTTGATGAAACAAGGCAAAACTGAGCAAGCTCGCGACCGTTATATTGATGCCTATATTACCGATCCATACAATAAACTAGCACTTTCAGGCATTGTTCAGTGGGGAAATGTCACAAATACACCGCTCGGGCATCCTAAATTTAATATTCCAGAAAATTCAGTCGGGGTTGATGGGAAAGAAAAGACAACAATAAGTCTTTCTGGTGCGGATGACGGTTCGTTGGCTTGGATTGGATACACTTCAGCACGCGTTGAATGGAAAGACAAAAAATTTAAAGCAACATTCCCGAAAGAAGTTAAATATCGACATACTTTGCAGGAAGAAACTGAAGCACTGCGTAGTGTTGCAACAATGGCGAAAAGCCTGAAAATTAAAAACAAAAGGCTCAGCCAAGAACTTGAAATGCTTATCAAATTAGACAGCGATGGCTTGATTGAATCATATATTTTGCTTGCCCGAGCGGATAATGATATTGCACAAGAACATTTTGGGTATTTAAAAAGTAACCGTGCAAAACTTCGCCAATACGTTTTGAAATATGTAATTGGTGCTGGAAAATAAAAATAACTTTGTAAGTTTGAAAAACACATCAGCTTTAGCCGCTAGAGAAATTTAGCGGCTATTTATTTGTAAATTGTTTTTATAAGGCTACTTTCTTTACGCTCAATGCTTTAGAAGTAAAATTGAACCGAAACTTACAAATTCTTTTAAAAAGTTTCAAGTAAAACTTTTAAAACATTCGCATATCAAAGCACGTTCTATTAAAGGATTTGATAGAATATAATAGGTTTTGAAAATGAATAATATTGAAGTGCAAGAAAACAATCAAGGGTTAATTTTAGCGAGCGGAAATCAGTCGGTTTCACAGCCGCGGAGTAGAGCGTTGTCGAACGAAGAGCTGATTTCTGAAGAAAAATTACTGCTCGCGACGGAGGAAAACGTCGAGAAAAACTATCAAGGTTTTCGAGGATATTTGCGTCTCTTTTCAGTCGGCAAAATAATCGGTTTACTCGCACTTTATTTGTATCTCGATCAATATGAAATGCACCGCTCACAGCAGGTGAAACACGCAAACACACGACTCGAAAATGCACGAAGATTGACTTGGCTTGCGGTTTTGGGCGAAAAATTTCATCGCGGCAAAATTTGGATTTTTCATCGCTTAATGTTGTTAGTTCGTCGTTTTACACTTGGAAATGTTGTTAATAAAGAAGTTACGCAAGAAAAACAAGCTGTTTGGCTCAAAGAAAGTTTAATTAAACTCGGACCAACCTTTATCAAAATCGGACAATCGCTAGGAACTCGTGCAGATTTGTTACCGCTATCTTTTGTCAAAGCACTCGGCGAATTGCAAGATAATGTTCCGAAATTTCCTAATTCAATCGCTTTTGCGAGAATCGAAAAAGAACTCGGTCGGCGAATCAGCGAAGTCTATGCGGAATTTGATGTTGAGCCAATTGCGGCAGCGAGTTTGGGGCAAGTTTATCGTGCAAAATTACATTCGGGCGAGGAAGTTGCGGTCAAAGTTCAGCGACCGAATCTTGCCGGAATCGTCAAAGGCGACATTGAAATACTGCGAAAAATTGCGAAATTTGCTGAGCGTTATCCGAGTCTCAACGAAAACGCCGATTGGGCTGGAATGTTGCGAGAATTTGAATCGACGATTGCTGAAGAAATGAATTACGCCTCCGAAGGCAAAAATGCTGAGAGGTTTTCGGAGAGTTTTAAGGACTGGAATAATGTTCACGTTCCGAAAATTTATTGGAATGCAACAGCAGAAAAAGTTCTCACGATGGAATTTATTCGCGGGACAAAAGTAGTTGAAATAGAACAACTTAAGTCGAATAATCTGTCACCTGAAACGATAAACAGATTGCTGATGAAGACTTATCTAAAACAACTTTTGGAAGATGGGTTTTTTCACGCAGATCCACATCCCGGAAATCTTTTGGTAATGGAAGACGGCAGATTGGCGTTTTTTGATTTTGGAATGGTTGGTAGAATTACGCCCGAACTTCAAGCAAAAATGATTGACGCATTTTTCCACGTTGTCGCCAAAGAACCGGAAGGAATTGCCCAAGATTTGATTGATTTAGAGTTTCTCAAACCAGGAGCAGATGAAACTAAGATCAAAGAAGTTGTAGTAAAAATGTTTGAATTGCATCTAAATTTGAAATTAAAAGATGTAAAATTCAAAGAGCTAACTTATGATTTGGCTGATGTTATGTATGATTATCCGTTTAGGTTGCCGTCAAATTTTACATACATTATGCGTGCTTTGATGACGCTCGAAGGCATCGGAATTATCATCGATCCCGAGTTTAATTTTTTTGAAACAGCTAAACCTTTCGCCAAAGAATTTATGCTTCGTCGCGAAGGAAAAGACTTAAGAAATCTCGTAATAGGAAAACTTACAGGTGCCGATACCGGAAAAATCGACTGGGAAAGAACATGGAAACTCGGAAAATTAGCGGCGAAAACAATTTTTAATTTTGGTGGTAAATAACTCTTGAAAATGAAGAAGCTCATAAAAATTGCTCATATTTTGAATGATTTTTCTGTTGACGAATTTGATAATGAATCTTGGGAACAAGCGGAAAATGTGGCGATTGACAAATATTGGTCAGGCGATCCGGCACCGATTGGGCGGCGTTCACAAGTAAAATTACTTTGGTCGCAAACCGCTCTTTATGTGCGGTTTGAGGCGAATCAGACTGAGCCTTTGGTTGTCAATGAAACGCCAAATCTTGTAAGCAAAACGAATGAATTATGGAACCGAGACGTTTGTGAGATTTTTATTGCTCCAAATGTGGAAGAAGCCCACAAGTATTTTGAGTTTGAAATTGCACCATCAGGCGAATGGGTTGACATCCAAATTCAACTCAAACCAGACGGGCGAATTACTGATTTAAACTATGATTCGGGAATGGAATCTGCTGCAAAAATCGAATCAGACAAAGTTTGGATGACGATAAAGATTGATTGGAAAGCGTTTAACAAGATTCCCAAAGTTGGCGAGATTTGGAAAGGAAATTTGCTACGATGTGTCGGTAGCGGAAAAACACGCGGATATTTATCGTGGCAGCCGACCAAAACTAAGAAGCCAAATTTTCATGTGCCAGCTGCTTTTGGTGATTTTGAGTTTACAAAATGAAATTTTTTGGCTTAACAATTCTAGGTTTCATCGGTATGGAAATATTTTCATACGTTATTCACCGTTGGTTTTTTCACGGAGTTTTCTGGAAAATCCACGTTTCGCATCACACAAGTCGCAAGGTTTGGTATGAATCGAACGATTTATTTAGTCTGCTTTTTGGCTCAAGTTCAATAATTTTGATACTTTCTGGCAACGAAATCGCGATGCCAATCGGAATTGGAATCGCAATTTACGGTGTAATTTATTTCATCACTCACGATTTATTTACGCATCGCAGATTTTTGCCATTTGGCTCAAAAAACAAGATTTTATTAACGATTCGTGCCGCACATCAAAGACATCATCAAACTTCGGAAAAGATTGGAATTGAACCATTTGGGTTGTTTTTTTTCAATTACAAAGAATTTTGGCGAAAGATTTCAGCCAAAGTGTAAGTTTTTGCAAATTTGCTGTTTATAATAGTTGTGTAGCAAACTTCAAACACATTCCGTGCATCTTTTAAGACAATGAAAAAAATATTAACAATCATTTTACTTTCTGTTTCATTTATTTTTGCCCAAGAGAAACCGCTTTCTCAAGCTGAATATGTCAAACTTTTATATGCGGCAAATACTGCGGCGAAACGACAAAATTTGACTGAAACTATCAGAAAACGTGGAATTTCGTTTGTCGTTACTGAAGGTTTGCGTGGACTTACAAAATCGAAAAGTGCAAACGATGTTGACTTGGTCAGAACTTTGGACGAATCAAATCGCCGCCGCGAAAATCCGACAAATGCTTCACTTCCGACAAATAAAGAAGCAGCAGAAGTGATTGAAAAAACAAAACAAAATACGCTTCAAGCTGTCGAAGAAATGCCGGATTTCGTGGCGAAACAATTGATTAGCCGCGGAATTGGCTACGCGGGAACAAACACGTTTCGCCCAGAAGATCAGCTTGTGGTTGCGGTGAGTTTTAGCACCGAAAAAGGCGAACAATATAAAGTTTTGACTGTCAAAGGCGTTGCGGTTGATTCAAAGCAGGCTAACAATTACAGTGGTTTAGACGGTGCGACAACTGGCGGTGAGTTTGTTGACGATTTGGCACGAATCTTTAGAAGCGACAGTAAAACTCAGTTTACGCTGGTTGATACGGGAATGCTCAGAGGTCGAAAAACGATAATGTTTGATTATCGAATTTTGATAGAAAATAGCAAAAATGATGGTGTTGGCTTAAAAGGTGAAAGAAATTCTTCGGTTCCAATTGGGAGAAAAGGTCGGATTTTTATTGACCGCGAGTTGAATAGAGTTTTGAGAATTGAATTTCAAGCGACTGATATTCCGACAACTTACGAAATAAAAAAATTTGAAAGTTCAACAGATTACGATTGGGCAGAAATTGGTGGCGAAAAATATCTTTTGCCACTGCAATCAGATGCACGCTTTACTGCAAACTGGGGTCGCGAACTTGTTCAATCGAAAAATTTAATTCGTTTCAAAAATTATCAGAAATTCGGTTCGGAAGTTAAAATTTTGGACGATGACGAAATTGTTATTGACGAGACAGAAAAGCCGACGAAACCTTAAATTAAGTAACGCTGTCATCCTGACGGCGGTCGTTCGAGCATCTTGCTCGCAAGTCTTAGTTTCTATAATTACTTCGGACTCGAGAAGCGTTGGCTGGAAGCACAACGCAACCGCCGACTGGAAGTCTGCGATACGAGGTAACGCTGTCATCTTGACGGCGGTCGTGCGAGCATCTTGCTCGCAAGTCTTTCTTAACACCTAAGTTATTATGGGTTTGAGAAGCGTTGTCGATAAACAAAACACGATCATTATGAAACAAGCAATCTTGACATTTTCGCGGCTAATTGTTTGCATATCTCTAGTGTCGATTTTTGTTTTTGGGCAATCATCGCCGCCGATTGAAGAAAATAAACGTGAGGCAGATTTGGTAGAACTAATTAAACTTGAAAAATCAATTAAACTCGACATCCGATATGCTCGAAGTGACAATTTTGTCGGCAAACCAGTTTACACAGAAGCTCGTGCTTTTATGCAACGAGATGCGGCGAAGGCTTTAGTGCGTGTGCATAAACTATTGAAAAAGCAAGGTTTAGGTCTTGTGATATTTGATGGTTATCGACCTTGGTCGGTGACAAAACTGTTCTGGGAAGTTACGCCTGATGATAAACGAATTTTCGTTGCTAATCCGAAAAATGGTTCGAGACACAATCGCGGTTGTGCCGTAGATCTTTCAATTTATAACCGAAAAACAGGTGAATTTCTCGAAATGCCGACCGATTTCGACGACTTTACTGAAAAAGCAAGTCCAACATATCAAGGTGCAAGTGAGTTGCAAATTAAAAATCGAGAGTTATTGCGAAGTTTAATGGAAGTTGAAGGTTTTACTGTCAACAAAAATGAATGGTGGCATTTTGATTATAAAGATTGGCAAAATTACGGGATTTACGATATTGCCTTTTCAGAAATAAAAAAAGGCAAGAAAAAGTAAGTGTTTATAACGCGACCGCCGACTGGAAGTCAGCGGGACTGTTTATTTTGGCGACTTATATTTTTCAATCAATTCTTTCATTCCAACAACTGAGCCTTTATTTCTAAATTTAAAATACACTTCGAGATTCTCGCGGATTTGCGTGTTTAAACCTTGATTAATTGCTTCGCCATCAGTTAAAGCAACAACTCGAGCAAAATAATCAATGACAATATCGAGTTTTTCCTGTGCTTTTTTGAGCATTGCGTCTTTTTCTTTACCTTCCGTAATTACATATTCTCTGGCAATTTCTTGATATTCTTCATCATAAGTTGTGCCGAGCAGAAGCCATGCGTTTATTTCTTTTGGGTCTAAAAGGGCAGTTTTCTTGAGTGCGACAATTGCTTCAGCACGATTTTTTTGCGAAATTTTCACAATTCCAACTGATAAATAAAGTTTTGGCAACCAGATAATTTGATATTCTTTCCAAGTATCATCGGTTAAATTTTTTGTTTTTTTATTTGCTTCAATAAGTTCGATTGCTTTGTTAGAAAAACTTAAAGTCAGTGAAACAAACGACTTATTTCCGCTTCGTAATTGGTTTGAACCTTCAATTGCGAGTTGAAGCCGAATCGCAACATCGTCTTCGTTACGAGAAATAAATGTTTCGCCAATTGAGAATGCTTCGCCAAATTGCTTTTGGTTGATATAGGAAAAAATCAAATTTGGAATTATTACATCCATTTCACCTGGTTCATTGAAAAGCAGAAAAAATTGTTGAGCATTTGCAATTGACTGAGTATCGTCTTTTGTTGAAAAAACTTCGGCAGCCAGATAATTTACGACTTGCGGACGGGCGGCACTTTTAGGAAATTTTTTGACAAAATCAGTTGAGGCTTTTAGCTTTAAAGCAAAATCTTTACCAGCTTCTATTTTCTTTATCAACTTTTCTTCATCCGCTGAAACTTTTACCTTTTCGACAGGTTTATCTTGTGCAAACACAACATTTACACTTCCAAACAAAAGCAAAAAAATACCTAAAAATCTTAAAAACTTCATCTAAAATTACCTCTCAAAAATATTAATTACAATAGAATTTTAACGCAAAATAAAAAAGAACAAAAACCTAAGTTTTCATTCTTTGATGCAAATATGTTAATAAATTTACGCTGTGGTTTTTGCCAAAGTCGCAATTTTTTCACGCTTCGAAACAACAACGCCACCTGGCTTTTCGACGGTTATCGCAAATAGTTTCGGATTTTTTACCTTTAACTTAGCTGTAATCGGGACAACAATCTCATCGTTTCCTTTAACATCAAAAATGCCGCCATCAATCGGAGTTTTCTCGTCCTGTGTTTCGTCAAAAATCCAAAGCTGGTAACATTCTTTGCTCGAATCATTGATCGGTAAACCGCGAAACTTCATATATCCGGATTGTTTTTCGTCGCTCCAGACAATATCGCCGCTCACTTCCGGTAAATCTTTGACGTTACCTTTTGCCCATTTGATTTGAATAATGTTTTTATCAGAATCTAAAAGCCGTTGCCTAAGTTGAAATATATTCAACGATTCGGTTGGGACTTTAACAATATCTTTTGGAGCTTCAACACGGTTTGTCCAAATACTAAAAGCTAAAATCGCACACGCGGCGGCTGTTGCCCAACCAAGAAAACTTAGCCAATTCGTTTTTGGCTTTATGCTAAAAGTTGGCTGCAAATCAGGTGCAAACCATTCTTCTGAAGCATTTAAAATGTTTGTTTGTAAATATTTAGGCAATTTTTCGTTCAAATCTAAATTTGCCAAATCAATTGCAGAAACCGCGGCATCAAAAGAAAAATCGTCTTTCCATTCAGGGTAATTTAAAATTAAATCGTGTTCCTCGGCTGAGTTTAAACCGTAAATCGCCCGCTGCGAGAGGAGATCAATCAATTTTTCATCATTTATTTCATTCATCACGAAGCCTCCTTTACGTTGTTCATTCCGAGTATTTCTCTCACTTGTAAAATGCCACGTCTGGCATGAGTTTTTACAGTTCCAATCGGCATTTTCAGTGCATCTGCAATTTCTTGATGCGATAAACCTTGATAAATCGAAAGTTGCAAAACTTGCCGTTGTTCCGGTCGTAATTCTAGCAATGCTTTTGCCGCTTGTTTTGCCTCAACAATTGTTTGCAATTTCTCGTCAAACCGATTCGCCGGTTCATTCAACATATCTTCAATCGAATCAGTTGTCGGTCTTCGATTGGTTTTGCGTAATCTATCAATCAAACGCCGCCGAGCAATCATCGAAACAAACGTTGTTTCTGAGGCTTGGGCTTCGTCAAAACGTCCGGCATTTTTCCAAATATCAACAAAAATTTCTTGCACAGCATCTTCTGCATCATCAGTATTTGGCGACATCCGACGCGATAAAGACCAAACAAGACCGCCGTAGGTGCTTAAACACTCCTGAACGGCAGTCTTATCTCCTGAAGCAATTCGCTGAAGAATAGTTTGATTCACAATTTTTTTATCTACAAAATCTTGCAATCTATAAACTAACTCACTTCAGCACTTATTTTCAACTACTTAGGCATTAAAACGCTGTCAATTACGTGAATTACACCGTTTGAAGTTGCAATATCGGTTTTTACAACGTTAGTTGTTTTGTTCAACATTACTTTGCCTTTCTTAACTTTGATTTTAACTAATTGTCCTTGGACAGTTTTTGCCGACTTTAGTTTTACAACATCTGCCGCCATAACTTTTCCTGAAACAACGTGATAAGTTAAAATTTTGATTAACTTATCTTTATTTTCCGGCTTCAAAAGCATTTCAACTGTTCCGGCTGGTAATTTTGCAAATGCTTCATCTGTTGGTGCAAAAACTGTGAATGGTCCATCGCTTTTCAATGTTTCAACTAAACCTGCTGCTTGAACTGCGGCAACAAGAGTTTTGAACAATCCGGCTCCAACTGCGGTGTCAACAATGTCGCCACCTTTTTTCATCGAAGTTTTTTCGAATTTTACATCGCTTTTAGCTACTTCTTTTTTGCTACAGTCACTTGATTGTGCAAATCCGATTGTTGATAACTCAAAAACTGCTACTAATCCTAAAAATAACTTTTTCATACTAAAAATCTCCCTTTGTTCTATTGTGTTTTGTCTTATAACAGTTGAAAACAAAAATCTCCAACCGTCTCGTAAATGAATTCGAGGGGTTGGAGATATTAGATTCAGGATTTTTCAAAATTATTTTTTTAATAATTTAGAAGTAATAAAAACTAAAAAAAGAGAGCAGCAAACACCGGCTGAGACTAAACAATACTGGCAATATTCGAGCAAAATAAACGCTTGAATATATGTCAACCACGCTGAAAAGCACACCATAAAAAATACTTGCAATCCGAATAAATTCCAAAGTTTTGAGTTTCCAAAAGCTGTTAGAAGTGCCAAACAAAATGCAATAAAATAAGCCGCAACTCCAAAAAATGCTAATGGAATGCCATAAATTTCAGAGTATTGGCTACTTAAAACTGCACCGCAACCGCCGCTTAAACCGCAGGGAATTTGATCGCCGTTTAAACTATGAACAACTAAATAAATCGCATCGCCTAATCCGATTAAAGCCAGAATTGACGCTACGATTGCAAATTTATTTGAATATTTTTCGCTTACTTCGCTCATTAACTCGTTGGTGTGTTTGTGTTCGTGTTTGTTGCAGAATTTGCCGCTGGTGTTTGAGATTTTGCCAACTCAGCATCAATTAATTTTTTCAAATTATCGGGCGTAATGTCTTCAATTGAAAGTAAACGATTATTTAAATACACCGAAGGCGTTGACGAAACATTTATAGCTCTGCCACGAACTTTGTCTTTATCGACACGCGAAGTTGTCATCATTCCAATCAAATCATCGTTAAATTTCACAGTATCGAGACCAATTTGCTTCGCATATTCTTCAAAAATTGGACGCGGATTTAAAGAAGCTGGCGACCAGGCTGACTGGTTTTTGAACAACAGGTTTTCCATTTCCCAAAATTTACCTTGAATTCCGGCAGCTTCGGCAGCTCTTGAAGCGTCGTAAGCATTTTTGTGTGCAGGAATATCGAGCGGAAAATGGCGGAAAACTACACGAACTCTATCACCGTAAGCGGCTCTCGCTTGTTGAACAACTGGAGTTGCTTTTGCACATTGCGGACACGCAAAATCGACAAATTCCTCAATTGTGACAGTCGCATTTGCCGCACCTTTTGACCACGCAGGTTCTGCACCAGCTGGAGCAGTTTTAAATGCTTCGCCAGCATTGCTTTTGGCTACTGAATTTGAATTTGCCACTGGTTTTTTGGGAGAATTTCCGCTGGAATATAACCACCAGCCGCCGATTACGGCAATTACAACCACTGCACCGATAATTATCAAAGGAGTGTTATTTTTTTCGTTACTCATGTATTTATATTGTTGATTTCAAACGTGTTAGGTTTGTTTTTCGTTCTTCTAAAATTTCAATAGTTTCTTTTACTTTTTGATAAATTCCATCAGCATCAAGTCCATATTTTGCTAACAAAAGTTTCGGATCACCGTGAGTCACAATTCTGTCAGGAACGCCCATTCGGACAATTTTTACACGGTCAAGTAACCCATTTTGCTCAAGACATTCCATCACCGCCGACCCAAATCCGCCAGCTAAATAGGCTTCTTCAACAGTTACAATCAAGCGTTTTGTTTGTGCGAGTGCGATTATCAATTCGCTATCAAGCGGTTTAACAAATCTTGCGTTTATTACTGTTGTTTTAATTCCTTCATTTGCGAGCAATTCACTCGCCGCAAAACTTGGATAAACCATTGATCCATAAGCAATTATCGCAATATCGCCGCCATCGCGTAACAACTCTGCTTTGCCTATTTCGACAGGTTTTGGAGCTTCAGAAATATCAACGCCAAATCCTTCACCACGCGGATATCTTATCGCTGATGGTCCTGGATGTTCGATTGATGTCAGCAACATATCTCGCATTTCAGCTTCGTCTTTCGGTGCCATCAAAACAATATTTGGATAACCGCGAAGATATGCAATGTCGAGCAATCCGTGATGCGTCGGTCCATCTGCACCGACAATTCCGGCTCTGTCCATCGCGAAAGTTACGTTCAAATTTTGTAAACAAACATCGTGAAGAATTTGGTCAAATGCACGTTGCAAAAATGTCGAATAAATTGCGGCGACAGGTTTTAAACCTTCGCAAGCCATTCCGGCACAAAAAGTTATCGCGTGTTGCTCAGCAATTCCAACATCAAACGCACGTTCTGGAAATTTTTCTAAAATTTTGTCAACGCCGGTTCCATCAGGCATTGCGGCTGTCAGAGCGACAATTTTGTCGTCATTCGCCATTAGTTCGCACATCGTGTTTCCAAAAACTGCGGTGTAACTTGGCGGCGTTTGTTTGTTAGATTTTATTGCTTCGCCGGTATTTATGTCGAAAGGTCCAGTTGCGTGATAGGCGTAATAATTTTTTGCGGTATTTGGAAAACCTTTGCCTTTGGTTGTTAATGCGTGAACAATCACCGGTCCATCGTCAATTTTTTTCGCTTCTTCGAGTGCTTTAACGAGCATCGGAACATTGTGTCCGTCAACATATCCGATATATTTAAAACCAAGTTCGTTGACTAGAGCACCTGGCAGAACCGCGGCAGCAATTGCGTCTTTGACAATTTTCGCGGCTTTTCGCAGAGATTCGCCAAAATGCGGAACGCTTTCGAGAGTGTCGCCGATTTCTTCTTTAAACCGATGATAACTTTGAGCTTCTTTAATCCGATTTAAATAACGAGTCAAACCGCCAACCGCCGGAGCAATCGCCATTCCGTTATCATTTAGCAAAACAATCAGGCGAGATTTTACGTGTCCGGCGTGGTTAATTGCTTCCATCGCCATTCCACCAGCCAAACTCGAATCGCCGACTAAAGCACAAACATTGAAATCATCGCCATTTCTATCACGAGCAATCGCCATTCCGAGTGCTGCAGAAAGCGAAGTTGACGCATGTCCAGCTCCAAAAGTGTCAAATTCAGATTCGTCGCGTTTCAAAAACGGACTCAAACCTTGATATTTTTTGATTGTGTGAAGCTGATCTCGACGACCTGTCAAAATTTTGTGGGCGTAAGCCTGATGACCAACGTCCCAAACTAACTTGTCGCTCGGCGTGTCAAACGCATAATGCATTGCAACCGCCAACTCAACCGCACCGAGCGACGCACCTGTGTGTCCGCCAACTCGCGAGGTTGTTTCGATAATAAACTGACGAACTTCGTCCGCAACTTCTTGTAAATCTTCAACTTTGAGCTGTCTCAAATCTGCCGGAGAATTAATTTCCGATAAAAAACGCATTTATTTTCCCTGCTTGCTATCCATCTAAAATCGTATTTTAACTTGCCAGACAGCAAATGTTAAATCAGAAACAAAAAAATCCACGATTCTTAAGGATTTATGAAGATAATTTGAGACGAATTTCTAAAGTTTAGTAAAATAAAAATCTATTATATATCTTTGCGTCTTAGCAACTTTGCGGCTTTGCGTTAAAAATCTTTAATTCAAAAAACTAAATTCTTCTTTCGATTCCAGTAGTTCATTAACAATTGTTTGAAAAGATTGCGATTCGTTTCGCGTCGAAATCGAGCGTTGATGCAAAAATTTCCAATCTTCTTGCGGAATTTTCTTAAATGCGTCAACAATTGTCGGATCAAACTGTGTGCCTGAGCAACGTTCGAGTTCGTTAATCGCCTCGGCATAACTTCGCCCTTTACGATAAATTTTGTCGCTCACAATTGAGTCAAATGCATCAACAACCGCAAAAACTCTCGCTCCGAGACTGATATTTTCACCGCGAAGTCCATTTGGATAACCTGTTCCGTCCCAACATTCGTGGTGTTGCATTACAACTTCCGCCGCTGGTTCAAGAAAAGGAACATTTCGCAAAATCTTTTGTCCATGAGTTGGATGCAACTTCATTTTTAACCATTCTTCATCGGTTAATTTTGCAGGTTTACGAAGAATTGAATCAGGAACGCCAATTTTTCCAATGTCGTGCAAAACTGCACCAAGCTCGAGATGATGAAGTTCTTTTTCGCTCAGACCAATTTCATGACCAAGCCGAAGCGAGAAAGTAACCACTCTTTCAGAATGTCCGAGTGTTTCATAATCGCGTGTTTCAAGTGCTTGAACGAGTGCTTTCAAAGTTAATTGATATGAAGTTTCGAATTCCTTTTTGGCATTGTCTAAATAAGATTCACGCTCAGAAGTAATTTTCTCAAATTGATTCTGATAATAATATTTCTCGCTGACTGTTTGATAATACTTAAATCCGCGTTCAACCGCTGCTTCTATTTTGCTCAATTCAAATGGTTTAGCAATAACCTCGAAAATTCCTAATTGTGAGTTTTCTGCATAATCGCTTAATAAAATCACAACAGAATTTGGCGACAATAAATTAAATTCCGAAATAATTTCTGCACTATTTTTATCGCAAAAAATAATTGAATATTCATTTGTTTTAATTTTTTTAAGTGCAATTTCAGACGAATCGACCGCATCGCAGACATATTTTAACCGCAAAAAATCAAAAAGAAATTTCTGCGTTGTTGGTTCTCCTACAATCAAGAGAATATTTTTTTGAAGGTTAATTAGTTCAAACATGTCTGAAATTTAAGGGCTTTTTGGCGTGAAAAAAATTACGAATATGGTAACTTTTAGCTATTTAAGTCTATACGAATTAAACTAAATTATGCAATTAATAATGTATCGCCGTTAACAATATACCGCTCTCAACCTGACGGTGGTCGTGCGAACATCCTGCTCGCAATTCTTATTTTATAGGAATTACTTCGGACTCGAGAAGCGTTGGCTGGAAGCACAACGCGACCGCCGACTTGAAGTCTGCGATACGAGGTATCGCTGTCATCCTGACGGCGGTCTTGTGAGCATCCTGCTCGCAAGTCGTTCTTAAAACCTCAAAGTTGATTCGGACTTGAGGGGCGTTGGCTAGAAGCACAACGCAACCGCCGACTGGAAGTCTGCGATACGAGGTATCGCTGTCATCCTGACGGCGGTCTTGTGAGCATCCTGCTCGCAACTCTTCTTTTCTAGAAGTAACTTCGGACTCGAGAAGCGTTGGCTGGGAGCACAACGCGACATCCGCCACGATGGCAGCGTTACTGTTAATTCGCCGCGAGTTTCGCTGCCATTTCCAAACCCAAAATCTGCAAAGCATTTGCCGGACGTATCATTACTTCAAAATCGACAATTTTCCCATCCTCGCGAAACTCAATTAAATCGACTCCGCGAAGTGTTAAATCGCCGATTTTGGCTTCAAATTCGAGAGCCAGATTGTTTTCGTTTGTCATTTCGCGAACGTATCTAAAATCTTCGAAAATACTTGCCGCAGTTTCGAGAATTTTAATTGTCAACAACTTTCCTTCTTTCGGTTTCCAAACAAATGGCGAATGAAATTTCACTTCATCTGCCAAAATCGACTGCAAAATCTCAGAATTTTGCGTTGCAACAAATTGATGCCAAAGTTTAATTGAGTTTTTCATAATCGTAAGTTTAACAAATTTATTGTTGAGAATCTGTGTATATTTTACGTTTTGCGTTAAACTTTAATTCAATGACTGAAATACCATCTCCGAAATTAATTTCATCTTTGCGTGGCTATAATTTGCTTCCGGCAATTATTTTTATGCCAACTCGCAGGCGTTGCGATGAATCTGCATTAGAAGTTGCATTTGATAAATCGCAGAAACAAAACATTGAAAAACGCGAGAAACGTGAAGAAATTTTTAGGGATTACATCGAAGCAAATCCGGAAATTCGCAATCATAAACATCGAAAAATTCTTTTACACGCCGGAATTGCCGCACATCACGCCGGACATATGCCAGCCTGGAAATTGCTGATCGAAAAAATGATGTCGAAAGGACTTTTGGAAGCAATTTTCGCGACATCGACTGTCGCTGCCGGAGTTGATTTTCCCGCGAGAAGCGTTGTCATAAGTTTTGCGGACACACGTTCAAATGATGGTTGGCGAACTCTCAAAGCGAGCGAAATGCAGCAAATGACTGGTCGAGCTGGTCGTCGCGGCAAAGATCACGTCGGTTTTGTGATTCTCGCACCTTCGCAATTTCAAAATCCAAAAAAAATCTCTGAACTTCTAAAATCGCCACCTGATGCGTTGCAAAGTCAGTTTCGTGCGACTTACACAAGTTTGTTAAATCTGCTTGACGCTTACAAAAGCATCTCGCAGGTTCGCGAAATTGCCGAAAAAAGTTTCGCTTTTCGCCATACGGCAAAAACTGTAGCTTCACTCGAAAAAGAAGCTGTAACTCGCAAAGCTCAAATTCTACAACGACTTGAAGGCAGCAAATTAACAATTGACGATGTTCGCGGTTTTGAAAGACTCACGAATATCAAAACACGTTTGCAAGATTCAACGCAGGAAAATCGGGCTGATGTGCGACACGGCTGGCTCAAACATAATGCAATTGTCGGTCGAATTGTTTCGCAAGGTCGAAGCGGGAGAAGATTTTTTATAATTTTGCAGGTTGTTGGCGACACAATTGTTGCGATGCGAGACGATGGCGAAGGTAAAAATTTTGATATTCATCGCATCAATGCAATCTACGAAAATATTTATCAACTAAAAGATAATGCAATCGCAAGGGCTTTTGATGAAATGTTTGATGAAAGAAATCCGCAAATTAGAGAAACCGTCGGGAAAGCAAAAATTGATCAAAATAGTGAAGCAGTTGAACTTGTAAATGATGCAATCGAAAGACTTTTGCCGCCAAATTTGTCTGAGGACAAAATTAAATTGACATATCAAGTTTTGTGGGAAAACTGGAGCGATGCCGAATTTTTATACAAAACCGGACGCGATTTGGACACGCTTCGAAACGAAATTTGGATTCCATTTGAACAACGAACGAGCGTTTTAAATCATTTCGGTTATCTTGATTTAACGACAGAAACCGTCACGGAATCTGGTAAATGGTTGGCAGATTTGCGAGTAGATCGTCCATTGCTTGTTGGCGAAACTCTCAAAAGCGGATTATTTGAAAACCTGCAAGTTAAACAAGCGGTTGCACTTATGGCATCGCTCGCGTCTGATCCAGACCGAAGTTTTGGCGAGTTGCGACTTTCAGAATCTTCAAACGAAGTTCTCACTGGTTTTGAGGAAATTGCTTATAGTGTAGAAAAAATTGAGATAAAAAACGGCGTTCCACCTGCACCAGAAATTAATTATTCAGCTGCGGCGACAGCAGAATATTGGGCAAATGAAAATGTTACGTGGAGCGAACTTGTGACAAAAACTCGTGCGGAAGAAGGCGATTTGATTCGTTTGCTATCAAGAACAGGCGAGGCTTTAAACCAAATTGCACATTTGAAAAAGTCGCAACCTGAAGCCGCTGATGTCGCCAAAAGAGCTGCGGACATTGTTTTACGCGAACCAATTCGCTAGGTTTTACGCAAACCAATTCGCTAGGTTTTACGCAAATCTACTCGCTAGATATTTCGTAATTGTTAATCGCAGAGAGTTTTAGTTTCAACTTTCCGAACATTTTGTTATCATCGTGAAAAGGCTAAAAAGCCGTAAAAATATATGCAAGTATTAGTAGCAGATGAATTTGGTTTTTGTTTTGGAGTGGAAAGAGCAGTCGATATGGTTGAGGCTGCACTTGAAAACGGCGACGCTGTTCGCACACTTGGTCCGTTAATCCACAACACGCAAGAAATGGATCGACTTGTAACTCACGGCGTAAAAACGATTTCTGATCCAATTCAGATTCAAAGAAACCAAACCGCTGTGATTCGAGCACACGGAGTAACGCCAGAAGTTGAGCAATCTCTAAAAGATAACGCCGCAAAAGTTGTCGATGCAACTTGTCCATTTGTCACACGAGTGCAAAAACTTGCAGCTCGTGCAGCGGCAGAAAATCGTCACGTCGTTATAGTCGGAAGTCCAGAACATCCTGAAATGATTGGAGTTAAAGGCTACGCACCCGAACACGCTTTTGTCATTAACGATGAATCTGAAGTTGCTGGTTTGCCACAACTTCGCCGACCTTTGGTTGTTTCGCAAACAACAATAAAACTCAAAACATTTCTTGACACAGCCGAGGCAATAAAATCAAAAACTGATGACGAAATTCAGATTGTCAACACAATTTGTTCCGCGACACGCGACAGACAAGATGCGGCTCGTGCTTTGGCTGGTTACGTTGATGCATTTTATGTAATCGGCGGTCGTCATTCATCAAACAGCATTAAACTTTTGGGAGTTTGCAAAGAACAATGCGAAAAAAGTTTTCTGATTGAAACGCCTTCTGAAATAAACGAAGTTGATTTGCAAAACATTGAAAAAGTTGGAGTTACGGCTGGTGCATCAACTCCAAAATGGTTAATCGACCAAGTTGTCGAGCGTTTGAAAGAATTTGGAAATCAAGAGTTGGCTCTCAAGTAAAAACCTTATATTTTAATTTTACTTCCGGATGAAAAAGTTAAACTTTTTCATCCTTTTTTTGTGCAAAAATTTTTAATTATTTCGTCTAGCAATTAAATAGAAAATATTTAAAAAACAATTTAAAATTTAATAATTTTTGATTCAAATAAAGGAGATAATTATGCCAGTTACCTATCAAAAAGCGACATCAGATTCACATTTAAAAGTTGTATTAGAACGACTTAGCGAACTTTTGGGGAAAACAGTTGTTGTCCATTCGGGCGATAGAAGTTATGTTCCGCCAGGCGGAAGCACAAAAAGTTTGCATCTTGCAAAACGTGCCGTTGACTTACACGTTCCTGGAATTTCAGATGAATCAATATTAAATTCTATTAAGGCAAATATCGATAAACTTTTTGATAAATCTCAAGGTTATGAGCTAATTCGTCATGGTCAATATACCGCAACCGGTGGACCGCATATTCATATTGGACACTTCGACGGAACTCACGCCGGAAATGTGATTTTGAAACTTGAAGGTTTAACTCCTGCAACGAAAGGCGTTTACAGTCCGCAAACACTTCCGATTGGTAATGGAACGCCGCTCAAAACTTCGCCAACAACACCAAAAACCAGCGAAAATCTTTTTCAATCAGTTGGACAAACCGGTGTTAATAAAACTGCCGATGTAAAAACAATTCAAGGTTTATTAAATTTATCTCAACAGAGATTAATTACGGCTGGCGTTAGTTTTGAGCGTTTTAAGGTGTTGAAAGAAGACGGAATTATCGGTAATTTTACGATTACTGCAATCAAGATTTTCCAGCGTGATATTCTCGGATTTGTTCCGCCAGATGGACGAGTTGATGCTGGTGGAAAAACTCTGCGAACATTAAAAGCAATTTCAACTGGTGATTTTTCTTCGATAAAAACGAAAATAAATGACATAAAAACTTCGCCAGTTGGCGGAGCAACTGCAAGTTCTTCAAATGAAGCCTTGGCTGACGACAAAAGAATTAAAGCGTTTTTCGATGTTCTCGGTTTCACCGAAGGAACAGGAAATAACTACGGAAAAGTTGTCAACGGAACTGTTATTTCAGCACCTTATAACCCTGAATTAGTTGGTCAAAGAAACGTTTCAATTACTGATTTCTCAAAACACCCAAATATTTTAGTAAGATTAAATGCTTCGCTTAAAAGCACAGCCGCCGGACGTTATCAGTTTCTTAACAGCACTTGGGGCGAACTCGGAATGTCTGACTTCTCAGCACGCTCACAAGATATTGCCGCAATTAAACTAATGAAACGCCGGAAAATGATTGAACCAATTTTAGCCGGAAATTTGCGACAAGCCGTCACAAACGGTGCTCCAGAATGGGCAAGTTTACCAACTGCCGCTGGTGGAAGCTATTACGGCGGACAACCCGCAAAATCTTATACCCAAATTTTGGATACTTACACTGAGGCTCTGAAAAAATATTAAAGTTAATGTTAAACGCTAAAAGAAAAATTTATCTAACTTCATTTTTGATAGCTATTTGTTTACTAACTAGCTGCCGATCTATTTACGAGTCGGGTTTTGTGCCTATTCCTAATCAACCAATTTCCGGTCCAATTGAAATTGGAAATGTGTGGATAGATATTATTCCGCCAAAACCTCTAGTTTCATACAAAAGTACAGCGATTAAGTTTAGAGGTATTGATTATGACAGTGAAAAAATACCTCTAAATGATCCTGAACCTTTGATTTTCCTAAAAGATGGTCGCATAACAAAATTAGAAGTTATTTTGTATGATGACAAAGGTGAGAGTTATGAATTGCGAATTGGAGGTTTAGGAAATGGTGTTAGTTTTTATAGAAAAGCAACATATGAAATTGTAAACGGGAAAAAAGAAATAAAATTGCACGCATTTCCTCACGACAGAACTTTTACAAAGTTACAGGTTCGTAGTCAATTGCCAATAAAATGCGAACTAATTGAATTAGTTCAATGGACTGTTTATTAAAGAGGTGAAAACTTATGCCGACAAAAATTGATATTACACAACTTAGAAAAGCGGACATCATTGTTTCAACTACTGAATCAAAAACTTCTAAAGCTATCAGAAAAGGAATTGGCTCTGATTTTAGCCACGCAATTCTCTATCTTGGTAATCAAATGGTTATTGAAGCAATTGGCGATGGCGTAGAACGTCGTTCGTGGAATGATTGCAGACTTGATCCAGCGGGTGTAATGACTCTCGGAGTTGCACTTAGACGAAAAAATATGACTAATGCTGCCCGTCAAGCGGTTTGTGATGCGGCAATGAAATATGAAAATCTTCCTTACGATGTTACTGGAGCTTTAGGTTCGGGAATGTTTGGCGACCCAAGAGGCGGAGCAATTGGTGCAGCGATTGCCGCGGTCGGTTGTTCGATTCTTCCTGTTGGCTGTGTATTTGCGGTAGATGCTGCAAATAAAATCAGAGAAAATGCCAAAGATGAGAATGCCGATAATGCCTTTTTCTGTTCAGAGCTAGTTTCGAGAGCATTTGATGCCGCTGGTTATGGAATTGTTGATGGGAAAGCTACTTGGCAAACTCCAAATGCAATTCGATTATCATCTTATTTAATTTATGTCGGGCATTTGATTGGTGGAAATTAAGGGAAAAACTATGAAAATTACAAAAACTTTTATTATGCTGTTGGTATGTTGCAGTTTGTTTTTACTGCCTTTAATTAGTGTTCAAGCAAAACAAATTCGTTATCAATTTCGTTTTTTAACCCAAGGTGCGAGTGCGTTTGCTCCTGCGAAAAGCCGGAAAATTCAGCTTCGATTCAAAACGAATAAAAAATCTATCTTTAATGCAGTTACTGATAGCCAAGGAAATGCCACATTTCTTTCTTCGAGATGCAAAGAAGATGATCCAGCAGAGCTAATTTTTCGTTCAGATATGCCGGATAAAACTATGTTCCGCATGCCTGTTTCAATTTCTTGCGGAACGGAAGATTCTCTGGCAATAGCTTATAATTTCGGAATTTATTCGCTAACTTATGGCAAATTTCTTGTAAGTAATTATGATGATCTTGATGGTCCTTGCTATGACTGCAAATCAGAATAATTTTATTGATTTATTTCGCAGGTAATTTGCTTGGGCGAATTTCGACTTTACTCGGTAATGTCCGCGGATTGATTTTCAATAAATCGACCACAATTTCTGCAATGTCATTCGGATGAATCTGCCAAGATGTTTCATCCGTAACTTCTTGACTTCCAAAAGTTGTGTTGACAGATCCAGGACAAATCAACGAAACCTTTATATTATCCTGTCTTACTTCTTGCATAAGTGCTTCAGTAAAACCATTCAACGCATATTTCGAAGCATTATACGTTGCCATTTTAGGATGTGCGTTTTGCCCAGCGATCGATGAAATGTTGAAAATGTATCCGCCATTGCGTTCTTTCATCAATGGAATCACTTTTTTACAAGTATGAAACACACTATAAAGGTTAGTTTCAAGCGTGTATTCAAATTCAATAAAACTCGTTTCTTCCACAGTTTTGCCAAATATCCCAACTCCCGCGTTATTGATCAAAATATCAACACTGCCGAATCTCTTCAAACATTCTGCAAACATTGCATCAATTTCTTCTTCATCCCGAACATCACAAGAAATTCCGGCAACTTCGCCAAATTCTGATAGGATATTTAAACTACTTCTAAGCTGAATTTTATTACGCCCACAAATAAAAACCTTCACACCGGATTTCAACAACGCTTCCGCGATTGCGAATCCGATTCCTTTTGTTCCGCCGGTTATAATTGCAATTTTATTATCTAAACTCATTTCAATTTCTCTTTTAAAAGATCATTCACAATTTTCGGATTCGCCTTTCCGCCAGAAGCCTTCATCGTTTGCCCAACGAAAAACCCAAACAATTTCTCGTTTCCGGCTTTGTATGCAGTAACTTGATTTTGGTTATTGGCAATTATTTCGTCAACAATTTTTTCGATTTCCGAACTATCCGAAATTTGCTCAAAGCCTTTTTCCGCAATAACTTCCGCCGCTGATTTTCCGTTGACAAACATTTCGGTCAACACTTCTTTCGCTTGATTATTGTTGATGCTTCCAGAGTCAACTGTTTTGATTAATTCAGCTAAGGCTTCTGCCGAAACGCTCGATTCACTTGCAGATTTACCAACATTATTTAGCTCTCGCAATAATTCAGACAAAATAAAGTTTGCCGAAACTCTCGGGTTTCCTGACAATTTTGCGGTTGTTTCGTAAAATTCAGACAAGTCTTTTTCGACAACAAGTTGCGATGCGTCTGCATATGAAAGCGAATATTCTTGCATAAATCTGTCACGCATTGCATCAGGCAATTCGGGCATCGAACGCTTAATTTCGTCGATAACTTCCGCCGTTACTTTTAATGGTTGCAAGTCAGGCTCGGGAAAATATCGATAATCATGAGCATCTTCCTTGCTCCGCATAATTCGCGTCTGATTATTTTTGTCGTCCCAAAGCCGCGTTTCTTGGTTTACGCCTTCGCCGGATTCGTGTGCTTTGATTTGGCGTTCAATCTCATATTCAATCGCTTTTTGCATAAATCGAACCGAGTTCAAATTCTTTAATTCAACTTTGGTGCGAAATTCAGGTTCACCGATTTTTCGCACAGAAACATTCGCCTCACAACGCAAATTTCCTTTCTCCATATCAGCGTCAGACGCTCCAACCCATTGCAAAACGCGGCGAACGTGGTTCACGTAATCATAAGCTTGCCACGACGAACGAAAATCAGCTTTCGTCACAATCTCACCCAGCGGCGTTCCAGCTCGATTGAGGTCAACGTATGAATATTTATCTACATTTGGCAGACCTTCATGCACGTTTTTTCCCGCATCTTCTTCCAAATGCATTCGCTCAATCCGGATTTTCATCGGCTTAAACTCTTTCGCACGTCCATTCTCATCGCGTTCGGCGGTCATTATCGTGAGCTCGCCATCGGAAGAAAAAGGCTTGTCGTATTGCGAAATTTGATAACCTTTCGGCAAATCGGGATAAAAATAATTCTTCCGCGAAAAGATTGAAGTTTCATTAACAGTTAGCCCAAGTGACAAAGCAGCTTTCGCACCAAGTTCGATAACTCGTTTGTTTAAAACAGGTAACGCTCCCGGCAAACCAAGACAAACCGGACACGTATTTGCATTTGGCTCATCACCAAAACTAGTTGCACAACCACAGAAAATCTTAGTTTCCGTAGCAAGCTGTGCATGAATTTCCATTCCGATAATTGTTTCCCAACCGTTTTTCATAATTCGTTTATTTTTTCTAATGCTTTTTCACTCGGAAAACGCTTTCTAAAATTCAATTCCTGGCGTTCAATCAATCTAACATAGTTATTAAATTGTAAAATCTTCTCTGTAACTTCACCAATTTTGGAAATTGCTTCAATTTTATTTTCTTTCAAGCTAAAATGTTCATTCCATTTATCAATTCGTGGGTTGAAGAATCTTACAAAATCGCCTGTTTGCCAGTCAATCGAAGTTAAATCCGTGCCTTTGAAACGATTGCAAAAAGCACAGGAATAAGCGAGATTTTCAAAATTTGATAAGCCACCGTGTTTTCTGCTAATAATATGCTCAACTTCGCAACCATAAAATGCGTCGTCATAACTAATTAGGCAATATTCGCACAAATACAAGGCTCTTTCAGCAACTTTTTCTCTGAGTTTTTTAGATATGTAACGGCTCATTTAGTTACATAATGACGAGCTTTCGCCTTGGCTAATCGCATCAAATGTTCAATTTGCATATAATGGTCAAGTTCTGATTTTTCGTCTTCCGACAAACCTTCTTCGCGTTCGCGTTCGATTAAATCAAACACACGTTTTCTGGTTTTTTCCGATGGACGAAAGGCAATCACATTTTGCGGACTCGAACCAGCGGCGATAAACTCAACAAATTCGTCATATACTCTCGCAACATTCATATTTTCACTCCGATAATTGTTTCCCAACCGTTTTTCATAAATATATCCAAAAAATAAAACGCGAATATGCTTTTATCATAATCCGCGTTTCGTTTAAATTCAATGAATTGTTTTGATTTAGTCAATTCTGATTCCCGCGGCTCTTGCTTCGTCTTCAAGCAATTCCCATTGTGCCGATAATCCAACTCTCTGTTGCTCCAAACCGCGAATTGTTGTGATAATTTGCTCGCGTTCGTAGTTTTGAGGTTGATAAAATCCAATCGGATAACCTCCGTAATAATATTGATTTCCATAATTTACATAACCAATATTGATATTTCCGTATTTGCTATAAAAATTAAGTGAGTGCAAAGTTTCTAACGGATATGAAACTGTGTAAAAGATTTTTTGATTTGGAAGACGCGAAAGTTCGGCGTTTAAATAACGAATTTGAGCATTGAGTGAAGCAAAATGTGTTCGAAAAACATTTGCCCGTGCAAACAAAAAAGATTGAGTTTGCTGCTCTTTAATCCTCGCTTTTTTGGCAAATTGCGTTAGGTTTTGCTGCCTTTCAGACTCTTTTTGTTTCAGTTCTTCGGGCGAAGGCATTCCTAGCTTTTTATAATTCGCTCGATAATCTTCCTCTTGTTGCACTCGTGCCACACGAAATTTCTCAAGATCAGAATTCGTGATAGTTTTCGTTTGACCAAAAACAATATTCGCAACCGCGAAAGTTACGACTAGCAAAAGAAACAACTTTTTCATAATTTTTACCCCAAAAATCTTCGATGCAAAATGTATGTAAAAGTATTACCACAAACAACACGGCGAACACAAAATAAATTGCATTCGCCGTGTTGTTCAAAATCCATTTTTTCCGCCAAGCGTCCAAGTTCTCCAAGAAATAACAGAAAGAAAAACTATTTACTTGGCGTTCTCTGCGTCTTGGCGGTGAATTTTCCGATTGAAAAAATCCAGTTAGAAACTCAGACTCAAGCCAATCTTTCCAGTTCTTCCCGCCGTCTGAAATCCATTTTCGAAATATTCATAAGCAAAAAGATTCTCAATCGTGCCAAAGAATCTCCATTTCAATTTTTCGTTGAAACTAGGAATTTCGTAGCTTGCAGTAACGTCAGCTTTGCGGTTTCCTCTAAACGAATAAATTCGTGTCTGAAAGATTGAATTGCTAAAAATCGGTGCGAGATATTCGCTCGATGCAACAAAATCTGCATTTACAAAAAACCTTTTGCCGATATATTGCGTTGCGACAAACGAAAATTGATGATCTGGAACGCCTAATGTTCGCGTAATTCGGCTACCCGCAACTTGTGGATTTAGCTGGTCGCTATTCGTGTAAGTATATGATGTAAATAGAGTTGTTGTATTTGTGATTTTGAAATCGCCGCTAAATTCTGCACCGCGTGAAACTCCGCCTTTGGTATTAAAATATCCACCAAATGGTCGTGGCGTTGTTCCAATATTTTGAGCCACATTTGCAAAACCAACAATATCGTTAAGTCTTGTGTAGAAATAAGTTGCAGTAAGTTTCGCACGATTATCAGCAAGACTTTGCTCAATTCCGCCATCGAAAGCAAACGTTTTTTCGGGAGCCAGATTCGGATCGCCGAGTGCTGTAAAACTCTGTGTAAAACTCGAATAGAAAGTTCCAAATCTTTCATAGAGCGACGGCACGCGATAACCATTTCCAGCGTGAAAACGGAATTTAGTGTTAGTTTTCGAAACAAAATAACTTACTGAACCATCAAAAGTGTAACTATTTGGCGGACTTTTCAGAGTTAAATTAGCGTATGGCGGATTGTTTCGGCTAAATGTTGGGTTTTTGAGCGAGAAAAGCTGACTGCGAAAAGAACCCGAAAATTGTAGTTTTCCATCAAGAAAATTTAACAAATTTTGAGCGAAAAATGTGTTGCTATTTTGTCTTGCACGCACAAAAAAAGCCGCATTTACATTCGCCGAAAATCCATCATTTCCATATTTTTCGGTTTCATATTCGTAACCGATGGTTAAATTATTTCGCTTTGTTCGCCAGTCTAACTTTGTTTCGAGCGTGTTTATCAAGCCTTCAAACGTTGAGTTTGAAGCACTTTGAAAACCAACACCTAGAAGACCATTAACATTTCTCCGGCTGGTTTTTGAACCTTGATAATTTGCCGAGAAGAATAAATTGTCAGTAAAAACTTGCGTTAAACGAAATTGACCATTAAACACTTTCGACTTCTGAAAATTGTCAGGATCATTAGCATCAACAACAAAATTTATACCTTTTTGAGCCGAAATTATTGTTGTAACTGTTGGCAAATTTGTTCCAAAAGTATCTGGGCTAGAATTTAATTTTACAAAAGCATCTGAGACAAAAAATCTTCCTGAAAGATATGTTTTGCTAATTGGATTATAGTCGATTCTGCCGTTGAAATTTGCGTTGTTTGCGTCGTCGTCTTTGTCTATTCCTTCACTAAAAATGGTTCTTGAAATGCCGAGTGTGTAGCCAAATTTTTCAAATCCATCCGAAATATTCCCGCGAATTCGCTTTTGCCCGAGCGATCCGAAAGCTGTTGTTAATCCGCCGTGAAATCCTTTCCGTGGAGCTTGCGATTGAATATCTATCGCACCGCCACCAGCGTTTGTACCGTAGAGAGATGAACCTGTTCCACGCAAAACTTCTAGCCGAAAAGCATTTGTATGCGTAAAGTCGCTGATAAAAGATGACGCATCGCCATTGATTGCAGCCGCATCGCGAAACCTCATTCCATCGATCAAAACTGCTGTATCTGAGTTGCGAAGACCGCGTGTTTTGATTGTTACAAGTCTTCCAAATCCACCAATTTGCTGAACACGCAAACCCGGAACTGTCCGCACAGAATCAGCAAATGAAAATTCACTTCGTTCTCTAAGTTGTTTCGCATCAATAAGATATACAGTTTTTGAAATTTCTGTTTCGCTTTGGCTTGTGCCGGAAGAAACCGTGACAGTTTCTTTAATTTGTGGAGTTGGACTCGGTGTCGCTGTCTGTGCAAACACGCCAGACAGAAAAATACTTACTAAAAATAAAATCTTAAAAAATCTATTCATTTTTCCTCTTTCCGCCCTTCGCGGAGTTGGTTTAGGTTGAAAACGATAAAATAGTTCCAGACTTTTTGGTGAATAACTAAAAGTGAATAGTGAAAAGTTTCTAAATAATTTTTCACTTTTCACTATTAGTTATTCACTAAATTAACTGTTGCGAGGGCAGTTGCAGATTTTCGCTGCATTCCTAATTTTATCGCTCGTAACTCATTGTAATTCTTGGCTTTCCGCTCAACGGATGAGCATCGACCAAGACCGAAATATCGAAAACTTTTCGTAATGTTTCCGTATTTAAAACATCTTCCGGCTTCCCTTTTGCTATGATTTCGCCTCGTTTGAGAAGTAAAATCTCGTCTGCAAATTCGGATGCCAAATTTATATCGTGTGTGATAATGATTGCCGAACTTCCGCAACCTTCACACCTTTTGCGAACAAGCCGAAACATTAACGCCTGATTTGATAAATCCAAGTTTGCGGTTGGTTCGTCAAAAAGCAAAATTTTCGCTTCGGTCGCAAAAGCCCTTGCTAATACAACTCTTTGCCGTTCACCGCCGGAAAGTTGGTTCATTTGGCGTTTTTCAAAACTCTCTAAACCACACATTTCTAACGCTTTAGCAGCAGTTTGTAAATCTTTATCAGTTTCCCAGCCAAATGTTGTGCCATGCGAAAACCTTCCGCCGAGAACAAATTCTAAAACTGTAATCGGAAATTTTGTCTCATTTTCTTGGGCAACAACCGCGATATTTTTGGCAATTTCAACTCTCGAAAAATTATTTATATTTTTTCCGTCAAGCAATATTTCGCCATTTGTTGTCGGCAACAAACCGTTCAATCCACGAAGTAGAGTTGTTTTCCCAGCACCATTTGCACCTATTACAGCAGTAATCTTCCTGTCTTGCAGATTGAAAGATATATTTTTCAGAACCTCAAAAGAGTGATAACTAATTGTAATGTTATTAATGCTGAGCATTTCCGTAGTCCTTAGTCCTTAGTCTTTTGTCCTTAGTCTTTTGTCCTTAGTCTTTTGTCCTTAGTCTTTTGTCCCTAGTAAAGAAACGACTTCTTGCTGACTATTGACACAAGACTATGGACTTTAGACTGTGGACTTTAGATTCAGATCAAGACTTCTTCAATAAATATATAAAGAGCGGACAGCCAATTAGAGCAGTAATTGCTCCGACTGGAAGTTCTCTCGGCGAAATTGCCGTTCGCGAAACTGTGTCTGCTAAAACTACGAAAGCTGCACCAAACAAACAACTTGCTGGTATTACAATCCGGTTATCACTCCCCAAAATCAGACGGATTATATGTGGAACAACTAAACCAACGAATCCGACTGAGCCACCAGAAGCAACAGAAATTCCAACCAGAAAACTTGCGGTAGTAAAAACTATTAACCTTGTTTTTTTTACTTCAACGCCAAAATCTGCCGCGTCTCGTTCTCCTAACATCATTAAATTCAATGCTTTCGCTTGTGATAGTAAAATTATTGTGCCAAATATTGCTGTCGCGAAAACTACATAAAAAGCTGTTGGTGATGCTTGCGACAAATCGCCGAGTAACCAAAATGTGAAACTCCGAAGGCGAGTTGCGTCGAGCAAACTCGTGAGCAATATTAAGACTGACGAAAGCAGAGTTGTGACAATAACTCCAGCTAAAACAAGTCTTTCTGTATTCATTCCGGCTCGGCTATTCGCAATTTGCCAAACAATAAAAGTTGCCAAACCTGCACCAATAATTGCAAAAACCGGGCGTGCAATCTCAAATTGTGAGAAAAACACAAAAGCTAACATTGTTCCGAGTGCCGCACCGTTTGAAACTCCTAAAAGATACGGTTCAGCCAAAGGATTTCTCAATAATGCTTGCAAAGCCGCACCTGCAACTGCCAAACTTGCACCAATACTTACAGCAAGTAAGACACGTGGAATACGAATCTCAAATAGAATTACGCTCTGTTGCTCATTCAAATTTGTAAATAATAAACTTTCACTCCCAAGAAAAATTGCAGTTGTTATTGCTAAAATCAAAACGCCCAAAAGTGCAACAAGATAGCGTTGATATTTGGATTTCAAGTTTATTTTTTCAGCAATCATTCAATGGTATTTATTGGAAACTTTCCGGATGCAAGTTTTTTGCAATTATCTCAATTGCTTCAACAAGTCGCGGTCCAGGACGTGAAAAAATATCTGCATTCACTTTAAAAATACGTTTGTTTTTTGAGGCATTCGAATCTTTAAAAACATCATTTGGTTCAATATTATTAGGGCTTTCTGAAAGAATAATTGCTTCCGGATTTGATGCTAAAGCTGTTTCTTTGCTTAGTTTTGGAAATGGCTCGTTAATTGAATCTGTGACAGAAATACCGCCAGCTCGCTTAATAACATCATTAAGAAATGAAGTTTTTCCGATGGAAAAAAGTGGCTCTCGCGAAATTTGCACGAAAACTTTTAAATCTTTCGTTGTGTTTATTTTAAGTTCAACTTCAGCCACTCGTTTTCGTAAACTCGCAACAATTTCACTTGCTTTTTCCGTTTTTCCAAAAATTTCTCCAAACTGAATTAAATTTCGGTAAACACCTTCAAGATCTTTTGGGTCTGTCACAAAAACAGCAATATTATTTTCATCAAGCTGTTTTGTAAAGTTTTCGAGTTGCGAGGCGGTTGAAACAAGTATAATTTGCGGCTTGAGAGCAATAATATTTTCAATATTTGGCTTAATTGTATCGCCTATTTTCTGAATTTTCTTCGCATCTTCTGGGAAATCGCAATATTCTGTCACACCAATTAGAGTGTTTCCGGCATCAATCGCAAAAACATTTTCGGTCAAATTTGGAGCGAGTGAAATTGCACGTTCAACTTTGTTCGGAAGTTTTACTCGTCGATTTAAATCGTCTGTAACATCTCTAAATGTTGTTATTGGAGCGATTGATAATGTGTTTTTACAACTTAAAAGCTGCGAGATAGCAACAATAAATATAAAAAATATGGTTTTTTTGTTTACAATTTTCAAAATAAAAAGCCTTGCCTTTTTAGCCAAAAATACAAATGGTGAAAAAAGACAAGGCATTTCAAAAATGAAACTTGATTAATCAGCCAAATGCTTTTACGCGAAGCATTTATCGGCAAAAACTTTGGTTAGGTTTTCTGACTATAACAGTGACGCGATCGTGTGAGTATTTCACTCAACTTTCCCTTTTAAAACCCAAAGTCTCTACATTTAAATAAAAGAACTACCAGAAAATACGAATAAAAGTTACTTTCTGCGAAATTTGAAGTTATCACCGTTATTGAAAAATGTCAAAATATTGTTTTTTGAGTGTGTTCGCCTTGTCTTCAAGGAGCGTTTATCGGTATTCTATTCAGACGAATTATTTTTATTATTTAGAAAAAACTAACGAGATTTATGGCAGAATTCGATAATGTAATTTCGGTTATTTTAGGTGGCGGAGCAGGTTCGCGTTTGTTTCCTTTAACACGCGACAGATCAAAACCAGCGGTTCCACTTGGTGGAAAATATCGGCTTATTGATGTTCCAATTTCAAACTGTATAAATTCAGGCGTGACGCAACTTTTTATCCTTACGCAGTTTAATTCTGCATCGCTAAATCGTCATATTTCAAGGACTTATCGGTTTTCAAGTTTCTCGACAGGCTTTGTTGATGTGCTTGCAGCCGAACAAAGAATCGACTCGCCACAATGGTTTCAAGGCACGGCTGATGCGGTTCGCCAAATGTTGCCACACATCCGCGATTGGAAGGTTGATACGCTTTTAATTTTATCCGGCGATCATCTTTATCGAATGGATTATCGAAAGTTTTTACAGCGTCATTTCGAAACCAACGCTGATGTCACAATCTCCGTAATTCCCTGTAATGAACAAGATGCGAGTGAGTTTGGCTTATTAAAAACTGACGATGTTGGCAAAATTATTGAGTTTAAAGAAAAGCCAAAAGGTGCTGATTTAGAGTCAATGAAAGTTGACACCACAAAGTTCGGTTTAAGTGCTGAAGAAGCCGCCTGCCGTCCATATTTGGCTTCGATGGGCATTTATGTTTTCAATTATAATCGGTTGGTTGAAATGCTCGGACAAGATGAATCTTGGGTCGATTTTGGACGTGAAATAATTCCGGCAGCAATCGAAAAATCGAATGTTCAAGCTCATTTGTTTCAAGGATATTGGGAAGATATTGGAACAATTCGGTCGTTTTATAACGCTAATCTCGACCTTGCGTCGCCGCTTCCGAAGTTTAATTTTTTCGATACAGATTCGCCAATTTACACTCGAAGCAGATATTTACCGCCATCAAAAGTTCACAATTGCGAAATCGATGATTCGATGGTCAGCGAAGGTTGTATTTTGAACGGAATTAAGGCTCAACGCTCAATTATTGGCTTGCGAAGTCGGATAGATTACGGTGCGAGAATTGAGAATTCGATCGTGATGGGTTCTGATTATTACGAATCAATTGAGGAAATGAACAAAAATATTGCTAAGGGAATTCCGCATATTGGAATTGGTAAAAATACTTTGATTCGTAAAGCTATTGTCGATAAAAATGCGAGGATTGGTCAAAATGTTGTGATTCAAAACGTGAAAAACATTGATGAAGAACAAGGGACAAATTATTACATTCGCGATGGAATTGTTTTAATTCCAAAAAATGCGATTGTTCATGATGGAACTGTTATTTAATTTTTATTTAAAAAGTGAGGTATTTTATGTTAAAAAACTTTTCGATACTTATAGTTACTTCGGCAATTGCAATTTCACTTGCTTGCCAAACTGCTTCTGCACCTAGCAATTCAAATGCTAACAGCAGAACAAATATGGCTGTCACGAATCAACCAATTCCGCCGGAATTTTCAACAAAACCCGAGAATATAAATTCTGCAAATCTGCCACCTGGAATTACTGATCCGAAATCAAGTAATTCAAAAACAATTTCAAATGGTGCAATTGCACCCGGAATTGACCCAAAAGCTGCGATGAAACCTAACGTCAAAGGAACTCCACCGATTCCTGGAATTCCAAGTGAAGCTGAAATCAAGAAGCAAATGGCGAACACAAAAATTGATCCAAACGCTGTTAATGGTAAAGTTACACCGCCAAAAGCGGCAAATGTTCAGAGCAATGAGCCACCAACCAAACCGCTGCAAAGTGGCAGACCGAAACAAATTCAATAAAAAAAAGCGTGTTGAAAATTTTCAACACGCCATTTTTCAGATAATTAAAATCTTTAAACTTCTTCAACTTTTAAACCGAGTTTGACGCGAACATCATGCTCAACTCTGTCTCGAAGTGATAAATTTTCTTTGAGAAAAATTTTGACATTTTCGCGACCTTGTCCGAGTCTTTCGCCGGAATAAGAAAACCACGAACCACTTTTTTCAACAATTTCATGAGTTACAGCTAAATCAAGCAAATCGCCTTCTTTCGAAATTCCCTCGCCATACATAATGTCGAATTCGCAATCGCGAAACGGCGGAGCAACCTTATTTTTAACTATCTTACACTTTGTCCGATTGCCGACTATTTTGTCGCCATCTTTCAATGCTCCAATTCTCCGAATATCAATTCTAACACTTGCATAAAACTTCAAAGCCTTACCGCCGGTTGTCGTTTCCGGTGAACCAAACATCACGCCGATTTTGTCGCGAAGTTGGTTGATAAAAATAAAACACGTGTTTGAACTTGAAATAATCGCAGTAAGTTTTCTCAACGCTTGCGACATTAGACGAGCTTGCAAACCCATATGCGAATCGCCCATTTCGCCGTCAATTTCCGCACGCGGAACAAGTGCCGCAACTGAGTCGATGACAATTACATCAATACTCGCCGAGCGAACCAAAGTTTCGGCAATTTCAAGTGCTTGTTCGCCAGAATCTGGTTGCGAAATTAACATTTCGTCAATGTTTACACCGAGTTTTTCAGCATAATCTGGGTCAAGAGCGTGTTCGGCATCAATGTAAGCCGCAATTCCGCCAAGTTTTTGGGCTGAAGCTACAACTTGTAAAGCCAAAGTTGTTTTACCCGAACTCTCAGGTCCATAAACTTCAACAATTCTTCCACGAGGAAATCCGCCAACTCCAATTGCCGCATCCAAACTCAAACAATTTGTTGAAATTGAACCAATTTCTTCGTGCGGTCTTTCGCCGAGTCGCATAATAGAGCCTTTGCCAAACTTCTTTTCGATGTTTGCCAACGCCGAATCAATCGCTTTACCTTTGTCCATACTTGCCATTTTTGTCGCCTCTCCAGCCATTTTTTTTGCTCCTTTTGTGTCTTAAAATGAGTCAAATCTTTGTAAGATTAACATATGAAAGATTGTTTCACAAATGAAACGAGCTGGTTTTTTTATATTTGGAATTCGTTGTAAACAAATTACTTTATTAGTTAATCGCTTGCAACTATGATTCTGCAAAACTACTTATTTGACTTTGAGATTGTTTATTTTCGAAAAGCGGTTTTCTGTCTTTAAGTTAGCGTTGTTTGGCGGGTTTTTAGTCGCACTAATGTTAGCGTTTTTCTCAAAACCATTCGCAACTTTCGTGTTTTTGGTGGGAATTTTTCCGGTTTTTAAAAACGCAATATTGACTGGCGTTGTTTGGTAAGAAAACGTAATATTTCCACCGAGATTAGTTCCTTGCTGTGTCGAAACTGAATCGCTGACATCAAAAGCGAGGGAAATATTTCCACGAGAAAATTTTGCAAAGGCTTCGGGTTTGACGATTACAGAAACCTTATTTGGAGCAATTTCAGATTCAAAAACTGATCCAACAAAACTTGTTTCGGTGTTTGAGGCACTCGAAAGTTTGAGCGTTAAATTGGTTGAATCAGCAATTGCCCTCGAAAGCGGCACGCTAATCTGAGTTGAACCAGTTGCAGTTAAATTTTTTGCGAGTGGCGAAATTTTTAAAAAATCTATCTTATTTGTGTAGATTTTTCCTTGTCTGTCGGTGAATTGGAACGTTCCATTTGGCGTATTGTTTGCTACTTCAATTGTGTAAAACGTTCCGCTGCTTGTATTTAGATGTTCGACAAGTGTTTGTCCGTTAAACAATATCTTGCTCGGCGAAACTAAAGCTAAAGTTGTTCCGGTGTCGCCGCCAATTCTAAAAAACGCAGTAACTTCATATTTTCCGGCGTTTTCTTTTATAAAATAATTTTGATAAATCTCTGATTGTGCAATTTTATTCGAAAGAGTTGTTTCATTTGAAGGGCAGGCTCCGCCAACTAAAAAGAAAATCGCAATCGTGAAAAAAAATAATTTTAAGTAATTTGTATTCATAATATTCACCTAATACTAATCGCAAGTTTTTTTTCTAAATCGGGTCAATTTAAATTTCGGCAAGCATTAAACCGGTTCGCCGTTCAAATTCTTGTTGCATTGACGGAATTTCGCCGCTTTGCTCGTCTTTCGTGATTTTTTCGAGTCGCCACAAAGGAACAAATTGCTCATTCAAAGCAAAAAATGGTTCCTTATTTTGCAATGCACGGACAAAATCTTCAAATGCATTGAGATCAATGCCGTAGATGAAAATTCCGGCGTTGGTTATTTCTTGTAAAACGCCCCAAATTTTTTCTCGCGGATTTTGTAAAACTATAATTACTGTCTCGCCATTTTCAATTTTTGCCATAGATTTTTAAGCTCTTTTAATTTCTAAAACTGTTCTCGCCTCCCAAATTTCGGGAAAAAACTTCTTCGAAAGTGTTGATCTTAAATAGTTTACACCTTCTGAGCCGCCAGTTCCCTGTTTCATTCCGAGCATTCTTTCAACCATCAACACATGATGATAACGCCACAAAGAAATTGTTTCGTCGTGTTCTATCAACAAATCTTGAAGTACGTAAAGCTCGCCATATTTTTCGGGAATCGCCATTATTTCGACGATGGCATTTACTTTTTCAAGATGTGTTTCAGTCGCAAAACCTTTTGTCGCAAGCATTTGCCAAAAAGCATCGCCGATAGTTTGAGCGTTAAACCTCTCAGCGAGTCTCGCGTGTGCAAATTTATCGAATTCGAAAAACTTTAAGATATTTTCGTCCTTCAAACCTGAAACAAATTCGAGTTCGCGAAACTGCATCGATTGAAAACCGCTCGCCGGATTGAGTTTATCGCGATACTCGAGAAAGCCAATTTGTGCCATTGATTCGAGAATGTGAATCTGCGAAACGAGAATCTTTTCAATCGCCAAAATCGTTTTAAATGAATGATTTGCACGAAAAATTCGTCCTTCATTGAGCCAGCCGACACTCGCATCAATCTCGTGAAGAATTTGCTTAAACCAAAGTTCGTAAGTTTGATGAATCACAATAAAAAGCAATTCATCGTGGCTTGTAGGCTCAGACAAAGTTTCCTGCAATTGAATCAATTCTGGGACTTTTAGATATTTATTGTAAGAAAGCGGCGGATTTGCTCCGTATGCATTTGAATTTTCATTGAAAGGACAAGCCATAATTCGCTTATCTTAGCAAATTTTGGCATATTCTTAAATTTCGTGAAACCAAAGTCTCAGTTTCAGAAACAATCTTTACAACATTTGTATATTTTCATACAATACTTTTTAGATGAATTCTACAATTGAAAACTGTGAAGGATTTGAATGGGATGAAGGTAATTCAAATAAGAATTGGCATCTTCATAGTGTGTCAGATAGCGAATGTGAGGATGTTTTTTTCAATCTACCGCTGATTATAGCTAATGACAAAAAACATTCTGAGTTCGAACAAAGGTTTTTCGCATTTGGAAAAACTGACACAAAGCGAAAACTTTTTATAGCTTTCACAATGAGAAACAAGTTGATTCGGGTTATTTCCGCACGCAATATGACCAAAAATGAGGAACGAAAATATGCTGAAAAAATTAAAAGAGATTCCTAAATTTGTCGGCGAAGACGAAGAACGTGAATTTTGGTCGAACTCTGATTCGACCGAATTTATTGACTGGAATGTCGCAGAAATGAAAGTTTTTTCAAAGCTAAAACCGACAACGCGGACGATTTCATTGCGAATTTCAGAATCGATGCTTGAAAAAATCAGGCTCGTTGCTAACAAACGCGATGTTCCATATCAATCGTTGATAAAAATGTTTTTAAAAGAGCGAATTGACGAAGAATTGAAATATTCTAAAATTTAGTGAGCAAATATTTATAACGGAGCAAAATATCAAATGAGCATTATTGAAACTGTCTGGGCGAGAGAAATCCTAGATTCTCGCGGAAATCCGACTCTTGAAGCAGAAGTTGTGTTGGAATCTGGCGAAATTGGTCGGGCGGCTGTGCCTTCGGGGGCATCGACCGGCGAACACGAAGCTGTTGAGCTTCGTGATGGCGACAAAAATCGTTATTTGGGCAAAGGAACGCAGAAAGCGGTTGAGAATGTTAACGAAAAAATCGCCCATGAAATAGAAGGAATGGACGCACTCGATCAGACTTTGCTTGACCAAACGATGATTGAAATGGACGGCACGGCGAATAAATCGAACCTCGGTGCAAACGCAATGCTTGCGGTTTCGCTGGCGACTGCACGTGCGGCGGCGGCGTTGCTCGAAGTTCCACTTTATCGATACCTCGGCGGTGTAAATGCAAAAATTTTGCCCGTTCCGATGATGAATATTTTGAACGGCGGAGCTCACGCGGATAACAATGTAGATTTTCAAGAATTTATGGTAATGCCAGTCGGTGCAGAAAGTTTTGCAGAAGGATTGCGTTGTGGAGCCGAGATTTTTCACAACCTCAAAAACGTTTTAAAGAAACGTGGATATTCGACCAGCGTTGGCGATGAAGGCGGTTTTGCACCAAACTTGAAGTCTAATGAAGAAGCTATTGAAACAATTCTCGAAGCAATCGAAATTGCAGGTTACAAGGCTGGCGAGAATGTAATGCTCGCACTCGATCCGGCGGCGAGTGAGTTTTTTGATGGCACGCATTACGTTTTCAAAAAGAGCGATAAACGAAAATTAACGCCGACGGAAATGGCTGATTACTGGATTGATTGGACAAAAAAATATCCGATTATTTCGATTGAAGACGGAATGGCGGAAGGCGATTGGACTGGTTGGAAATATATCACGGATCAAATCGGCAAAAACACGCAGCTTGTTGGTGATGATTTGTTCGTAACAAATGTTGAGTTTCTGCAACGCGGAATTGACGAAGGTTGTGCAAATTCGATCTTGATTAAGTTCAATCAAATCGGCACTTTAACCGAAACTCTCGACGCAATTGAACTCGCTAAAACGAATAATATGACAGTAGTTATCTCTCATCGTTCGGGCGAAACTGAAGATAATTTTATCGCCGATTTGGCAGTGGCGACCAACGCCGGACAGATTAAAACCGGTTCGCTTTGCCGCTCAGATCGTGTTTCAAAATATAATCAATTACTCAGAATTGAAGAAGATTTGGGCGATTCTGCGAGATATTTGGGAATGAAGGCATTTTATCAAATCAAAAATTAAACGGAACGCAGGCAGCCCTGCATGCGAGTGTAATCGAACTTCTATGACTCGCAGGCTGGCAGCCCACGTTCCGTTAAAAAAGCTGAAAAAGTTGGGTTAAATCAATTTTTTCGACTTTGGTTTTTTGTGTGATAAAATAGTTTATAGGTAATAAAATGACAAATACTCAGACTCTAGAAATTGTGGATTTATTGAAATCCTTGCCGTCTGAAAAGGTATCTGAGGTAAAAGATTTTGCATTGTTTTTGCGTGAAAAGTATAAAAACACTGAAGTTATTGACGAAAGTGATGAATGGTCAGATGATGATTTGCAGAACGCAGTTTTTGCCTCAACAAATTACGCAGAGGTAACAAAATGAAACCCTGAACTGTTGTAACAGCAGAATTTATCGGCATTCATTCAACCAAAAGAAGACCTGCTTTAATCATATCAACGAACTTTATCACTATGAACGTCCCGATGTGATTTTGGCTGTTATCACGAGTCAAGTTTCAAAATCTACGTCGAAAACTGATTACATTTTGCAAGATTGGTAAACTGCAAACCTAAATAAAGAGTCTGCCGTCAGAATTTTTCTTTTTACTTCGCCACAAAATAAAGTTACAAGAATTGGTGAACTCTCTGAAAATGATTGGCAAAAAGTTTAAGAAAAATTAAAACTTTCGATAAAAGTTTAATTATTTCAGTTTTAACAAATCAAGAAAAGTGTCTTACCAAGTAGAAAAGGCGAAAAAGTTGGATAATTTCGATTTTTTCACCTTTGTTTTTTTGTATGTTAAAATCGTTTTCAGGAGAATTTATGGGACAACTTGTAATTGAAACTACTGAAAATATTAATCGCGTTTTTCACATAAATGATAACCATTATGTTCGCGGGCTTTTGAAAGACCTTGAGAAAATCGAAGAAGAAACTTCCTCGCTTACTCCGATGGAAAAACTTCTTAAGTGCAATCCAAATATTATTCCGCCAAGAAGAAACAGTTTGAAGAAAGATGGCGATGCCGCATTAGGTATTTGGGCTGATAGAGAAGAGGACGCGTTGGAAATTGCCAGAAAAATTCGTGACAAAAATAACGGGAAAATATAATGATTCATCTCGTTGACACGAATATTTTTTCGAAGATTTTTAAGGATGACGTAAGCATCAAACAATTCGTGGAAAGCCAAACTACTGTGATTTGTGCAACCGTTTATATCGAAAATCTTCAAGGTTCAAAGTCAAACAAAGAAAAGCAGGTAATCAAGAAATACCTTGACAATTTTCCACAGGTTTTGATTAACGAGTTGATTTCAAGCCTCGCAATAGAGTTAATTGAAACATATTCAAATTCCAAAGGATTATTGCTTGCCGATGCCTTAATCGCCGCAACTACTCTCGAAAATGATTTAACGGTTTAAGATTATAATGTCGTAGATTTTCAGTTTATCGAAGATTTAAAATGGCAATTGCCGCCAAATTAGAAACAGAAAAGCACGACTCAATGAGCGAATCGTGCTTTTTCTTTTTTCTGCTAAAAACCTTATGGCAAAGCCGTAAAGTCAACGCCTGTTAAATCCTCACCAACGAAAATGCTTTGCGTCGGATTTCCAAATTGATAACGTTTGCTTCTGACCGAAATTACATAATTTTGTCCAGTTGCTAGATTATCAAACCGATAATATCCAAAACTATTCGAAGTTGCGTATCTAATTTGTCCATCAGAATCAGTGATCGAAATTGACGCTCTTGAAACACCACGACCGCCAGAAGTTAAAACTCTTCCGGTAATTGAAGCCGAAGCCGCCGTTGGTACCAAATTACCGACTGCCCAATCAGAAAAACTCGAAATGGCGGTTTTTGAAAGTGTGTTCGCAGTTGTATCAAGAGTAATTGGAGCTTGATCGACTCCGCTTGCACCTGTAAAACGGTAAAGTTTGTAGCTTGATTCGGTTCCAACGACATCTAGCGGATCGTTGTAATTAAAAACCATATCAGTGGTCAAAGTTCCAGCCGTATTTGTCAGCGTCCAAAATCTTTGCAAAGAGTTCGCGGCAGCCATACCGGCTTTGTTTCCTTGATTAGCCTTTACGAGCAAACTCGAAGGATTTGTGGTTGTTGTAACATTCGCATTTACTGGCGAATATCCGTTAGCGGTTCCAGTCGGATATGTGAATGCCTGATTTGCACAGAAATCTTTTTGGAAATTTCCGATAACATAATTCGATGCAGATGCTCCCGAAACTGTTCCGTTGCAACCTAATCCAAGCGTGCTTGCACCAGTATTAACCTGCGTTCCGAGAGTTAAAGCACCCGTTACGGTAAGATTCGCGTTCATCACCAAACTTGCTCCTGCATTAACATTCAAGCTACAAACCGTAGAATTTGAATTTACAGTTAAAGTTCGTCCAGTAGGAATAATTCCGGTTGTAGTCGCATTTGGAACGCCGTTGCTCCAACTTCCCGCACTACTGAAATCGCCATTTGCGGTTGCGGTTGTCGTCGGAAATCTGGCACTGACAATTCGTGTTCGCCAATTGAATGATCCGTCTGCGGCTAAATATTGGGTTGTAAACCAAAAAGTTTCATCATCAGAAGGATCAACTTGCATTGTGCTGTAATCGCCCCAACGGGTTAGTCCACCGGTTTGCGAACCCGTTCCAGTTTGTGCAATAGCTTCTGCTTGCAACGTATTGAGCGTGTCGCATTGCGAACGTCCCGCTAACGCAATCGAAGGCTTTAGTGCTGTGCTGGCATTGGCGATGCTGTATCCAAGCATAACATCGCCGTATTTATTCATTGCTACCGAACCCATCCAACGGTCGCTTGCGGCTCCCGGATCGTATGTCGCATTTTGATAAAGAAACGGTCTTTTTCCAGTTACTGAGTCAGCCGGATTGTTGAGCGGATTACGGATTTCAAACCAACGAACCGCCGAACTTCGTGTTCCTGCACCATCAGGATCGGTTCCAATATTTACCAACAAACTGTCAACGCCACCGCGGTTTCTATAAGCAAGTCGATACATCAAACGACTGCCGAGCGTGTCCAAAGTGTTAGCTGTTCCGGGTTGAGCAACGCAAGTTCCACCTGTTCCATTGCACGGAAGTGTTAATGCTCCTGTCGGAAACGCAACAAAGCTACCTGCAGCTCCGCCGAAACCATCTGTAAGTGTTACTGTTCCCGCAGTAAAATTTGGTTTTAGCCGCAACATTCTGAGGTTATTCGTTGTTGAATAACGCAAGAAAACACCACCGCGAGTTAAATCAGTCGGCGGATTCGCACCATCCAAATCAGCCGGAAGAAACGATGCACCACCGCCGTAGAAAGCTGTTGGAGCACAGAGCGTTGTTGCCGCAAGCCCAGCTAGCATATTTGTTCGGTCAGAAGCACAGAGAGAAACACCTGTGTTGCTACCTGCCGGCGAGCCTCCAAAAATGTTATAAGCCGTGTAATAAGCATCATTCCAAACGCCTAATTTACCGTAATCATTAAAGCCATCAGGGGTTACAGAACCAAAACTGACTGTATATCGAAAATAAGTTCCGGTTGGATTATTTGTAGTTGAAACCGCGATACATTGCAGGTAAGGAGCGGTTGTTCCAGCTGAAAACGCAAATTGACTCAAAAACCAACGATCAGCCAAGCGGTCGTATTGCAAAATCGGGTCACCACGATTTGTAGTTTCGCAGTTGCCGCCAACTCCTGTAAATAATGTGCTTCCGTTTACCGGTCCAAGCAAGACAGTTCCTGTTTTGTTAAAAATTGCGTATTGCGAATTTACCCAAGCAACAATGTGGTTGGGACCAACAGCCATCGTTGTATCAGGTGGTGCACCAGTTAAAGAAAATCCTGGCAAACCAACTCCCGGACCTTCAAAACTTGTTCCCAAAATTGCAGCAAGCGGTCCGGCTGTTTCATTTTGTAGAAATGCTGGAGGAATTAAATTGTTCGGTTTGTTGTCTGTCGGTTCTTCGTAAAGTGGTTCTCTTTCTTCTTCAGTAATTTTTCCGTCCTCTTTACTGATAGGCGGTTGCGGCTTTGCCGCAAGGCTTGTTAAAGATTCAGATTCGCCGTGAAATTGCATCGGAAGAACAACCGTTTTGCCTTTTTGTGCTGCATTATTTTTGGCAACATTAAAGACAAACTTTTTCTTAAGTTTTTCTCTTTTCATCTCCGCAGATTCAGATGGTTTAGATTTAGTAATATTCTTTTTTGGGGTTGATTCCTTGCTCGTACTACTACTCTGCCCGAAAGCAAAAGAGTTTATAGCAAATATTGACAATATAATTGTAAAAAAGTAACGAAAAGTGTTTTTCATCTTCATAAATCTCCTGACTAATTTTTTCTAAAGTTACTAATCAACTATAAACTGGCGTTGTCATAAAATGCAATATTTTTTTAAGAACTGTTAATGTCAAATTTCGAAATAGGTTTTAGTTTAAGATTTTACAAGTCACTAAAACTCAAACATTGAAAAAGTAAGTCTTTTGGTTCATAACGAGAAGTGATTTTTTTTCAAAGTTAGGTTAGATTGAGATATGTTTTCTGATTGTAGTTTATTAAAAAATAATACAAATTTTGTAATTTCAACTGACAAAAACGAGCTTCAAATTAACGTTATCCACAAATTTCTGAGCGAAGATTCTTATTGGGCAAAAGAACGAAGTCTTGAAAAAACCAAAATTGCGATTGAAAATTCACTGTGTTTTGGCGTTTATTGCGAAGGCAAACAAATCGGTTTTGCTCGTGTGGTTTCAGATTTTGCAACATTTGCATATCTCGGCGATGTGTTTATTTTAAAAGAGTTTCGCGGAAAAGGTTTGAGTAAATGGCTGATGGAAGTTATTATTTCACACGAAGACTTGCAAGATTTACGGCGTTGGGTTTTGGCAACCAAAGACGCACACGGACTTTACGCTCAATTTGAATTTTCCGGACTAAAATTTCCAGATCGCTGGATGGAAAAAACAGCACCAAACGCTTATTAGTTAAAAGTGAAAAACTAATAGTGAAAAGTTCATAATTCACTTTTCACTTTTCACTTTTCGTTTTTCACTTTTATGAAAAGACCTTTAGCATTAATAATACTCGATGGTTGGGGCTATTCGCCGCGGAGCGATGGCAACGCAATTGCTCTTGCAAACACTCCAAATTACGACGAAATCTCAACAAAATATCCTGTCACGTTTCTTAACGCTGCCGGCGAAAAAGTTGGTCTCCAAAAAAATTCGCCCGGAAATTCGGAAACCGGACATCTCTGCATCGGCTCAGGACGAATTGTCAGAAATGGCTTATCGCAGATTGATTACGCCATAAATACTGGTGAATTTTCAAACAACAGAGTTTTGCTTGAAGCAATGTTTCAGGCAAAAAATACAAATTTGCATCTCGTTGGGTTGCTTTCAGACGGAAATATTCACTCTTCGCAAGATCATCTTTTTGCACTCGTCCGGCTCGCGAAAAAATGCGGTGTAAAAAATGTTTTTATCCACGCAACTCTCGATGGCGTTGATGTTTCGTCTGATTCTGCGTCGATTTATGTCGAAGCATTAGAAATAAAACTGCACGATATTGGACTCGGGAAAATTGCAACATTATGCGGAAGACAATGGACAATGGACGCAAAACAACGTTGGGGACGAACCGCTAGAGCCTATACAATGCTGGTTCATGCCGAAGGCGAACGTGCTTTTGATCCGATAACTGCTATTAGAAACAATTATTTACGCGGAATTCTTGACGAACAAATTCAGCCAATTGTTATCGAAAAAGAGCAAGGCGTTCCCGTCGCAACTATAAAAAACGATGATGCCGTTATATTTTTTAATTTTCGAGGCGATGGCATTGAGCAACTTGTAAAATCACTGTCATTTTTGGAAAATTCTGAAATTTCGACAATCGGAAAACCGCGAGTCCATACTGTTTGCTTGACTGAATATAACGAAACTTTTGGTTTACCAGTAGCTTTTTTAGATACTGAAAGCGTGAAAAATTCTTTAACGGACATATTAGAACAACAAAAAATTAGAAATTGCCGCATTAGCGAAACCGTTAAATATTCGAATGTAACTTTTTTAATGAATGGAGCAAAAGAAGTTGAAAACGCCCACGAAGTTCGACATTTAATTAAATCTCCAACGACAGTTGAACCCGAAATGTCTAGTTTTAAAATTGCCGACAGCTTACTTCGCGGACTAGAATCAAAAGAAAATGATGTGTTTATCGTAAACTTCTCGGCTCCAGATTCGCTCGCAAATACCGGAAACTTAGACAAAACAATCGAAGCGGTTCAGCACATTGATACTTGTCTTGGCGGAATTTACAAAAAAATTATGGAGCTAAACGGTGTTTTGTTAATAACTTCCGCACACGGAAACTGCGAAGAAATGATTGACGAACAACGAAATCCTTTTTTGAGCAATACCGTAAATTTAGTTCCATTTCATTATGTTGACGCAAACTCAATAGACGCAAAACTCCGCGACGATGGCTCTCTCGAAGACATTGCACCAACATTTCTCGGTATTCTCGGCATCGAAAAACCAAATGAAATGACAGGAAAAGATTTGAGAATTTGAGATGAAATTTAAACGCTTTCAATTATTTTGCTGTTTCTTTTTCGCAACTTTTTTTTGTTTGTCGTGTCTTAAATCAGAACCACAAACTTCGGATAACATTCTTGCTGATACAATTCAAATTCCAATATCAAACGTCAAACTTGCCGATAAATTGGTTGTTTCCAAACTACCCGATGACGTTGCGATTCAAAATAAAATCTCGCAAACTATTGATTCGAGTGAGTTTAGAAACGCACGTTGGGGAATAATCGCCATCAGTTTGAAAGACGGCAGAATTGTTGCTGCGAATGACGCACAAAAACTTTTTAATCCGGCTTCGATTCAAAAAATGCTGACTTCGATGGTCGCGTTGGACAAACTTGGTGCAGAATTTCGTTGGAAAACGCAAATTTTAGCCGACCAAAATATCGAAAACGGAACGCTTGACGGCGACTTGATTCTTTACGGACAAGGTTCGCCTGATTTCAATGACGAAGCAGTTGAGAATTTAGTTAATCAACTGCAAACAAAAGGCTTAAAGCGTGTAAAAGGAAAAATAATCGGCGATGAAAGTTACTTTAAAGGCGACAAAATCGGCGACGGTTGGACGTGGAACGAACTGCAATGGTATTACGGTGCCGAAGCCTCAGCCTTAACTTTTAACGAAAATCAAACAAATTTGAGTTTGCAAAACGGAAAACCGAAAGTTTCAGACGATTTCGTTACCGCAAAAGGTGAAACAAAACCTGTCCAAGATATTGAAGCGGTCGGCGTAAAACGCGAACTTGGCGAGAACGAAGTTTATGTGTGGGGAAACGCAAATGCTTTAGATACAAGAATAAGCGTTTCAAATTCGGCTCTTTGGGCGGCGTTGAAGTTGAAGGAAAAGCTCGAAAAATCGGGAATTACGGTTGAAGGCGAAGCAACAAAAAGCGATTGGAAAGACAACGTAAACCGCGAAAAATTTGGTGAACTTGCAAAGGTTGAAAGCAAAACTTTGGCGGAAATTGTCCGCAAAATGAACAAAGATTCGGTTAATTTATTCGCTGAATTGATCTTGCGAACGCTCGGAAAAAAGTTTGGCAATGAAGCCCCGAACGAAAATCCCAAAATACAAAAACTTCGCGGCGACGATTCCTCAGGTGCAAGCGTTATCGTTAAATGGTTGAAAGACAATAGTTTAACAGATAACGAAACGCAATTTCGCGATGGTTCAGGGCTTTCGCGACTCAATTTAGTTTCGCCTGAAACTTTTGGTCGAGCGTTGGTTTTCGCAAATCAAGCAAAATTTGCCGAAACTTTCAAAAGTTCGTTGCCGATTGCCGGCGTTGACGGCACGTTACGCGGTCGCTTGCGAGGCGAAAAAGTTACGGCAAAAACAGGCTCGATGACGTTTGTAAATTCGGTTGCAGGTTACGCAACTTCTTCAAAAGGCGAGAGTTACGCGTTTGTTGTCATCGTCAACAACGAAACCCGCAAAGCTGATTCAACCGCCGTGATTGATTCCGTTGTCCAAAGTTTGCTACGCTGAAATGTGACTGGATCGCAGACGGCTCGTCTGCAAGATTTTTGCAAAAAATCTAGCGAACTTTGATTAAATTCAAATTTGATTTTATCTAAGCACTTTGCGAACGCTTCGCGTCCGTGCGGACGAGCCGTCCGCGTTCCAGTCCTTTAAAAATTATGTTTTTACAAATATTTGACGTAAATCCCGGCGGTTTGTCTTCAACCATCGAATTTTTAACCGCGATGATTACTCCCGCGTTGCTCATTTCCGCATCGGGAAGTTTGGTTTTATCGACTTCGACGCGGCTTGGTCGTGTAATTGACCGTTCGCGAGATTTAGTAAAACGGCTTGATGAACTGATTTTGACCGAGGATAAAGGAAAAATTCCGTATTATTCAAGGCGTTTGGAAGCAAATTTTGACTTGCTCGACAAAGTTACGAGTCGGGCGAGAATTTTGCAAAAAGCGATGGTAGCGTTTTATCGTTCTTTGGCGATTTTTGTGCTGACTAGCGTTTCAATCGGGATTGTCGGAATTTTCGGCTATTATCGTTGGCTGCCGATTCCGATTGGTTTAGTCGGCATATTTTTTACTTTTTACGGCAGTCTTTTGATGATACGCGAGGCTCATATGGCGACAATTACGGTCAATTCCGAGATGGATTACACTTGGGAAATTGCCAAAAAACTTGCTCCGCCAGATATTGTCAACAAATATTCGATGAACAAAGACGGCGAATTGCACCGAACGGATTAACGATTCTAAAAAAATAATTTTCTATGCGGATAAAGATTTTTTCTTTGTCCGCAATTTTTTTGACCTTTTTCGACGAATTTTCAGGCGATTAGTAATTGAGAGGATTTCTAATTCTATGTCGCTTTTACACCTATTTGGGCAATCAATTTTCGGCTTCGTAATCGGATCAATCGCTAAGTTTTTGGTATTTACCGATAATTCAAACGATTGGATTATCCACGGTTTAATTGGCACATTTGGTGCTATCGGCGGAACTAGGCTCGTCCGAATGATTTTCGGTGTGGACAATAATAAAGCTAGTTGGATTCTCGCGTTTTTGAGTTCAATCGTTATGTTGGCAATTTTTTACTTTGTAAGAAATTATATTAGCCACGAAGAGACACGAAACGTAATTCGTTTTTTACAGTTGAAAACTAGACACGGAAAAACGCGGATTAAGCAGATACTCGCGGATGTTTGAATAAAAAAATCTGCGGAAATCAGTTAAATCAGCGTTTTTCTGCGTCTAATTGTTTCGTGAAATTTCGGGTTTGTTCGTGGCAAAAATAAATAAATGAAAACATTATTAATCAAATTTATCGTAATTTTCTCGCTCGTGTGCGTATGTGCGACGGGCGTGTTCGCACAGACTAATGATGCTTTGGCAGAGCAATCTATTGTGGCAATCCGTTCGCAAAAATTGGATGAAGCATTGCAAATTTGCAAAAAGATTTTGGAAAGCGAACCGACTCATCCAAAAGCAAATTATGCTTGCGGTGCAGCAAGTCATTGGCTGAAAAATCCGGTAGAAGCTGAAAAATATCTTATTGAGGCTGAAAAGACTATTAAAGATACGCCTCACCTTTATACTTTTCTTGGTTCGGCTTATTATGCAAATCGGGCTGAGAAACATCTTTTAGCTGATTTGAATACGAGTCTGGATTATTTGGCTAAATCTATTACGCTCAATCCGAAGTCTTATAATGCTTATAACTATCGCTCAAAATTTTTGCTTAACTTTCACGGCATAAACGGACTCAGCTCTAATCCAAAATTAAAAGATACTTTCTATTCAGATTTAAGGATGGTAATGCAGCTTGTTCCCGAAGATTTGAGTTCAAAATACGACTATGCAAAAACTTCAACTGAATTAGGCGATTTCGGACAAGCAATCCCCGTTTTTGCGAAGTTATTGGCAAGCCCATTGATAACGAAGGAAGCAACCGATGAAGTTTGCAGCAACGCTATCCGCTGCGTGGAAAATGCAGATTCGGAAGCACGCTTAGTTAAAAAAATCGAGAATCCGACTCTCTGGAGCGATGGAATTTCGCTGATGAAAGGCTGCAAAAATGCGTCCGCAAAATTTGAAACCGATGAAACTCGCAAAAAAGAACACGTATCAAAATTTCGAGAAAAAATAATCTATTATCACCAAGCAAAAGCCAAAGGCGTGAAATCAGATTATCTCGCAAGTCCAGAATATCTCGCAGAAGTAACCGAAGCCATCAATGACGGCGACACAAAATTTTACGACAAACGAATCGAGGTTTATACATTTAGGATGCAATTTGCGAAAGCTGATGCCGATAAAAAAAGTAAGGTAATTGCTGAGGAAAAAGACATAATCGTTAAACTAACTACCGCAGAAAAAAGTAAGAAGCAAGCCGAAGAAGATTTTAAAAAAGGCGAAGCGTTGAAGCCTGAAGATTTCAAAACTGTTCTTGAAATGAAAAAATCACGTTTGGCACTTTTGGATCGCATTATTGCACTAAATATTCCGCAAACAGATAAAGACGCGTTTTCGGCGAGACGAACTAAACTTGCGGATGTTATCCATGAAGCCGAAGCAGATGTTGCGAACGCCAAATCTAAAGCAGAAGCTAACGAACGCGAACAAAACCGCGATGCTGGTAGTATTGATAGCTATAACAAAGAAGCCAATGAGGCTGCGAGGCTTTATAAAAATGCTGGTCAAAGGAGTAGTTCCATCGATGATTGCAGAATGCTCATCGACAATTACAAAAAGAAATGCGTGATTGAGAAATTGCAGTTGAATATTCGTGACATAAAAAACGCTCTGTTTTACATGGGTGAAGCTCGCAAGTATGCAAATAACATAACCAACTATGAAACAAAACGTAATTTTCTTGAGCAAGCAGATAAAATAATCAATACTATTGAAAATAGCCTTAGTGTTGCCGAAAAGACTTTAAGGGAACTTCCCGGCAATTAAATTGTTTGAATATTACTTAAGCTTTTTCCGAAGTTTTTCAAATTCCACTTTCACTTCAGCGTTTTGCGACGATTTTTCAAACGCTGCGTCGGCTTTTGCCAGATATTTTTCGGCGAGCTGACGCTTTTCTTTTGAATCAAATTTAGCCAAACTTACAACGCGAATATAGAAGCGAAACATTACGTCATAATCAATTTTCGTTCGCGGTTCGTTAAGATTTTTAAGGTGAAATGCTTCGTTTTTTTCAATTATTTCATCGGCTTTACTCGTTTTTCCTTGCCATAAAGTCAAATCAGTCAAGCGTCCCAAACCTGACTTTATATCGCTGACGATTTCTTTGTTGCTTGGGTTTTCAGTAGAAAGTTGGAGCAGCAAATCAGTCGAACGTCGCATTTTTTCTTCGCCTGCGGAATAGTTTTTCAGGCTCTGAAACATTGCCGCTGATTGATAATAAGTCATCGCCAAATCGTATCTCAGCTCCCAATTTTTCAAGTCGCCGGCGGAGAGTTTTTCAAATTCATTTTCCGCGAATTTACTGTATTCAATGGCTTTAGCGGCATTTCCCGTTTCCGCAAAAATCGGTGCAGACATAATTAGCTCATCAGCAAAAGTTCGTTTTGCAACCAAATCGTCAGGCGAAGATTCTGCGATTTTTTCAAAAACCTTGATTGATTTTTCGTGAAACGATACCGATTCGAGCAAGTCTTTTTTCCGCTGAGTTTCGCCGTTCGCCGAGGCGGCATAATATCGCAAATTGCCGATTCGCTGATACGAAACTCCGAGAAGCTGAAAATCCCGATTCACAGCTTCATTTTGTGAGGTCAATTCCAAACTCAATTCCAACGCACGCTGAAAATTGTTCATCGGCAATGCTTTTTGTTCATCCGTTTTTTTGCTTTCGTCCCGCGAATGTGCGTCGCCTAACGAGATGTAAATTTGCACCAGCCGCCGTTTACTTTCCGCACTATTTGCCGCAAAACTTTCCTGAATCCGCAACGCTTTTTCCAGCGTTTCAATCGCCTTCGGAATCTCCCGACGACGAGTTTGAATCTTCCCGATTTGCAAAAGCGAACCACTGTAAGCCGTTTGAATTTCGATGTCTGCGGGAAAATTGCGTTGCAGATTATCGAGTAATTGAAAGGCTTTTTCGTAACTTTGCGAAGCTCCTGCCGTGTCGCCGATATTCGATTGATACGCTCCGCCCTGCAAATCGCCGAGCTTCAAATACGCCAACGCAAGTTCTTTTTGCAAACTCAAATCGTCCGCCGCATCAAGGCTGAGTTTATCGAAATACTCGGCTGCATCTTTCACCAGCATCGCCCGCAACGCAATCGAGCCGGGCAATTTCGCGGCTTCGTCGTTGTATCTAAACACAACATTGTTCGCCAGATTTCGCACATCTTCAAACCGCTTTTTCGCAATTTCACTTTCTCTGCGGGCGACAACCGCTTGCCACGTCGCAATCGAAATTCCGCCGATAAGTGATGCAAACACAAGGCTTGCGGCGATTACACTCGTTTTATTCCGCTTCACAAATTTGCCAAAACGATAACGAAACGAATCAGGCTGAGCCTTGACGGGCATTCCGTCAAGATAGCGTTTGATGTCGTTTGAAAATTCCTGAACGGTCAAATATCGGCGTGCAGGTTCTTTGTTTAGAGATTTCAGAATAATCGTATCTAAATCACCTTTTAGCTCAGACGCGGAGACGGTCAGACGCGGAGACGCGGAGATTTCGGGAGTTTTCACCGCGTCGCCGTGTCTCCGTGTCACCGCGTCGCTTGGTCTTAGCGGCGATGTTTCGGTGATAATTCGGCGAATTTCGTCTAGCGATTTGTCCGAAAAATCGAACGCAGGTTTTCCTGTCAAAATTTCGTGAAGCAAAAGTCCGAGCGAATAAACATCGCCCGAAGTTGTAACTTGTTCACCGCGAATTTGTTCCGGCGAAGCATATTGCGGAGTCATCATTCCAAGTTGCGTTACTGTTTTGTGTGACGCTAAATCGTTGGTATCTAAAACTTTAGCAATTCCAAAATCGAGTAATTTCGCCGTTCCATCAGCCGTTACAAGAACATTTGAAGGCTTCAAATCGCGATGAACAACAAGCCTTGCGTGAGCGTATGCGACCGCCGAACAAACTTGCCGAAACAATTTCAGCTTTTCATCAACGCTCAATTTTTCGCAAAATTCGTCAATCGGCACGCCTTCCACAAATTCCATCACATAATAAGGCGAACCGCTTTCGGTGATTCCACCATCAAGCAAACTCGTGATATTTTCGTGTTTTAAGGAAGCGAGAATCTGGCGTTCGTTGCGAAATCGGCGAAGAATTTCGTCCGAATCCATTCCGCGTTTGATGAGTTTTAGTGCGACTTTTTGCAAAAATTCGCCGTCATCACGGCTCGCTTCATAAACCGCACCCATTCCGCCGCGTCCAATTTCACGCAGGATTTTGTATTTCCCGATTGATTTTCCGATGAGATTAAGATTTTCAAGCGGCGAAACATCAAGCGATTCGTCATCGTCAACGGCAAGCATCTTTTCAACTTCAAGACGAATTTCACCGTCGCAATTTTTATCAAGAAAATCAATACGTTCATCGGGCGGCAATTCGACCGCTGTATCGAAAACAGACTTAATATTTTTCCAAGATTCTTGATTCATTCAAAAAATTTTATCGATTGCGACTTTGTCTTTAGCCGACGTAGTTGGCGATGGCGTAAAGCCTAGTGTAGAGCGTAGCGAAACGCTAGGTTACTGATAATAAAGCATTTGCAGCTATTGTAGACAGCGGCGGAAATCAACATTTCGTGTTTCTGTCGCTCGTTACACGAGCTATCTCGGCTGTTTGAATCTGACCTAGCTCTCACGAGCTAGGCTTTACGCTGCCGCTCGTTACACGAGCTAAAACCATACAAAAACACTGTAACGCTTATCCGCTTCTCTTCACATCTCATCGTCTCCGTGTCTCCGTGTCTCCGCGTCTCATCATCTCCCCATCTCTTCGCAATTCATTTCATCCGCGAAATCAGCCAAGCCTTCGCACTTCGCCATTCGCGTTTGATGGTTGAATCCGAAACACCTAAAACTTCGGCGATTTCTTCATTCGTCAAGCCGCCGAAGAATTTTAGCTCAACAATTTTCGCTTGTTTTTCGTCAAATTTTGCGAGTTCATTTAATGTTTCGTCGAGCGAAACAATGTCCACATCTTGTTTATTTGGGAAAGTTACAACATCTTCCAGCGAAATTGTCAGTTCGCCGCTGCCGCGTTTTTCTGCTTTTTTAGCAATCGCATGAGTTACCAAAATCCGACGCATCATCTCCGCCGCAATCGAGAAAAAATGCACGCGATTTTGCCAATCTACCGAATGTTGCCCAATCAAACGAATGTAAGCCTCATGCACAAGTGCAGTCGCCTGCAACGTGTGATTCTTGCGTTCCGAAGCCAGTTGACGCGATGCAACCCGCCGAAGTTCATCGTAAACAAGAGGCAAAAGTTCATCCAACGCAGTGCGGTTTCCAGCTTTTGCGTTCATCAATAATTGCGTAACATTATCTGTCATAAATAGGTTGAACGAATCTTAGCAAACTTTCTTACAAAAAGTGAAATACCGAGTTTGGCGAAGATTTGCTATGATGTATTTTTAGTTAAATTTGATGCAACCTAATTATCTTAAGTTATTAGAAACAGGCGAATTGGAATATCGCGTTGAGCAATTAGAAAACTTGCTTGCGTCTTGCTCAATTTGCCCTAAAGACTGCGGAAACAATCGTTTAGCCGACGAAATTGCCGCGTGTTATTCCGGCAAATTGCCGATTGTTTCAAGCTACACCGCACATTTTGGCGAAGAACCTTGTTTGTCAGGCACGAAAGGTGCGGGAAATATCTTCTTTGGCAACTGCAATTTGAGATGCGTTTACTGCCAAAATTTTCAGATTTCTCAAAATTGGAAAACCCAAAAAAAGAACGAAATTTCGCACGAAAGATTAGCCGAAATGATGCTCGAACTGCAAGAAAAAGGCTGCCATAATATCAATTTTGTTTCGCCAACTCATTTCGCTCCGCAAATGGCTCGCGGAATTTTGCTCGCTGCAAAACAAGGTTTAAAACTTCCAATTGTTTATAATACAAATGCTTACGATTCGGTTGAAGTGCTGAAATTACTTGACGGAATCGTCGATGTTTATTTGCCTGATTTGAAATATGCAAGTGATGAAGCGGGTTTTGAATTTTCCAAAATTCGCGAATATAGCAAATTTTCGCGGCTCGCGATTAAAGAAATGCACCGCCAAATGGGCGACGAATTGATTTACGATGATGCTGGAATATTACAACAAGGTTTGGTCATTCGGCTCTTAGTTTTGCCTAATGATTTAGCTGATATTCGCGAAAATCTGCGTTGGATTCGCGACGAACTTTCCCCGAAAATAACTATTTCCCTGATGGCTCAATATTATCCGACCAACAAAGCCGAAACCGATTCACGTTACATTTTGATGTCGCGGAAAATCTCGCAAAGTGAATGGATGAATGCACTTACGGCGTTAGAAGAGTTTGGTTTAGAAGAAGGTTGGATGCAAGAATTTGACGGAGCATCGCATTATTACCGACCGGATTTTACCGATTCTGAAAAACCTTTTAAAGATATTCGCGATTTTGTTTGATGAACTATAAATTAACAATTCAATATGACGGAACTGACTTCCACGGCTGGCAAATTCAAGGCGAATTGCGAACTGTGCAAGGCGAACTTGAACGTGCTTTGAGCTTAATTGAAAACGCCGAAGTAACAATTATCGGCTCAGGACGAACCGATGCCGGAGTTCACGCCGAAGCACAAGTTGCCAGCGTAAAACTCAACCGACCGTTTACGCCTGAGAAACTCCGACTCGCTCTAAACGGCAATTTATGGCGTGATGTTCGTATCTTACAAGTTGAAAGTGTTGACGATGATTTTCACGCAAGATTTTCTGCAAAAGGCAAAACTTATATTTATCGAACCGTGAATTCGCCGATGATGTCGCCATTTTGGGTGAGATACGCAATGCACGAACCGCGTCCGCTCGACATCGGAAAAATGAACGAAACGGCAAGACTTTTTCTTGGCACACACGATTGGACTGCATTTTCTTCGATTCATTCAAATAGCGAAAATAAGGTTCGGACAATCACCGAATTTTCAATCGAATCAGTCTGGGATTCGCGTGCAAATGCTCCAATCATTGAGTTTAAAATTTCCGGTAACGGATTTTTACGGTATATGGTGCGATCAATTGTCGGCACATTGCTTGAAGTTGGGCGTGGCGATAAAAGTTCTGATACAATCTCGAAAGCAATAATCGAAGGCAATCGCAGTCTTGCCGGAAAAACGGCTGTCGCCTGTGGTTTGTCGATGCTAAAAGTTGATTACGATTAACTATACTCTTGGTTAAATGTTAGAAAATTTCAATAAAATAATAAAAACCAACACGCCTGAAGCCGAAAAACTTGCGTCAGTTGATTTTTCGCGTTTGCCGAAACATATTGCGGTAATTATGGACGGCAATGGTCGTTGGGCGAAGCAACGCGGAAAACCGAGAGTTTTTGGGCATCGAGCTGGCGTTGAAAGTGTTCGGGCGATTATTGACACAAGTGCGAGATTAGGAATTAAAGCCGTGACGCTTTATGCGTTTTCGACCGAAAATTGGAAGCGTCCACAAGATGAAATTGGGGCGTTATTTTTAATGCTTAAACACTTTGTTCGTCAAGAGTTAAAGACTTTGATTAAAAACAACGTCCGCTTTCAAGCGATTGGAAAGCTCGAAGGTTTGGCGGCTGACGTTCAAAAAGAATTACAAATTGCGAAAGAAAAGACGCAAAATAATACTGGAACAATTCTCAGCGTTGCACTCAATTATGGCGGACGAATTGAAATTGTTGACGCTTGCAAAAAAGCTGTGAAATCGCTTCTGGATTCCGGCAAAAATATAGAGAATTTGAGCGAAGAATTAATCGAACAATTTCTTTATACACAAGGACTTCCAGAAGTTGATTTACTGATTAGAACAAGCGGCGAAATGCGAATTTCTAACTTTTTATTGTGGCAGATTGCTTACAGCGAAATATATATCACCGAAACGCTTTTTCCAGATTTTCGGCGTGAACAGATTTTTGATGCAGTAATTGAGTATCAAAAACGTGACCGCAGATTTGGCGATATTGGGAGTTCGCAAAACAAAACATAAAAAGTAATTCAGTAAAATTAGCAGAATCTCGTGGATTGCATTCAGTCCGTTTGCGGACGAAAGATTAAAGCTACACGCGTGAGCGTGTAGTAAGTAAAAATAGAATTTCAGTCTGTTTGCAGACGACAAAAACTTCTTTCTCCTGCAAACAGCCTAAAACAAACGTCGCACGAAACTACAGGCTTACGCCAGTAGCTTAATTCTGACATCCGCAAACGGATTAAAATCCAAAAAATATCTTATGAAATCTCGAATTCTTACAGCATTAGTGGCACTTCCCGTTCTGATTGCGGCGATTGTGTTGCCGTATTTTTTCCCGCAAATTCCCGAGCTAAAGTATTTGTTTGTCGCACTTGCGGCTGCCTCGATTGTTTTGGGTTTGTATGAATTCTTTTTGATGACAAAGAAAATGCAACTCAAAGCAGACGTAAATCTCGCTTTTCTCGGAGCATCTGCGTTTTTCGTTGCGTTTTTTTTTGATGCACCGACAACTGCACCTGATTTACTAATCTTAACAACCGCGTTATTTATTACCGCAGTTTTCATTCGCCAAGCGTTTCGTTTTCAGGCGGATTTCAACAAATTATTAAATGGTTTGGGCGTGACGCTTGCGGGAGTTTTTTGGGTGGCGTTTCTCGGTGGATTTTTGGTGGCGATTCGCGTCGGATTTGAAAACGGAAACGGACTTTCGACCAAACTTCTCGCGTTTCTTTTTCTCGTAATTTTCGGTTCAGATGTTGGTGCATATTTTGCCGGAAAGTATCTGGGAAAGCGAAAACTTGCTGAAAAAATTAGCCCGAACAAAACTTGGGAAGGATTTATTGGCGGAATCTTAACCGCTTTGGGCTTTGCAGTTCTCTCGCATTTTTGGTTTTTCCAAGAGTTTGATTTACGCTTTATGCTTCCGCTAACTCTTGTGATGACAATAGTTGGAGTTCTCGGCGACCTTGCAGAAAGTGCAATAAAACGCAGCACTGGAACAAAAGATGCGGCAAACTTTTTGCCCGGACACGGTGGTTTGCTCGATCGTCTCGATAGTTTGCTTTTTAATGCACCAATTCTCTATTACTTCGCGAAATTTTATTTTGGCGGATTGTAATTTGCTAATATTACAGCAAACAAAAAGCCGTAAAATCTGGAGTTCAGATTTCACGGCTTTTCAAGTTATTAAAAACCAAACTACATATCTTCCATTTCTACAAATTTTGGAAATGAAACAGATTGATTCAAAATAATTGCAAATTCGGTTCCTGATTTTACAGTCGCTTCTTCGCCTTTTGTTTTTCTTTCTGTAATCAAACCACCTAATGCTCCGGCTCCGGCTCCGATTGCGGCACCAACGCCACCGCCGATAACTCCGCCGATAATTGCACCGCCAGTTGCTCCGCCACCAATGAAGATTGGTTTGCGATACTTCATTTTATCGCCCGAAGCAGTTCCTTCGTTATCACTTTTGGCACTTTTGCTATCAAGTTCGGCAAGCGAACCGTTGATCGTTCGTTTTGTGCCATTCGGAATATTTACTGTAATAAAAGTTACGTCAATTTCTCCTGGAACGCCGCCTTTTGCCGCTGGTTTTACAATGTCAATTCTCCCAGTTATTGTGCTTCCGGTTGGAATTAAAACTGCTCCGGTCGATGAATATACTGGTTCTAAAGTTGTTGTTGTAAAAGTATCGCCAACTTTTGAAGTTTTCGAACTGATTGTGCCGTTCATCCGCACACGCATCCGCGAATCTTTATCAACAGCATAAGTTTTTACAGCAGATGCGACCGGTTTTTTGACAATAGTTGTTTTTTTCAAAACAGGTTTTCGTTTAACAGGTTTCTTTTGGGCAAAAGCAGTTGTGATTCCCATTGCAAACAATGCAACGAGTAAAATAGTAAAAATAGATTTTTTCATAATGTTCACCTCTCCTCAAAGGTTTTTGGTAATTCTTAAATTAATTTTTTGGGGGAACAAGCGAAATGCTAGGACGCAAAATATCAAATGTTCGTTGTCCATATATCCTAAACTAGTCACAGATTTAAATACACTTTTTATATTATCCGAAACTTTCGCAGAATAGACAAAAAAATCTGAATTTTTTTAATATTTTTGTGAAATTTAACGTTATTGAGTGTATGTTACAAGCAGACAACATTAAATAGCCTTCGAAAACATACAACAGTTCTGTAAGTTGGGATATTTGTTTTTAAAAAAACGCTTGAAGATAGAAAATTTTGCTGGAGAATCAACTTTAAAATGACCAAACTTGCTTGGGGAATCCTTTTCACATTAAATCTTTTGGACGCGGTTTTGACTATTTATTGGGTTCGCAATGGTTTTGCTTCTGAAGGAAATCATCTGATGGCAAATTTGCTAGATATGGGCAACACACCTTTTCTGATAGTAAAAATTGCGATTGGCACTGTGACTGCAATTGTATTATCGCGTTGGGGAAATCTTCGTTTAGCAAAATTTGGGATGGCTCTCGCGATCAGCGTTTATGCAAGTTTGATGTTTGTTCATCTCTTAACCGGACTTTCTGCTTTTGGATATATCTCAGAAGAAACAGTAAATAAATTTGGTTTGCTCTCAAATTCCGCTATTGCTACTTTCATTTAAACCTAAACTTTTTATAACATTTTAACCCATGAATTTTATTTGAAACCACGGGTTTTGTGATTTCGTATAAAAAATCGCAACTAAATATTGAATAAAAGGCATCTAAAATTTATATGAAACAAAAAGTAGTTTATCAATTAACAGCACGTCAGATTTTAGTTTTTGGATTCGTTTCCGCGTTAATCGCCGTCGGCACAATTGCTTGCTACAGCGGTTTTAGCAGTTGGAATAAAAGTAGTTCTACCGTTTTCGCCGAAGATTCTCCGGCAGTTCAACAAACCGGAATTTCAGAGCCAACGACAGTTAGCGATGAACAAAATAATATCGAAATTTATAAATCGCTCTCGCCAGGCGTAGCATTTATCAACACAACTTCTTACACGCAAGATTTTTGGGGCGATGTTCAAGAAGGAAAAGGAAACGGTTCCGGCTCAGTAATTGACGCAAACGGACACATTTTGACTAACGCTCACGTGATTGAAGGTGCGTCAAAATTAACTGTCAGTTTTGGTGGCGAAAAAACTTTTCCAGCAAAAGTTGTCGGCATCGATCAAAGCACAGATTTGGCAGTTTTAGAAATTACGCCACCAAAAGAAGGTTTAACAGTTGTGCCTTTTGGCGATTCGGCAAATTTGGTTGTCGGGCAAAAAGTTTTGGCAATTGGAAATCCTTTTGGGCTTGATAGAACGCTCACAACTGGAGTAATTTCCGGTTTACAACGTCCGATTAGAGCCAGAAATGGTCGTCCAATTGAAGGTGCGATTCAAACTGATGCTTCAATCAATCCGGGAAATTCCGGCGGTCCGCTTCTCGATAAATACGGAAGAATTATTGGAATAAACTCGCAGATTTTATCGCCGGCTGGCGGTTCGGTCGGAGTTGGTTTTGCGATTCCAATTTCAATTGCGAAACGTGTAATTCCACAACTTATTCAGTTTGGCGAAGTTCGCCGACCAAGTTTGGGTGTAAGAATTCAAGATATTGCCGAGCTTGCTAGTCGGGGTTATCAATTTCCAATTGAAGAAGGCTTGCTTATTGTTCCTTCTGAGAATTTGATTGATACAACGTTTCGCAGACCAAATATTGATCAATCCGGCAGAGTTTCGGGCGATATAATTACGGCAATTGAAGGCGAAAAAATTACGAGCCAAGACGATTTGTATAGATTTTTAGACAAAAAACAAATTGGCGAAACTGTCAAAGTTGAAGTTTCACGCGATGGAAAACCAATGATAATTCCGGTCAAACTTATATCGACCTCGAATCAAAATAATCAAACACGACCGACTCAGCGAAGATTTTAGAGATGAATAATTTCTACAACAGCGGTTTTGGTTGGATTTGCATTCAATGTGAAAGCGACTTAAAAGCTATTTCAAATAATGAAAAACACGGAAGATTGATGAGTGAAGGCGAATCAGAAAGCAAAACTCCGCGTTTTTCAACTTCGGCGATGGCAAAGTGGGCAAATCCGAACGATAAGGAACAGCGAATTTTAATTTGCCCGCACTGTCATAAAAGCGAAATAATTGACTAAAGTAAGGCAGAAACGCGACCGTGAGGAAGCGTGATTAATGCTGAAGCACGCTCCTTAACAGTCGCGTTTTTGCCTTTTGTTACTGCAATTTGCCAATTTTTCGTTTATTCTTATCCAATGAAAATTTTGGACGTTGGTTGCGGAAAAAATAAATACAAAGGTTCAATTGGGCTTGATAATAATCCGCGAACTGGAGCCGATGTAATTCACGATCTCGGCATTACGCCTTACCCATTTGCTGATAATGAATTTGATCTTGTTGTTTCGAGTCACGCCGTCGAACACATTCCGGACGTGATGATGTTTATGGCAGAACTTTTTCGGATCACAAAAAACGGCGGGAAAATTAAACTTTTAACGCCACATTACACAAATCCTGATTGGGCGACCGACCCAACTCACCGCAATCATTTCAATTGTTATTCTTTCAATATTTTTACTGACCGACAGGTTTTTGATTTTTACTCGGAAGTTAAGTTGAAAATTCTCAAAACTCACGTTTCGTTAGCCAATCTATGGAAAGCATTAGGTATAGAATTTATCGTAAATCTAGACCAAAAATTTCCGTCAATGCGTTGGACACGCAAGTTTTGGGAATATTATTTAAGTTATATTTTTCGTGGCAAAGAACTTCGGTTTGAATTTGAAGTAATAAAGAATTAAAGAATTATGAAAAAAATACTAGTTTTTACCATTGTGTTTCTGATGTTATGCTGCAATTTATCTGCTCAAGATTTTTCCGCAATTGTTAAATCAATTGGTTGTAAAGTAGTAAAAGGCAACTCAGATGATCCAATTAAAAGTCTGGAATTCATCCAATGGAAAAAAGACGAGTTTAAAATGAAAAGCCAAACTTTGGTTACGGCAAGCATTGGTGTCAGAATTTGGTTCGAAGAAGAAGTTTTTGAGTCGATAGCTGATGCTGAAATTCGCCTCATAAATTTCAAAAAATTACCGCCAAATATGCAAGAGACTTACGATAAATTTCACGGCAAAATGCTTTCGGAATTTAGCTTCCGCGAAGCATTTCGCAAAGGTAAAAAGGTTTATATCGTCAGTGCTCCTGCCTCTCAGACGTGGGCAATTGGCGACGTTGCTAAATATCGAAAAAAACTTGAAAAACAACTAAGGTGAAAATTTAATCTTCGCTAAAAGTTAGTTTTAACCACATAAAACCGCACCACCATTGATGTTTATCACTTCGCCAGTGATGTGTTGCGACCAATCAGATGCGAGAAAAATTATCGAAAGTGCAACATCGTCAGCTGTCGCAACTCGTTTCAAAGGAATATTTTCAATTACTCGTTTCTTAAATTCTTCATCAACAAAAACCGAATCATTCAAACTCGTATCAACCCAACCCGGAGCCACACAATTGACGCGAATTGTCGGAGCAAGTTCGTTTGAAAGTGCTTTCGTAAACGAAATTTGACCGCCTTTTGAAGCCGCATAATTTGAATATCCAGCTTCGCCGCGTTGTCCGGCAGTTGATGAAACTATCACAATATTACCCGAATTTTGCTCGCGAAATTGTTTGGTTACAGTTTTACAAACTGTGAAAGTTCCTTTGAGATTTGCATCAATTACTTTGTCCCAAATTTCCTCGGGCATTTCTTCAATCGGCGAACCTTCCCAAATTCCGGCGTTTGCCACAAGAATATCGACCGTTCCAAATTCAGCGATTGCAGTGTCAGTCAAGCGTTGTGCGTCGGCAAAATTCGCCACATCAGCTTGCACCGTAATCGCTTTCACACCAAATTTTCGACATTCTTCAGCAACTTCATCAGCAGCTCGTTTGTTTTGCAAATAATTTATCGCAACATTTGCTCCGGCTTCTGCCAAACGCAAAGCAGTTGCTCGTCCAATTCCACGCGACGCACCGGTGACAATCGCTGATTTTCCACTCAAAAGATAATAAGGAAGTTTTTGTTCTACAATTTTTTTACTCATAATTATTTTGTTTTCACTAAATCAGGAACATGCAATAGCAGGTTTATTTTGATTGTTATCAGTACTATTTAAATGACTACTAAACGAATTTTTTAACAAAATTTGTCGTGTATTTTCGTGTTTGTTCGTGGCTAAAATCTCTTTCAAAACTCTTGAAGTTTCTGCAATATCGCTCAAAAAAGCATCGTGACCATCATCGGAAACTATTTCAAAATAGTCAGTTTCAACCAAATTTTGCTTAAATTTTTCTGCTAAATCTCTCACATCTGCTGCTGGAAAAAGCCAATCGCTTGAAATCCCGACAAGCGAAACTTTCGCCTTAATTTGCTGAATTTGCTCATCGGTTAAATCAAATAAATCCATCGCTTTTGTAATTAATTGATAACTTTCAATTTCAAAACGTTTGTTAAATGTTTCGCCTTGATAATCGAGATAACCTGCTATATCAAAACGATTTGCGAGCTTTTCGACAGGATTTTCTCCGTTGCGATTTGGTTTTCGCCCAAAACGATTGTCAAACTGCCGCGGAGATTTATATGAAAGCATCGCAATTTTCCTCGCGAGTCCAATATCTTTAAGTTCGATAGCTTGTCGCTGCAAATGATTTAACGCCAAACCCATTGTCGATAAAGGAGTTGCCGCAATTGCAACGCATTGCTCAGTAAGTTCGGGAAAATCAACCGCAAATTGAAGTGCTAACATTCCGCCGACACTTCCACCAATCACGGCTTTAAATTTTTTGATGCCTAAATATTCAAGCAAATGCACATTTGAACGAACAATGTCTCGCACGGTTACAATCGGAAATTCACTTTTTTTGCTTCTTGTAAACTGCATTTTTAAAGAGCTTGCACTTGTTGAGCCATAACAAGAGCCAAGATAATTGACACAAACAAAGGCATATTCCGAAGTGTCCAACGCACAACCATCGCACATTACGCCATTCCACCAATCGCCAACTCGCGAACTTCCTGTCAAAGCGTGGAAAACTAAGACAGCATTAGACTTATCGGCGTTTAACTTGCCGTAAATTGTGCATCGAAGCTCAAACGAATCTAAACTTTCGCCGCTTTCGAGCGTAAATTGTTCATCAAATTTGAAATCTATTTCGAACATATCGGTATGCACTTGGCAGTAGCAGTTGGCAGTTTTGCATAATGCTCAAATAGCTTACTACTATTACAGCTATTTAAATTTTTAACTCTGAAAACAGGTTTTTACTGCTCCTGCCATCTGCTACTGCTTACTTAAACTATGCTTTTGCAGCATTTACATTTTCTAGACTCAAAAGCAACGCTTGTTCAATATCAGCTAGAATATCTCGAATATCTTCAATTCCAACCGACAAACGGATTAAATCTGCCGTTACGCCAGTTGAAATTTGTTCTTCAGGCGAAAGTTGTGCGTGCGTTGTTGATGCCGGATGAATGACGAGCGATTTTGCATCGCCAATATTTGCCAGCAAACTAAAAAGTTCGACCGAATTTATAAACTTTTTGCCGGCTTCAAATCCGGCTTTTATCCCGAAAGTGACGATTGCTCCTTTGCCGTTTGGTAAATATTTATTGGCTAATTCGTGATATTTGCTCGATTCCAGCCCTGGATAATTTACCCACGCAACTTCATCGCGGGTTTCTAAAAATTTGGCAACCGCGAGTGCGTTTTCACAATGTCGCTCAATTCGTAAGTGCAATGTTTCTGCACCTTGGAGCAATTGAAAAGCACTAAAAGGTGAAAGTGCCGCACCTGTATCTCGCAAACCTTGAACACGAGCTTTTAAGATAAACGCCAGATTTCCGAAGGCTTCGGTGTAAGAAATTCCATGATAACTTGGGTCTGGTTCGGTAAAATCCGCAAATCTTCCCGCGGCTTTCCAATCAAAATTTCCTGCGTCAATTATTACGCCACCGATTGTTGTGCCGTGTCCGCCAATAAATTTTGTCGCCGATTGAATTATAATGTCAGCACCAAATTTTATCGGGTTTGAAAGAGCCGGACTTGGAACTGTGTTGTCAACAATAAGTGGCAAATTGTGTTTGTGTGCAATCTCCGCAAGTCGTTCAATATCAACAACATCGAGCTTCGGATTGCCGACTGATTCAGTATAAATTGCTTTTGTTTTGTCGCTAATTGCGGCTTCTATTCCGGCAAAATCTTCAGCGTCAACAAACTTAAAATTGATTCCGAGTTTTGGTAATGTGTAGTGAAAAAGGTTATAAGTTCCGCCATAAAGCGATGTTGTCGAGATAATTTCGTCGCCAGCTGAAGCAATTGTCAAAATTGCTAAAGTTTCAGCGGCTTGCCCGGAAGCGGTCGCGAGTGCGGCAACTCCGCCTTCGAGTGCAGCGATTCGTTTTTCTAAAACATCGGTCGTTGGATTCATCAAACGAGTGTAGATATTTCCAAATTCTTGCAATGCAAAAAGTCTCGCGGCATGATCGGCATCTTGAAATTGATAAGATGTTGTTTGGTAAATTGGCACAGCACGCGAGCCAGTTGTTGGGTCAGCAGATTGTCCGCCATGAACAGCTAAAGTGTTGAAATGAAATGTTTTATCAGCCATAATTTTTGTCCTTAGTCTTTAGTCCTTAGTCTTTAGTCCTTAGTCTTTTGTCCTTAGTCTTTTGTCTTTCTAGTTTATATTTGTGTCGTAATTAATTTTCTATTCTCCGTGTCACCGCGTCTCAATATCCTTAATTCTCCGTGTCACCGCGTCTCAATATCTCCAATTCTCCGTGTCACCGCGTCTCAATATCTCCAATTCTCCGTGTCACCGCGTCTCAATATCTCCAATTCTCCGCGTCACCGCGTCTCAATATCTCCAATTCTCCGCGTCACCGCGTCTCAATATCCCTAATTCTCCGCGTCACCGCGTCTCAATATCTCCAATTCGTTTTTTCACTTCAAACGAAAAAAACCTTCGTGCTAAAAGTTGCACGAAGGTTTTTGAAATCCTAAGTTATTTTTCGGGTTTTTACGCCGTTACCTTTAGCAGTTTTTATCGTGGAGCAAGTTGCCTTAAATCGCCACGTTCTTAATTTTCAAATTTACTTGAGTATTTCTCTAAAAATTAAAATTGTGTCGTAAGGTTATTACGACAACAACTTTCAATATTTTTTTGAATTAAAACACTCATTTCTGTAAAAACGAACTCAAAGTATTAAGTTCTAAATTCAAACTACAACATCATTTTATGAGTTGTCAACCGCAGAATTAGTTTTTGAAAAACTCCGAATGCAAACTTTTTATCACATTTGCAACCTCATTTTCTTTAATTACAAAAGTTAAATTTACGCTCGATGCACCGTGCGAAATAAGCGAAATATTGACATCTTTAATGGTTGAAAAAATCTTTGCAGCTAAGCCTGAAGTTGTTCTTAAACCTTCACCGACAATACATATAACTGCATTGTTTTCATCTATTTCCACATCACCAAGCCGTTTTAATTCAGTCACAATTGACTCAAGAGAATTAGTATCGTCAATCGTTAAAGCGAGCGAAACTTCTGATGTCGAAATCACGTCAATAACCGTTCTGTATCTTTCAAAAACTTGAAAAAGTGCAGACATAAATCCGTAGCTTCCGAGCATTCTCGCCGACGTTATTCTTAGAATCGTAATATTTTTTTTGTAAGCAATTGACTTCAAACGATTCTCAGAAATGTCCGTTTCGGCAAGAATCATTGTCCCAAGTTCTTCCGGTTTGTGCGAATTGCAAACCCGAACCGGAATTGAATAATCTACGGCTGGTTTTATTGTCTTTGGATGCAATACTTTAGCACCAAAATATGCAAGTTCCGCAGCTTCTTCATAAGAAAGTTTTGGTAATGTTCTCGCCTCCGGCACAATTCGCGGATCAGTCGTCAAAACACCCGAAACATCAGTCCAAATCTGGATTTCTCTCGCACGCAACGCCGCACCGATGAGTGCCGCCGAATAATCGCTACCGCCACGACCAAGCGTTGTGGTTTCTCCGCTCCGATTTGCCGCGATAAACCCACCAACAACCGGAATTTCGCCTGCGTCAATTAAATTTTGCAATTCAAGTTGAAGAAGTTTTTCGGTTTCTGCCCAAATTGGCGTTGCAGCACCATATTCTTCATCGGTGACAATCAATCTTCGCGAGTCCATTTGACGAGCGTTAAGCCCTTGCGAACAAAACACTTCTGCAAGCAAACGTGATGAAAGTTGCTCGCCATATGAGACAATTGCGTCTTTCAACATTGAAAGCGGCAAACTCCGACGCGAAACTCTGATAAATAATTCTGAAAGTTCAGAACGTGCATAATTTAACTCAGTTTCAAACAATTTTTGATGTTCAGGTTTTGTTATTTTTGTTGAAATTTCTAAATGACGTAGAAGATGTGGTTCTAAAGAAGTAATTGCTTCGTCAATTTTACCTAGTTTTGCTAACTCAAAAGCTGCTAACAAAGCGTCAGTAACTCTACTCATTGCCGAGGTTACGACAACAGGCGAAAGCATTTGCTGATCGCCGACAATTTTTACCACACGCAAAAAAGCCTCAGCATCTTGAACCGAAGTTCCGCCAAATTTCATTACGGTTGGAAATTTTCTATCACTCACAATAATAGCTAGTTCAACGATTTCTTATAGATTTGTCAAGTTTCACGTTATAAAACTAAACTTTTAGCCAACCCAAAACGTTTTAAAAAACATCTATACATTTAGGATGTTTTATCCTAATATCATCACTAAGAGGTTGTTCATGAATAAAAGATTTTTTACCGTTGCTATTTCGTTTATCGCTTTAATATCTATTGTTGCCCCAACATTTGCCGACAACAGAAAATCCAAATCAAAGAAAAAAGATGTGCCGACACAAAATCAGCTCGCAACATTTTTGCCTGCTTCAGATGCGGTGATTTCAATTGATATGTCTCGGTTGCTAAAAGATGCACTTCCGCAAATATTGGCAAATAAACCGCAAACTTTTGCGAAAATGAATACCGCAATGGAAGAGCTTAAAACTAATTCCGGCATAGATTTACGGCTTTTTGAGCAAGTTGTTGCTGGTGTTGCAATCAAACAAATTTCATTGAAAGAAACTGATTTTGCACCAATTATTTTAGCTCGCGGAAAATTTAGCTCGAGTGTTTTAATTGCTCTCGCAAAAGTTGCGGCAAAAGGAAAATATCGTGAGGAAACAGTCGGCGAACGAAAGATTTTTATATTTTCACCAAAAGAGATTTTAGCTGAAAACAAACCAGCAATTAACAACTCTGCTGTTGAAAAAGGTCTCGATAAATTAATGAAAAGCCTTTCGGGCGAAATGGCAATCACTTCTTTTGATGCAAACACAGTCGCATTTGGAACAACTGAAAGAGTAAAAGAAACTCTCGAGGGCAAAACTCACGCCGCACCTGAAGTTTTAGGTTTAATGAACGGAAACTCGGCTTCGATGATTAGTTTTGGTGCAAACACACCAAGCGGAATGTCGCAATTTATTGATTTAGATAATGATGAGTTTGGCAAAATTTTGAAATCAATCAAAGCAATGAGCGGTGCGATGGATGTTGCTGATGGTTTTGCAAATATTTCATTAAACGCAAAAACCACGCAAACTCAACAAGCTGCTGACTTAGAAGACACATTGCTTGGGCTGAAAGAAATCGGGAAAGTTCTTTTGGGAGGAAGCAAAGGTGCTGACAAACAGGTCTATAATCGTGTTTTAGAAAACGCAAAAATCACTCGAAAATTGAGCGATGTTCGGCTCGGAATTCAAGTTTCGCAAAGCGATATTGATATTTTAATGAACAAATTACTGTAAATCTTTCGTTATTTTCTGTGAAAAGAAGCCGTCGCATATTTTGCTGACGGCTTTTTGTCTGTTAGAATTCGAGTTAGATTTTTACAACAGACATTTCCGCTTTAGACCGCTATTTAAAAGTATGAGAATTAATTCGAAAATTTCCGTCTTTCTATTTTTTACACTATTTTGCGTCTCAATATTTGCCCAACCAAAACCTGCACCAACGCCACTTCGCAGACCAATAAAGATTGAAGCACCAACTCCGACACCAACGCCAGCACCGACAATTGTTGCTCCAACGCCAATACCAACCCCGATTCCGATCCAAACTTTTTCTGATTTACAGAACAAACTTATTGGAATTATTTCGCGACAAGTAACAAAACGCGGTTCGCTTGGTGTAAAAATAGTTTCGCTTGATTCGGGTAAAATAATTTTCGAAAATAACGCGGAAAAGTATTTTATGCCTGCGTCAAATATGAAAAGCTACACAGTTGCAACAGCACTCGAAAAACTAACGCCTGATTTTAAGTTTGTAACGAGTGTTTTTGCTCAAAAAATGCCTGACAAAAACGGCGTAATTAAAGGTGATTTAACGATTTACGGTCGCGGCGATGTTTCAATGTCAACGCTTTTTTCGCCTGTAAATCCAACCCCGAACTATATTCCGACAAACGCAGATTATCTAAAAGTAATCGAACCATTAGCGGACAAAATTATTGCTTCTGGCGTGAAAAAGATTGAAGGAAATTTGGTTGCAGACGACAGTTATTTTTCTGACGATGCCGTGCCAGGAAGTTGGGAATGGGACGATTTGCAGTGGTATTACGGTGCAGAAGTTTCAGCTTTGCCGATTCTCGATAATGCGGTTGATTTGGCAATAAAACCAACAAAAATCGGTTCGCCGTGCAGCATTCAAATATTGCCGACAAATTCGCAGTTCTCAGTTTCAAATCAATGCACAACTGCCGCGGCTGGCACAAAACGCGAACTTCGTGTCACAAAAAAACTTGAACAAAATGTCCTTGAGATTTCAGGCGTTTTTGCAATTGACGATAAAGGTTATCGATCGTCGATTGCTGTCAGTCGTCCGGCGAGATTATTTGCTGATTTATTACGGCAAGTGCTTCAGCAAAAAGGAGTTAAGATAAATGGTCAAAATGTTGTGGTTGCGGCAAAAGACAAAATTTTACCAATTGTTTTACCTTTTGAAATTGCACGTTTCGAATCTGTTCCATTGAGTTTAATTGCTGCAAAGACAATGAAACCTAGTCAAAATATGTTTACGGAAACAATTTTGCGGACAATCGGCGAACAGGTTGGAGACAAAACTAACCCGAAATTAACGAGCAGTGAACGCGGAATTGATGTTGTTAAAAATTTTCTGATTTCAATCGGCGTTGCCCAAGATGCGGTTATTCAACACGATGGCTCGGGACTTTCAAGACATAATCTCGTTACGCCTTCCTCGAATGTGCAACTTTACACTTTTATGGCGAAAAGCAGATTTGCTAACACTTGGCAAGAAAGTTTGACGATTGGTGCGATTGACGGAACGTTGAAAAATAGATTTATCGGCACGGTTGCTGCAAATAATGTTCGCGGAAAAACTGGAACAATTGATCAAGTGTCGGCTCTAACCGGTTACGTTACAACAACTTCCGGCGAGAAAGTTGTTTTTTCAATTATAATTAACGGCGTAAACGATGGTAGATTGCGAAACGCTACGATTGATGAAATTGTGTTGGCGTTAGCGGGTTTTAATGGAAGGTTGAATTAAGGGCAGTTCTATAAATTGCCACTAGCTTCAGCTAGTGGTTTAGTTGAAGAAAAAATACGGCTTTAGCCGAATTAAAAAAATGTTTTCATTCCTTACAGCTTCAGCTAAAGCACAGCGGATAAATGATTTATTTAATTCGGCTAAAGCCGTATTTTTTCTTCAACTAAACCACTAGCTGAAGCTAGTGGCAATTTATAGAACTGCCCTTAATTCAACCT
>JANNVK010000007.1:0-28135 GCA_031414415.1 Acidobacteriota bacterium
TTAGCAAAGTCCGCGAAGATTTAGGCTTAGGATTTGAAGGAAAAACCTATGAAGACAGATTTTTACTCGTTTCAACCGATGCAAATTTGAACGGAATTTTCCCGAATATGGGAACAGTCGCGTATATTTTTGACCCCGAAGTATGGGTGATTGTAATGACTTTGCCCGACACGGTGCGGCTCGTTTTTCGGCTCAATCCGAATGAAAACGCAGACGAAGTTAAACAACTCGAAAACGTCAAAAAACGCATCGCCAATTTTTTACAAACCGAGCTAAGTTATGACATCAAAGCAGTTTCAACCTATCACGTTCATCAGCGAATTACCGAAAAATTCCGCGTCGGACGAACAATTTTAGCCGGAGATTCGGCTCACATCAACAACCCAACCGGCGGAATGGGAATGAATTCCGGAATCCACGATTCGCAACTTTTAGCAAAAAATTTGGTTGCAGTTTTGAATGGTGCAAGTGATTCTTTATTGGACGATTACGCCGAAATTCGTAAACAGGTTGCCGTCAAAATGGTGCAAGCGACAACGGACGAAAACTATAAAAATCTTTCTGCCAATGACGATGAAAAATGTCAGAAACGCAACCAAGAATTACGCGAAGCCTCCAACGATTCGGTAAAAGCGAGAGAATATTTATTGAAAACGGCGATGTTAGCGGATAGAATTTAAAAGTTTGGAGTCCACGCTTCAGCGTGTCTTAACTTTAGCGAAGGACAGCCTAAAGGCTGGACTCCAAACGAAACTTCATACAATTATATGAATTTCATTGATGGAAAATCTATCGAAACTGCCGAAACTTTCGCAGTTTTGAATCCCTACACAGGCGAAACGCTTGGCAATGTCGCTCGTTCAAATGCCGAAGATGTCAAAGTTGCGGTTGAATCATCACATTCAGCGTTTCCAAATTGGGCAAATCTCGCGGCTTGGGAACGCGAAAAAATTCTACTGAAATGTGCTGACGAATTAGAAAAACATGCCGAAAGATTAACTGATATTTTGATTGACGAAAGCGGAAGTTGCATCACAAAAGCAAGATACGAAACGGGTTACACGCCTCGACTTCTGCGGGCGGCGGCGGGTGAAGCGACTCGGCTGTATGGTGAAACGATGCCGAATGAACGGGCAACGCGGATGACTTTTGTGATTCGTGAACCGATTGGCGTGGTCGTTTGCATTGTGCCATTTAATGCTCCGCTGGCTCTGCTCGCAAAAATGGTCGCGTTTCCACTCGCCGCAGGGAATACCGTGGTCGTTAAACCTTCGGAAGAAACGCCGTTGATTGCACTCGAATTTGCCAAAATTTTGACCGATGCAGGTTTGCCTGAAGGTGTTTTGAACGTTGTTAATGGCTATGGTCACGAAATCGGCGAAGCGTTGATTACTGATAAACGAGTTCGCGGAGTTGCGTTGACAGGTTCAACGCAAACAGGGCAAATTGTTGGGAAACAAGCGATTAACGGGATGAAACATCTACAACTTGAACTCGGCGGGAAAAATCCGTTGATCATTTTGGACGATTTTGATGTTAAACAAGCTGCCGAAATTGCCGCCGAAGGAATCTTCACGCATTCGGGACAAATCTGTATGGCAAATTCTCGCGTGCTGGTGCAAAAGGGAATTGCGGATGAATTTTGTGAGAAATTAGTCAAAAAAGCCAAGTCATTATTCCTTGGTGATTTACGCGATGAACGGACTTTCTACGGGACTTTAATCAACCAAAAAGCAATCGAAAAAGTCGAACTTCATGTGAAAGATGCTATTGAAAAAGGTGCAAAACTTTTGACAGGCGGACGAGTTTTAGAAGGCTTGCGGTATGCTCCAACCGTGTTGCTCAATCCGCCGAAAAACAGTTTAGCGTGGTGCGAAGAAAGTTTTGCTCCGCTCGTAAGTGTTACAATCATTGAAGATTTAGCCGAAGGAATTGAATTAGCAAATGATTCAGATTACGGTTTGTCAGCCGGAATTTTGACCAATGATGTCCAAAAAGGTTTCACCACAGCAAGACAAATCAAAGCAGGTTCAGTTCATATTGGAATGCATCCATTTCAATCAAACGCACTTGCACCAATCGGCGGTTACGGAATGTCGGGAATCGGGCGAAGCGGCGGAAAATATTCGGTTGAAGCGTTTACGGAAGTGAAATGGATTTCGGTTGAAACCGGAAGTTTGCCGTTTAGTTCGTAGTTCCGTCTTTAGGCGGTTCTTACTGTCAAAATTCCGCCTGAAGGCGGGACTACAAACAATGAAAATCAAAAAAGGTTACATTGAAACTTCATACGGCATTATTCATTATCGAACTGCGGGCGTTGCAACAAATCCGCACTGTTTATTGCTGCATCAAACGGCTTCAAGTTCGGTGATGTTTGAAGCAATAATGAGTTTGCTCGGCGATAAATTTTATTTTTTCGCACCTGATACGCTCGGTTTTGGCGGTTCGGATTTTCCGCGTGAAACTGCGACGATGAAGATTTATGTTGATAGTTTGCTTGAAGCGTCCGACAATTTTGGCTTGCAAAATCCTTTTGTTTTCGGACATCACACAGGTGCGTCGATTGCGGTTCAGATGGAATTTGATAAGCCGTTTGCCAGAAAAATATTTCTTTCAGGTCCACCTTATTTGTCGAAAGAACAAAAGGAAAAGTTCAAAAAAGGCGTTCAACCAATTGTCATTAAACCCGACGGCTCGCATTTAATTGAACTTTGGAATCGGCTAAGTGCAAAAGATGAAAATGCAGAGTTGTCGTTAATTCATCGAGAATTTTTGCTAAATCTTCACGCGGGCGAACGCTATCACGAAGCGTATTTTGCGGTTTTTAATCACGATTTTGAGACGCAACTTGCAACGCTTGACTGTCCGATTTTGGTTACAGCTGGTGACAAAGATACGCTTAAAGATTGTCTGGAATCAGCGTTCAAAGTGCTGAAAAAAGGCGAGATGCATAGATTAAAAGGAAATACTTTTATCTGCGATCAATCGCCGGAAGTGATGGCTGGACTGATTGAAGAATACTTTCGATAGCGTTCGGAGTCCACGCTTTAGTGTGAAAAAACAGCCTGAAGGCTGGACTCCAAACTATTATTTCACCCCAAAAATTGCAATATTTTCATCATTAGCAAACCTTTCCAAATCTTTTCTGTTTATAAAATCTGCAATCATTTCCGCCATAATTTTGCGATGAACTTCATTATTTTTTGCTACATTATCGAGAAAAGGTCTGCCTGTCGTTTTGTCTTGCGGATGTGCGAAGGTGAAATGATTTGCACCGTCAAAAATCGCTAAATATCTGTCGCCGCGATTTCCCGCGATTGCTTTATCGAATGTTTGTTTGAGCGAAACGGTTGAATCTTCGTCCGTTTTGCCATAGCGTCTCGCACTCCAAGTGATAACACCATCGTTGTTTCCGCCGAGCATTAAAATCGGTTTGTCGGAAGTAATCGGGCAGACGTAATTTGCTGGGAAGCCCATAATTGTTGAACCTTGCGTGTGAGCACCGTAACTGAATGCGGCTTTGACCTGCGGAAAATATTCTGCATTCATCAAGGCAATCGAACCGCCTGCGGAATGTCCGCCGAGGATTACATTGTCTAAATCCAAACAATTTTCCAGCAAACCTTCGGCGTTAATTTTGGCTAAATCGTCTAAAATTGGCTGAATTGCCGAGCCTGTCGCACCTTTTCCGTAATTTTCATAGTTCATAAATTTAACGTCAATTCCGGGCGTTAAACCTTGCATTCCGCCAGGAAGTTCGTCTGTAATCCATTGAAAAGAAACGAATATACAGCCACGTTTGCAAAGTTCAACGGCGAGCCATTGATAAGATTCGGGCGGACAATTTACTCCATTGAGCATAATCACGACAGGAAAAGGCGACTTCAATTTATTTGGTGAAAGTATGCCGGAATTGCGTTCGATGTCCGTTTGTGGTTCGAGCGAAGGATATAGAATTTTTGCCAAAATCACGTCGAAAGGCGATTTGGCTTCTTCAACTTTGATAGCACGAAAAATTGCACGAACATCCATAATTTTCTTGACAAATATATAATTTAGGTTTAGTTTGTTATAAATCTAATACAAATGTAGCTAAATTGTTATTGTGAGTCAAAACAAAAAGAAGAAAAACGCTGTATTCAATCGCCGTTTGGCGTGGATAACATTGTTCATTTTGATTGTGATGAATGTTTCAACTTATGCAGATTACTTTAAGTTGGTAACTTGGCTGAAGACAACAAGCATTATTTCATCAATGATTTTTATAACCTTGTTCTTTATTCACGGCTTAATGAGCGTCTATTTATTTGGTTTTCCAAAGTTTAAATGGCAGATTCGGGTTGTTCATATTTACATCGGATATTTTCTGTTCGCCTTTACTTTGCTGAGCCAATCGCTGATCGGATTTGAACCCTTTCACATTATTTTGTTTACATTTATGTGGATTTCGATTGTTGCTCATGTATCGTTGAGCATCAGATTTGCTGTAAAACGAAACGTCAAAAAACAACCTGAGCCGATGCTTGCTTTTCGTGGAGAAAACAACTTATGACAACTTTTCTTTTTATTGTTGCTGGTGCAATTCAGCTTTATCTTTTGTTTGTTTTGGTTAAGCAATATAAACAATCGCGAAGTCCGTATTTGACGTTTCCGATTTTGGTTACGGCTGCTTTGGTCGCAGATAATTGGATTGTCGGATTTGGTAAATTTATCGGCGAAGGTTCGTTTTTGATGTTTTTAAATTCGATTCGATTTATTACGCATGCCGTGTTTACATCGTTTGGAATGATTTTTGCATTTGGGATTTTGAAACGAATTGGTGTTGGGTTTGCACAAAATAAAACGGTTCACGCGGCGGTTTGCGTCTTTGCGACAATAGTTACAACGCTCGGAATTTATATGGATGTTTACAAATTACAACTGCTTTTCAAAGAAGAAAACGGCACAATGCGATACGTCAACGATGGCTTTCACTTACCACCGATTCCAGCGATTATCACGATTATTTTCTTCACAATTGTCGGAATTATTATCTGGGTAAAAACTAAATCACCGTGGGTTTTCGCGGGTTCGTTGATTATGTTTATTCTCGCACCTTTGGGTTTCAGAATTCCGATTTTGGGCAATATTGGCGAGATTGCTTTTGTTGGAGCAATGATTTCAGGCGAAAAGGTCGCTTCAAAAAATGAAAACGCCTAACACAAAGTAAGACGAATGTTAATCATTTGTCTTGACATTATAACAAATCAGGCGTAATTTCTTTCAAAGGTTATAAATCCCATACAACTTTATTCCGAACGAGCAAGGGTTTGATTAATGGCAATAAATTCAAAATTTAATTAGGAGATAAACAATGTATTCAGAAAATAACAAATATAGCCGAAAGCTAATAATAGTCGCGTTATTATCGGTATTTTTTGCTCAAACTATTCTTTCCCAAACAACTACTTCAATATCCGGGATTGTAAAAGACCAAAATGAAGCCGCAATTGCAGGTGCAACAGTAATTGCAACAAACACAGGAAGCGATGGGCAAATTACGACTACAACAGATCAAAACGGCAAGTATGAATTCAAATCGTTGTCTCCCGGAAGATATCGAATCAAAATTGCAAAAAGCGGATTTTCAGGAGCTGGAGCCAACGTATCTGTCACTGATGGAGAAAATTCGGTGCAAGATTTTACAGTTGGACTTGGAAGTTTGCGTGAAGAAGTAACGGTTACAGCCGCAAAAGGATTAAGAGCAACGGTTGAAATTCCGCAATCGGTAACGGTTGTAACTGAATCAGAAATACAAGACCGACGACCAATTGGAGTCTCTGACGCTTACGAAAAATCGCCGAGTGTGCTGACAACTGATCCAAATCCGTATCGTTCGCGACCACAAATTCGCGGACTTCAATCATCAAGAATTTTAATCACAGTTGATGGTGAGAGACTGAATAATGCGAGATTTTCTGCAGATTTTGTCGGAGTTTCGCCAAGTTTGGTTGATACGTCGCAGATTCAAACCGTCGAAGTTGTGGCAGGTTCATCGTCAAGTTTATACGGTTCTGATGCAGTTGGCGGAACGGTAAATATCATAACCAAAGGAGCGTCACGCGAAAAAGATGGTCGGCGTGTTGATATGAAATTTGATGGCGATTTTGGATCAAATAACAAATATCATAAAGGAGCTTTTGCACTCGGTTATGGCGAAAAGCACGTTGCTTTCAGAGCAAATATAGCTCGTTTTCAGTTTCCAAATTATCATTTAGGTGGCGAGGGTGTCACACGCGAGGAAGTTTTAAAATTTGGAAATTTTGCACGACAAGCTGGAAATGCAATCGGACAAAATGTTATCGGTTCATATGCGGTTTATGATTTTGAAGGAAATGGCGAAGTTCTAAATAGCCAAGCACGCGGTTATTTGGGTGGCGGAGATTTGCAATTTTATCCAAATGATAAGCAGACAGTTCGCATTCGTTACCAAGTAAATCGGTATCGAGATTTGGGCGTTGGCTTTTCGGGTTCGCCGACCGGTGTGAACAAAGCTAACACAGGTTTTTCAAATGTCGATAAATTTTCTGGTAGATATGAACTGCGTGAAATAACAAATTGGTTACCTCGAATTCAGTTTAGCGGTTTCTTTCAAGAATATAAACGCAGTTTGAATGAAGAAAGAAAGTCGATAGTTCCGGGAAGTAGTTGCGTTGCTGTAACGCCCGCACCGCCACAACCGCCAACACCTTCGTGTCCGGCAAGCACCACATTTACCGGAAATGCGTCAGTCTTTAGGCTGGCAACTGTTGCTAAAACTGTCAGTCAAAATGTGACAAAAGGTTGGGACGTTCAAACTAACTTTATTCCATTTAAAAATTCACTTCTGATTACTGGAGTAAATTATAGCAATGAAGAATCTAAAGATGATTTTGCCCAAGATACTTTTAGTGCAACAACAGGTTTGGTCACGAGTAGTCTGTCTAATGTCCGAAATGTGCCTAACACAACGTATAAAAACATCGGTTGGTATAATCAATTTGAAGTTACGCCAATTAAATATTTTCGGTTAACTGCCGGGTTACGTTACGATGATTGGAAAACTGAAGCACGCCCAACACTCGGATTTCCGGTTGGAAACACGGCAAGCATAATTGCAGCGATTATTCCGAGAGTTCAAGCATCGCCTGGTTCTTTTAGTGCGGCTGGTGCGGCTGGAACTTTGGCTTTGGCTCAAGGTGCGAGCAGTTTGAAAACGCATTCGAAAGTTTGGACATACAATTTTGGACTCACTGCATTTATTCCTGGTGGAATAAATCCATACGTCCGATATTCGACAAGTTTCCGCGAACCTGGTTTAACTGACAGGTTTTTGGTAAGAAATTTCTTCTCTTCACCAAACGTCATTTCGTTTGTTGGCTTAACAAATACTGAACTAAAATCAGAACGCGGGAAAGATTTAGACATTGGTGTAAAATTTGCACGCAATAGAGTTCGCGGAGATTTTGCATATTTTAAAAGCACGATCAATGACGCACTCGGAACTGCTCAAGGTTCATATTGTTTGCTTTCAAATCCTGCTGTTGGGCTCCTCGGCGGCGGTTGCGTATTTGCTCCTGGTCCGCCACCAACCATCGGACATTTAGCTCTGGTTTTTCAAACAATCAATTTTGCAAAAGTTGACAGACATGGTTGGGAAGCCGAGATTGAGACTGATATTCCCGTTGGCGATGTTGGCAGTATAACTCCATATTTTTCAATTGGTTACCTAAAAGCCACGAACCGAAATCCAGATGCTTCGCGTGTAACTATTTTGAATCAATTTTATAACAGTTCTGCACCATTAGAATTAGAAGGTTCGGCAAACGATGCTCCATTTTATTCGTTGCCGAAATACAAATATTCATTCGCACCAAAGTTTACAAGTGCAAATGGAAAATGGTGGGCTGAATATGAATTACGTGGCACAAGCAAGGTAACTCGCGTCGATCCAGGCGAAATAAGTTTTGCTCAAGCAACGCAATATTATTATTTTGGGGCATACAAAGGTTTCCAAAAACATTCAATTCGCGGTGGTTTCAAATTAGGAAAAGAATTGCCAATGACGGTTACTTTGGGCGTTGATAATTTACTTAATAAAACTTATTATTCGCTCTTCCAACCAGCACCTGCAATGGGCAGAACTTTTACCATCGGAACGACAATTTCATGGTCAAAATTCTTTAAATAAATTGATAATTGTTTGATAAAAAAATGCGGATTGTGGATTAACCATCTGCAATTCGCATATTTATTGATATGAACAGCAATCGAAAATCAAAAATCGAAAATCTAAAATCAACAGACGCACTCGGTTATCGTAAAAAATTCGGCGTAATTATTCCTTCGACGAATACAATAGTTGAGACTGATTTTCATCGAATGTCAGTTCCGGGCGTGACGGCGAATGTTTCGCGGATTCACATTCGCAATCAAGATTTATCGTCGGATGAAAAATTTGAAGAACTTTTGTTACAGATTCGTGACGAAATTGGCTTTGCCATCGAACGAGTTTTAACCTGCGAACCTGACGCGATGGTGATGGGAATGTCTGCCGAAACTTTTTGGGACGGCTTGGAAGGAAATCGTGAATTTACAAACAGAATTGAGGAATTGAGCAAAGGATTAAGCGTTGCGACAGGTGCCGAAGCGTGCGAAAAAGCCTTAAACTGTTTTGGTGCAAAAAAAATTGCAGTTGTTACGCCATATCAACCAATCGGCGACAAAAATGTGGTTCGATTTTTTAACGATATTGGCTTTGAAGTTACTAAAATCATTGGACTTAAATGCCCAACAGCAGTTGCAATCGCTCACGTTTCCGAAGATGAATTGCGTGAAGCATTGGTCGAAGTAAATTCTAACGATGTTGAAGCAATCGTCCAATGCGGCACAAATTTGAGTATGATTTCGCTCGCGGATGAAGCCGAACGTTGGCTTAAAAAACCTGTAATTGCCATAAACGCAGCAACTTGGTGGCTGGCACTTCGCAATAACGGAATTGTTGATAAAGTTCAAGGTTGCGGCAGATTATTACGCGAATATTGATAAAAGGAAATTATTCATTACTTTTGCCTTTTTACTTTTTACTTTTTACTTTTTACTTTTTACTTATGTTATTTCCAACACAAATTGTCGGCAGTTATCACAAGCCTAAATGGTTGTGTAATCACGATTTAGTCTATACACCCGAAGGCACTTGGTGGAAAGTTTCGGCGGAAGATTTTCCGGCGGCAGCTGATGATGCAACTCGTCTCGCAATCGAAGATCAAAATCTTGCAGGTTTAACTTTTGTAACCGATGGCGAAGTTCGCCGCCAAACTTTCAGCGGATATTTCTATTGTCTCGGCGGAATTGATAGCGTAAATCGCGGTGCAATGACATTTTCTGCAAACGACATCGGCGAAGCAATCACGATGAAAGCACGTCCGCCGATTGACCCAAATTCTCCGCCACCACCGCCGACAATTCCAAAAGTTATTTCTGCCGTAACTTGGGATAAACCTATTTTATTGAATGACTTAGCTTTTCTGAAACGATACACGAAAGGCAAAACAAAGATGACGGTTATTGGTGCCTGTTCGCTCGCGTTGCGTGTGGTTGACGAACATTACGGCTCGCTCGATAAGCTAACTTTTGGCATCGCAGACGCACTAAACAAAGAACTTCACGCACTTGAAAAAGCGGGCGTTGATTTAATTCAAATTGACGAACCGGAAGTTCATTTTCGTTATTCGCAGCTCAAAGATTTTGCCCAAGAAGCAATAAATCGCACAATTCACGGCTTAAAAACTCAAACTGCGGTTCATGTTTGCTTTGGTTATTCCAAAAATATCGCCGAAAAACGCACAAATCCGATTTATGAAAGTGCTTTGGAATTGCTCGCTTCAAGCGATATTAACGAAATTAGTTTAGAATATGAGCAACCGAATTATACACCCGAACTTTTGACACATTTGGGCGATAAAGGTGTGATTCTCGGCTTGCTAAATTTGGACACCGAAGCCGAAGTTGAAACGGTTGAACACATTGTTTCGCGTGCTAAAGAAGCGTTGCAAGTTGTTGATAAAACAAAACTTAAACTCGCATCTGATTGCGGAATGTGGTTTCTGTCGCGTGAGCGAGCTTTCGGGAAAATTGCAAATTTAGAAAAAGCCGCACAAATTTTGAGAAGTTCGTAGTCCCGCGTCTACGCGGAATCCAAAAAAAATAGCCGCATAAATGCGGAACTACAAACGGTATTTTATGTTTTTAATATGGATTTTATGGCTGACAATTGTGTTTGGCGGATTTTATTTAGGAATCGGCTACGGCTTTGAGGCGTTTCGTAATGGCGGAATCGCGAATTGGCTAAATACAGTAATCTATTGTGGTTGTGCGATTTTCTGCACGCCAAAACTTATTAGATTGTTTGTTAAAAAAATGAACTTTGAACTTTGAACCTTGAATCTATGGAAATTGGCGGCGTAAATATTGTTGACATTAGCTTTCGCGGAATTCACGCTTTGATGGCGGCGGCGTGGCTTTTGTTCGATTTCATCGTTTTTTGGCTCCATTTCAAAATCAAAGACCCAAATTATCCGCTCGATTCACGTATTGAGCGTGCGAAGGTTATGCATGGAATCGATACTGTCGTTGCGTATGTTTTTTTATTGATGTTGCCAACCGGAATTATCCTTTGTTTCATTACAGATACGCCAATTTTTACAACTAATTGGTTGTCTTGGAAACATCTACTTTATGGTTTAATTATTGTTGACGCATTGTATCTTTTGCCAATTTCAGGTGCCGCTTTGAGAAATTTAAAAGCTATGAAAGAAGGTGCAAAAAATATTGACGAATTGAACAATGAAATCAAACAAAAGATGAATCAAGCAATGCCAGCCGTTTGGTTAGTTTGGATGCTAGTTTTTGCCGCAAGTTTGATCTCAGTTTTGAATCTGAAAGCTCCAAAAGGACAAGAATTTATTTTCAGAAAAACTGATGCTATTCAGACTCAACAAAAATAATTATGCCTCGATTATTTCCAAATATTCGCCACCAAGCGAACGCAAAATCATCGCTCGTTTTCCTTCGTGAAATGGACGCTTAAACTCTTTCGGTTCAACAATTACTTCTGCACCGACTTTTTTGCAACTCGCCGCAACTGCGTTTAAATCATCTGCCAAAAATGTCACAAACGAATAACCCGTGTGCGAAAAGTCGGCGAGTTCGTTTGTGTTAATCGCATTTTCTCCTGTTTCTAGTTCTAAAAGTTCGACTTTTCCTGTCCAATTTCCTTCGGATGTAAGCGTTGCAAAATCCAATTTTTCTAATTTTTTCACACCCAAAAGCGAATCAAACGGCGAACCTGCGGCTTGAAACGCGATTGCCGTCTTTAAGCCTAAACCATTTTCATAAAACAACTTAGCGTCAGGCATTTTCGGCACAACTAGCCCAACGGTGGCGATTGCTTCGTTGAAAACTGGCAAATCAACGTTCACTCCTCCGACTTCAATAATCGTCAATCGCTCACCCGTTGGAGTGTTGAACATCAGTTCACGCATTGGTTTACCGACGTTGTAATTTAGAATTTCTGAAACCGCTTCGCAACCGACTTTTTCGAGCATCGGAACGGCTTTGTCGATGTTATTGGTGCGATAATTAAGGGTCATAATGCCGTAATCGAATGCACGGTTTTTGTCTCGAATCGCAGCATTCGCATCACGATTTTCGACCAAATCAACACAACCAAAGTCTTCGCTTTCGCGTGCGAAACGTGCGATTCGGAAATTTCCACTTTCAATTCCCCAAAGTTCTCCGACTTCCGCGACAGAAGTTTCAGTTTCGCCAATGCAGATTAAACCTAATCCGTCTTCGTAAACGCGGCGTGATTCGTCCAAGTTTTTGACGACTTGAACGACCGTTTTAATTGTTGATACCAAGGCTTTTTCACTCATTTTTTCTATCCCAAATTCAGCATTAAAAGTTCAAAGCTAATTTTTACAATAAATGCCTTTTCCAGTGCAATCTATTAGTAATATGTAAGTAAGAAATTAGACGCGGAAAAACGCCGATTTAGCGGATTTACACAGATATTAAAAACCTGTTTCGGCGTAAATCCACCTAATCCGTAAAATCCGTGTCTAATTTTCATTTTTGAGTCAAAATACAAAATAAATTTCATAGGCTCGATTGATTTAAATTTATTCTTTTCTTCAAAATCAAAGCGGCAAATAGCAATGCCAAATTCATTAAACCTACAACAACAAAGGGACTTACGGGCGAAACGTGTCGGAACAAATATCCGCCGACAATGCCCATAATTATCTGGCAAACTGAGCCAAATAGCCCAAAAACGCCAATAACCGAGCCGCGAATTTCTTTTGGTGCTTGTTGCGAAACCAAAACTTGGCTCGTAATTACGCCAAAAATTTGAGCAATACTAAACAGATTTACGACTAAAAATATTCCGCTTCCCAACGGATTTGTGACGAAAATCGCTGACGAATAACCAATGAATCCGATAAATGCAGCAATCATTAAAGCGTTGACTCGATTGAGTTTATCGGTTAAAAAGCCTGCAATCGGAGCGGCAATCAAATATCCAAGCCCTGCCGCTGCCAAAACTCCGCCAGCTTTCTGAGCCGCTGTTGCAGAATCTAAACCTTGCACATCACGTCCGTAATTTGAAATCCAAATCGTCAAAAATGTTCCGACCACAACCAAGTCGCCACGCGACACAAATGCGGACAGATACGACAACAATATTCCCGGATCTTTGCCAGCCTTTATGCCTTCAACAACCAAATGCCCAAAACTTTTTTGATCTTCTTTTGCCGGACGAACAACGTCTTTCAACCCAAAATAAAGAACCGCCGCGACCGTTAATGCAATCGATGCAACAACAAAATACGAATACGTTCCAGCGGTTATTTCACCATAGCCTGCGTTTTGAAAAAATTTCGGCATTGGTTTTAAAACCAAACCAACGACCGGAATCGTTAAACCGATCAAAATTCCTTGCAAGGCACTTGCCTTTCCGCGATCTTTATCAAACACATAATCGGCGATAATTGTTGACATCATTCCAGTTATGAATGCATTTCCGGTTGCAGCAATCGCGTGAAATGCAAAAACTTGCGACAAATTTGCGGCGAAAGGAAAGAGCGTGTAACCAATCGCCATACAAATAAATCCGGCGACAACAATCTTTTTTCGACCGATTCTGTCCGCCAAAACTCCGGCAAAAAGGATCATAAAAAGGATCACAAACTCGCGTAAAGATTCAAGTTGTCCGGCAACTTGTCCTTGTTCTGCCGATGGAATTTTCATAAATGTCGTCAAGAAAAAATCTTGCGAAGCACTCACAAAAAACATCAACGGCAAACCAAAATACGTGAGAAAATAAAACGACAGCAAATTAACGATTGAAACGCCTTCGTTACGCCTAATTCGCAAATTTTCTATCATTTTTTTAAGCATCTTAGTTTACAATTTGTAAATGAATTCAGGCATTTACAACTATTTTTTGAACGGCGAACCAACAGGAATTATCGAAACGTTTGAAGTTAAAATTCTGCCGGATGGCTCGTCTGTTACAACCTCGTCCCGAAACGCAACGCCTTACAACACAACAATTACGGTAAAGACGATCAGCAAAAAAAACAAATTTTATGTCTGTAAAATCGCTTATCAAAAAGATGAAAACAAGATGGACGCAAACTACGAATTTTCTGAGACATCATTTAAAGTATTGCGAAAATTCAACGGCGAAATCGTTCAAGATGAAATCTTTGATTTGCCGAAAGATGCAAGTCTTTTTCCGCTAATGCGTTGTTTTCAAGGACAAACTATCTTGCAAGTTACTAAAAATGAGTGTTTTACCACCGTTATCGTTCCCGACATTCAACCTTCAACTGATTTTGAAAATTTGCTCAAACCTACTTTTGATGAACGAACCGCAAAGTTAATTTTTGAAAAAGATAACTTGTGTGTTTATAACTATTTAAGCAAACATTACGACGACAATTCAGAGTTTTATTTAGATGAAAACGGCTTGCTCGTTTATTACAAATTTGTCCAAAATGAATCACAAACTTGGGAAATTCGTTTGGAGTCCACGCTTTAACGTGAAATTCAGCCTAAAGGCTGGACTCCAAACTTTTACCTCGCTCCCCACAAACCTTTCACCAATCCATCAACCAATTCTTTCCCGTAAATCTTTTCGACTAAGACATTTGCCGGGTCAAGTTCGGCAGTATTTCGCCTGATCGCCAAATCTCGATGGGCAATTTCCGCACGTTTTTCGCTTGGAACTTCGTCCGTTTCTTTTGACCAATTAAGCCAACGATCAAAATGCTCGTGTGCCAAATCGTTAAAAGTTTCGACCGTTCCTTCGGTATTTGGCGGCGAAATCAGATTCATTCCAATTGCTGAAACCGCAAAACGAACGAAAGTCGATTGCGAAATAAACGGCATAAACCTCTTATCGTTCTGCATTTGCAGAAATCGTTCGTTTGAAGGTTCGAGATATTTTTTCATATATTCAGGATAAACGGTTGGCTCAACTCGCGGAATATAATCGAGCAGCGAAAAAAACACGGGAAACGTGCCGCAAGCAAACGCGAGATGCGGCAGATACGTGTGCGGTTTCATCCAAATTGTGATGTGCAGATTGCAAAACGACATCTTTGGATTGCCAACCCAACTGCAAACTGCCCATTCAATTTCGCTGCTCGTAAAACCTTTCAAATCGCCTTTCGCACTTCCATCAAGCGATTGATATGGCTGAAATTGTTTGGTCGAATTGTGCAAACTCAAATCAGGAAATCGGTTTTCGATTTTTGCCCAAAGGCTTGTCTGGATTGACTTTAGACGTTCGAAAACATCGCTGTTGTCAACAGTCGGACGCTCCGCAATTAGTTCAACTACGGATTTCAAATTGTCGGTTCGTTCTTCATTCATAAATTGGTTATAGATTTATGACAATTAAACACGATTTGTTATTAAATTGCAAGGAAATAGTTTGGAGTTCACGCTTTAGCTTACTCAGCCTCAAGGCTGGACTCCAAACACTTCGCAATCAATTCGGCGTGAGTCCAAATACAATCGTGCGGAGCGTCGATCAATTTATACGCAACTCCTTCATTATCAAAGCGTTGACGAGTATAAGTCGCAGGATAACCTGGCGGTGTTTGACTGCAAAACACGTATTGATGCGGCAGATTTGCCGAACGTTCGATGCGGATTTTCTGTAAACTCGGATTGGTTGGAACAGGTGTTAGACGTTGATTAAACCACGCAATTTCTTCATCAGAAAAATGCTCATTTGACCGCAGATGAATCGGCTGAATCAAAGAGTTTCGCGGAGTTTCGCCAAACTTTTCTCGCACTTCTTTTGGCAAAATATCAACCGCAGATTCGCGGTCTTGCAAAACCGGTGCATCAATAAAAACGAGCCGCGAAATTCGCTCAGTTACAGCTTCGGCAACCGCTTGAATCACAATTCCGCCCTGACTGTGTCCGACTAAAACCACATCGCTCAAGTCTTCTGAATTCAATAAATTAACAATGTCATCCGTCCAAGTTTCGAGCGTAATTTCAGGCGATAAATGATGGATTTTCTCGCCTGCACCTGTAAGCGATGGAGCAAAAACTTCATGTCCTTTCGTCTGCAAAATCCGCCGAACTTTTTGCCACGCCCAACCGCCTCGGAAAGCACCGTGAATCAGCACGATTTTGGATTTTGGATTTCGGATTTTCGATTTGTCTTTATTCATCGTTCATCCTTCATATTTCATCACTCAAAAGGACTTCCATATATTCTTTGGGATTGGTCGTGTAAGGCTTCAGATGTTCGCCGAGTTTCATTATGTGGTCACCATAGCCTTCAAATTTTATCAGTTCTTCGTAACATTGGACCGAATCGAAAAAACGCAGATTCGTGAAATGGGTTTTATCCTCCAAACTTCGCAGCAATTTTCGTCCGCGAAATCCTTTGTGTTGCTTATGAAAATCCAAAAATTCAGTGTAGAGGCGAACATATTCGTCCGCGTGTTCGTCTTTGTCCAATGTCCAAGCCTGAGAAACGACAACAATCATAATTTTTCGTATGGAGTCCACGCTTTAACGTGCAACAGCCTAAAGGTTGGACTCGGAGCTTTTAATTGTTATATTTTAATAACAAATTTATTTTATGCAAATCCGTGAAAAATACAAACTTTCAAAATTAAAAGACGAAATCGAAATATTTATCACTTTGATTAATTCTGAATTATTCGACGAAGCGGTTATTTATTTTCGCGAACATTTAGAAAAACCAACTTTACTTGGACTCGAAACAAGTTTGAAACGTGCCGAACTTTTGCAGAAAATTAACGTTGAAAAACTCTCGAACGATACAGATAAATGCTTTGTTTTATATAGTTTGGCATTAACGTTAAATTTGACTGGCGGTTATCCAAATCGTGCAATTCCGTTTTATAAAATGCACGATGAAATAGCCGAAAAACTTGGAGATTACAAAAGTTTGTCGCAAAGTTTGGGGCATCACGCCAAGGCTTTGCGTCAGGTTGGCAGGTTTTACGAATCGGAAGTTTATGCAAGAAAAGGGTTGAAAATTATTCGTGAACGTGGCGATTTTTTGCGTGAAGCTGTCAATCTTTATTGGCTTGGAATGGGTTTGGCACATCGCGGCGAGGCGGAACTTTCCGATGTTGCTCTGCAACGAAGTTTACGGATTTTTCAGACAAAATTTGCTACTCAAGCGGAAGGCGTAGTCCACGCTTTTTTGGCTCAACGGGCGTTGTGGTTAGAAAATTACGAAGATGCGTTAAATTATGCAAATAAGGCGATTGCGATTGGCGAAAAGTTGAAAAATGACGAAAACCACGCCGATTTACACGGAGCAGTTAAGATTTTAACGGCGAGTTTACGGATGAAAGGCGAAGCTATGGTTTTGCCCGGAAATTTGTCCGAAGGCGAACACATTTTGCAAACTGCTTTGCAAAGTGCAAGAGAAATTGAATTTGTCGAAGAAGAACTTCCGGCGTTGCGGGCGTTAGCATTGAAAGCGTTGAAAAATAACGAGTTAGATGTTGCGAGAGATTATTTAAGACAAACTTGGCATTTAGCCGAACGTGGCGATTTTTTACTTTATAATGCAGATTCATATAACATTTTGGCACGTATCGAAATTGCTGAAGGAAACCGTCAAAAAGCTATCGAAGCTGCCGAAAAAGCATTTACTTTGTCAGTTTGTGATGGCGTTCCTTTTGCGTATCAACGAGGTTTAGAAGACGCACAAACCTTGTTAAGTCAACTAGATACAAAAATTCTAGTGATTCCAAAATGTAACGAATTAAATTTTTCGCCGATTACTTTAACTGAGATAAATCCGAGTGATGAGTTTGGTGACAAAAAAATTGACAAATTTGGTTTTTAGAGATAAATTAAGAAAAGAGTTAGGCGGGAATTTCACCCGCCAAGTTTAGAGTTAATCGTTATCAGATTTCTCTTTTAACGATTTCTCAAGTATAAAAAGGCGTTGGCTAATACATTCGACTGAGTTAGCCAACTCTTTTTCTTTTTGGCGATAAATGAAATAGCGAACTACCTCAAAAAACAACCAAATTAACTTGAGAACCTCCAACAATGAATAAATATCCATCGTTCTTGTCCTCCTTTCTTATTTGTCTAAGAACGAAAAGGACGAATCTTTCTCGTCCTTAGCGACAGTAACTATAATAAAATCAATATGTTTAGTCAAACTTAAGGTGTTTTGAATTTTTCTAATTCCGCATCAACCTTAAAAGTCTTTGTTGTTTCACCTTTATTATTTTTCCAACAAAGTGTGCCGATAACTTTTACTGCACCAACCTTCTTCGCATACCATTCTTCAAGTTCATAACCTTTTTGCGAGCCTGATTCGTCAATTCGCAAGGCAATTGTTCGGATTACCAAACATTTTTTGAAAGTTTTCAAAGTAGTTTTAATCTCTTTAATTCGCTCAACTTTTACTTCGTAAGTCTGCGTGCCTTGCTCTTTTAAATCATTATTAACCAATGTTTTATAGCGAGTTTTAGATTTATAAACTTCACCAATTTTGAGTTTGTTTGGCATCAACAAAACAGCTTTTTCATATTCAATAAAGCGATTGCCGATAAAATAAAGCTGATAAATTTCCAAACCTTTTTTCGTGATGTTTTGGAGCCGATAATCGCCATTATTTTCCGTGCGTTTTAATGTTGAACCATTAGAAAATATCACGATTTCCGCGTTTTTAACCACAATCGGCGACAATCCATCTTTTACATTATTTTTATATTGCCATTCGAATCCAATATCAGAAGGCAAATAATCTTTTAACTTAAATGTATTCTGTGCAACGGCTTGCGTTCCGCAAATCATCAATAATAAACTTAAATAGAATTGTTTTTGCATAGTTTAGTAAAGGTTTTCTTGACATTCTATCACAAATTTAGTCAAATTGTTATAACTTTAATACAAATAATACGAACACGGGCAATAATATGAAAATGAAACACTTAGCAATAATTATACTGACGCTTTCAGCAAGCGTTTTTGGTCAATCTCCGAGCAAGATTTTGAAGCAGGCAAATAAAGCGTTTGGCGGCGAAAAGGCTTTGAAATCAATAAGTTCGTGGCAGGCGAACGGCACTATCAAGCGAACTTCTGACGGTGCGACCGGAAAATATGCTGCAATGGCAGCTGGCGGAACACTTTACGGCGGAATGTTTGACCTCAATGGTTTTGAAGTTGCGACAGGTTACAACGGAAAATCAGGTTGGGTTCGCGACTCACGAAACGGTTTGCGAACTTTAACGGGCGATGCTGGAAAAGATTTTCTAACGGAAGCAAATTATCGAAACAGTCGCTGGTTAAACGCTAAAAGTGAGAAAACAAAATTAACAGCCGCGGGAACTGCGTCTGTTAATGGAAAAACCGCAAACTGTTTGTTGATGACAAACGCAAAATCGATTCAGATAAAAGTGTGTTTTGACATAGTTTCGGCTTTGATTGTGCGTGAAGAAATTCCGCAAGGCGATAATATTAAATCCTTTGAATATAATGATTATCGTGTAATTAACGGAATCCAAACAGCGTTTTCAATCGTGACCAAAGTTGGCGATCAAACGTATGAAATTAAGCTCGACGATGTGAAATATAATCAGCAAATCGCCAAATCAAATTTTGATTTTCCGCGTATTTCAAATGAAGCATTGCCAGATGTTATCGGACTTTTAGACGAAATTAGAGCTAATGCGGAAAAAGTAGATGAAATTTTAGAAGATTATAGCTACACCGAATTGCGGATTGATCGTGAGATTGATAAAGCTGGAAATTTGACTGAAAAAAGCTCTGAAAAAACCTCAAATACTTTTTATAAAGGCTTTCGAATCAAACGTTTAATTGAAAAAGACGGAAAACCATTGTCGCAATCTGACCAAGAAAAAGAAGATAAAGATGCCGGAAAACAGGTAGCGGAAATTGAAAAACGAATAGCTGAGAAGGAGCGAAAATCGATTGAACAACGTGATACAGGTTCGGGACGCGGCGGTCAGCCAAGCGGCGACGGGCAAAGAATTACGATTGCGGATGCGTTGAAAGGTTCGCTTTTGACCAATCCAAGACGCGAGCGTTTTCGAGGAATTGACGTGATTGTTTTCGATTATGAGCCGAATCCGGCATTTAAACCGCAATCTCGAAACGAAAAACTTTTCGCACTTTGCAACGGTGCAGTTTGGGTTGACGCAAAAACCAAACAAGTTGTCCGGCTTGATGCGTTGTTGACCAAAAGTATCGGTAATTTTATCGGCAAAGCCAAGCAAGGTGCTTCGTTCAGCGTTGAAAATGAATTGGTCAACAACGAAATTTGGTTACCTTCGCAAGCCGATGTAAATTTGTCGATCAAAATTCTGTTTGCAGGAATTAATATCAATAATCTTATCAAATACGGCGATTACAAAAAGTTTACTACCGAAGTTAAAGATGGAAAGGTTGACGAAGTTAAAAAACCATAATCTTATGAAATTAACCAGTGAATTATTGGTCGAAAATATGTCTGGCGATGAAAAAAATCGTGCGGAAATGGTTGAATCTCTGCTTCCGGCTTTGAGAGATCAAGCCGCTGATGCTGATTTGAAAGGCGAATTTTATCTGCCACATCTTGATTTATTTCGCGAAAAAGGTTTGACAGGTTTGATTGTTCCTCACGAATTTGGTGGTCTTGGTGGCAGCCTACGCGATTTAACTGCCGCAACTTTTGCGATTGGAACTGCTTGCCCGTCAACGGCTTTGGCGTTTTTCTTTCATTGCTCAACGGCTTCACGCGGCTTGCTTGGGCTTGAAGCAATTGAAGCAGGATTGTTTGAAGGCAGCGAAGCAGAGCAAGTTAAAACCTTTGCTCACAATCTTTTAACTAAAATGGGAAGTGAAAAGAAATGGTTAGCAAATTTCGCTTCGGAATCAAATAAATCAAGCACAACAAGAATTGCGATTTCAACTGAAGCCACAAAAACAAAAGGCGGTTGGCTTCTGAATGGCTCAAAATCTTTTGGTTGCTCGACTGGTGTGGCAGACGAATATTTGATTACCGCAAAACTCGCAGAAACAGATACAGCCGATGGTTTGTGCGTATTTTTTGTCAAAAAAGATGCGGAAGGCGTTTCAGAAAGGCAACATTGGGATTCGATCGGAATGCGTGCGTGTGCAAATCACGGCGTAAATTTACGGAATGTTTTTGTTGCAGATGGCGACTGTTTGCCGCTCAAAGGTTCGTTTGTCAAGATGATGCAAATGTCGCGTGGAACATTTGTCGGAAATCAACTTGCGGGAACGGCGATTTATGTCGGAGCCGCTCAAGCTGTTTTTGACTTTGCGTTAAACCGTTTAAAATCAATGACTTTTAGCGATACTGGAAAATCAATTGCCGAAAGTCCGATGCACAAAGCGTTGATCGGTAAAATGTCTAATGACCTTGAAACTGCGTATTTATGGCTTCGGCGGCAGATTGAACTCGAAACCAGCAATCCGCCGATTTTGCAGAAAGACCGCGTAGTTAGGCAATGGCGTTTGGCAAAAGGTGCGATGTGCGAAGCAGCTTTTAATGTTGCGGTTAATGCGTTTAAAGCCTGCGGAACTTCAAACACAGGAAATTCGGGCGTAATCGCACGCGGAATGCGAGATTTATCGATGGGTTTGGTTCAAGCATTTCCCGCCGAACGCGGACGTTTGGAAGCTGCTGATATGACAATTCAAGAAAAAGCTTCGCAAGATTTTGGAACAGCAGCAAGAGGTTGACGCTGAGACACGGAGACTTTGAGACGCGGTGACGCGTGACGCGGTGAACAATAGATTCTGGAAGAGAATGAATTTTGAATCTGAAACGGAATTAACAAGCGAAATCTCCGCGTCACTGCGTCAAAATGTCTCCGTGTCGGAATTCCCAAAAGGTTCAGTCGCTGACAATTTATCATTAATGCGTGGCATTTGGCACGATAAATGTTCTCTATTTGAGCTTGATGGAACGCCGAGATTATACGATGAACAAGGCGGAACGCCGGGAAAGTCGCCTTATGAAAACCTTGTTTATATTGATTTCGATGGCGAAAATTATCGGCAAACAAACGTAACTTTCAAAGGTCGTCCGCTTCACGTTCGTTCATTTGAAGCGAAATTATTTGATGGAATTTTGCGTTTTGGGAAACTCGGTGAAGGCGATGGCGGACACGTCGGTGTTTCCGGCGGAGAAGGAATTTTAATTTTTACGCCGATGTTAATTGACGAAAGTTGGGAACGATACAGCGAACCTGATTTTATTTGCATCAACGGCGACAGACGAACGCGAAACACAATGCTTTATCGTGAAGGAAAACTGGTGCGAACTTTGAGCGTTGTCGGACAAAGATTATCGCCAGTCGCGGACAAAAGATGGTCGTTTGACCCACGCGGCGAAATCGGCGAAGTCCATGATATTCAAAGTGTTACCCAAGTCTTTGAGAGAAATTATTAATTATCAATTAACAATTTATGCTAAAACCACTTCAAGATTATATCGATGGCGAATTTTCCACGCCTTCCGTTCATCGCGAAATTTGGCTCGAAAACCCAAATACGGGCGAGCGTTTGCAAGAGCAAATGGCGACTGACGAAGCGAACGTCGAAAAGGCTTTGGCATCGGCTCAAACGGCTTTTGAAAGCGGCATTTGGACGGAAATGAGTGTTGACGAACGTTGCGGATATTTGGTGGAATTCTCGGCTCAAATTGACAAACGCAAGGACGAAATTTCGCATCTTGAATCGCTCACGACAGGCGTTCCAATCTCTCTAACTTCAATGTTTCAAATCATTTTGACAGGTGCGTGGCATCTCGCAAATGAGCAGGCGAAATCGGGTTGGACGCTTTCAACGCATTCCGGTTTTACAGGAAAAACGGTCGAAGTTCATCGCAAACCGCTTGGCGTTGCGTTGTGCCTTGTTCCGTGGAATGCTCCGGCTCCAATGGCGGTTCACAAAGCTGCAAATGCACTGGCTGCGGGTTGCCCGACGATTTTGAAACCGACCGAATGGGCTCCAAACGGTTGCGATGTTTTGGCAGAAGCGGCTCACGAAGCGAAATTGCCAAAAGGGGTTTTTCAAATCGTTCACGGCGGACCTGATGTCGGTGGAAAACTCGTAAAAGATTCGCGAGTTCGTGCCGTTTCATTCACCGGCGGACTTATTGGCGGACGTGAAATTGCTCGCGAATGTGCTTTTGAAATGAAGCCTTCGCAACTTGAACTTGGCGGAAATAATAACGTTATCGTTTTGGAAGACGCAGATTTAGACAAAGCCGCGAAAGGAATTACTGATTTGATGACATCGCTCAATGGTCAATGGTGTCGGGCTTTGGGCAGACTTTTGGTTCACGAATCTATCGCCGCAAAACTATTAGACACAACACTTGCGAAGATGAAAGAACTCAAAATTGGCGATTCGCTGAGTTTTGAAACGCAAATGGGACCGATTATTCATTCAAACCATTTAGCAAAAATAAAAGGTCAATTAAACGAATTAATTGCGAAAGGCGGAACGGCTCATTCGTCTGCAACATTACCAAATCTCGGCGGAAATTTTATTGCTCCAACCTTAATTACTGGTGTCAAAAACGAAGATGCTCAACATGAAATTTTTGGACCAATCGGCACAGTTCACACGTTTTCAACGGACGAAGAAGCCGCAAAATTTGCTAATTCAACGCCGTATGGTTTGGAAGGTTACGTTTTTTGCACAGACGAAGAACGCGGGTTAAAACTCGCGAGAAAAATTCGTGCTGGCGGCGTAAAAGTAAACGGGTCAACAGTTATGAGCCTAAGTTTATTTGCACCGCGAGGAGCTTGGGGACTTTCGGGCATGCACGATGAAGGCACAATCGAGACTTTTCAATTCTTTTGCGGAACACAAGTTGTTGGCGTTGAAGGAAACTAAAAATGCTGCTTTTTTTTAAGGACAATATAAATTTAGCTTTGGCGATTGAGGATTATCTGCCGGTGATTTTTTTCGCAATCGGGTTGTTTTTTGTTGCTACGTTTATCTCAAATTCTCACAAACAAGCTGGCGTTTTAGCATTTTTTGGCGGAATTTTAGTAACTTGCGGCGGACTTTTCAAAGCAAGTTGGAAATTGATTCAGGCTTTGGGCGGCAGCGACATTCCATTTTTAAACAACAGCCTTTTTGTGCTTTTATCGACAGGATTTATCTGTGTTGCTTGGGCTTTTTGGAAAAGCAGTTCCACAGAGGTTAAACCTTCAAATCTTTGGTTAGTTCCAGTAATTTTAATCGCGATTTTGCTGACAATTGCTGGCTATTTTGGCTTTTTTACCGAAAGTCGTGCGTGGTTTTTTATACTTCTCGGAGCAACAACGCTCGCTAATTTAGTTCTGCTATTTCAATTGATATTTCACTCTTACAAAAACCAACTTTGGCTCTCAATCGGGCTTTATATAATCAATTTACTGGTAATTTTTGCACTCACCAGAAGTGCCGATCAAACCGTGACAATGCAATGGATTAAACAGATTAGCACAACAATTTCGCAACTCTCGTTCGCTATTGCTTCATGGTTGGTATTAAGAAAGTTTCAAGATAAAAATCTCAACTAAAAATCACTTTAAATCTTCATACAACAAACACAGTGCTAAAATTAATAATTGCTTTTTCATGGTTTCTCAGCTTGTTTATTGAGTTCTTTGTCAATATTACGGGCTTTGAGTTTGGTTTGGTTATAAATAATTTCTGAGTCTTTAGGATGTCCGACGGAAAAAGCATATATTAAAGCATTGTTTTTATTTACAATTGCGGTTATGTATCTTATGTCCATTACGAAAATCCCTTCATCACGCTCCGTTTTCGAGATGTTATCAACAGTTTTTGCATTTTTAGCTTCGGGTTCGTCACTTGTAAAGCCTTTTGGGTAAAGGATTTGAATTGGCGACAACTTGTTATTACTATCAACGTAATAAAAATTTGTTTGAGATGATGTCTGTGTCAGTGTTGGTTTTATGTTAACTACCCCATTCTGAGGGATTCTATAAAAAACTCTGTCGCCTTCTATCGCTTCGGGTTCAACGCCTTCCATACTAAAATACATAATTATTCCGCCAACATATCCTTCAGGAATAAGATATGCAATTTTTACTTTGTCTCCAACTTTTGAAGTGGAGGAATTTAATGTCTTTTTATTTAAATCTTTCTCAATTTCTTCAACTTTATCTAAAGTTTTGTCATAATAAGAGCTTGAATCTTTCGGATAACCGATTGAGAAAGCATAAAGTGGAACACTTTTCTTTTGTATTTCAAACCCGATTGTCCGGTGATTCATTGCAAATATTTTGTTATTTTTTTCATCCTCTGTTAATTCATCAAAATTTCTTAGATTCATGCCTGGAGGAACGAATGATCGTTCAATATATTCAATTGAAGTAAGTTCATCTTTGCTATTTACGGAGAAAAAATTAAAGTTATAAACATCTTCAGGAAAATCACCCTTTACTTTCAAAAAACCATCTTTTGGAATGCGATATTTAATCGTGCCTTCTTTGGAAACTTCAGAATTTACACCATCGGCTTGGTTGTAGAGAACTAGAACTCCGCCCGTAAATCCTTCCGGCAAGAGATACATTATTTTCACAGGCTTAGCAAAAACAGAGCAAGAAACGCTCAACAAACAAATGAATAAAATTAATAATTGCTTTTTCATAATTTACCTTTTTACCTTATTTTACCGGTGTTGGAGTTGGCAATGGAGCAGGTTTTGGGGCTGTCGGAGAATTGGCAGATTTAATTCTTGGCAGGTTTGTATAAAACTCATTATGTTCTGCCAATGAAATGGTTCTACCGTTTTTAACGACTCCTTTAAAAATTCCATTTTCTACAACGATTGTTACCTCAATATCAATCATCGGCAGATTTTTATCGCCAACAATACCAAAAAGTCCTTCTCTCGTAAATACCGGACCATCGCCATCGCGAACTTGCCAAACTCCGAGCATTACACCATTTCCATTTTTATCACGAACAAAGGTTTCAACCGCCGGAAATTGATCTCCGGCAATATTTCCATAAACTCTCATCAGGCAATTTTTAGGATTATCTTTATTTGGTGTGTATTCAAAATTAATCTCGGGATGAATATCAATATCGGATGCCAACCAGCTTTCTTTGCCCCAAATAGCAAAAGCATCATCATTGCCTGAAAAGCCAAATCTAAGTTGATTTCCTTTATGATCTATTCTATCAGCCAGAGGAATACTGAAATCTATCGGATTTTCCTCATTTCTTAGAAGACCCTGTGATTTAGCGATCCTTGGGTAAATAAGTGGAATTGTCGTGTTAGGAATTGGAATGGTGGGTAATAATAAAATAGAGGTAGTTGCCGGAGAAACCCTCGTGATAGCACGGTTATACGTTCTCGACCAATCGTATGTTCTATCCCCGGGCGTTGCCGTTACAGTTGAAAAACATTGCAATCTGTAGCTCGCATCTGGGTCAGTTCCAAAAGGACGACTTAGCTTGTCACCTGCTGATAAACCCAAAGGACCAAACCAATCAAATGGGGCAAAAATACTAATAAAAAGACGGAAAGTAAAATCATACCACGGAGATTTATCATCGAGATTTGCCGAACTGCTACGGACACTGGCATAACCCGAAGATTTGTTTGAAGCCAAAGTAATTTGAGGATGTCCTAAAACATAACCAAGCCCTAATAAATTTTGAAGAGTTTTGTCATTGGCAAACAATCCTGTTATCTGAAACGGACTCATTTCCGAACCAAAAGCCAGCCATGTATTGAAATTCATTTCCCCGGAAGGATTTAATCCCCAAGTCTTTTGAAAATAAGCCACAGTTTTTTGCATATTTTCATCAAATGAATTGTTGATTTGAAGATTAGGAGTCTTAACGTTCGGGTTAGAATTTAGCAGTGATTTCAATTGTCCAACAACTGCGTGATTATCACCTAGCCGAAACATTACTTGCTTTAGTTTTACTGCTGTGTGGAAATCCATATTCCCAAGCATATTCTTTAGTTACGTGTGCGTCAAGAATTTTATTTTTTAGATAATAGAGTTCAAAGATACATTTTAATCCTGATTTTTATTAACCGAAATAATGTAAATGTTGTCTTTAATGTCAACGTTTTTTTTGTTAGATTCATATTATGCAAGTATCAGAAAGAGTTCAGCTTTTGAACGATAAAGCTGCGAATAATGACGGCAGATATGTGTTGTATTGGATGCAAATGTTTAAGCGAACAACCCATAATCACGCCTTGAATTTTGCGATTCGAGAAGCGAATGAACGTAAAATTCCGCTGGTTGTTTATGAAGGTTTGAAGTTTTATTATCAGTGGGCAAATGATCGGCTTCACACTTTTATTCTCGAAGGTGTTGAAGAAAAACGTGCCAAATTTGAAAAACTTGGAATCAAATATCTCTATTATTTGCAGCAAGATGAAACCTTTCCAAAGAATACAATCGCCGAACTTGCTAAAGAAGCGGCGTTAATTGTCACTGACGATTTTCCGTGTTTTATTATTCCTGAACATAACAAAAGAATCGCCGAAAAAGCCGAAATTCCAGTTTACGCGGTTGATTCAAACGGAATGATTCCGATGTCGAAATTTGACAAGGAAAATTACGCAGCTTACACAATTCGACCGCGAATCAAGCGAATGTTGCCTGACTATTTAACTTGTGAAAAAGATGAAGAAGTTATTGTTCGAGCAGATAATTTGAACGTAATTTGTCCTGAAACTCGAGTCGAAAATATCGCCGAACTTGTCAGTAAATGTTCGATAAATCACGAAATTAAGCCTTCAAATATTTATCATGGCGGAAGTTTGAACGCACATAAACGGCTCGATTATTTTATCAAAAACATTTTTCCGAATTACGACAAAACGCGAAACGAATGTTCAGTTGACGGCAGTTCGCGGTTGTCGCCTTACTTGCATTTCGGTTTTTTGTCGGTTTTTGAGATTGTCGAAGCGGTAAATAATGCCGATGTTCCGAGTGAATCGAAAGAAGTTTTTCTCGAAGAATTAATCGTCCGCCGAGAATTGGCTTACAATTTTACGAAGTATAACGACAAATATGATTCGCTCGAATGTCTGCCAAATTGGACGCAGGAATCAATGCGAAAACACGCAAATGATGAACGCGAAAGGCTTTACACGCTCGAACAGATGGAAAAATTCCAGACACACGATGAAATTTGGAACGCCGCCCAACGCGAATTGGTCGAAACCGGTGGAATGCACAATTATGTTCGGATGCTGTGGGGAAAAAACGTCATCGGTTGGACAAAAAGTTACGAAGAAGCGTTTGCCGTTTTGGAACATTTGAACAACAAATATTGCTTGGACGGACGTAACCCGAATTCTTACGCCGGAATTCTCTGGTGTTTCGGCAAACACGACCGACCTTGGATGAAACGCCCTGTTTTCGGCACGATTCGCTATATGACTTCCGGTTCGACGGGAAAAAAATTCAACTCGAAACAATATATCGAATGGACGAAAACTCTGGCACAAGGAAAGCTGTTTTGAAAATCAGCGGCGGCGTATTTCTTTAGAATT
>JANNVK010000008.1:0-1768 GCA_031414415.1 Acidobacteriota bacterium
ACAATCGGGCAAATTGGCTGCGAATCTGAGAATAGTTAGGATTGGCAGCGAATAATATTTTGAATTGTGAAATCGCTTCTCGAAATTTTTCATCGGATGCGGGTGAATTTTTCATCAGTCCGAAAGTCTGACCTAAATTTCCCAAGGTTGCCGCTAAATCGTTACGAATCTGCACGTTGTTCGGGTCAACAGAAGCGATTTCTTTTTGAAATTGAATCGCCTTGTGATTAAACTCGACTGCCTGTGAATAATTTCCTGTTTCCATCTCAGTCAACGCTACTCTGGCTAAAATTAAACTTAGAGTTCGGCGCAAAACTGTGTTTGTCGGGTCGGCATCTGATAGTTCCTGAAGAATCGGAAAAGATTTTCGGTAGTTTTCAGATGCTTTTTGAAATTCATCCTTTTTGAAAAAAACATCACCGATTTTGGCATATCCGATTGAAACAGCGCGTTTGTATTTGCTATTTAATGAATCAATGACGACTAAATCTTCGCTTTCTCTTAAAGATTTTTGATAATTTTCCAATGCCCCGTCTAAGTTTCCGGCTTGTTCCTTTGTCTGACCGATTCGATTGTATAGCGCGGTAATTCGGTCAATTTCAGGCAAATCGCCGGTTTTTCGGAGTTCTTCGTAAATTGATAATGCCTTTTCATAATTTGTTTGCGATTCCGCGCTTTCTCCTTTTGCCCATAAAATATCGCCGATTTTTTCGGAACACTGCGCTACAGCAATTCGCGTTTCAATATTTCCCGAATCCGACGAAAACAACTCTTCACTAATTGTCAGAGCCTTTTTATAACTGTCGAGTGCGCCGTCCTGATTGCCCAAATTTGCAAGATACGGATTGCCCTGCACATCGCCGACCTTTTGATATGCGGCAACGAGTTCGAGTTGTAATTCTTTGTCGTTAAGGCTTTCCGTCGAAAGATTATCGAGATATTTGAGCGCGTCTTTAACCATTTTTTCGCGCAGAGTTGTTGAACCCGATAATTTAGCAACATCGTCGTGATATTCAAACAAAATCGTATTGGCGAGCTTACGGACTTGATTAAAACGCTGCTGCGTTTTGGCACGTTCGCGCGTGGCGACAATTGATTGCCAAGTTGTAATCGCCGTTGCCGAAATTAGCGTCAAGGCAAACAATACGCCGACCAAAACTCCGATTTTGTGTCTTTTGAAAAATTTCTGCGCCCGGTAAAAGCGCGTGTCAGCCGTCGCCGTGACGGGCAAACCGACGAGATGCCGCCGAATATCTTCGCTGAATTCCTGCACTGAAGCGTAACGCCTTTCGGGTTCTTTGCGTAAGGCTTTTAAGATTATATTGTCCAAATCACCTTTGAGAGATTTGCGATTTGCGATTTGCAATTTGCGATTTGGTTTATCGCCGACAGTTTGCTTTCCATCGTAAGCCAGAGTTTCCGCTTCAGAATTTGTAATTTGCAATTTGTAATTTGTAATTGCCGAAGGCTTTATCGGTTCTTGTGTTAAAACGATATTTGCGACTTCTTGCGGCAGACGACTTTCGATTTTGTAAGGTCTTTCGCCGCTCAAAAGTTCGTATAAAACTACGCCGAGCGAATAAACATCGCTCGAAGTCGTAATCGGCAAACCGCGCACTTGTTCGGGCGAAGCGTATTCGGGAGTCATCAGGCGAAACATTGTCGCGGTTGCTTCGTCCGTTTCGAGCGACCAATCTGGATGAAGCAGTTTGGCGATTCCAAAATCGAGCAGTTTTGGCGTTCCGTCAGATGTAACCAAAATATTTGA
>JANNVK010000009.1:0-3423 GCA_031414415.1 Acidobacteriota bacterium
AAATGAGTTTTGGGCGAATATTTCCGATTGGGATTGTTGCGTTATTGGTTGTCGGAGTTTTCGGAGCGGTTGGTTCAAACTTGAATCTTTTTGGTGGAAGTTCAAAGTTAAACGTTCAAGGTTCAAGGTCAGAAATCCAAACTTCCACAAACGCTATAAACGCTATAAACGTTACAAACGTTACACTTAGCAAGGAACTAATTTATGCTGGAAGTCGGCTGGTCGCCGTTCAGGATGCAAATGCGAACGCCGCTCCGCCAGCTGATTTAGCGGTTTGGCGACCTTCGAATGGGACATTTTATGTGCTCGGCGGACCGAATTCTGCACAGACATTTGCTCAATGGGGAACGAACGGTGATATTCCAGTTCCGGGCGATTTTGATGGTGATGGGAAGACGGATTTTAGCATTTATCGACCAACGACTGGGACTTGGTGGATCGTCACGAGCAGTTCGCCGAATAATTCGATTTCGCTCCAATTCGGTGCTGCTTGTTCGCAACCAGCTCCAAATAATTGCGATAAAGTCGCACCAGCCGATTATGATGGCGATGGAAAAACGGACGCGGCGGTTTATCGACCGACAACTGGGACGTGGTATATCTTGCAATCTGGCAGCGGAAATTCCTTTTATTCACAACAGTTTGGCTTATCGACAGACGTTCCCGCACCAGCTGATTACGACGGCGATGGCAAAGCCGACATCGGAGTTTGGCGAGATTCAGACAAGACATTTTACTCGAGCAACAGTAGCAATTCGCAGTTGGCAGTCGGCAGTATTCAGGAAGCAGGAAGCGGAAATAACACACCGATTTCAGGTGACTACGACGGCGATGGACGAGCCGATTACGCGATTCGAAGCGGTAATAATTGGATAATCAAAAACTCGAGTAACAACCAAACAAACACAATCCCGTGGCAACAATCAACCGACATCGCCGTCCAAAACGACTACGACGGCGACGGAAAAGTTGACATCGCAACGTGGAATAACTCAACAGGAATTTGGTCAATCAAGCAAAGCGGCAACAATCAGACCCGAACAACCCAATGGGGAATGTCAGGCGATATTCCAGTTCCAGCGTTTTATCGAAGACAGTGAATAGTGAATAGTGAAAAACTAAAAGTGAAAAACGACTCGACTGACTCGACTGACTCGACTCACTCGACCGACTCAAAAGACTCGATTGACTCAAAGGACTAAGGACAAAAGACTAAGGACTCATTAAAACAATGAAAAACTCAAGAATAGCGAAACTTATCGGGATTGGAATTTTGGCGATTGGATTGTTTGGGAGCGTTTTCGGGCAAGCGAGTTGGAAAAACACGCAAGGTAAACCCGATGCAGCCTTGCGTGGTTCCGGACGAGTTAATCCTTCAACACTTGGAATGGAAATGGATATTTCATTAGGCGGCTATCAGGGACGCGGAATCGGCGTTCCTATTTCTTTGAGTTATTCTTCAAAATCGTGGCGATTGGTTCCATATATGAGCTATCGACTCAATACAGAAGCCTATAAAACTTTAATGAAAGCTAGGTTTGCTGAAGAATCAGCGTCCGGCTGGAGTGTCAGCACCTCGGCACCATACATTGAATACACCGGAGAGCATAATTTTTATGATTGGCAGGGTAACGGAGAATGTTTGATATGTAATCCGAATCCACAGCCTGAGATTCCGGGTAGTTATTATATTCGCCGACTGACATTTCGCGGTGCCGATGGTGGTTCTCACGAACTCCGTGCCGATGATGCACCACACCAATTAGACCGCACCAATATTATTTACGATTGGAATGGGAGTTTTTACGCTGTTGACGGTTCAAATCTAAAATATACGGAAAGCGGTAACTCGTTTGTTTTGAGAATGATTGACGGTTCTTATTACGTTTTCGGAGCAAGAGAAAGCAGAACAAACAACAGAAATGATGTCCGGCGTGCTGTTTCTTTCACTGACGTAAACGGTAATACTATTTATTACAATCAGCCAAATACCGTATCTTTGAACGGTTCTATTACCGACACGATGGGACGTAATATCAGTAATGTGATTCCTGCACAAGCTCCGGCAAATCCGGCTATTCAAAGTTTTACAATGCCCGGTTTGAGCCAGCCTTACAGGTTTTTTTGGAAGAAACTGCAAGATACGACTGCGACGGAAAGTGCACTTACGACTTTTTCAACTATTCCGAATTACGCAGGTGGTGTTTGCCTTGGTAACAACCAACCTATGCCAGTTCCGGCTACTATTTTGATTGGCAGCGGTGTAAATGAAGCTGTCTGTGTTCAAGGTTCGGCGGATGTTTTTAATCCGATTCTATTAACCAAAATCGAACTGCCGAATGGTCAATCATACCGTTTCAGCTATAATAATTTTGCGGAAATTGACCGTATTTATTATCCGACGGGAAGCGAAGAACGTTTTGAATATGACACGGTGGCAACTTTAACCAACACCGAAGGAGCATACGCTTACAGTAATCGTGGTGTAAAAAACCGTAAAGTATTTGCAACCGCTGGAACAGGTACACCATACGAATGGACGTATTTGGCTGATGGTGGAATATTTACCGGACTTTACACTGTCACTATAAATAACCCTGATGGCACCAAGAATCAAAGATTCTTGCATCGATCTATTCCTGGTGATACAGGTAATTTCGGTTTTGAAAATAAATTAGATGGAATGGCATTTGAAGAACGTTCATTTAATTCAGCCGGACAAATTGTTTCAAAAAAGCTCACAAATTGGACGAAAACCTCTCTTCCGGGAACTCAAATCTATACGACAATTGATTCAAACCCGAGAGTCACCAAAGAAGAGTCAATAATTTACGATGAAAACGGCAACGGTATCTCAACCACTTCGACAATCGAATATGAAGGCGATTTGACTCAGCGAGATACGCCTCTGCTGACCAAAAAGAGTTCGCAATATAAGTTTGTTACTGTCGGAAGTCCGTTGCCAACATTACCCGAACGAGTCAGCGAAACTCAATATCTGCAATCAGATCCGAACATTTTGCAGACGACCAAAGACGCTTACAAAGCTCAAAATATGGTTGGTTTGGCAACTTCCTCAGTCGTCAAAGACGGCAGCGGCAACATTGTCTCGAGAAGCGAAATGCTCTATGACGAGTCCGTATATTCGCCAAACATCGGACGCGGAAACCCGACAACATCGAAAGTTTGGGACAGCACCAAGGGAAATCACGACAACCCAAACGCCTACATCGCCACCCACGCAAAGTTTGATATTTACGGCAACCAAACCGAATCGACTGATGCAAAAGGCAATATTTCGACCACCGAATATTCGGCACTTTACAACTACGCTTTCCCGACAAAAGTCACAACTCCAATCCCAAGCGACGGCGTAAGTGGCTCAAACACAGCGTTTATCACAACCGTAGTTTATGATCCGAC
>JANNVK010000010.1:0-25063 GCA_031414415.1 Acidobacteriota bacterium
TGAAGAGGAAAAAGAGAAAGAGTTTGGAGTTGAAGAAAAAGACCGAAAAAGACGAAGCGAAGAGACAACGCTTGAGGTATTTTTCTATGTCTTAACAGCGAAATTACTACTCTTAGAGGAGATTTATTTACAGATGAAAAAAATTACATTCCTATTAATCTTTATTTTGGCTTTAAGTCTAAGTTCTTTTAGCCAGTCAAAAATTAAAGTCGAAACCTTATCTTTTAAATCAACACCAGCTTTCGCCGAAATAATTCTCAAAAAGACAGAGGTTGAGGCTGATTTTGAAGCTCTTATTATTGATTACACTGAAGATTATCCGAAGGTAAAAGAAAATAAATTTGCCCTTGAATTGCTAAAAAAAGAAATTGAAAAACTTTCAAAACTAGGTTCTTCGCAATTACCAAAGTTGTCAGTTGCTCTTGGAAAATTAATTGTCAGAAAAGTTGAACTTGAGGTCGAGGTCAAGTCTTTATTAATTGAATACAATGAAAAAAATCCTGATGTGATAAGGACGCGAAAGAAATTGCAAATTTTCGAAAAAGCGATTAATGAAATTTTAAATTAAATCACATTAACAAAATATTAAGTCAAAGATTTGACTTAATATTTTGTTTCCAATATAATTTAAGTTTTCGTCTTAAGTACGAAATTCCTGCCTTAATATTTGGCAAAAAGAGGACATTTAAAATGAGTTACGCAATTATTAGAACAGGTGGAAAACAATTCGCGGTCGAATCAGAGCAATCTTTGCGAGTTCCTTCAATTGATAAAAAAGAAGGTGAAAAAATTGAAGTTGAAGCAATGTTTATCGGAAGTGAATTAGTTAGTTCAACTGTGCCGGCAACTGTTGTATCACACGGACGTGGCGACAAAATTATCGTTTTCAAAATGAAACGTCGTAAACAATACAAAAGAAAACAAGGTCATCGTCAAGATTACACAGAAATCAAACTAGGCAAAATTTAGTTTTAAGGAGAACGATTTAGGTTTGTTGTATTTGGTTTTCTCTAAATTCAAAATCCAAAATCCAAAATAAAGATATGGCACATAAAAAAGGTGTTGGTTCATCAAGAAACGGACGCGATTCAAACGCTCAACGATTGGGTTTAAAAAAATTTGGTGGCGAAAAAGTTATTGGCGGAAACATAATCGCTCGTCAACGAGGAACGAAATGGAAACCTGGTAAAAATGTTGGTATCGGAAAAGACGATACTTTATATTCATTGATTGAAGGTTTTGTTAAATTTGAAAACAAAGGTCAAAAAGGTAAATTTATCAGTGTTTATACTGAAGGTGCAAAAGAATTGGCAATTGCAATTGCTGCATAAATTTAGTTCGAATTTTTAAAAAAAAGACTGTCTGAAATCACAGTCTTTTTTTTATTTTGAAACGCTCCGCAAAACGCTAAAAAATTCTGGAAACGAAACGGCGGCGACTTCACTGCCGACAATTTCGCTTTCGCCTTCGGCAAATAATGCCGCAACGGCAAATGCCATCGCAATTCGATGATCGCCAAACGAATCTACTTTTGCACCTTTCAGATTTGATTTTTTGACTCGCAATCCGTCAGGAAATTCTTCAACTTCAGCATTCATTCTTCTCAGATTTTCAACAACTGTTGCAATCCGATCAGACTCTTTAACGCGAAGTTCAGCAGCGTCGCGAATCTCAATTCCATTTTCGAGTTGTGTGCCAAAAACCGCGAGAATCGGAATTTCATCAATCAAATTTGCGATTACTTCACCGCGAATCACACCTTTGCCACAAAGATTTTGTGAACTTCTAACCAATAAATCTCCAACTGGTTCATTGCTTAAAACTTTTTCATTCAAGATTTGAATATCTGCACCGCATTCTTGTAAAACTCGAATAATTCCATTTCTGCTCGGATTTAACCCAACGTTTTTGAGTATTAATTCTGATTCATCCAAGCAAGAAGCTGCGACCAAGAAAAATGCCGCCGATGAAACATCCGACGCAACATTCAAATCTTTCGCCATCAAAACAGAGTCGCCGGAAATTGAAAGAACATCATCTTTTTGCTGAATTTCAACACCAAAATGACTCAACATTCGTTCAGTATGATCGCGAGTTTGAACTTTCTCTGTAAAACTCGTTATTCCAGAAGCATTTAGACCGGCAAGCAGGACGCAACTTTTCACCTGAGCCGAAGCGATTTTTGGTTCGTAAGAAATTGATTTGAGTTGATTATTACCAAAAATCTTGAGCGGTGCATGATTGTCAATCGCTTCAATTCTACAATTCATTAGCGTTAACGGATCAATAATTCGCTTCATCGGACGAATCGATAAAGACTCATCGCCGATTAATGTTGCTGAAAAATTTTGCCCCGCGAGAACACCCGAAAGCATACGCATTGTCGTCCCGCTATTGCCGCAATCGAGTTCATCTGATGGTTTTGAGAAGCCATTTTTTCCAACTCCTTTAACGTAAACTACTGAATCTTCACGCTTTATCTCAACCCCAAGTTTTTCCAAACAAGCCATAGTTGATGCACAATCCGCACTCGAAGCGAAGTTTTCTATCTTCGTTTCCCCAACCGCCAACGCCGAAAAAATCGCCGCCCGATGTGATATTGATTTATCGCCCGGAAGGCGAATTTCGCCATTTAAGGAATTTACAGGAGTAATTTTCATAAAAACCATTTTATTAGGTCTAACGCAAAAATGCACAGTTAAGAAGATTGAAATAGCGACTCCGCGACTTAGCGTTAAAAAAACCAATTCATAAATACTGTATTTATGTCGTAATAAAAATAAAGCGACTAATCAAACTTCAAACACTCGCTGTTCAGTTTTTTGCCATGTTCAGAATAATTGAACATGCTATAATTATGAACAAGATGCACAATGTCTTGCATAAACTCTTGCATACAGTATGTTTATATATTACACTGAACACAGTTCAAAACTGAACAAAATATTTATAAAAATGGACAGATTATCAAATGAAGTATTACTCGAAAATGCGATTAAATCCTTAGGCGAAACTTTTGACATAAAAGCTAGAACATCTAAAAGTTTTGGTTTTGATGCTAAGGATGAAATTGAGTTGGAGTTTAACTTAAATAGCAAAAATTTTAGAAAGCTTTTTGACTTAGAAATACAAAACTCCGCAAGTTCTTCAGCAATAAATCAGATGATTCTCAATAAATATGAATCAAACCGGAAACAACTTTTAGTTAGTTACTATGTTTCACCAGCAATCGCAGAAAAACTAAGGGAACTTGATATTTCATTCATAGATACAAAAGGAAACGTATTTTTTAATGAAGACGAGTTCTATATTTTTATCAGTTCGCCAGTAAAAAGCTCTGAAGTTAAAGTGCCGAAACCTAATTTAATTTTTCAGCAAAGTGGTTTGAAACTACTGTTTGTTTTGCTTTCAATTCCTAACTCAGAAAATTTTTCATACCGAAAACTGGCTGAAATGTGTCGAATTTCTTTGGGTTCAGTAAATGAAATAATAGCCAATTTACAGCAGGAATTCTATTTAGTTAATCAAAAAGAAAAAAGAGTGTTAGTTAGAAAAGATCAATTGTTTAAGCGTTGGGTGCAAAGTTACGCAGAAACTCTTCGTCCAAAACTGAGAAAAATCTGTTTTCAAACCTCTGGTGTTGATTGGCAAAGTAAGATTGATTTATCAAAAATAAATTATCTTTGGGGAAGCGAATCCGCCGCAAGTAACTTAACTAATTTTCTGAAACCAAGTAAATACACAATTTATACAAATAATTTTGTGGGAACAGCCGGCTATTTACTAAAACAAGGTTTAAGAAAAATAAATAACGGTGAAATCGAAGTGTTGGAAACCTTTTGGAACTTTGAAAACGATAACATAAATGTTCCGCCAATTTTGGTCTATGCCGATTTGGTAGCAAGTGCCGATTCCAGAAATCTCGAAGTGGCAAAAATGATTTATGACGAACATATCGCTCGACTTGTCGAATAAACTGCCGACACAAACAGTTGAAATACTAAAATCTATTAGCCAAATTGCGAGCGAATTGGAAATTCCAATTCTAATGATTGGAGCAACTGCTCGTGATTTAGTTTTGTATTACGCATACAACGTGCGGGCAATGCGAGCGACCAAAGATATTGATTTTGCTGTAATGATCGAAAATTGGGCTAAATACGAAAACTTGAAATCTAAATTGATTGAATCAGCAAATTTCGCATCTGTTAGAAATATCGAGCATCGCTTAAAAGAAAATTTAACCGAAACTTTAATCGACATTATACCATTCGGCGAAATTGAACTTCCAAAAGGTAAAATCACCTGGCAATCGGAATTTGAGATGATAACATTCGGTTTTGCTGAAGCATTTGAAAATGCTTTGAACGTAAAACTTGCTGATAATTTGGTCATAAAAGTTGTTTCACCTATCGGCTTGGCAATGCTCAAACTTAAATCTTGGACGGATAGAAAAGAGAATAAAGATTCGCAAGATTTTTGGTTAGTCGCAAAGAACTTCTTAGATTTGGGCAACGAAGACCTCTTATATTCAAAGTATTCTGAATTATTAGAAATTGATTCTTTTGATTGGAAACTTGTTGGAGTAAGAATTCTAGGCAGAGAAATTGGTTTAATAATCAGACCTGAAACGAAAGAAATTATTGCAACCATTTTTGAAAATGAGAAGACTTTATTTACATTTGCTTTAGAAATTCATCGTTTTGAAGGAATAGTTGAAGACGACTTAGACATTTATCTCAATAGCTTAAATAGTTTTTGGTTGGGTGTTACCGAAACCTTTCAATTCAAATAATCTTTTACTTCGTTATCAAGATAAACCGGCTCATCAAATTTCGGAGCTTCATCTTCCAAATTCCAAATCTCAAACAAAGCCGGCGGGCATTCGAGAATAAAACGCGACGGTTTTTGCAATACAGTTTGCCGATTGTAATCAACGATCATTTGCGGATATGTGAGATAAAGCTCGTCTTTTGCACGAGTTAGAGCCACATACCAAAGTCTGCGTTCTTCCTCTTCGCTGTCAATTTCTTTCAAACTTCGCGGACTCGGAAACTTTCCTTCAGCCGCCCAAATTATAAAAACAACTTTCCATTCCGCACCTTTTGCTTGGTGAACCGAAGTTAGCGTCAACAATTCATCATCTTCACCGCCCGAAATAACTTCTTCGCCACCCAAACCTTGCGGTTCTTTAAAACGTTCCGTTGAAATCAGAGCGAGTTCGGAGAGAAAACTTTCGGTCGATTCGTATCTCGATGCGTAAATTGAAAGTTGTTTCAAATCTTCAATTCTCGACTCTGCGTTTTCAAAATTTTCTTGCAAATATTGCTCGTAGCCGTGTTCGAGAATCAATTCAATTTGCTTCGCGGGTTTGTTCCGATTTTCATCTGAAACAAGATTTTCGATTAGCGTTGCAAACGATTGCCAAGCAGTTTTGCTGCGAACAATATCTGCGAGAGACGCGGCGAGTTGCAGACGCGGCGACGCGGCGAGTTGAAGTTCAGTTCCTGTCTCCGTGTCTCCTTGTCTCCGCGTCTCCGCGTCTCCGTTTCCGCGTTTCTCCGCGTCATATGAAAGAGCAATCTGCTCATAAATCTTATTCGCAGTCGCATTTCCAACGCTCGGAATCATCTTCAAAATTCGTTTCCAAGCAAGTTCGTCACGCGGATTTACGATAATTCTCAGATACGAAATTACATCTTTCAAATGTGCTTGCTCGAAAAATCTCACGCCGCTTTGCACGCGATATGGAATATTCCGACGCGTTAATTCAAGTTGTAATTCAAGCACGTGATAATGCGAGCGATATAAAACTGCGATTTCCTCAAGCGAAACGCCTTCATCGCGAAGCTCCAAAATCCGCGACGCGAGAAATTGTGATTGCTGCTCAACATCGCTGCAAGGCACCAAAGCTGGCAAAATACCCGTAGATTTTTTCACAGCTTGCAACATTTTTGGAAACTGCTTGCGGTTATTTGCGATTGAAGTGTTTGCAAGTCCGAGAATTTCCGGCGTTGAACGATAATTGGTTTCGAGTTTGAAAATCTGACAATTTTCATAGCGTTTCGGGAATTCGTAGATGTTAGTAAATTCCGCTCCTCGCCACGCAAAAATCGACTGCGAATCGTCGCCGACAACCATTACGTTTTTATGTTTCACCGCTAGTAAATCAATGATCTCGGCTTGCAAACGATTTGTGTCTTGATATTCATCGACCAAAATGTGCTGAAATTGCTCAGCATAGACTTCGGCGATTGCGGGTTTTTCGAGCAAAAGACGTTTCCAATTTAGCAAAAGATCATCATAATCCATCACGTTTCGCTCTCGTTTGCGTTCAATATAGAGCAAATCAACACGTCGAATTTGTTGCGTTAGCGGCTCAAAATATGGATATTTGTTGATGATAACTTCGTCGATTGGCTGATCGGTATTGTTTGCGTAGCTGATAATATCTTGCACAACTTCCGGCTTCGGGAAACGAGTTGCTTTCGTGTCAATTCCAGCTTCATTGATGCAAAAATTGACAAAATCCTTCGCATCTTCGCTATCGAGAATCGAATAATTTGAATCAAATCCGATTGAAACTGCATGTTTACGCAAAATCAAATTCGCGATTCTATGGAATGTTCCGCCCCAAATCCGATGAACATTGTTTGAACCTGTAAGATTTTCAACGCGACTGAGCATTTCTCTCGCCGCACGATTCGTAAAAGTCGCGAGCAAAATCCTTTGTGGAGAAACGCCTTGTTCGATGAGATATGCAACGCGATAAGTTATCGTCCGCGTCTTGCCTGTTCCCGCACCAGCGACAACTAACGAAGCACGCGGCTGTGCCGTTACCACACGAAATTGCTCTTCATTCAATTCATTTCGGTAACGAGTGAGTTTTTCGGGCAGCGAAGTTGTTTCGCGTTTTATGACGTATTTTTTCATCGAAAGTTTATTTTACTTTGTAAAACAAATTCGACAAAACTTGCGTTGTTTAATAAGCGAAAAGCTCTTGAAGCGTCTCACAAAGGATTTGAGAGTTTTTTGTATTTAACGAAGCTATTTTGTCTTTCAGCCTACTTTTATCTACGGCACGAATTTGATCAAGGGCGATAAAATTATCATTGCTATTTAATTTAAATCTAATTCTCGTAGGAAAATTTTTGTTGCTCGAGGTTACAGGAGCGACCAATACTGTTCCTAAATAATCATTCATTTCGTCAGGAGAAATAACTACGGCAGAGCGAGTTTTTTGTATTTCAACACCAATCGTTGGATTTAAGCTAACCCAATAAATTTCAAATCTTTTGATTACCATTCACCCTCATCAAATGAGCTCAGATTAGTTGCGTTCCAATCGTTAAATTCATTCAAATCATCAACATTTTTTTCAAATCTTTCACGCCAATTGGCACGAGGTTCGTCAATTGATTTAATCAGAAGTCCTTCGCTAACTCGTTCCAACTCAACCAAGTTTTTGAAGTTAAATTCCTTGAGTAAATTGCTTGGGATTCGTATTCCTTTTGATGTTCCAATACTGATTATGTTAGCTTTCATAGCTATAAAATAACTATGTTTTTTAGATTTGTCAAGAATATGGTTTAGACAACATAATCTCGCACATAGTTTGATACAGGAATATTTTCTCTTAGCAAACTATCGTCAATCGCTTTCCCTGCAACAATTTGCAGAGGAATAACACCCGCCCAAACGTCCAAATCATAATCTTCCTCATCATCAATCGGGTCGCCTGTGCGAATTTTCGCCGAGGCTTCGTTGATTTTTAATTTCAAAACTGTTGTTGCTTTCAATTCCTTCGAATTTGGCTGACGAACATCTGCCCAACGACCTTTGATTAAATGTTCGGTAAAGGCAAACAACGCATCGTTTTTCTCTGCTTCTTCGGTAATAATTTCCGCCTTTCCAAAGATTACGACCGAGCGGTAATTCATCGAATGGTGAAACGCCGAACGTGCCAAAACCAAGCCGTCAACCAGCGTTACCGTTACGCAAACGTCAATTCCTTTCGACATTTCACGCATCATCCGCGATGCCGCCGAACCGTGAACAAAAAGCATGTCGTCTTTGCGTCCGTAAGCCGTCGGGATGACGAAAGTTTGTCCTTCGACCGAAAATCCGACGTGGCAAATAAACGCTTCGTCAAGAATTTTGTAAACCATTTCGCGGTCAAAATTTCCGCGTTTCGGAATGCGTTTTAGTTTTGTGCGTTCGGTTTGTTCAATTATTTCACTCATATTTTACTTTCGCTTTTCAATAATTTCTACTTCCTTCGGAGCTTTCAAAAGGACAACGCAACCTCCATCCGTGCGAACCGCATGCAGATTATTCGGTGCGGTGAACAAAAAATCTCCTGCAAATAAATGATCTTTGCCAAGATGAATGTCGCCTTCCAAGACGAAAACTTCTTCGCCTTCGGGATGATTGTGCAACGGATATTTTGCTCCAGCTTCAAATTTTAAAAGAATTGTCGGAGAACGGCTGGTTTCTTCATCGTATAACAAAGATTTTACAAAAACGCCCGAAACGCCTTTTTCTGCAAGTGGTTTCCATTCAATTTCGTTACTTCTAACAAGTTGGTTTTTCATAATGTTTATAGTGCAAGCGAAAAATAATGTGCTTCGATAATCATTCCTTTATTCAGATAAAATTTGTGTGCTGCAAATCTTTTAACGTGTGAAACGAGTTTGATTTGATTGCAATTTTCTCGTTTGGCGTAATTAAAAATCCAATCGAAAAGTTCGCCACCATAACCTTTTGAACGGTCATTTTCGGTTGCAACTAAATCTTCAATTTCTAAATATTTACCGCCGCCAAGCCATTCGCCGATGCGGATTCCAGCAACTGCTTTGACTCGCGTTTCTTCAAGATAAACGAGTTTGAAATTGTAATTTTCAGACTGCCGTTTTAACTGATTAAAAAAATTATCTTCCGTTGTAAAATGCGGACGTAATTCAGCCATTACAGCAAAACATTTGCGAATTTCTCTGGCAGTTTCAGCGATTTTTATCATAAATATCTTTCTTCGATAATTTTTAGGTGATGGATTTGATGAGCGACAATCGCAAAACCGTATGCCAATACAGACATTCGATTGTCATAAATCGTCATAAATCTGTGCATTGCGGCATCGTCAAACGATTCAAACAACAGCTCGGTTGAAGCTCGAACGATTTTGAGTTCAGCGATAATTCCTTCAAAAGTTTTGTTTTTTGTGCTGACATTTGCGGCAAAAATTTCTTCGTCAAAACTAGGAAGCTCGGTCGGGTCATTACGTCCGATGCACAGCGAGCGATACGCCAAAACTCGTTCGGAATCAATTAAATGCTGCAAAATATCTTTGATTGTCCACTTTCCTTGGGCATAAACCGCATCGCCGATTTGCTTGAATTTCGCTAAATCAAGATTGTCTAATTCCTCGATTGATTGCTTAAAAGCCGCCGACAGCTCGATGTCGTTGACAAGATTTATATATTTGTCGAAATAACACGGCGGTTGATTAATGTCTGATTTTTTCATAATTTTCCTACGCCTTTGTGAAATACATATACCAATTCCATTCCCAAGTTTTGCCTTCATCTACGGAAAATGCTTGACTCCAAATCGGTTCGTTTGGATTAGTTTTATCCCATCTAAATTTGACGATAATTGGCTTTTCATCAAAAAAATCTCTCGCAAAAAACTCGCCGATATTGCAGTCAAATGAGCCGATTTGTCCAACGTCCAAGACAACAACATTGCTGTCTGCCCAATAAATACTCCAAAGTTTGGTTAGCGGATTGAAAAGACGTAAAGTAATTCCTTCAAACAGTTTGCCATCAAATTCTGCAAAGAAACTGTCCGTATTTCCAAAGCCATTGAGAATTAACCTGAATTCTTGTCTGGCTTCAAATTCAATCCATTCATCGCAATTATTTAATCTTTCTTTCAATTTACGATTTCGGATTTTCCAGTTTCCAAACATAAAATCAAAATCAGTTTCCGATGATGTTGACGACGCAATAATTTTCAAATCATCCATTTACGATTTCTCCTTTTTGAACTATACTACGCCAAAAGTGGAACTATTAAAATAGCCACTTAATGACTTAATCATATAGCCAATTGTGTCACTTAAACGCAATCAGCTCAATTGTTAGATTTTTGCAAAAAATCTAGTGAACTTTGGCTAAATTTAAGTAGATTTTAACCAAAGGTTTTTCGAACGCTTTTGCGTTCGTGCAGACAAGAGTGTCTGCGATCCAGTCAAAAACCAAAATGAAACAACAAATTCCATTCATCCATTTAAACGTAGATAACGACAAAACTCCTTTGTATCGAAAGATTTACGAAGCGATTCGAAACGCAATTTTGAACGGCGAATTCGCGTCGAAAACTCGTTTGCCGTCGAGTCGTGCGTTGGCGGGACAACTCGGAGTTTCGCGTCTCACGGTTGTGAACGCTTACGAGCAGCTTTTTTCCGAAGGCTATCTCGAAGGTAAAAGGGGAAGCGGAACTTTTGTTGCCGACGAATTGCCGGAAAATCTGCTACAAACCGTTAATTTGGAAGAAAATCGGACGAATGAAGATCCAAACGTAAAAAATTTACGACTTTCGAAGTTCGGAGAGCATCTTAAAAAATTAAAAAATATACATGATTGTTCGCAGGCGACATTTATTCCCTTTCAAAATGGTCTGACGGCGGTTGACGAATTTCCATTTGAAATTTGGTCGCGAATTGCCAATCGAATCACGCGAAATCCTTCAAAAAAATTGCTTGGTTATGGTGATTCGCAAGGTTTTGAGCCGCTTCGTCAATCAATCGCCGAACATTTGAAATCGGCTCGCGGCGTAAATTGCACCGCCGAGCAAGTGATAATCACATCTGGTGCTCAACAGGCTTTGGATTTGACGGCGAGAATTTTTCTCGAAACCGGCAGTTCGGTCGTAACGGAAGATCCTTGTTATCTCGAAGCTCGCAATGCTTTTGCGGCGACAGGTGCAAAAATTATTTCGGTTGCGGTTGATGAAGAAGGCTTGAATGTCGCTAAAATTCCAAATGAAACGAACATCAAATTGGTTTACGTTACGCCATCGCACCAATATCCGCTTGGCGTTACGATGAGTTTGTCGCGGCGTTTGGCGTTGATTGATTGGGCAAAAAAACAAAACGCGTGGATTATTGAAGACGATTACAATAGCGAATTCCGATATTCTGGTCGCCCGATTGCTTCAATGCAAGGGTTGGATAATTACAATCGTGTTATTTACGTTGGCACATTTAGTAAGACGATTTTCCCTAGTTTGAGAATTGGTTGTGTTGTTGTTCCGCCAAATTTAGTTGACGTTTTTGCAAATGCTAGAGCGTTAAATGACGTGCATTCTTCGATAATCGAGCAAGCAATCTTGACTGAATTCATTGCCGAAGGACATTTTTCGCGTCATTTACGCCGAATGCGAACGCTTTATCAAGAGCGACAAATTATCCTTTTAGAAGAATGCGAAAAACACTTGAAAGGTTTGCTTGAAATTAGAAAAGCCGACGCGGGAATGCACCTTGTCGGTTGGCTTAATGAAGGCGTGAGCGATTTGGAAGTTTACAAAAAAGGAATGGAATACGGACTAAAACTCGCTGCGGTTTCGAGTTATTCGGCAAATCCAATTAAACGTGGCGGTATTGTTTTGGGCTACACGGCGTTTAATCGAAAGGAAATCGCACAAGGAATCGCAAATACAGCGAAAATTATTCGAGAGATTATCGGTTAAAATCAGACTTGCCGCCTGATTTTGTTTCGAGTTGAATATCGGTAATTTGCATATCCTTTTGCACAGCTTTGCACATATCGTAAATTGTTAAAGCAGCTATACTTACAGCAGTTAGAGCTTCCATTTCTACGCCAGTTTGGGCGTTTGTGACAACATCGGCTTCGATGTAAATTCCAAAATCTTTTAGCTCGGTAGCGACGTTTATTTTTGAAAGTGGCAACTGATGACAAAGCGGAATCAGATTTGCGGTCTGTTTTGCAGCCATAATTCCGGCGATTCTCGCGATTTCGAGTGGATTTCCTTTTGGATTAGTTTGAGTTTGAAGAATCTCGAGAGTTTCGGAGTTCATCAAAACTTTTCCGCTGGCAATTGCCCGACGCGTTGACGCAACTTTTTCAGAAACATCAACCATTGAGATTTTTCCAACTTCATCGAAATGAGAGAGTTTTTTCATATAAATACAATTTTAACAACACTTTCAGTTTCTAACAATTTATCTTTGCCGACAAAAATTAACGCATTTGCACGCGAAAAAGAGACGAAATCTGAACTTCCCGACCAATGCAAAGGCTCAACCAATAATTGCCCTTTTTTATTTGTAGAAGTTTTAGCTGGCAAATATGAATCGCGTTCGCTTGCACCTTTTATTGATTTAGTGAGAACCGCAAAGCCTGATTTTAGTTCGCTTTGGAGTGCATTTTGCATCAAGAGCAATGCAGTTCGAACAAATAAATTAAAAGTAACCGCAACTGAAACAGGATTTCCTGGTAGCCCAAAAATGAAAGTGTTACCAAGTTTGGCAAAAACGGTTGGTTTGCCCGGACGAAGTGCAACACGCTCGAAAAAAATCTCTGCACCGAGTTCGCGTAATGCTGGCTTTGTAAAATCGTAATCGCCCATTGAAACACCGCCGGTGAGAATTATGATTTCAGATTTCAGATTTAAAATCTCAGATTTAATACTTTTTAAATCGTCTTTGATTAGTTTTACATTTTCAATTTGTGCGTATTTACTGGCAAAAGTTTGCAACATTATCGAATTAGAATCGCGGATTTCGTCTTGTTTTGGAGTTTCGTTTACTGGAATTATTTCGCTTCCGGTAGCTAAAATTGAAATAGTCGGGCGTTTTGAAACCTTAACTTTCGCGTATCCAAAAGCCGCAAAACTTGCAAGCATATTTTTGGTAATTACTTCCCCAGTTTCAAAAACTTTCTCACCTTTGATGATTTCGCTTCCACGATTGACGATAAATTGTCCAATTTTTGTTGGTTCAAAAACTTCAACAAATTCACCGTCTGATTTTGTCATCTCAACTCTCTGCATCGAATCTGCACCCAGAGGCAACGCCGCACCGGTCATAATCCGAACACTTTCGCCTGAGTGCAATTCGCCCTTAAAGCGTTTTCCGGCAACCGATTCGCCGATTATTTTTAACCTCACCGGAACGTTTTTTACATCGTCGCTTTTTACTGCAAAACCATCCATCTGCGAACGATTAAACGGCGGCAAATCTGTGTCAGCAAAAATATCTTCGGCGAGAATTCGTCCGCAAACGCTTGATAAATCTACGTTTTCGAACTCAAGTAAATAAACTGCTTGTTTTATTTTGGCAATTGCTTGTGAAATTGGAATCATTTTATTTCGTTGGAAATATAGCTAAAACCATTTTTAAAATTTGTGATTAGCCTGCAATTCAATAGTTCTAGTTTTGATTTTATTTCCCGAGTATTGAAATCGTTAGCATTTCGATTAAGAAAACAGCTTGGCGTAGAATTGTTTTGTTGAAGATGGGAAACGGTTGAAGCAAAAATTATCGAATCTTGGAAGCTCAAAGTGTATTCTGCTTGGAAGGATTCTGCTATGGATAAAGACTCATTATCAAGTGGTATAATTTCCGCACCGCTCATCAAATCGTTTCGACACTTTTCAAAACGGCTTTTTAACTCTTCTTTATTTTTTCTCAAAAATATTTCTAAATCTTTAAATTTTTGAATTTGCTGTTCATTTTGCTGATTATAATTAACTGTTCTGGAAAAGTGTTTAATTTGCGGGTCTAAATCTTCAATAAAACTGTCTTGTAAACTAATTTGCTTCTCAAGTCTGTAAATTGATTCTGCAAATGAATATGCAGGTATTATTAAATTTAGTTTGTTCGCTTTACAAAGCGAAATTATATTTTCGCAGTAAGTTGCCTGTTCTTGAGAAAAAACTATTTCAAGAATAAAGTTAGTTTCGCAATAAATATTCATACAACAGGTTCAAGTAATAATGTTCCGTTTGTAATTTTCTCTGCAAGCCCTGATTTTACCAACCAATCAGGTAATGGTTTCTTGTTCATAGAGTAAATAACATCATACTTTAACCAAAAGGCGACGACATCTTCAAACGTTCGACCGTCAATTTTTTGAATTTTAAAACCCAATTCTTCAAATGCAGGTTTCAAAATTTCGGATGCATCATCAACAAAATCAGGCAATGTTTCCTCTAAAGTGTTCGAATCCTGTGTCCACAAAAAAAACTTTTCGGGTGTAACCAACAAAAAATATGTAACTAGCGGATAAAAACCATTAACTACCAGATTTCGTCGGGTTTCAGCCGCCCATTTTTCAGAAACGCCAAATTTCTTTTTTGTTTCGATAGTCAAAATAAGCCTTTGAAAACTATCTAAAACCGCTAAATCAATATTCATAACTCAACCTCAAACCAATTTTAGAACAGTTTGATTAAATTGCCAAAATAAATTTATCAGCTTTAATAAAACTTTCTTCGGAAATCGGTTTCATAAAATAAGCTAGTTTTGTTTCAAATTACAACCTTGCTTATTTTCCACGTATTTCGCAAATTAGACAAAGATGTTAAAATTTCAGAGGTTAAACTTTTACAACAATTAAAAGGAATTTAAGAATCTTGTGATTAATTTTGAATTAAGTGAAGAGCATTTGGCATTGCAACAAACTGTGCGTGAATTTACGCAACGCGATGTTTTGCCATATATTAAGGAATGGGACGAAAAGTGTCATTTTGAGCCGTCTATTTTGAAGACGATGGGTGAACTTGGACTTTTGGGCGTTTGCATTCCTGAACAATACGGCGGAGCTGGTTTTGATTACATTTCGCTCGGTTTAGTTTGCGAAGAACTCGAAGCGGCAGACACGTTTCTGCGTGTGATTATGTCGGTTCACGTTGGGTTAAACTCAATGTCGCTCTTAAGTTGGGGAACTGAAGAGCAGAAGCAAAAATATCTTGTTCCGCAAGCCAAAGGCGAAAAATACGCGACATTTGGGCTGACTGAACCAAATGCCGGAAGTGATGTTCTCGGTATGCGTTCAAACGCCAGACGCGATGGTGACGATTGGGTTTTGAATGGCGAGAAAATGTGGATTTCGCTTGGTAATGTTGCCGATCATTTCTTGTTTTTCTGCTGGACAGACGAAGAAAAACGTAAAGCCCGCGATCATTCAGGAATGTCTTGTTTTATTGTTGAACGTGAAATGGCTGGATTTTCATCTGGAACGTTACACGGCAAACTCGGAATTCGTGCCGGAAACACCGGATACTTCACACTTCAAGATGTTCGCGTGCCGAAAGAAAATATGCTTGGCAACGAAGGCGAAGGATTTAAAATTGCGATGTTCTCGCTCGAAAACGGTCGTTACACTGTTGCCGCAGGTGCGGTTGGCATTATTCGTGCATCGCGTGATGCTTCTGTGGCATACGCAAATGTCCGCGAAGTTCAAGGTCAAACAATTGGTAATTTCCAACTGGTAAAACAAAAAATTGCCAATATGGAAGCTGATTATCAAATGACGCATCTTTTGTGGTTGCGAGCCGGTTATTTGAAAAATGAAGGCTTACCATGTGCAAAAGCCGCGAGTTTGGCAAAATGGCAAGCAACTGTTCGCAGTGAAACTGCTGCCTCAATGGCGATTGAAATTCACGGAGCAAATGGTTACACAAACGATTATCCGGTTGAAAGATATTTGCGAAACTGTAAAGCCGCTGTTATTTATGAAGGAACTCGCGATATACACACGCTAATGCAAGCCGATTGGGCTTTAGGTTTGAAACGCGAGAAACAAGCGAGAGTTAGCCTGCCACCTTATAAAGCGAACGCAAAGTCTGCTAGTTAATTTTTAAAAAAATGAAAAAGTCGCCAAACTCAATTGAGTTTGGCGACTTTTAAGTTTTAAGTTAAAAAATTAACTATTGTTTTTTAACGCTTTTGAAGAAATTATCTAAAGCTGTTGCATTTTTTTCCATGCTTGATTTTTCAGCATAGCTGATAGCCAAAACTGGTTTCTTTGGAGTTTTAATGATTGTTAAATCAAAAATAACTTCTTTACCGTCTTCGTCTTTTCCAGTTCCGTTAATGCTGGTTGTTTCCATACCATCAACTGAACCTTTTACTTCTTTGCCATCCATTTTTACATCTTTGATGTAATCGTCAATTTCATTAGCGGCATCTTTTACTGCTTTTTCGTAATCGCCATCTTTAGGAACTGTGAAACGAACATCAACACCTTTATCTTCGGTCATAACAACTGTGTCTTCGCCGTCTTTGCTGAAGCTAAAACCTTTTGGTATCGTCATCATAATTCCGCCATCTTCAATTTTTAAGACATCGCCTTCCATTTTTGGGGCAGCTGCAGTTGAATTTGCGGTAGATGTTGTATTTGTGTTTGAAGTATTTGCTGCAGGAACATTAGCCGGTGCGTTAGTCGGCTTGTTTGCATTTGTTGTTGCGTTTGTTGTGGCATTAGCTGGGGCTTTTGCTCCACCGCAAGCTGATAACAGCAAAGCTGATGCAGCGAAGGTAGATACTGTCAATAATTTAATATTCATAATTTTACTTTCCTTTTGTCTTCTCAAATTTGCTTAAGAAATTTTTCTCAAGCAAACACGAAATATTATCAGTAAAATACACAAATGCAAGTGGAAAAATCAAATCTCGACAAAGTTTATAAAGTTTTTTTTGTCTCAATTTTCAACTGTTGCATTTGAACAACTTAAAGTTCCAAAACATAGTAAATATTATTGGTATAAATGTTACTTTTGCTCCGTTTTTTCTGTCGGATGTTTGGCGTTAATCCAACCTTGTGTTCCACCGACCAATGCGTAAGCGTTTTTTACACCATTTTTGTTCAAAATTTGTACCAGACCGGCACTTGAATGTTCGCTTGGTCAGGAACAATACGCGATAATTTTTTTATCGGTTGGAATTTCTTTCCAACGTGTCGCCGCGGTTTCCGCTGGAATGTTTATTGCACCTTTGATCCGTTCGGCGTTGAACTGCGATTCGCTTCTCGTGTCAACAAAGACGGCAGAACCTGAATCGAAAAGTTTTTTCCCACCTGCGATTGTTATTCGAGCAGTTCCATCAGAGCCAACCGATGTTTCATCATCGACGAGATTCGCTTGTGTCGTCTGACAAGCTAAACCGATTGCCATAACCGCAATCATTAGAACTTTAAATATATAACTCATAATAATCCTCCAACTTTAATTTACAATTTTTGTCGGATATTTTCCATTCCAACAAGCAACGCAAGCTGTTTTATCTTCAAAACCAATCGCTCCGAGCATACCTTCAAGCGATAAATAACCGAGCGAATCGACTTCAATAAATCTACAAACCTCTTCAACTGTCATTTGAGCGGCAATTAAATCTGCTTTTCGCGGTGTGTCAACTCCATAATAACAAGGCGAAATAGTCGGCGGACACGAAATTCTCATATGAACTTCTTTCGCACCGGCTTCGCGAACCATTTCAACAATTTTTTTCGATGTTGTGCCACGAACAATCGAATCATCAATCAAAACAATCTTCTTTCCGTTTATTAAGTCCTTGACCGGATTGAGTTTAAGTCTAACGCCAAATGAACGAATTGACTGCGAAGGCTCAATAAAAGTTCGCCCAACATAATGATTTCTGATAATTGCGTGGCGAAAATTGATTCCTGATTCTCTTGAAAATCCGACAGCTGCCGCAACGCCCGAATCTGGCACCGGAACAACTAAATCTGCATCGACAGGATGTTCAATCGCCAATTGTTTGCCCATTTTATGTCGAGATTCATTAACAGATTTGCCAAAAATTATTGAATCTGGACGCGAAAAATAGACGTGTTCAAAAGTGCAAACCGAACGAGGTTTTACTTCGAATGGCATTGTAGAATGAAGTCCATTTTCGTCAATCACGAGCATTTCGCCGGCTTTTATTTCTCTGACATATTCGGCATCAATTAAATCAAACGCACAAGTTTCACTCGCAACGCACCAAGCATCTTTTAATTTCCCAAGCACCAACGGGCGAAAACCGCGTGGATCGCGAACCGCAATTAAAGAATTTGGAGTTAAAAAAAGTAATGAAAATGCTCCTTCGGTTTCGCTTAAAACTTTTGAAATTGCTTCGATTGAAGAATTTGCAGAAGTTCTCGCAATTCCGTGGAGAATTGTTTCGGTATCAGAAGTTGAAGAAAAAATTGCACCTTGTTTTTCAAGTTCTTTTCGCTTTTCGTCAGCAAACGGAAGATTTCCGTTATGACAAATGGCAATTTTTCCGTGCTGGCAGGCAACAGAAAATGGCTGAACTTCTTTTATCGTATTTTTACCTGAAGTTGAATATCTGGTGTGTCCAATTGCCGAATTTCCGATAAGTTTTCGTAATTCATCTTCGTTTAAAACATCTGCAACCAAACCAATATCGCGAAATTGATGCAATTCTTTTCCATCAGACGAAACAATTCCGCAGGCTTCTTGTCCGCGATGTTGCAATGCAAAAAGTCCAAGTTGCGTCAGCGTTGAAGCCTCGGAATGACCAAAAATGCCAAAAACACCACATTCTTCGTGAAACTTGTCAGAAATAAAATCCATTGTAATTATTTTGCCACACAAAAAATATTATCAGAACTGCAAATATAGAATTCTATAATTTCAAAGTAGAAGTTATTTCCAATTTATTTTTCATATTAATTGGAAATTACTTCTCTTTAACAATATAGTAGTGAATACATTATTAGATTTGTGCATCAAAGCAGAAACCAAAACGCCTCCAGATTGGTGTATATTAACAAATTTGTTATTTAGTTAGGGAGACTTAAGAAAATGAAAAGTATATTTATGAGAAATTTGGGGAAAATTTCATTCGGAACAATAGTAGTTTTATCAATTTTGTTCACTATGTTTTTTGCAGATCGATTAGACTTTGCTTCAATTAAAACCAAAGCAAACACTTATTATTCTGAATTAGTTGGCGGAGCTCCATTAGTTCAAACTTGGACTAATTCAACTCAAATTGCTAACGATGATGATTGGACTGGCGTAGTTTCAATCGAAGGATTTCGCGGAAACGGATTGACTAGCGTTGTTGGCGGAAGCCCAACTACTGTTTTAACTGACACACCTGGAAATGATTTGGATGTCACAGCAAACCAAACAGATCCGCTAACTACAACGACTGATGGAGTTGCCGAATTTGCACTTTCTAATCCAACTGTGGCTTTGAAAGCGTCAGATTTTGCGAGTGCACCTAATTTAGTTGTGCATTTAGACTCAAGATTATGCACACCTGGAAAAGCGGTTCGCATCAGCTATCTCATCAGAGACATCGACAATTCGCCGATTGATTCAGTTCAACCTGTTTCTTTACAATATCGCATCGGAATGTCAGGAAATTACTCAAACGTATTATTTACAACTGTTGCCGACGCAACTGCTGGTGTAGGTCAAGCTACGAAAACAACTCCGGTTTTCGCAACATTGCCACAAGCTGTTGTTGGACAAGTATTCGATGTTCGAATTATAACTTCTAATGCACTTGGAACTGACGAATGGATTGGAATTGATGACATTCGTGCTGAATGCCTCGCACCAACTGGAGCTTCAAGTTCAATTCAAGGGCGTGCAACTGTCAACGGAAAACGCGGAGTTTCTCGTGCCCAAGTTACGTTAACTAACACAAATACTGGTCAAACAATTGTGGGTTATACAAATCAACTCGGTTATTTCAACTTTCAGGATTTGCCTGTTGGCGATGTTTACGCAATTTCGATTGGGCATAAACGCTACACATTTCCAATTTCATCGCAAACCTTTCAACTTTTAGATGATTCGCAATCTGTTGAATTTATTGCACAATAATTTTGTTTTGAAACAACAATTAAGTTATGTCTCGGTGGAAACATCGGGACATTTTTTTCAATTTAGATATCTGAGTACCAAATAATGCTCAAAAATATCAGGCTTTTAGCAAACTATATTTCAGACGCAAACATCAAAAGTATGCATAGAAATTGACGTTTTGTAGTAATAAAAGTCAAAATTAAATTTGATTAAGACTTTGAGGAAAATATGACAACCGTTTCGCTTCGTTTACTTTTTAAAATAACCCTAGTTTTTTCGCTTTCGAGCATTGTTTTTGGACAAACTCAGCGAACACCTTTTGACGTTACAAACTACAAAATTGATGCTTCAATTGCATCTTCGAATCAGCTGAAAGCAGTTGCTGATGTGACGTTTACGCCACTTGAAGAGACACGAACAATATCTTTTGAATTAAACGGTTCGTTAAAAATTGAAAGTATTTCGAAGTTTTCTTCTAGTTTGCCAATTGTTCCAACTACTTCTCAAACTCCGAGCGTTTTGCCGAAAACTAAACAAACACCAGCGATAAAATCTCTGCCAGTTCAGATAACATTTATTCAAGATCAAGTTGGTGTTAGCGATATTGGTCCGAGTGTGAAAATTGATTTAGGCGAAATGTTTGCGAAAGGAGCGACTATTACGCTTCGATTTAAATATTCAGGAGCTTTAATCACGCCCGAAGGCGGACCGCTTTTAACAAAAAGATTAGCTTATGTGAGCGATAATTTTGGTTACTTATTATATGCCTCGCGTTGGTTTCCGTTTCACGATTATGCAGCAGACAAGGCTACGTCTGATGTGACGCTGACTTTGCCAAGTGGCGTTATTGCAACAGGTTATAGCGAAGTTCCGACAACAAATGTCGGCGGAAAATATAGATTTGTGCAATCTAAACCTGCTCTAATTGGAAATTTTGCTTTCGGAAAATATATCAATAAAACATTGCGTTTTAGCGATTTTGAACTGCAATTTTACACCAAACTCGGAAACGATTCGTTGGTTGCAAATTATGGCGAAATTATCGGCAGAGCGTTAGATTTTTACACCAAAGAATTTGGCACGCCAGACTCAGGCAAGAAACTTATTATTGCTCAAATTGATGATGAAAGTCTCGATTTTTACTCAGCTCAAGGCATTATTTTTGTTGCGACACGTTTGTTTGAGCAAGCAAAACAAACAACTGAAGATCGTTTTCAGAGAGAAGTTGCGTATCAATGGTGGGGACAAACTGTCGGTCTAAAGTCGTTTGATGACGCTTGGCTTTCGCAAGGTTTAGCCGAATATTCGAGTTACACGTTTCGAGAAACTAGATTTACTGGTGCAGCTTTGGATAATTTAAATCGTGAATTGCTCGAAAAATCACTTACCTTTGAACAAACTTCTTCGCTGGCAAGAGTTCCGGTAACGCTTGACGATCAATCGACTGCTTATCAATATATTATGTTTGGCAAAGGTGCTTATGTTTTTAGGCTTCTTCGCGATACGCTCGGCAAACAAAAATTTACACAATTAATGCGTAAATATTTAGAAACTTATCGCGGAAAAAATGCTTCAATTGACGATTTTGAAAAACTTGCAAGTGATGTTTCGGGAAAAAATATGCGTTACTTTTTTGCACGTTGGGTTGAAGGCACTGGCGTTCCAGAGTTTTCGGTCGATTATCAAATTATCAGAACACGAGCCGGAAAATTTGTAACGCGAGGAACTGTTAAGCAAAATTACGACAATTTACGACTTCCAGTTGATCTTTTATTAAGGGCTGAGGGCGAAAATGAGACGAAAACAATCACAGTAAACATTGAAGATGCGAGCGAAGATTTTAATATTGAATCAAACGGAAAACCACTTGAAGTTATAATTGACCCAAATTTTAAAATCTTGCGAATTTCAGATGATTTAAAGGTTTCGGCAGTAGCACGCCGCGGAATCGAGCAGTATAAAGAAGGAAACTACGCCGAAGCTCAAACTCAATTTGAACAGGCTTTAAAACTTGATCGCAATAATTCGTGGGTTTATTATCATTTAGGTTTGATATTTCTCGAACAACGAAATTACGATTTGGCGATTGATAATTTTAAAGCAACAATCAACGGAAATCTTCAACCAGCCTGGCTTCAAACTTGGGCAAATATCAAAATGGGCAACGCTTACGACTCAAAAGGCGATAGAACACGAGCTGTTGCTGCTTATAAAAAAGCCGAAACAAGCGGCGATGAATATGACAACGCACAAGATGCCGTTAAGAAATTTATGGCAAATCCTTTTGATCCGAAAGAAAAAAATGCAACGGCTGGAAAATAGAATAAATTTAATAAAAAAATCGGGCGAGTTGGAATGTTTCCAACTCGCCCTTTTTGTTTCTTTTGATATTTACAGTTAAAAAGAAAACTTAGCACGGAATTGCATAACTCTCGGTCCGCCAACTGTGTTGGTAATTTTGCCAAAATCAGGACTTCCGAGTTCGCTATCTGGCGTTCCAAAATTTGCACGATTTAGAACATTAAAAACGTCCCAACCAATTTCAAACGATGTTCTTTCCGTTAATCTTGTTCGTTTAACTATTCCTAAATCTAAACGAGTTTGCAAAGATGAACGCAAAGTATTTCTGCCCAAATTTCCGATTCCACCAAATGGCGAACAGATGTTTCCAGTTGCGTTAAATGCTTGCTCGGTAATATCAGAACCTGTTGCATTAAGAGTTGAACCGCACAAATTTGGGCGACCAAAACCTAAACGATACAAACCGCCCGAACCACGAACAATATTTGTTAATTGCGAAACGTTACTAACTTCAGGCTCAGGAGCAAAAATTGTAAATGGCGTTCCGGTTTGAGTCTGGAAAAAGCCCGAAATTTGCCATCCTTTCAAAAATCGACTGTCTGATTTGAATGGTAAATCATAAACGAAATTAGTTGAAAATCTGTGCGTGCGGTCAAAATCTGAAACAGCACGATTTGCATCTAAATTTCGCTGATCGCCTTGAACAACGAATCCTGCGTTTGGAACATCAGGTTTTCCGCCGCCTGCTGTGCTGCCCGGATCGCTCGAATTATTATCAATTGATTTTGAAAAAGTATAAGAAGTATTGAACTGCAACCCGTTTGCAAATCTGCGTGTCAAACTAAATTGTGCACCGTGGTAAATAGATTTTGCGGTAGATTTTAGCAACAATGCTTCAGGCACGTTGAAGCCAAGAATCGGAACTCTGGCTTCAAAACCAATCACTGTTCCGTTTGCGGCTGAAAGATTATTATCAATCAAGCCTGTAACTGTATTTAAAAATCCAAAAGTCCGACCTAACCCGCGGTCACGGGCGGTTGAACCAGCATTTAAAGCTCCATTTGATGAACCTGCTGCTATATATGCTTGATTAAATCTTTCGAAAATATGGTCTGGAGTGTTAGTGTCGTTCAAGTCAAAACCTTGGTTAAAGGCAACAGACTGGAGCAAATTACTTCCTTTTGTTCCAACATAACGTGCTTCAAGAACAAAGTTGTTAGCAAATTCCCATTGTCCGCCAATGTTCCATTGTTGAATTAAAGGCGTTTTTAAGTTTTGGTCAACCGCTCTGAATTCAAAAGTTTCTGCGATATTTCCGAGTGCAGAACCTGTCGAAACTCCGCGTGGATCAACTGCAACTCCTGTGTTATCACGAATTACATAACTTCCGGTTGCTCCCGAACCACGAACAATTCTAAACGGCAACCAATTATTTAATCCGAGTGTGGTTGGTTGTGAACTAAAAGCATTGGCAATTGGAACGCTTCCGCTTGGCACAGTAATTTCAACTTCTCTCAAAAATGGATAATTTGAGAAAACTGTATTGATAAATGCTGCCGAAGGTTTGTCGTAAAATAAACCATAACCACCGCGAAGCACAATTTTATCAGTCAAAGAATATGCTAAACCAAATCTTGGGGCAAAATTATTCAAATCTTCTTTTGCAATTGTGCTTTTGCTCTCAACTTTGCGAGAAACATTTATAGCCTCGTCAACGTTTGCCAATCCTGTAAGTTGAACATTTTTTGGCACGATAAAACCAGGCAATGGATTATCGCAAAGGGCTAAACTTCCGCCGGTACGTGAGTTACAAGCCTCAAATGATGAAAAATCAAAGTTTCCGATGCGACCATTTTTTTCAGTTGGATACAAAAATAATTCATATCTTGCACCAACATTTAGAGATAATTTACGTGTTAACTTAAAATCATCAGTAAAGTAAAAACCAAAATCTTTCATTCGGAATTGTTTGTCTGTAATTCCAAATTGTGTGTCGGCTTCAGTCGCGTTTCCAGTGATAAACTGTGTAAACGAATCGTATTTTTCAAACTCTGTTGCCTGTTCTTCCGGTAAATTAGTATCGTAGCTAGAGTGTTTAAAATCTCCACCAAATTTAATTGTGTGAATACCTTTGACCCAAGTTACGTTGTTTGAAAAACTCAAATTCTTTGTCTTGCGTTTATTAAAAGAATCGTTTGGTCCGCCAAAACTAAATTGAGCCAAATTAGTTCCTGGACGACCGATAAAATGTCCTAAACGAGCAGTTCCCGGCGAGTTGTCAAATAACAATGCCGGATTTGAAATACCAACACTCTCACTTGTAATTGCCAAAAACTCATCGTCAAGACTACGTGTGTTGTTCAAATAAAAATATCCAAAACGAAATTCATTGATTAAAGTTGGTGTAATTGTTCGCGTGTAAGAAGTTGCAAGCGTTCGGTTTTGATCATTTCGTTTGAGCGAAAACGGCGATGCTAAACTTGATGGGTCGGGAAAAGAATCAATTCCCGGAAACTTTGCATAAAAAAACGTTCCGCTGATTGTATCTTTTTCGGTTAAAGTTCCATCAAGACGAAGCGTAACTTGGTTTTGCTTAAATGTTGAAGGTTGAACATTTAATTGTTGAACAAGTTGATTATTTTCTTGTAATGTTCGGCTTGAAACACCACCAGTTGTGACTGTTCCAAACTGAAAAGCTCTTGCTCCTGTGCGGTCAACTCCAATAAATCGGGCATTTGCGTTTGGTGTCGGAATAACAAATCCACCTGTTACAGGATTGATTAAGTTTAATAAATTTAATGCAACAGGAGAAATATCAGCCGCGGTCAAGCAGTTTGTTCCAACAACGCAACCATTAAAAGTGTTAAATGCAGCAGCAACGTTTGTTGCG
>JANNVK010000011.1:0-27033 GCA_031414415.1 Acidobacteriota bacterium
TCGGCTAAGACTTCCGGCTCAAGTCCAAATAATGACTTGATTCGATTTTTAGGAAACATTTTTAGGTTATCAAGACTCATAACCTTAATAAATTTTCAATGAACTTGATTTTCTAGAGAAGTTTATCGGAACATCTATTAAATAAACCTTTAAAGCCTGCTAATTCTACCTGAATTACTTTAAGTGGTGATTTGTCATGACTATATGCTTTTATATCTGAAGTAGCGACATAATCAAGCATTTCTAAAATTTTTGTCTTTTGAGACTTTTCACTATCGAATTCAAGTAACCAAATTAATGCGGCAGTTTCTTCATCGGGAAGTCCAAAATGTGTCGTCGCTTTTATCAGCGTTTCAGTTTTATACGGTTTCTGTCCTTGTGTTCCTTTTTCTTTTTTAATCAAAGCTCTCGCATGCTTAAAATTCAAGAAATTAGAAACGGCTGATTGAGACAATTCACATGCCCCTTGAAATTCAGAACGCTTTATTTTTAGTTGCTTGAAGTAATGATTAGCAAGAAAATATAAAATATTGTATCGGTCAAATTCGTGTGGGAACATAGTTCAATAAACGAAAACTATTTGTTCACAATAACTTCATAAAACGTGAAAAATTAAGTTTTAAAGATACCTAAATTAAGTTGAAAATTCTGACGGTAATGCTTAGTATGCTAGGTGGAGGCAAAGCAGTTCTCCAAGAAACAAAAATAGGCGAAAGCAAATCCGATTTCAAAAAGTTACTAGGCTCAGAAATTTAAGAATTTGCTTTCGTTTGGTCGCCAGTCATTTTTGTATTTGACTGACATTTGCACAGCCGTTTTTGACTGTATAACTACAAAATGAGAATCCTATCGAATTTTCAGTAAAAGGTCAAACGCAGAAATTGAATAGACTATGAAATATTTTATTTGGTTGACCAAATTTATCTATATAATTTGCGGAATTCTCGCCGCATTTATTTCCTATCGAATCGAGTTTGCTATCTTACAAGATATTATTCAAGATTCTGACCCTTTATTTGCACAAGCAGGTGCAATTGTTTTTGAAGTTACAAAAATTTGCACTATTATTCTTTACAGACACTCTGACTTATCAAAAGAAACAATGCCTTGGTTAGTTAGATTAATAACTTGGTCATTAAGAGCTGGCTTCATTGCATTTGCCTTATTCTGTGCATTAACATTTTTCTCAAAGTATTTGGCTAGTCCAAATTTAGATTTGGTTAGAAATAACGAAAAAACGGTAGTAGAAGAAAAATACAAGAGGTTAAAAGAACCAATTGAGGCGAAAATTAATAAACTCCTGCCAATTATAGAACAAGAAAGAGGAGTTCGGTTTAAGGATGGTTCATTTAAGGGTAATCACTGGAATCAACTTTTAGAAGAAAATAACGGATATGAAACTGAGTTGGCTAAATTAGTCCAACAGGAGAGCAATGAAATAAACATAATCAATAATAAAAGTTATTCGGATTATTCAAATAACAATTCGATAAAAAACAAGACTATTAGTGATTTAACAATTGTTATTAAAGAAGCAACAGGTTTGGAGATTAAATATAGTGGAGTAATCTTTTTTCTTACTCTCTTAACTAGCTTTCTAATTGAATTTTCTATCTGGGTAACATTTGAACACATTATTATTAATGGGTTTAGTAATAATAGAATTATAGAGGAAAGAGCAAATGAATTAGAAGAAGAAAATCGGTTATGGGATAGATTTACTCATAATTTGAGTGAAAATTATCAACGTATTCAAAGAACTAAATTTTTACAGTCAATGATAAATAGAGCAAAAAATTATAGAGAGAGGAGAACAGACAATGAATAATAGTGAAGATAATGAAATTATTGGATTACTGCGAGGTATTCGTCAAGAAGACACAAATGAGGAATTCTCAGAATCATCTTCATTACAAACTAAACCTTCAGGAACGAATGTCGTCAATGTTCCAACTGAAAAAACAGCCCTAGAATCAACCTTTTCTACAACTCCTGAAAAAACTCGTCGGGAACATGAAAAGTCTTTATCTAAGTGGCAAGGTTTTTTTTATAATCGCCAAATTGGAAAACTTAGAAAAGAAGAAGCTCTAAAAATAGCTAATGCAATGTATGAAAGAGAGTTTGAATCAGTAATTCAAAAGTTGACACTTTCTCTTGATATTGAAAAGAAAAGAACTTTTATTGAATACATGCGTAGCACAGCAGGTCTTCAAAGAGAACTTCAGCAATTAGATGCAGCAGCGAGATTATCACTTTCGCAAGCACTAATGGAGATAAATATAAAAATTTATGAAGTTACAAATGATAATGAAAAAACACTATCTGATTTATTGAGAAGAGGCGTTATTTCAAAACAACAAGCTGAAAATGAAAGAATCAAGAATCAAGATTTAAGTAAAAGAAATCTTGATGATTCTATGCTTACACTTGAAAATATGTGGAGTAATCACAAACAATTATTAGAATATACTCTTAAACTTTTCTTAGAGGATTTAACTGGAAGAGGAAAAATATAAAACAACACTCATTTCTCAATTGCTGTTTTTATTGGACGAAGTTTCGGCTTCGTCCTTTTTTATTTTTCAAAAGCATGTTACAAATTGGCGTATAAAAAAGGTAATCTGCCCAAATGTTCGATTGAAAAAATATGAATTGCCTCTGCATAAGACGGACGGATTGAAAAGGTCAAGAACAAGGCTTGAGCCGAATAAACAAAGAATAAATCAAATTCCGAATAGCATAAGACGGAAGCAAAAGGCAAGATTGATAATTTATTGGATTTTGGCTAAAGCCTGTGATTATTGCAATTACAGTTCCGTCCGTCTTATGCAGAACCTTCCAATTTATAAAGCAAGATTTACTAAGCAATATTTCGTTTTTTGTTCATGGCTGACAAACTCTATTGACAATAAAGCTGAATTTCTGCCATTTCAAAGTTTGTCTTTATGCTTCGAGAATTTCTTTGTAGTCCAAGGTAAATTGCTCGGCGGTTAGAACTTTGACTGATGGAAAAGCGATTGAAGCTAATGTTCTAAAACCTTTATCGTTGCTCACAATAAAATCACAACTTCCGGCTAAGGCACAATCTACAAACTTGTTGTCATCTTTATCGGCAAGCAAATCCCAACGAAAATAAGGCGTGATTTGAATAACATTCGGCAAGAGCAGCAGAAAATCAAGAGTGCTGTCTGTTTTGCTCAATCCATAACGGCTTCCAATAATTTCTTCGTATTCTTTGAGTATTTCGTTGGTTACACAAAGGTCAAATTTGGAATTGAGAATGCTTTGGAAAATCCAATGAAGTTTGTAATGTGCTGCCAAGGACACCAAGAACACATTTGTATCAATTACTAATCGCAGTCGTTCCATTTAACCAATTTTCCAAGTCGTTATCTGTGATATTGTTTTCTTCAACGGATTTTTGCACATTGCCCACCAATTTATTCGCAAAAAATTTCGCCAACATTTGTTTAATTTGCTGTAAATCATTTGGCGAAGGTTCAAACGAGTAAACTTTCAACAATTCCAATTGTAATCCGCTCAACTTTTTTGTCTCCATATTTCACCTCTCTGATTTTAGATTTTATCATATTTTTTGAATAGAAAAAATTAACTCATAAACCATTTCCCCCGAAAAATTGTTTTACTTGACTGAATTCTCATAAAACTGAATTGAAAGAGTTTCTATTTGATGCTTTGATGCTTTATAAAATTGATGCTTATGTGCTAGAATAATTTTGCTATGAGAACAACAATTACTTTAAATGACAACGTAACGCTTGGTTTGAAACGGTTGCAGGCAAAATATCCGCACAAAACTTTTAAGGACGTAGTAAATGAGACGATTGAAAAAGGTTTGATGTTGTCGGAAAATACTCCAAAAAAAGAATTTAAGATTACGACTGTTGAAGCAATTCCGCGAAAAGATTTGGATTTTGACAACATCGGAAAATTGATTGAATATGCCGAAGGAGATTGGCATCAATGATTATTCCCGATGCAAATCTGCTGCTTTACGCACATATTCCATTTTTCAAACAACATCTTGATTCAAAAATTTGGCTCGAAGAATGTTTGTCAAACGGGACAGATGTAATCGGTTTGTCTTTGCAAGTGATAATGGCTTTTTGTCGAATCAGCACAAACCGCAGGATTTTTGACGTGCCGCTTTCTATTGAGCAAGCAACCGGAAAAATAGATATTTTAGTGCAGCAGCCGTTGGTAGAAATAATTTCACCGTCAAATAAACATTGGAAACTATTTTCAAAGATTCTGATAGAAGAAAAAATTGTCGGCGATTTGATTATGGACGCACATTTGGCGGTTTTGGCGATTGAGCATAACGCCGTTATTGCCACAACCGACCGCGATTTTACTCGCTTTTCAGAATATATTAAAACAATCAATCCACTCAAAAAATAGAGATGAATCGCAAAATGTTGGTGTAGAATCAGGAATGTTTTACGTTTATTTGTCGCAATGATTATTATGAAACAAATAACCATATCTAAGAAGAAATTATTTGTCATAGCCTTCTTTTTATTCCTTTTGATTGGCGGGTATTGGGTATGGACATATTTTACAAGTCCAACCGGAAGCCAAAAGGTTAATTTTATAGCGGCACAATCGCAAAAATTCACGAGCGGCAACTTAAATTTCACCGTATATCGTGCAGAAACCGGCGTAAGTGAAGACGTAATATATCACTTACATAGCAGGAATATGGATGATTCTATTTGGAATGATGACACTTATTTTACTTCCTTAGTTCAATCGTATTGGCAGAAATCATCAACAAAACCGCCGACTGTGGTGGTCGTTTCTTACGGAAATGTGTGGCTGCTGACTCCAAAAAATTCCACAGCGGAAAGTGGTTTAATGGATGATTTTATTGCCCGTCTGCCCGAAATTGAATCAAAAACAGGTAAGCCGCGAAATAGAATTTTGCTTGGCGAATCAATGGGCGGATTGAATGTATTGATATTAGGTCTCAGTCATCCGAACCTGTTTTCTAAAGTTGCATCGCTCTGTCCGGGAGTTTATTTGGATTCACCGTTTTCTGATTTTTCGACGATGAGAGAATCGGTCAAACGCACCGGAGCAGATCCGAAGATAGCATTTGGAATACTCCAAATGGCAAAGACATACATTTCTAATGAAGAGGAATGGAACTCGATTTCTCCGATAAAATTGATCGAGCGGGCAGATGATAAGTATCCTGACCTATATTTATCGTGTGGTCTTTATGATAAATACGGCAATTTTGAGGGAACGGAAGCCCTTGCAAATATTGCAATAAAACGCGGCGTAAAAACCAAATGGCATCCTCTGTATGGGGGACACTGTGCAATTGATGTTGCTTCACTGGCAGATTTTTTGGCAAAGGAATGAATAGTCTTCAAAAAAGAAAAAGTCATCGTTTTTGACGGTGCGATGGGAAGCGATCTGCAATGGCAGAATTTGACGATTATTGAAAAAGTTCACACGGGATTTTTAGAAGTCAGTTGTGATGTGATTGAAACTAACTCTTTCGGCGGCGGCGAGATTTATTAAGGGAATTTGCCTGATGGGGCGAAAGAGCATCATTAAGAGTATTTTTGAATTGATATTTTTATTAAACGAAGTTTCGGCTTCGTTTTTTTATTTTACGATTTCAGTAATGTATCATCTGTGATACATTGGTTTGGTGAAAGCGAAATTTTAAATTATGGAATTAATTCTCCCCAAAATATCAAGACTCATTTATGAATTAAATAGAAATGAGATATGGCAATTCTTCAAGAATGAAGTTTCGCTTGATAATGCTCAAATTGTAACTACAATACCTTTCGTAATTACAAATAACGACACTAACTATTTACTTACTTCAAATATTGAAGATGAAAATATTGCTAATTTCGATTATGTCGTTTTAACTTCAAGGAAGCCTAAACGCGGTGATTTTAATACTAACGACTTGAAATTTAAGAGGTGGATAAAACACCCACTATTTGTAGAATTAACTCCACATCAAATTGTTGCTTCTTGGAAAGGTAAGTTTAATTTCATCAAAGAAAACGGAGAAGCAAACATAAAAGGATTAAGACCTCCACAAATTGGAGCTTTACATTCAATTCTTGCACACATTCAAAATTCTGATGACAAAGCAATTATCGTGATGCCAACGGGAACAGGTAAAACCGAAACTATGTTATCTGCTCTCGTTGCCAATGAATGTGAAAAACTTTTAGTTTCTGTTCCATCGGATTCATTAAGAACACAAATCTCAAATAAATTTATTACTTTCGGATTACTCAAAGACTTTGGAATTGTTGGTGATGATTGCATAAATCCAATTGTTGGGATACTAAACAGCAGTTTTCAAACTCCACAGCAATTACAAGACTTTATTTCAAAGTGCAATGTTGTTGTTTCAACAATGAATATCCTGACGGATTGTAATAATGAACAGAAGACAATACTCAAGGATTCTTTTTCACATTTTTTTGTTGATGAGGCTCATCATTCAGAAGCGAGAACTTGGAAGGAACTAATTGAGAAGTTTAATAAAGAGAAAGTCTTCTTATTCACTGCAACGCCCTTTAGAAATGATGGGAAAAGTTTGCAAGGAAAAGTGATTTTTAATTTTTCGCTACGCAAGGCACAAGAACAAAGATACTACAAGCAAATTAATTACTTACCTATCAGAGAATACAACAAAAATCTTGCCGACGAGAAAATTGCTGACAAAGCGGTTGAACAACTTAAGAGTGATATTGCTGCTGGATATAATCACATTCTCATGGCAAGGTGCATGAGCAAGAGTAGAGCGGAAGAGATTTTTGAATACTATCAAAAATATCCTGAGCATAACCCTGTTGTTGTTTATAACGGTGTTACAGGGCTAAAGGATAAAATTGAAGCTATAAAGAATGGAGAGCATTCAATTATAGTTTGCGTGAATATGTTAGGAGAAGGATTTGACTTACCTAACCTAAAAATTGCGGCGATACACGATGAAAGACAAAGTTTACCAATTACACTCCAGTTTGTCGGAAGATTTACTAGAGAATCGTTTGAAATGTTAGGTAATGCGAGTTTTATTACTAATATTGCCTATCCGCCAATAAATGAGGAATTAGATCAACTTTATGCAAGAAATTCAGATTGGAATTTATTACTTCCACGATTGAGTGAAAATGCCACGCAAAAAGAAATTAATATCAAAGAATTTCTTGATGGCTTTCAAAACTTGGACGAATCACAAGTGCCATTTGGTGAAATAGTTCCTGCATTAAGCACAGTAATCTGCAGAAACAATGGCAATATATGGAATCCGACAAATTGGCAAGAAGGTTTTCAGGGCATTGACAGCTATGAGCATAAGTTTAGCGACATAAATCATGATAAAAATACTCTCGTCATAGTTCTAGGAAAAATTGAGAAAGTTGAGTGGGGCAGTTTTGAAACCGTTAAGAATCTTCATTGGGATATTATTATTGTTCACTGGGATTTAAGACCGAACATCAATAGAGTTTTCTTAAATACTTCTCTCAAGGGATTTTCAAGTAACTTGTTATTAGATGCGATTTTTGGACAAGGACAAACAAGTCTTATTACGGGAATGAGCGTTTTCAGAATCTTTCACAATGTGAACAGATTGCAACTTTACAATGTTGGAGCAAGAAGAGGAATCGGACAAGACATTACATTTCAATCTTACTTTGGCAGAGGCGTTCAAGATGGAATTCGAGAATTGGAACAAGGAACTCTGATTAAAAATAATATCTTCGGAGTTGGATATAAAGAAGGAGAAAAAGTTTCACTTGGGTGTTCAGTAAAAGGCAAAATTTGGTCTTATTTACGGGGAAACTTGGACGAGCTTACAAAATGGTGCAGAGAAGTTGGAGAAATAGTAGAGAATAATGCTATTGATCCTAATGTTGTTCTTCAAAACACTTTGGCAATCGAAAAGATTTCTCAACGCCCGAATGTAATGCCAATTCTTGTAGATTGGCATCCTCAAATGTATGAATACGCTGAGGAGCGATTTCAATTTAACTTTAACGGAAATCTGTTTGACTTATCTGATGTAGAATTAAACATTATAAATTCAAGCACAAATGCAAATTTACAATTTTCATTAGACACGGAAGAACATTCCGTGCATTTTGAAATTCAACTTGGGATTACTCCTGAAACACAAGAAAAATATTTTCAAATAATAAAAATAAACCAAACCAATTGCTCGGTTTCGTGGGGGAACAAGAGTGCAGAGATAAGAGATTTCTTCCAGCAATTTACACCTGCAATTTGGTTTGCCGACGGTTCACAATTACTTCAAAATTTATATGTAAAATTAAAGGTGTTTCCTAGTGTAATATCCTTAGAACATATCATTACAGATGACTGGAACGGTGTAAACATTCGACATGAATCGCAGGATATAGAACCTTACATTCAAGATTCAATTCAATACTATTTCATCAATAAAATAAGAAATGACTTTCAAGTAATTTATGATGATGATGGCAAAGGTGAAATCGCCGACATCATTGGCATAAATGATTCAGACGAGGCAATTGATATTCATTTGTATCATTTAAAGTATGCAATAAACGGTCAGACAGGAAACAATATTGATAACTTCAATCAAGTTTGCGGTCAGGCACAAAGGTCGTTGAAATGGAAGCATCGAGGAGGTAAAGAATTCTTCAATCATCTTTTTAAAAGACAAACCAAAACGCTTCAAGGTGTTTCGTGCAGCAGAATAATTAAAGGAACAGAAGAAGATTTAGAAAACTTATTGAATCAGGCAAAATATACAAAACCAATGAACTTTCACATCTATATTGTTCAGCCATCATTAAGTAAAGCAAACGCTTCCAAAGATATTCTTTTATTATTAGGTAATGTTCATCACTATCTAGCAACTGTTGGGAATGTTGAGTTAAAAGTTTATACGAGTCCTTAAAACTTATGCGATACGAACGAGCATCATTGTGATTGTCGGGATGAAACCGAGTTCTATCAAGGTAAATGTTCCCGAAGGTGCGAAAGAGCATCATTGATTTAGTCTAAGATTTATTTAAGTTCGGAGGTTTTTAGATTATGAAACGGATACTTTTTACTTTTGCTTTGATCTTATTTGTGGCTGGTAATTCGTTCTCTCAGGTAAAGAATTTTATGTTTATCGGAATGGACAGAGAGCTGCTCAGGAATTCAGTCTATTGGAAACCCGAACTTTTTGACGGCGTTCAAGTTGCGTATTCGTGGAATCAATTGGAACACACTAAAGACGAATATGATTTTAGTTTGATTAAAGAGGATTTGAAGTTTCTCAAGAAATCGAAAAAAAAGCTGTTTATTCAAATTCAAGATGTTTCATTCTCATTGCAGCGTAATTTTGCACCAAAATATCTGCTGAAAGACCCGATTTATAATGGCGGAGCAAACAAAACATATACATTCAAAGACTACGACGAAACAGATTATTCTGAGGAAGGATGGGCGACGAGAAGATGGGACGCGGAAGTGCAAAAAAGATTGCATAAACTTTATGCTGCTTTGGGAAAAGAGTTTGACGGAATTGTTGAAGGGATAAATACCGGGGAAACATCCGTCGGATTTGGAAGCGGCAAATTGCATCCGTCCGGCTTTACTTGTTTGCGATACAAAGAGGCAATCACGGAAAATTTGACTGCTCTTAAAAAATCATTTCCAAAATCACCCGTTATTGTTTATGCCAATTTTATGCCCGGCTGTCGCGTTCCCGGTTTAGCCACTACTTTACTAAAAGAAGTGTATGAATTTGCTTGGGCAAACAATATCGGTGTCGGCGGTCCCGATTTGTTTCCGTATAAAAAGGAACAAAAAAGTTACCCGCTTATTAAAAGCAGTTATAAAAAAGTGCCGAGCAGTTTGGCTGTTCAAGATGGTAACTATAACTACATTAACCCAAACACCAATAAACGAATAACAGCTGAAGAAATATTCCAATTCGCCGAAGACGAGCTTCATTTGACATACATCTTTTGGGGAACGGAAAATCCTTTTTTTCAGTCGGAAACACTACCTTTTTTGAAAACCAAAAGAGCAAAAGCTACTCAATGATGTTTACATCCCGAACAATGGGAATGGCGGAAAAGCCGCGAGATTCATCATAAGACTTAAACAGTTACAAAAATGATTTCACGAGAATTAAATATATTTTTTGCGGCGGTGATGTTTTACACACGAATTCCGTGTCCGCAAAATCCTGATTTTTCGCCTGATGATATTAACAAAGCAACGCGATATTTTCCGCTGATCGGTTGGATTGTCGGCGGAATTTCGTTTGCAGTTTTTTGGCTGAGTTTGTTGGTTTTTGACGCAAATATTGCAGTTTTATTTTCGCTTGCGGCAGGAGTTTTGACGACGGGTGCGTTTCACGAAGACGGTTTGGCTGATATGTTTGACGGTTTTGGCGGCGGTTGGACGAAGGAAAAAATCTTGGAAATAATGAAGGACAGCCGCGTTGGTGCTTACGGTGCAATCGCTCTGATTTTTCTTTTCGCCATCAAGTTTTTTGCGTTGAACAGTCTTGTTTTGAAGTTTGAAAATCACGGTTATCTGCTTATTTTGCTGATGTTTATCGCCTATCATTCACTGTCGAGATTAACCACCATCAACATCGTTTTTACTTCTCGTTATTCGAGAGAAGACGAAACCAGCAAGTCAAAACCAATCGCTAAAGCTCACACATTTATTGAAATTATTGGAGCATATTTTTTCGGATTGTTGCCGTTAATTTTGCTCTGTTTTTTGAATTGGAAATTTTTGGTTGTGATAATTCCTTTGGCAATACTTTATTATTTTACCAATCGTTATTTTAACAAATGGATTGACGGCTACACGGGCGATTGTCTCGGTGCAGTCGAGCAAATGGCGGAATGCGTGTGCCTTTTAACTTTTGTGGCTTTATGGAAATTTTTGTAATCAGACACACGCAAGTTGCAGTCAAAAATACTTGTTACGGACAGACAAACGTGCCGTTAGCCGATACTTTTGTCGAAGAATCGGCACAATATAAAAACGATTTGCCCGATGCTTTTGACGCAGTTTTTTGCAGTCCGTTGGAGCGTTGCAAAGATTTATCTAACGCATTAAATTACGAAAATGTAACCTTTGAAAACGCTCTGATGGAGATGAATTTCGGCGATTGGGAAGGCAAAAAATGGAACGACATCGAGCAAGCGAAACTTGACGTTTGGATGAATGATTTTGCCAACGAAAAAACTCCAAATGGCGAAAACTTGCTCGAATTATTCGACAGAATTAGACTATTTTTGGACAATTTACGTCAACAAAAGCTCGACAAAGTTTTGCTCATCACACACGCTGGAGTTATCCGTTGCATTTGGTCGTATTTATTGGAAATTCCGTTGCAAAATATTTTCAAACTGCCAGTCGGACACAACGAAATTTTCACTTTCAATTTAATGACCGATAAAACTTTTGACTGCATCACACGCAAAAAATAACGACTTTACCTTGTTTTATATTGCGAAAAAGCGTGTTTGTATAAAAACCGACGGATAGAATTGCGTTTCAAATCAGATTGTAACTAATATTTTAGTGACAGATTTTTTTTAGGAGCAAAACATTATGAAAACATTTTTAACTGCCTTTGTGGCAATCGGATTGGTTTTATTCGGGCTTGTTGCGAATACAAGCGTTTCGGCAAATGCGGATTCTTTGGAAGATTACGTTGGAAATTACACCTTTGAAAGAGGTTCGCCGATTGGGTCAACAACAATCAAAGTTGTGAAAGATAAATTATTTGCGTTGGGTCCGGACGGCGAAGAATTTGAATTAATGAAAGACAAAGAGAAAGCCGACACTTTCAGCATTGCGGAAATCGGTGCAACCGTAGTTTTTGCCCGAAATGCGGACAAAAAAATAACCGGAATGAAAGTCAGTTTAGAAGACGGCGATATTGAAGCGACCAAAGACGCTCCGAAAGAAGCCGCCAAACCTAAGTTTTAACCAGGGAAATAACTATGAAAAAGTTAATTTTTTTAGTCTCGGTTTTACTATTTACTATGTCAGCAACAGCACAAATTGCTATTCCGGCACTTAGTCCGGCGGGAATTGTTCAACAACAGATTGGGTTAGGAAACGCAACCGTCAGTTACAGCAGACCTTCGTTGCGAGGTCGAAAAATGCTTGGTTCAAACTATATTCCGTTCAGAAAAGTTTGGCGATTTGGAGCAAATACCGTTACAACACTGGAATTGAACGAAGAAATGTTGATTGACGGAAAGTTGCTGGCAAAAGGTAAATATGCGATGGTTGCAATTCCCGACAAGAACGATTGGACAATTGTTATCAACAGCGACGCGAATCAATGGGGCGTTTACGAATACAAAGAAGCGAAAGATGTGCTGCGTTTCAAGGTAAAAGCGGAACGGCTTGAAAAAACTTTAGAAACGATGTCGCTTACTTTTGAAGACGTAAAACCGACTTCTTCGGCGATTGTCTTTCGTTGGGAAAACACTAAATTGAAGTTTGTTTTATCGCAGGATGTTGATGCAAGAGTGATGGCTGACATAAAAGCAAAAACCTCGAAACCTAACCCGAATGAAGAAACTTTGATGGAATCAGCCGAGTATTATTTGTTGATGAGCAGAGATTTGGAACAAGCCTTAATTTGGTCGAATCAGGTTTTGGAAATGACGAAATCTCCTTTCAGATACAACCTTAAAGCACAGATTGCAGAGAAGTTAGGCAAATGTAGCGAAGCAACGGAAGCGGCGAAAGGTGCAATCGAATATGCCGAGAAAAATGGCGATGTAGCGGCGATAACTTTGGCAAAACGAATTATCAAAGACTGCAAACAAAAGTAGAAAACAAGGAGAATTAACATTGAAAAAAATATTTACAGCTACAATTTTATGCGTAGTTTTCGCGTTGCAAGTCTTTGCCCAAACCGCTGAATAAGTCAGTAGCGTCGGCGTGAGCAGATGCGTCTCATTAGGCTACGAACAACGCTACTGATTCGCCTTCTCAAAACTAATGCATAATTTTCTAACCGGAAAACGTAATAGAAGTAAAAAAGCAATCAAACTATGGCAAATGCTAATCTTAAAAGAAAAATTAATAACGAATTGTCCGCGTTTTCGGACTCATTACAAAATGAATTTACTGTCTCAAATGATTCGCCGGAAGAGGTAGAAATGGAGTTCAGCGAGTTTTCAATTGCTAATGAAGTTAAAAAATTTGAGATGAAATTAATTTGTTTCGCTCTTGGTCGAGCAAAAGGTAATCGACGAAAAGCAGCAAAAATGTTGGGATTGAATCCGACAACACTTCAAGCGAAAATAAAAAAACACGAATTTGAAGTCAGTTTTAGTTGTAATGGACAGTCATTTTCGTTTTTGTAAATGAACAACGCCCAAACTAATTCGAGTAATTGGATACTCAATTTTATAACCGATAAACGCTGGGCATTTTTGCGGCATTTGTTGCTGATTTTAATTATCGCGGTTGAATTCAACTTACTTTCGCCGAGTGATTTAGCGTTTCATGCCGAAAAAGTAAACGTGCCGTTTCGAGTTTTTTACCTTGGGCAATTCGTTAATATGCTCATTGCGTTGGCGATTGTCTATTTCAACCTTTATTTTCTTTTTCCCCAATTTCTAAAAAAGGGAAAATACCTGCATTATATTGTGGGACTTATCTTTATCGGCACTTCATTTTTTTTCGTCAGTTATTTTACGCAACAAATTTACGTTCAATATTTCGGTAAAATTGCAGCTTTTGCAGTCAAATTTTCGTTAGCAGAATTTGCCGCTAATTTCGCATTTCCGATGGCTTTTATCGGTGGAACAACGGGTTATAAAATCTTCAAAACTTGGGTTTCCGACCAGCAACGATTTGCCGAGTTGCAAAAAGAAAACCTCAATACCGAACTCGCACAACTGAAAAACCAGGTCAATCCGCATTTTTTATTCAACACGCTCAATAATCTGCACGTTTTGACAATGACGAATCCTGAAAAAGCGTCCGAGATAATTTTGGGATTGTCCGACGTTTTGCGGTATCAAATTTACGACAGCCAACAAGATAAAGTTTTATTAAGCAAAGACATAGAGATTATTCGCCAATATCTCGATTTAGAAAAAATCCGCCGCGATAATTTGCAGATTTTTTTGACGGTTGACGGAAATGCGTCAAATGTTTCCGTGCCGCCGCTGTTGTTTGTCAATTTTATTGATAACGCCATCAAACACAGCAACACCCGCCGCGAAAGCTCAATCAGCATTTTGTTTCAAATCAAATCCGATAAACTGTATTTTGAAATTTCAAATTCAAAATCACCGCAGCCGTTGATTGAGGAAAACAACGGCTTAGGCTTGGCAAATGTCAAAAAGCGTCTCGACCTGCTTTACGGCACGGAACACACGCTCGAAATCAGTGATGTTGCCGATAAATTTACCGTTAAACTGACCTTTCCGATATGACCCGAATATGAATTGTATTGTAATCGACGATGAACCGCTGGCACGCGAAGGAATGATTTTGCTGATAAATAAATGTCCGCAACTGACTTTGCACGGAAGTTTTCGTAATCCTTTGGATGCCGCCGAAACCATCAAGGAAAACAAAATTGACCTTATTTTTTTAGACATCAATATGCCTGAAATGAGCGGTTTGGATTATGTCAAAACCTTGGTCAACAGTCCGCTGATTATCTTCGCCACCGCATATCCGCAATACGCAATCGACAGTTACGAACTGGACGTAATCGATTATTTGGTCAAGCCGATTCGCTTTGAACGATTTGTCAAAGCGGTTCACAAAGCCGAAAATTACCTCGATTTACTGCAATCAAAAGAAACGAACTCCAATAAAATTGAATCAGTCGGCGACGATTACATTTTCATCAAAGCTGACCGAAAATACTTCAAAATTCTCTTCAAAGACATCTCTTTTATCGAAGGTTTAAAGGATTATGTCATCATTCACGTTCCGGGCAAAAAAATTATTACGGCGATGAACGTCAAAACAATTTTCAGCCAATTACCGCCCAAAATCTTTGCCCGCATCAGCAAATCGCACATCGTCAATCTCGGTCATATCGTCTCATTTGACGGACAAAGCGTTTTCCTCGCCAACAATGAACTGCCAATCGGCAACATTTTCAGGGACGATTTTTTTAAGAATTATGTTGATGACAAGGTGGTAAAAAGATAAAGTCACTATTTTGTAAAATAAACTTCGTTACGAAAATAATCTTTGTTTCCGATAGAAAGAGTTGTGAAATATTTCACTTCACCGAAGATAAATTGATGCGTGCAGTTTGGCGAAATAATCGGGCTGAGTTGTGTGTTAGATAAGTTCACTCGGATTTTTTAGTCGGTTTATATTCGAGATTATTGAACGGAACGCTGTCCAAATATCGTCTTGTAACAGCGGCTTTTAATGTTAGTTCTTGTAGTAATTCTTGTCAGATTACTCAGCCTTTTCAAAGTTTAGATACCAATGAATACCAAATTTGTCGATAAGTGTTGCAAGTGTTGAGTTTGCGGAAGTTTCGGAAAAGTCCATCGTAATTGTTCCGTCGATTTTTAGTTTATCAAAAGTTAATTTTTGTTCGTCTTGATTGTCAAAATTTACGCTCAGTGCGATGTTGTCGCCAACGATTGTTTTTTGACCTTCAAAGCCATCTGACGCAAAAAAATGAATATTGTCGGCACGAAATTCCGCGTGTGCAACTTTGCTTTTAAAGTCGTCGGAAACGGGATAGCTTGTGTCCGAATACTTTTGCAAAAAGGTGGTTTTTCCGCCAAAACATTCGGCGTAAAAGTTAAGAGCTTCTTCGCATTTGTCGTTGATAATGATGTATGGAATTAGATTTTTCATTTTTTCTTTTTCGGTTTAGAAACCTCTCTGTAAGAACTCGTTAATGCTTCAACGAGCAAATCTTCCTCGATTTTATCAATGTCAATATACGTCCAACCGCTTTTGCCCCAATTATTATCCACCGGATAAATTGATTCGGCAATCGAACAAAATTGATGCTGATCTTCGAGTGATAGTTTCAAACAAGCCTTTTGTTTTTCAATTTCCAGCGAGCAGAAAATCTTTCCGTTTATTCTAAATGAAGTCGCGTCAAAGTGCGGCTTCTCAACCGTATCGGCAAACGAAAGTGCAAATTGTCTGAATGTTTCTGTACAAATCATTGATTAAACGGCGGCTTTTTATATTTTACTATTGGTTGATATTTTACTTGATGTGTAGTTGGTGAGCAATTTAATTTTACTAATTTCACTCGTCTTTGTTTCGTTGGTCTATCGTGGTCATAAAATTTTCCTTAACTTCTTTCGCCTTTTCAAGTTTCATCGTAAAAAATCTTTTTATCAGCTTCTCGCATGGGTCAATGACGTAATCTTTTTGCTGATGATTGCCGGGAATTAGAGTCGTGATATTGGTGCTTCCGTCAAAGCCGTGCCAAAGTTCGTATTCATAATCGGCGGTTTCGGGTGCGTTTAATTTTATCCAATGATGCAGATATTCGTTGCCGTTGGCACGGTTGAATATATCTTCTAAAATTGAATCAAACCAAACAATCAAGCCGCCGAAAATTGCTGTTCGCAATCCGTTTGAAACGTGATGCAGCAAATCGGCAATTTGTTTTTGTCGCTCGTGTTCGTCTTCTCCGCGAAAATCCAACATCGAAACGTGCAAAAGCCGCAGCACAATATCTCTCGAATTAAATTTAATTTCTTGTCCGCGAAATTCGTCTAAAAGCTCGTAAAACCGAGTCAACGCCTCGTTTTCATTGCCGTAATGATCGGACAAAATCAGGTTTTTCCAGCCGGCGGTCGTGTATTTACCGTAAAATTTTCCGACAAAATCATTGAAGCCGTCAAACGGCGGCGTTTCGTGCGTTTCGTGATTGCGAGCCATATCAAAGCCGTTGATAAAATGCGACATTGCCGACAAACTATGTTCGCCGAGATACATCGCGGGTCGCTCACGAATTTTGTCCAAAACGTCGTAAAGACTTTCGTTTGAAGAATTATTTTGAGCCGTTACGCAAAACGTCGCGTTCAATTTCTGCAACATCGAAACAACTTTCGGCGAAAATTCGGTGTTGCATTGGTCGTCATAAAAAACGGTATGAAAAACGGAAATTCGAGTAATTCCGTTTTTATCGAGAAGACTTTTTTGCGAATAAATATCTTCGAGATAGTTTTCTAACGAAACATCTTTTTGTTCGATAATCCCGATTTTGTCTGCTTCACAAAGCAACTCATCTTTGTAAAAAAACGACCAAGTTATAGTTTTAGTTATCATTGATTCAATCTTATTTTCAAAATAATCTTACCGCTCATCGTTTTCCAAGTAACAAAGTCAAAATAATATGTGCATTTTGATATTCAAATATTAACCGCCAAGTCGCCAAGTTCGCCAAGGTTTGTGAGAATCTTTTTCATATTTGGTTTTATTTTTGCTTTTCTTGGCGGACTTGGATTCTTGGCGGTTAAATAAATTGTCAAAATATTCTAAATGCAGCAAGTTACTTAATTACTTTTACTAACTTTTTCAGCCGCTTGATTTCGGCTAACAAATTCGGAATATCTTGTCGGACGTTGGCGATAAAATCTATATCTGCAACAGTTACACCTGTCAAATAAATATCTTCGCCGCGATTTTCGCCCCAAATATTCTCGCCTTTATCAATTCCCGTCATTATAAAACTGCTGCCGCCTTCGCAGTCTCTGCCTTCGATAAATGCAACCCACGGAGCAACCGATGTCGCCTCGCACCGCATTTTTATTTCGTCTAATTCTTCTTCACTCATTGAATGTATTTAATTTATTGATTGATGCAAAGCAATTCGGTTGCCTTCGCTGTCTTCAAATTCTGCGACAAAACCTAAATCGCCGTTTGATGTTTTTGGGTATAAAACTTTTCCGCCATTTTGTAGAGCCAACTTCAATGTTTCATCGATATTTTCCGCTCGCAAATAGATAAGTGTCCCGTTTTTACTCGGTTTATAAATCTCGCCTTTCGCCAATGCCCCCGTAATTCCAAGGTCATTTTCATTAAACGGAAACAAAGCCATTTCGTTTTTATCGATGATTTCTTTTTCAAATGTAAAATTGAAAACAGCCGAATAAAACTTCATTGCACGGTCAATATTTGTGACCGGAATCTCAAAATAAACTGCCGGATTATACTTTTTTTTCATCTCGCTCACCTTCGGAATAGTTTCTTCTTGCGTCTTTATCTCGTTTGATTTGTTGTTACAGGAAATCGTCAAAATAGCCAACAGACTGCTCAAAATCATCGTTAAATATAGCTTGTAATTTTTGAATATATTGCTGAACATAAGTTTTACAATCCCGCTTTTTCGTAATCTTCCAACGTATTCAAATCTGTGTCCCACATCACCGAAATCCGCATTTCCCTGACGAATTTTCCTTTCTCTAATTCAACATCCGAAGCCAAAACTTCAAATTTATCTTTGTAAGGTTTTCGCCAGATTATCGAATCTAAATTCATAAAATTTGTAACTTTCGGCTCGCCTAAAATCTTCGTAATTTCGTCCGCACTCATTTTTACGCGAAGCCCGAAAGGTAACTCACCTTGATACTTTGGAGTGAAAATAATCTCACGAAGCAACGCAATAAAACTACCTTTGCGAGCCGCAGGAATCGGTCTTGCAAACTTACTATTTCCGCCGAAGTGAAAGTGCAAGCTCAAACCATCTTTCTTCATTTTGCAATCGCCCAACGAAGAACTGTTCGGCGTAACGGTAGTCTTTTTCGGATACGCGACGTTCCATTCAGCGAACAACGCTTTGATTTCTTCGCTCTCGATGCTTTTGCCGATCAATGTTTCTAGTTTTTCTATCATTTATTTATTTTCTAATAAAACTTTAACTAACTCAAAAGCCTGCTCCCAAGTTTCATCGGCAGTTACAAAATGACCGTCGTTGTAAACCTCAAACGCCGCGTTATCTTTCCGCACAACCTTAATTTTCTTACCTTCAAAATTGATTTTCCAACTCTTTTTGACGGCTAGATTTTCGAGTGAGTTTTTTATTTCATCAAGTAACATATTTCAGTCGCTGTTTTTCCAATGCTTCATTTCTTCTTCGATAAAATGCGTTACCAAATCGCGGAACAACTTTGCAATTTCATCGGGATTCAAGCCTTCTTCGCTTGCCCAATCGCGTCTTTTTTCGAGCATAGCTTTGAAACGTTCGGGAGTTTTGACCGCAGTTTCGGAAGTTTTGAATTTCGACGCAGCTTTCACATATTCAAATCGCAGACCGATCAAGCCGACGATTTGCTTGTCTATTGCATCGATTTCTACTCGAATTTCCGTGATATTTTCGCATTCAAACGCTTTTTTGGTCATAGCTAATCCAGTTGAAAAAAAATGAAGCCGTAAAAGACTTTTTGGTTTCATTAACCATTGTCTCTTTTGGCTTCAAATTTCTCAACGGAGCTTGTTTTATTTTTATTAGGTTTTTTTGCGTAATTTTTACGTTATGTGTCTAATCGAAAAAAATGTCCATCACTTTCGGTTAAAAATAAACTCATTGACAAAACCGAATCCGATATTAAATCCAACGGCTCTCGAACCTTGTCGAAATCCGTCTTTATAGCCATAGCGATTCGGATACCAGTTTGAAGTTGAGATAAAATTTGCCGTGTAAGCACCAATGACACGCGACGGATTAAAGACTTTTTTGCCGCTTGGCGTGCGTGCGGTAAAGCTCGAAAGAAAGGCGTTTTTCAAGCGTGCAGAGAAGTTTCGTTTATCGCTTTTGTAAAATTTACTATCGAGTTTCAGAGCTTCTTCAAGCCCGTAAGCGACAGTTTCTTGAATTGTGTTTTCACCAAAAGTCGAACCAAGACGGCGTGCGAAACCTTTTTTAGTTTTTCCCCATTCAGGAGGCACATTTGAGATTTGTTGAAAAGCAGCACCAAATCCAACGCCGATCAGACCGGTTCCAACCGTGTTGTTCAAATATCTTTTGAACCTTTCATTCGCGGTTGGGCGAACGTAAGTATTTTGTTGCTTGTTCGCGGGAAACGTAGTTTTTGTGCTTTCGGAAACTGTCTTAAGCAATGAACTATCGCTATTTTCGTTTTTGGCAACTTGCTGTGAAACTTCGGTTTGTGCGTTTATTTGTAAAATTGCAATCGACAAAAAAACTGCTGTTAAAATTAAATTTTTCATATTTTCCCTTATTCGTTCTTACTTATTTTGAAACACCGAAAATATTTAGACGGCACTCCTGTTTACTTTCGATAATTGATTGGGCAACCCAAAATATTCGTCCTTTTCACGCCAACAATTTTATTATTCAACACCGCATCAACGGCATTCTCGATATAATTTTTAGTAACTTTCTTGCCAGTCCAGTCATCATCAATTCTGCCTTCGTAAACTACTTGAAAACCTTTTTTAGTATTCAGCAAAACGAAGGTGTGAGTATTCGATTTTATCTTGTAGGTCTTGGCAATTTTCTGATCCGAATCAAAAAGAAATTTGTAAGAATACTTTCTTGATTCGGCAACTTCTTTCATCTCATCAAAGCTATCAACCGGATCAATCGCGACTAAGGGAAAGCCCTTCGCGGCGTATTTTTGCTGCAATGCTTCGATTCTTTTTTGATAATCTTCGGCAACAGGGCAAACGTTTGAGACGAAAGTTAGAATTACCCCTTTCTCAGATTTGAAATCATTGAGCGAGATCGTTTTGCCATCCACATTTTTCAACGAAAAATCGGTTGCGAATTTTGTTTGACCAACAACGGCGAACGTTGCCATACCAACAAAAATAATTGAAAAAATAATTTGTTTCATACGCTTAATTTGAATTGAAGCAACGATTTATAATGCGTTCGATTTTCCCAAATACACCAAAGATTTAAGCCGAACATCGGAATTCCAATGAATAATCCGTCAGGCGTAAAATAGTAAATATGGAACAAAAATATGTTGAAAGTTATCGGCAAAAGTGCGAGCAACGACAACAGCGTAAACCGATTTACGACCAGCAAAATTCCCGCAACCAAGTTAATTACGCCGATGATTTGCCATAAATAACTTGTTTCGGAAAGGCTCGTCAGGAATGGATTTTGCCAGCTCGCAACTTTTACCGTGAAGTGTAAAACTCCGCCCCAAGCTGCCAAAAAACCTAATAAAAGTCTCGGTATTGATGTTAAAGTTGATTTTATGTCCATATAGTTATTTGGAAATTTCCTTAATTTTTGCGTCTAATTCTTTCAGATTTTCCGGCGTTGCTTTGCCGACTGTCGAGTATTTAATTACGCCGTTTTTATCAAGCAAAAACGTATAGCAAGTTTTTTCATCGCTCATTAACAATACGGTTTTATACGCATCAATTTTGCCGTAATAATTAGCAACATTGTCGTGCAGCTTTACGTCCGTTTCTTTCCGCATTCCTTTTTCGATCATTCCGCGAAAGAGTTTCGGAGCATTTTTTATCATCGGCAATTCGTAAAAAACTACCTCGGAATTTGCATAAATCTTTGGAATTTCTTTCACCCAAGTATCAGATTTCGGTCTGCCGTCGTCATTAAATGCGATGCAAATAATCGTAATTTTATTTTTCACAACAGCCGGAAAAGTAACCAGATTATTGAGCAGCGTTTTGGCTTTTACTTCAGGGAAAGGCTTGTTTACTATTGAATTTCTTTCGCCCACACTAGACTGTGCAAGCAAAGATGTTACGCTAAAGACGACGATAAAGAGCAGTGCGTTGATTTTATTTTTCATATTGATTTATCCTAAAACGTAATTCGATTTGAGAAATATAACGAAAATTATAGTATTATGGAAACATAGTAAGTTTATAGCATTACTATTGAAACATAGCAAATAATGAGAGCATCATTCAAATTATTATCCGAACTGATTCCGCTGATTGAAGAATTTGAAGCCACGAACCAAAAAGTGGAAATGAAGAGTTTTTTGCAATTTGCTTCGGAAAAACAGATTTCCAAACGCAGCAAAGCCGCTCCTGTGGACGATAATTTGCAGATGTTGAGCAATCAGCTTGGCTTTTATCTCAATTATCTTTTTCGTTTTTTTAAGGGCTACACGAAAACTGCGTTACGCAACAGCCCGATTTCTACGTCCGATGATTTTGTGTTTTTGGCAACGCTCAGCCGCGTGCCTTCGATGCGTAAAACTGACTTGATAAAAAATAATATGATGGAACTGCCGTCGGGAATTGAAGTTATCAAACGCCTTTTGAAACACAAATTAGTCGCCGAATCGCCCGATCCCGAAGACAAACGTTCGACACGCCTGAGCCTGACGGATAAAGGCAGAAAAGAAATTTATTCGATCTTTGGCGAGATGAATAAGGTTGGCAATGTCTTAGTCGGAAAGTTAAGCGTCAGCGAGATAAAACAACTCCACAGTTTACTGGAAAAACTTTTTACGCATCATCAATTGATGAAAGAAATTGACTATTCCGAAGGCTTGGAAGTTTTATTGAAATAAAAATATTTCTTACTAATAATGTGTCCGAGAACATTGATTTCCATCCCGCTTTTTTACTCGTTGCTTTACAACTATAACTTTCGGCTTTACGGTCAATTGGTTTGTTGTGTTTTTTGTTTTAACGACATTCGAAATGTATAATAAAAATTATGAATACAAATCAACAATTTCTGCAAAATTTATATGATGCCTTCAACAAACGTGAGATCGAAACAATCATTTCGTTTATGCAGCCAGACGTAAAATGGGCGAACGGAGTTGAAGGCGGCTTCGTTTACGGACACGATGCAGTGCGTGAATACTGGACGAATCAATTCAAGAATATTCAACCGGAACTTGAGACATTAAAATTTGAAACGGACGAAAACAATCGTAATATCGTTACTGTTCATCAAATTATTAAAGACTTGCAAGGCAATGTTCTAATAGATGTAACAGTTCATCAAATCTTTACGATTGCAAATGGTTTAATTTCTCTTTATGAAATCGGCGAAACCGAAACAATTCAGGAAATGATAGAAAAGACCAGAACTGCAAATGAGAAATAATGTTTCGGTTTGGCATAATGTGTTACTCGCCAAATTAATTGTTTTCGTTGATTGAATTTGATTTAGTGCTGCCTAAAAGCACGATTATTTTCTTTTTACTCATCTTAAGAATGGTAATTGCTATACGCCGACATCAACAAGCATTTATCGCATTTATGCCGAATATAACCGTGAATTTCTTTTGCCAAATGCCACTCGCCGCCGCAACTCGGACACGGACGATTTCTATCTTTCACCTTTGAGCGTTTGGAAAAATTGGAGAGAAAATAATACGTTTTTACGCCTGTCGTTTCGGTAATTTTTGCCGCGACTTCACGACCTTGTTTTGAAAGTCCCGAATCAAAATCGCATTGCTGTTTGATTGCCCAACGCTCGCCTGTGCCGCAATTCAAATCAATCAGAACACAGCCAAAATATGCACTTTGCCAGCAAGTTAAATTCCAATAACCAAAATCGTGGAGCTTCGGCATCCGAAATAACGGCACTTGTCCTTCGCACGAACCGCACAAAATTGGAGAGTATTCTTTGTAATAATAAAGCAAAAAATATTTATGTTTGGTGCAGCTACAAATCGAATCTTCTTGATCTTCACCGTAGCCAACCCATTCGATTTTCAGTTTTTGTCCGCACAATTTTTCTAATTTAGCGATGCCGTCAACCACATATTTGTTGTGATATTTTTCGTCCAAAGCATCTTCGGTCGCGGTCGGAAAAGTCGCGGAAATTCGTCCGCCTTTCTCACATCAATCGTCTTTGCAACTTGCTCGATTTCGTCCAACCATTTGTTCGTTGCGGTCGCGGCTTCGTGCCAGAGCATATAGTTGAAAAAATGAATCCAAGTGTTTCCTTCCTTGATTTTGAGGACATATTTCGCGTTATCTTCGTAGGTTAAATCCAACATAAAACGATGGTCTAAGGTGAGCGTCAAAATTATTTCATTCGACTTTAATTCAGCCTCAGATTGATTATATTTGAGATTATTACAACCAACGTGCCACTTCTCGGAAACGTGGATTTGTTCAATCAAAAATTCGTTTGTAAAAGGCTTTTCCCAAAGTTCGTAAAACTCGATTGTGTCGCACATTCGATAATCGCCGCTGTTGAAATCCAACGGCTCAACGGAAAGCCCGCCGAATTCATCTTGTAAATGCAAATCACTGTATTTCAATACTTTACCGTTTTCAAAAACTTCGATTTGCCGCAAAACTTCGCATTCTTTATTGGTTTCAAAATAGTATAAAGACGTTCCCCAACTGTCGGTTAAAGACTGTCCGGTTGTTTCGTTCCAATGTCTTTTTAAGTGAAGTCTTCCTTCGAAATGTTGAATTTTTGGCACAATTAACTGCCAATTTTCATCCTTAATTTCATCTCCAACCGGCAAACGAACTGACGGAATCAAACGCTCCTCACACGCTCCATACGCGACGAAATTTTTCTGTGCCAAAATTAACGAAACGTCATTAGGACCGCCGCAATTATACGGATCTGCATTCTGAAGCGGGCAACTTTGCCAGAAACAAACTTCGCAAATATCCCACAAATGATCTTCTCTATCAAAGGTTTTGTAGCCGCAACACGGGCAAGTATATTTCTGTTTAGAGTCCATCTTCCCTCGCTGAAAGCCAGTTTTTATACTTTCTTTTGTAAAAATATTTGGTTGGTTCGTCTTTGAAAATTAAATCCATACCGCCGTCATACGCAGCAATCAGGCAATCTTCGCCGATGATAAATGCACGCAAATTGTCGTCTGCAATTTCCAATAACATCGGATTCAAACCGTTCGTTTCCCAAGTAGTTTCAAAGTTAAATGACTGAAAAACTGCTTCGCCATCTTTGTCCACGAAAACGCCGATGTTGGTAAAATTGAACATTTGAAAAAGAAAACTATCAATCTCAATAAAATTTACGACAACATTAATTTTCGCGTTTTGCAGGATTAAATCATCAATAATCGAGTTTTGCCGATTCAATAAAGCCTCTGATTCTTCTTTAGTTTGAGCGTAACGTTTCGATTCCGGCAAACTGTGAATCCGCAGCCAACGACTTTTCAAATTATGCTTGAAAAGATAATTTATCGGCAGAGTTTCAGGATAATTTTCCGCCCAAAATTGTTGAAATTCTTCTTTCGTCATTGCTAAAAATTTATTTCTCGATTGTCCGCAAAGCCTTTTTGATAATGTAAGCCGTTTCTTTCGTTTTGCTTTCGGCTTCCCACTTTTTACAAAGTTCGATTACAAACTGCGGTTGCGTTTTGCTCGCATCGTTCAACCAATTTCCGACGCTGTCTTGAACGTATTTTGCCGAATCGTTTTTGAGCGGTTCCAAAACCGCTAAACCTAATGTTGGTTGTTGTTTAAGTGTTTCGATATGCTCGCACCAAACGCCGCGTGGTCGCGTTGCCTCGCTCGCAAAACGTCTCACATTTGCGTCTTCGGAAGTTGTCCAAGTTGAAAGAATTTCGAGACTTTCGTCCAAATTTTCGGCGATTGAAGGACGAACCGCCAGCCACGCGATTTCTCGAACGCCAAAATGACTGTCAGCCGCAAAAGGCTGAATTTTCTCCAACCTTTGAGCGACGGAAAACTGCGGATTTCTGCCGATTGTATAAGTCGCCCAACAGCGAACTGCATCGGACGTATGACGCGAAATTCGGCTCAATAATTCCGTATCGCCCGAAGCTAAAAGTCCTGTGCCGATGGCTTCGTTGATTGTGTTGACCGTTTGTTTTTTGAGATTTTCAATGTCCGCGAGAATCGGTTTCAGATACGGAAGTTTATTCGTTTGTTTGAGCAAATTTTCTAGCAGCAACCGTTGATTTACGGCTAACCATTCAACCAAATTCGCCGTTTCGATTTGCCCGGAATTCAGTTGTTCCAAAATTTCTTTCGGAATATCTTTGGTCGCACGCGAGCCTTTGCGTTTTGTTTCGGTCATATAATTAAAGTTTCCCGCGATGATTCAACAACAAATCATCCAAATTTCGTCGATAATTTCTGCTTAAACGCAGTTGTGAACCGGTGGTCAAAACAACAGTATAATCTCCGTTGCGAAACGGGTGCAACTCTTTTATATAATTTAAGTTGACGATAGTTGACCGATGAATTCGACAGAATTTTTGCGGATCGAGCCGATTTTCTAAACCCGACAAAGTTTCGTGCAGCAAAATCTTTTTGCCGTTTTGCAATAATTCAACGTAATCATCCGCCGCCAAAATTGCTTCGGTTTCTTCGACATTGACGAAACGCACGCGACCGTTTTCACGAATCATAAATCGCGTCGGAAAAATTTGCGGCGGCTGTAAGTTCAATCTTTCAAACAGTTTTTCGTAAATTTCAGTCGGCAAAATTGCTTTATTTTCACGCCGTAATTTAACTTGATTCAAGGCACGTTCAAGAGATTTTGCGAATCTTTCGCGGTCAAAAGGCTTGAGCAAATAATCGACCGCCGCGAGGTTAAAAGCCTCGACCGCGTGTTCGTCAAAAGCTGTTACGAAAACTACGACGGGCATTTCAGCACTTTGCATTTTTCGCAAAACGTCTAAACCTGTGCCGTTCGGCATTTGAATATCAAGGAAAATAATGTCGGGCTTTTGGGTTTCAATCGCTTGCAAAGTTTCCGCACCGCTTTGGCAAATTGCAATAACTTCGCACAAATCATTTTCGCCCAAAAACATCAACAAAACATCACGGGCAAGTTCTTCGTCGTCTGCAATCAAAATTCGAGTCTTCATTTTTTAGTTGTTAAATTGCCGAAACGGAATTTCGATGTTGACCGCAAAACCGGTTTCAGTTTGATTAAAATCGAAACGCTGTTTGTCGGCGTAGAGATTTTCAAGTCGGTCGGCGGTATTTGACAACCCGATGCCGAAATCCGGCGGCGATTTTTCGTCATAAGAACTGCCGTTGTCGCTCACGCAAAGCAGCAAACTTCCGTTTTTTCGCACCGCAGAAACTGAAATTGTTCCG
>JANNVK010000012.1:0-26600 GCA_031414415.1 Acidobacteriota bacterium
GTTTGTAGCGTTGACCTGACGACCATTTGCGTCGTAGCTGAAATTCATGTTTCTGAATTTGTTGTCGGTGATGACCATTCCGGCTTCGTTGTAAGTCGTGTTTGTTGTAAATCTGTTGGTAGATTTCGAAATATCAGCGTCTTCAATCGCCGTCATAGGCAACGGATTTGATTGACCAGCCGTTCCGTTATTCGCGGCTTTTCGATACATATTTCCAAATCTGTCGAAGTCAAATTGCTGCTTATAAGTCAACGAATTATCTGTACCTTTAAACTCTTTCGCATCGCTCAAACGCCCAATCGAATCATAGCTAAACTTCTGCGTAGCTTGCTTTTGCGTCCCGATAAAACTTTCAATCTTAGCAAGTTGTCCGTTGTTCTTCGTCAAATCAAGATTGCCACTTGCATCAATTTGACCATAACCGTAATCATATTTCTGCAAAATTTGGTTGCCTTTATTCAACGTCTGATTCGTCATCTGAAAGCGGTCATTATATCCAAAACTTTCACTCGTCCCGTTGCCAAGATTCATACTCGCAAGCAAACCTTGATTCGTAAAGCTGACCGAACTCAAATATTGTCGTTGATTATCCGCCACAGTTTGCAATCTCCCAAAATCATCAACTGAATAATTAAAAACCTTACCGCTTGGATATTTCTCCGAAGTCAATTGTCCGGCTAAGTTATAGCCATAATTCAAGTTATAGCTTTGGTTGCCGATGCTTTGTGTATGATTTACAACTTGCCCGACAACATCATAATCATACATTTGCTTGGTTTCCGGCGTTCCTTGCGTGGCGTTTGCGGCTGTCTGAACTGTCGTCAGGCGACCTTTATTCGGTAAAGTTCCACGAAGCTCATCATAAGTATAGCTAACATTTGGAGTCGCATAACCGCTTTCGTCTGTGTAACTAACTGACTCAACACGGTTTAATCCGTCATAAGAAAATGTTGTTTTTACTCCACGAGCATCAACTCCTGAGGTCAACAAACTTTCGCTGTCATACTTGTAAACACCAGTCCACAAACCACCAGTAGTGACTTTTTCACCAGCATTGTTCAAAGTCGCAGTCGCCTCAACCTGTTTCTCATGCGTCAAACGCGATAACGAATCGTATTTAAACAATCTTTCCTGCGTTGTCGTGCCGTCTGATTGTATGACTTTAGCCAAATTATCATTGCCATCATATTCGTAAAATGTCGGCTGAAACGGCACTCCATTTACATCAAGTTGCCCAGCGGCATTCGGTTCATCAACGCGAATCGTCCGCCCAAGTGCATCCGCCACTTGTCGTCTAGTCTTTCCTGCTTGGTCAGTCGCTGTCGCCACCGTCCCATTATACGTTGCCGTGACGATTGTGTCATCAGTTAATTTGGTTGCGAGAACTCGCCCAAGTGCATCTCTATTTGTAACTTCGCTATATTTTATTCCGCTTGGTCTTGGGTCATTTATTCCCGAAACGGTGTATGGACTGTAATTTTTAATCGGACTGCCGTTTTTATCAAATCCAACATCGCTTGATAAATATCCGCCCAAAGTCTGGCTTCGTGTGCGATAACTTGCACCGCGTCCGTCTGAAAAACTCCAACTCGAAACCTCTCGGGTTGTATCCAAACTGCTTGTCGATTTTACATAAAACGGATAGCTTTGGTCGTGATATTCAACTGTTGACCACGCATCATTTGGTTTATCAACACGAGTTTGACGCAGAGATGTCGGGTCATAGGTGACAGTTGTCGTCTGATTATTTTCGTCAGTCGCGGTTTTCATCAACCCAGTGTTTCGGTCGTATGTTGCAAAAGTCTTCAATTGTCCGTTATCGCCTTTTTCCTCGGAAACAGTAAAAGCGTATTCATTGGCTTTGTCATAAACCCAAGTTTTAAGTTTGCAACAACTTGCACTTGCTTCTACTGTGTTTCCCGCAATGTCATATTCGGTGTTTGAAACTGCCGCATTTGGGTCGCTGGTTAGAGTAGCATCCGAAAATGTTGTGACTTTTGTGACGTTTCCGCGAAATGCACTTGCTCCGTTATAGCCATAAGTATGGTGAAATACACAACCGTTTGGCGGAACGAGATTTTGATAGTTTGCATCGCAAGGCACAGGATCAGCATTGGGACAGATTTTCTCGCACTGACCGGGATGTGCTGGATTGTAAAATATGTCGTGAGTTGAAATAGCAATATCATTTCGTCGAACCAAGGTGCTGTCGTTTCCGTTATGGTCATATTCGATTAGAGTTTTTGATACAGGAATATTGTTTACTTTTGTGATAACAGAGGTTGGTAAACTTAAAAGATTTCGAGTTAACCAGCCTTCTCCTTTTTGGAAAGTTGTTTCAGTTCTTTTTAATAAAGTTCCAAGGCTTCCTGTTACGGCAAAATCATGTTCATCAACTGCTGTTTGATTATTGTATTCATCATATTCAAATCGAGTTGCTTTAGTTTGAGCCTGAGTCGCATCATTTTTTACTTCAATCTTACGGAGAATTGGATTTGTCACAACACCCAAAGGCGTTGATCCTAATTCCCAAAAATATTTAGTAGCGGACAAAGTTGGTCCGTATTGCCCGTTTCCTTCTCTGACTTTTGTTTCACTAACTAAACCTTGCTTAAAGTCGTAAGCATTATAGGTAAATGTTTCATTTATCGTGTTTGAAGAAGAATTTCCATTTGCAGTTTCAATTCTAGAAGTCAAGACCGTGCTTGCAGTAGATAATGAATTATCAGGCGAATGATAAAGCACTTTCGGAGCCGGATTTGAAATGTCGCGACCATACCAATCATCAGTTCTCTCATTGTATTTTGGAACATCGGCAATTGGGACTGAAACGACCGGATAATTATATTCAGTAGTTGCCGCCCAATTTCCATCGCTAACAATAGTTCCAGTTTCCATTGTGGTGTTGCTACTTGGCACCATTCCGCTAAACCTCTGTATTTTAGTAATCATTCCAAAATTCGGATGATAATCGTATTTGTAACCCATATTAGTTGCCGGATAGTAAACACGATTTAAGACTTTTATGGTTGCTGGTGCGGTTGAAGTGCCAGTAAACTTCCCAACATAATCAAGAGGCATTTCGGTGTAATAAAACCTTACAACTTGGCGTTCAGTAGTTGTTTCACCATAAGAAGGAACGGTAATTGTGACAAGTTTTTTATCTGCCGTATTGTCATAATAAAATCTGATGTAGCGGTTCATTGTGTCTGAAATAAAATCAATACGTCCGTTTCCATTTTCCACATAGTTTATATTTACTCGGTTTCCGTTGCTATCTTGAATTATATTTGGATATTGTTTTTTGGTAAACGTATTTCCACTTCCATAACTTGCACCATAAAATATTTTTGAACCATTTGGGTAGTTGATAATAAATGTTGGTGTGTGGTTTGGCTGTGGTTGTGGCGAATTACCTTCGTTCCATGACCGCTTATTACCAGAAATCGTGATGAAAGTTCCATCATTAGTAGAATATCTTTTACAGTCATATTCATAAGTTCCGTAAATTGGTTCCCATAAAGTACATGCAAATTGATGTCGAGTTCCGTCAGAATCAGTAAGCCCTCTTGGAACGATGTCAGTGTAATTAGTGAAAACTCCTGTGTTGGTTGTTGGATGTGTCGAAAAACCAACCGCTGAGGTTTCTAAATAGCCAAATCCGCTACTAAATCCAGGTGCTATCCAACTTTCTTCAACGTCATAGGTAAAATGAGGTTGTGAATATGGCGGATCGGCAATTGGCGTTGCAGATTTATTCCACGCACGACTGTTGTAACTCATTCCAATTCCAGCATTTAATCCTCTTCCCGAAAGAGAAGCCAATGGCAAGCCAAAGCTAAAGTTAGAAATTCCAACTCGATGACGAATTCCTAAAGCAGCAGGTTGTTGCGGTGATTCCATTTCAGTTTTCCCTGGCGGATTTCCAACATTATTCACAGGTGAATATTTTGATTCGATTTCAGAGTCAGGAAGTTGATTGACCATTGACGGTGCTGATATATTTTCCACTTCAATATTAGAAACTTTCACCGCAAAGTCTTTTTTAAACTTGCCAAGTTTCGCAGTTAATGTCGTGTCGCCTTCAATCAGAGCAATAGCTTTTCCGTCTGGCGTTATTCGAAGAATGACTTGGTTTGCACTTTCCCAATCAAAAACTAAACCTTGAACCGCGTTTCCTTTTTCATCAAGCGGAATTGCATTAAGCAAAACACTTTCGCCAACTTTTATTATCTTTTCATCGGTAATCTGAGTCTTAATTTTCTTAACTTTAGCCAGCAAGACAGCTTTTGAAGCGTTATTAGTTTTCTCAGATTCATTAGAGCCTTCGCTTTTAGCAACTCCTGTTATCAAGCCGAAATTACTCGCCAAATTGCTGACAAAACCCAATGTTGAATTTGAAATCAAAGGCGTTGGGGCAGTTAGCCTAAAACCATCATCGACTGATTTTGGAAGATTTAGGTTGCTTGCCCAGAGCGGAATTGGCGAAGCAATCGGGATTAAAAGTGTTATCAGCAAGAAAGTTGCGATAACTCTCGCGGTTTTTGTGGCTGTAAATGTTTTGAGGTTGTTCTGTTTCATAGTCTTTAGTCCTTTGTCTTTAGTCCTTTGTCCTTTTTAGTGAGCGGTGAGCGGTAAGCAGTAAGCAGTTTTCACTTTTTCACTTTTCACTTTTCACTTAAATCCGCCAAGTCGCTATCGCTCCGTGTTCTGATTCTTCACTTTTTACTTTTGCCTTTTTACTTTTTACTTACCTGCGGTAAGGTGCTGGAACTGGCGTATCGCCGTTGGTTCCCCATTGTTCGGCACGTAATGTTGCGGTTGCAGATTTTCTGATATACCAAGTTCCGTTGTTTGGTCGCCAGATTGCAATATCAGTTTTTCCATCAACATCGTAATCGCCTTGAACGGCAATATCACTCGCCTGAAATCCCCAATTTACTGCCAGCAAAACATTGTTCGAACTTTGCTTGATATACCAAGTGTCATCACTCCGCCAAACAGCAATATCGGTTTTGCCATCGCCATCAAAATCGCCGTTTACGGGCTTATCAGAGCTGATTCCAAATTGAGTTGTGGTTAAAGTTCCATCACCACTTTGTCTGATATTCCAAGTCGCGTTTGAGCCACGCCACATTGCATAATCGGCTTTTCCATCGCCGTCATAATCGCTCGGAACTGGCGTATCGCCGCTAGCACCAAAGGCTTGCGAGGTCGAAGTGCCGTTGGCAATTGTGAACACATACCAAGTCAGATTCGAACTTCGCCAAACCGCTAAATCTGTTCGTCCATCGCCGTCAAAATCTGCGGAAACTGGTTTGTCGCCGTTTACACCAAACGAATAAGTCGCCATTGCATTGTTGCTGCCGGTCTGCATGACATACCAAATTCCGGTGCTTGGTCTGAAAACGCAAAAATCAGTTTTGCCATCGCCATCGTAATCGCCCGGAGCGACTAAATCAGTCGAGTTTCCCCATTGTTGAGCGACATATCCGGTTTCGGTTTTGACATACCAAATACCACTTGAACCTCGCCAAACTGCCAAATCGGTCGGTGCAATTCGAGTTGGTTCGAGAACAGCGAGCTGCTTTCCACCTCCATATACATACTCACGCACGGGCGAATTTGCACCATAATTTGGAGTTGGATTAGGCGGCGGAGTTATCGGATTATTAAGAATCGGCAAACTGCCATCAGCATTTATTTCGACCGCGGTTTTGGTGTTATCTTTTGAGTTTCGCCACGTTGTAAATGCCCCAAAAGCAACCGTGACCGAAAGCAAACTTGCAATAATCAGACCAATTTTGATAAACAAATTTTTCTGACTTTGAGGTTTAAATGACTCGCTGAACTTTTTATTCGACTTTTTATTCGACATATTTTTTCTCCAAATTTTGTTTTCTATATTCATATGATAAAAACCGTCAAAACGTTACAGTTATTTTTTCAATTATTTTTCGAAACAAAAAAAAGCCGTAAAATCTGATTTTCAGACTCTACGACTCAAAAGTTTTTTTAAAATTTGAACTATTCCGCAACTGATAACTGATAACTGATAACTGTCCAAAGATTATCAAACCTTGTCAAATCAAAATTTTGAAAAGCTGATAATTCTGTGGAAGGAATTAGTCATAATGTTTGTAGCTTTGAAAAATATATCAGAAAATTTAGGATGTCAATCTTTTTTTCGATTTTTTTGCAAGCACTTTATTAAACCAAGATTATGCAATAGAAATTTGTTGAAACTTGAATCCAACAATTGGATGGCAGTAAATTATTGGGAGAAATGGTATTGCGGCTATTTAGCTGCAAAAAGTGCGATATATGCATTGCTGAGAATATGCAGTTCCGATGGAACTCGAACATTTTAGGTGCTAAAAAGTGGTATAAACATAAACCGTATTGGACACAATTAATTAATCAGATCGATTCACAAAAATATGAAATTGTTGAGGTTTTTAACTACAACGAAGATAGGCAAGCAGTTTTAGACTATTTGACGAAGAATATGCGTTCCAAAAATGCAAGTTTAAGATTTTTATTCGCTAAAAATGATGAGTTGCAAAAATACAAATTAAGTATGACTCCAACTACAATAGTTCTAGATGAAAACAGTAAGGTTGAAAAAGTTTGGAGCGGACTTTGGGATAAATCAAAAATTGTCGAGGTAAATTCTTATTTTAATATGGCAATTCACTAATTGTAGTTCAAAATTCTATAAAAACTTTCGCCTTAATATCAAGATAAAATTCAAGGGGAACAATCGTCCTGTACAGCGTTTCTTAGTTCATAAACCTACTTATTAGTAAAAATGCAACTTAATCTAACATTTATTCGTGAACCCATTTAAACCAAAATGAATGAATTGTGTTTATGAAAAAGATTTTATATCTATTTATTTTCTCGTTATTTATATTTTATAACGCATTTCCTGTATGTTCTCAAAATAGAACAACCGAGATTAAAGGACAAATAACCGATGAACTAAAGCAAATCATTATCGGAGCAAAGGTGATATTGACGAATGATAAAAGCGAAAAAGTAGAAACGTTCTCTGACCAAACGGGCTTTTATTTCTTCAAAAACATACAATATGGAAAATACCAAATAACAGTAAGAAATAAAGGTTTTGCCGAATATCAAAACAATAATTTGATTATAAATGCTGAAAATCAGAATCGAATTGATGTTGTTTTAATTGTTGAAATAAAATCTGAAAACGTTGACATTCCATTAGAAACAAAAGGTTTAAATACCGCCGCTGACAATAATCAAACATCCCGAATAGTAAAAGGCGAAGAATTAGATGTTTTGCCCGATGATGCCGAAGAACTCGAAAATGCCTTAAAAACACTTGCCGGAAGCTCCTTCGGACCTGATGGTGCCGACTTTTATGTTGACGGTATTTTGAGTAGAAAACTACCGCCTAAATCTTCGATCAAAGAAATTCGTATCAACCAAAATCCGTTTTCAGCAGAATACGAAAGGCTTGGTTTCGGACGAATTGAAATTATTACCAAAGTTGGAAGTGATGACCTTGAAGGCTCGGTTTTCTTTCGTTTCAATGACCGAATTTTTAACGCCCGCAACGCTTTTGCTTTGACTCGCCCGCCTTTTCAAATTCGCGGTTTCGGCGGAGATATTTCCAATTCTTTTTTGAAAAATAAGGCAACGTATTTTATCGATTTTGACCGCCGCGAGACTGATGACAGTGCAATTATTAACGCGACAATTTTAGATAATCAACTACAAATTAAACCTTTCAAACAAATTGTTCCTGTAATTCGCAGAAAAAATTCGCTGAATTTGCGAAATGATTTTCAACTTGGTTCAAATAATACTTTAAGTGTGCGTTACGGTTTGACCGATGTGTCGGTAAAAAATAACGGTATCGGCGATTTTTCGCTTGAGACGCAAGGTTATGAATCTTCAAATAACACTCAAACTCTCCAAATTTCACAGACTTCGGTATTAAAACAAACAATTATCAACGAATTACGTTTTCAGTTTGAGCGTGATTCACGAAACGCAAAAGTTGAAAATTCAAATCCGAGTATTGTCGTAAGTGATTCATTCATCGGCGGAGATTCGTCGAACGGAAACAATCAGTCAACAAATAAAACTTTTGATTTGAGCGATAATCTGACATTTGCTCCGGAAAATCAAACTATTCGATTTGGTATGAAGGTTCGCGGTTCTTTTTCAAACGATATTTCACGAACTAACTTTAACGGAAAATATATTTTCAGCGGCGGTTTTGTGCCGCGTTTACTGAACGGGCAAATTGTTCTTGACAACACAGGTCAGCCGATTTTGGATTTTGCAAGCAGTCTTGAACGCTATCGTCGGACTCTTTTTTTCGGGCAACAAGGGCTTACGTCAACAGCCATAAGGCAACGCGGCGGCGGTGCAACTCAGTTTCTGATAAACGGCGGAAATCCATTGACTAAAATAAACCAAGTTGAAGTGAGCGGTTTTCTGCAAGACGATTGGCGAGTAAAACCTAATTTATCGATAAACTTGGGTTTACGTTTTGAAACACAAACTAACATTAAGCGTAATTTTGATTTAGCACCGCGAATTGCTCTGGCATTCTCAAAAGAATCAGGAAAAAAGAAGAAATTAACCACAGTTTTTCGAGCAGGTTTTGGCGTTTTTTACAGCCGATTCAACGATAATTTAGTATTGCAAGCCGAAAAATTTAACGGTGAAAGATTGAAACAATTTGTTGTAACGGACACAAATATCATTGACCAATTCGGCGGTTTTCCGCTGATTGAAAATCTGACGGCTTTCGGTCAAAAGACAACGCTTCAACAAATTTCGCCCAATCTTCGAGTCCCGATTTCATTACTCTCGGTGTTTAGCCTTGAGCAGCAATTACCTTCAAACACAATCCTAACAATCGCTTATAATAATTTGGCGGTTCGCCGTTTTTTGCGTTCAACAAATATTAACGCACCTATTGCAGGCATTTTTACTCGCCCTTTTCCTGATCTCGGCAACATTTACCGATACGAATCAAGCGGACGTTTTAATTCAAATCGCTTTACCGTAAAGGTTACAAAAAGCATCGGGAAGACGAGTAATTTCAGTTTCGAGTATAATTTAACGAAAGCTAAAAGTGATTCCGACGGTGCGGGAAGTTTCCCGATTAATCAAAACAACTTTTCAAATGAGTATAGTAATTCTACCTCGGACGTTCGCCACCGATTTATTTTGAGCGGATTTTTTGTAATGCCGTTTAAGATTAGACTTTTTCCGCTGATAGTTGCGACTTCGGGGCAACCTTTTAATATCATCACGGGTGAAGATACAAACGGAGACTCAATATTTACAGAGCGTCCCGCGTTTGCGACTGACATTCATCGTCCAAGTGTGGTTTTTACAAATTTTGGTAACTTTGACCGATATCCGTCTCCAAATTCAATAATTATTCCGCGTAACTTTGGCAGAGGTCCAAGCTATTTTGCTGCAAGTTTACGCATCACACGTAGCTTTAAACTTAATTTTAATAAATTAAAAAATATCGGTTTGCCGCAAAAATACACACTCAATTTTTCATCAAGTATTTGGAATGTTTTGAATCGAACAAATCTGAGTTTGCCCGTCGGTAATTTGTCGTCGCCTGTTTTTGGAAAGTCAATTCGTTTGTTAAGCAGCGTCGGCGATGGTGATCCGCTTTCGGGAAGCCGTGTAGTTGAGTTTCAAGTAAGATTATCGTTTTGAAGCTAATAGAAAAGACTCCCATCTAACGTCAAATGAGAGTCTTTTCTTAATAGAATTCGAGAATTAATGCACTCGAACTGAATTGTGGATTGAGTCACCGCCGGGAACCATCGGAGCAGTGTATGAGCCGTAGTCCATTTTTTGATTTTTACCATCAAAAGCGTAAATATCAAAACCATGAGCATCAAAACAAGCTGCAAGTTCTGAAGAATCAAGCAAATAAACGGCTTCGGTGAATCCTAACTCAGAACGAATTCCTAAAAGCCTTTCAATTACTTCAAGCGGAGCAAAACATTGTATTGGGTCTTTAAAAGTTGCCATATAATTTTTTTGTCTCAAATGAAATCACAAACTTCGTAACTACATTTGAATATTTAGATTACGAAAGTCTGTGAAAGGTTGTTCAATTTAATAGACAACTTTTTTAAGATTTTTTGCTTCAAAATTTAGTTATAACCTTATTTTGAACAGATTTATATGAAAAAATTTGAATTTTCGTAAAATAAAGAATAGTATTTGGATGATTGCTAACAAATTTAGACTGGAGAAAATTAATATGAGACAAAACTTGTTGCGTGTTTTAACAACTTTGACACTTTGCTTATCGGTGATTTCAATTTCTTTCGCCCAAAATCGCAAAGGCACAAACTTTCCTGTCAGCGATATTTACAAAATATCGGCAAATGCTGGCGGTGTAAATTTGGTTGATGGAAAAGTTACGGCAGTTCGCGTGAATGGTAAATCTGGTTTGGTGATCAAAGGTGAAATTATTGCTCAAAGCGATATTGTCACAACAAGTGCCAACGGAAAAGCCGAAATTTTGTTAAATCCTGGTTCTTATTTGCGACTGAGCGAAAATTCCGAATTTGAATTTACAAATAGTTCGCTTGATAATCTGCAAATTAAACTTACTCGCGGAAGTGCGATTATGGAAGTAATCACAAACAGCGATGATGGATTTGTTGTTGGCGTTCAAACTCCGCAAAACAAAGCGTTTATTATTGATTCAGGCGTTTATCGTTTTGATGTTTTGGCAGACGGAACAAGCCAAGTTGAAGTTTGGAAAGGAAAAATTCAAACCGGAACAACAAAATCTTCGATTATAAAAGGTGGAAAAACCGCAACTTTTAAAGATTCGCAAGTTTCAGTCGCAAAATTTGATCGCGATAAAAAAGATTCTTTTGAAGTTTGGAGTAAAGCACGAGCAAAAGATTTATCTGTTGCAAACGCGGGATTAGTCGATAGAACTGGTTTAAGATCTTCTTTAATGTCAGGTTTTTACGGAAGTTCGTGGAATGCTTTTGACAGTTACGGAGTTTGGGTTTTAAATATGCGAAGTGGCGGCTGGTGCTTTATGCCATTTGGCTATGGCTGGAATTCACCTTATGGATTCGGCTTTAATAATTGGCTCGGATATTATAATCTTCCTTATCAAATTATTTATTCTAATCCGCCTGTAAACAATGGTTCGGGTTCATCAAGTAGCGTTAAACCTCCTGTCACACGCGGTGATGGACGACCAATTCGAGTTGATTCGGATGAACGTAAACCAATCGTGACAGATACAGATCGCGGTGCGAGGCAAACTCCGGTTGTGGATGTTTTTAAACCAGGACGCGGTTCGACTCGTGATGAATCTCCAATTTTTTCGCCGCCGTCATCAAGAACTGATAGGACTCCAATAATTATTTCGCCACCTGCAAGCACAGATAGAAAGCCAAATAATTAAGTAAAATAATTGTTGTAATTTAAAGAGAAGCCGAACATTGCTTCTCTTTTTTATTTGAAAAGATTAATGAAAATCGCAGTTTTTTCTTGAACTGCGGCTTTTTCAATCCAAGGCTGGAGTAACAATAATAGAGACTGCGAAGCGTTAAATATTGTATGTAAAACAATGCATGGCAAAACGCTGCCGGTTTTGAAGCGAATAAGAGTGATTGCCAGACTCAACAAAGTGATAGAAATTAGTCCGGCATAATTTCCCCAATATTGCGGATAATGAACGCCTGCAAATAAAAATGTCGCAACCAAAATTGCCACAACGCTTCCAAATTTTTTAAAAAAAGCGGAATAAATTAAACCTCGATAAACCGTTTCTTCAACAATTGGAGCAGAAAAAGTTGCCATTATCGCAACTACATAAACAATAGAACGCGAACTTGCTAAAACTCTCGAAAATTCGTCTTCTTGCTCGCCAAAAATACTTACTAATCCAAACGCAATAAAATAGAAAACTCCAACAGTTATTAGGCAATTCCAGATATTGAAACCTTTTAATTCCCAACCGAGAGCTTCACGAAAAGAATCTTTTCCTAATCTTGTAACAACAACCCAAGCCAATCCAATCGTAAAAATATGAGCCAAAATTACCGAAGTAATTGCCCAAAACATCGCACCAGGATCAGATTTCAAGACATTAGCTAAATATTCCGGCTTACTAAATTGTGCAAGTGCCTCTTCCATTGAGGCATTGTTGATAAAAACTTGCGAATAAATTAAATAAGCAAACACAAAAACACCTTGCGAAATAGCGATAAACCCAACACTTGCAATCCAAACTAATAATGACATTAGCCAATTCCAACTTGGATTGTTTGGATTAAGTGCTAATTCGGACTGGTTAATTGGTTGAATGTCGCGAGGATTCGGGATGTTTGTTTCGATATTTTCCATTTGGGAGATTTTAGCTGAATAACGTTGCGAACTCAAACTCGCTCAAACATTGCTCATCGTCTGCTCAAACCTTGAGTTTTTTTAGAAATGAGTTAAACTTGACATCCGTGAGTCTAACGGAAATTAATCAACAAAAAAATGTTATTGCAATCATTCCGGCACGTTACAATTCTGTGCGTTTGGAAGGAAAACTTCTGCGTGTGTTAAGCGGTAAGCCTCTGATTTTACACACTTTAGAGCAAACAAAATTAGCTCGAAATGTTTCCCGTGTGATTGTTGCGACTGATGACGAACGAATTTTTCGAGTTGTTGAAGAATCTGGCAATGAAGTAGTCATGACTTCTGCCAAACATCAATCTGGAAGTGACAGAATCGCCGAAGTTGCCGAAAATTTACCGGAAGATTCAATAATTGTAAATGTTCAAGGTGATGAACCGTTGATTTCCCCGCGAACAATTGAAAAGGCTGTCGATGCAGTTGTGGAAGACGAAAGTGTTTTGATGGCAACAACTTGCGAGCGAATTGAAGATTATCGAGACGTTTTAAGTCCAGATGTTGTGAAAGTTGTGACTGACGAAAATGGATTTGCGTTGTATTTTTCGCGTTCGCCGATTCCGTTTCCGAGAGATTCTGTGAAAAAATATGGAACATTAGAAAAAGCATTTCGCGAAGATTCAACTTTGGTTTCAACTTTTCGTAAACATACCGGAATTTATGTTTATCGACGCGAGTTTTTGTTGAAATTTACAAAACTGCCGCAATCGAATTTGGAAAAAGTTGAAATGCTCGAACAACTTCGAGCCTTAGAAATGGGTGCGAAAATAAAAGTTGTTGAGGTTAGTGAAAGTTCGATTGGGGTTGATACGCTTGAAGATTTTGAGCGTGTTAAAATGCTTTTGGGAGTTTAATTTATGGATACACAAGTTTTAGATAAACCAATTATAAAAAACAAATCGGAAGTGTTTTATCCGACTGAGGAAATAAAAAAAATGGGAGAAACCGATTTTCATTATCAACAAATAGAATTGCTGTTTCAAATGCTCAGGGTTTTCTTCGCATCGCGTCAAGATGTTTATTTTGCGAGCGACATAATGTTTTATTACGAAGAAGGTAATGCCGGAAAACGTTTTGCTCCCGATTTAATGATTTGTTTCGGCGTAAAAAACGAAAAACGGAGAAGCTACAAACTTTGGGAAGAAAAAGTTGTTCCTGCGGTAGTTATTGAAGTTGCGTCAAATGCAACGTGGGAAAAAGATGTAACAACCAAACGCCGTTTGTATGAAAAACTAGGTGTTCAAGAATATTATGTAATTGATCCCGAATACAAATATCTTCCGCAACCGATGCTTGCATATCGTTTGGAATTTGGTGAACTTGTCAGGCTTTCTATCCAAAATGACAAAATTTTCAGCGAAGCGTTAAATTTAGAATTAGTGAATACAGGCGAAGATTTTCGGCTTTTTGACGCAGAAAAAGACGCTTTTATTTTAACTGTCAACGACATTTCCGCCTTGCAAAATGAGATTGAAAGACTCAAAAAACTATTAAACAATGAGTGATTCGCTTAGATTATTATTTTTTACGCTATTGACAATCGGTGTTTATTCCGTCTTGCGAGCTTTAGCAAACCCGCTAAAGAGAACGGTCGAAGATTTTGAACGCGGAATCGAAGAAGGGACAGGTCTTGCGGGTGCAGAAACGAATGTGTTGCAAAAAATGCTTCAAACTGAAGTAGGAAAAGGCGTTAAAGTTGTGTCGGATTTGAAAAACGGACAATATAAAAAAAACAGGCAGGCAAAGGCAACGGAATAAACAATGATTGATCAAATAAAGCCAGCCCTTTTCGGCATAAAACATTCAAACCGTGACTTTTCTGACAAAAATTCGTGGGGAAAGAATCAATTTAACTCTTCGTTTCCTGCGGCGTTGTCTGCTTATTTGGCTAGCAAAAATTTTGAAAATGTATATTTGATGCTAGATGATAAATTTGAAATTTCTCACAAAACTATTGATACAGCAAATCTTTTTGGGCTTTCTCCACAATCAGACAACCTTTTTTATGCGTTTGAAAGTCAATTTTTACCATTTCAAAAATTCTTAATCGGCAGTATTCCGCGAGTTGACTTAGTTACGCAAGATTCAAGAAACGGAATATCTTTAAAAGGTTTGGAAATAAAACTGACAGCGTTACCTGATAATTTGACTTGTAATTTATTGGAAGACAAATTCGGGTGTGAAATCGTGGTGCGTCCTGATACAGTTGTTTATCTGGCGTGCAGTTTAGCATCGGCATTTGAAAATGAGCGTGAGAAATTACTCGGAATTATCGGCAGTAATTTTGATTCAATAAAAGATTGGTCACAAGCCTCTGAAATTATTCCGCTACTAGGGAAAATGATTGAAGTTATTCAACGAATTTCGTTACAACTTATTGAAAAGCAACATCCATTGATTGTTCAGCCAATTTGGAAAACACAAGGAAAGTCTTCAAAATTAGCTGAAAATTGTCTTGATGTTTTTGTTTGGAGCAACCTCGCTTTTATTCGGCTTTTTACAAACACAGCAAAAAATGAAATAAAAGACGGTAAAATAACCCGTCAACTGCGAACAGTTGTTTGGTTGTGCAAAATGTTATCGGATTTTGCAAAAAACGGGCAGATAAATCACACAAAAATAATTGACGAACTTTCTTTTAATACCAAAAACGATAAGGCTTTTGCGTTGAGCGGTCGTGTAACACAACCTTTTATGAAGTGTGATTATTTGCTGAAACCACGAATCAAAAAAAACGAAATTAAAGAAATTATTCTGGGCAAAGGACAAGATTTGTTAAGTCCTGAACGGCGGTTTGATGCAATAATTTACAACTCGCCCGAACTTTTTGACGAATTATGAAAACGATAGATTTATTTGCAGGTTGCGGCGGTTTGTCGCTAGGTTTTCAGAATGCCGGATTTGAAATCGTTTCCGCGTTTGATTTTTGGAAACCTGCGATTGAAGTTTATCGGGCAAATTTTTCGCATCCGATGACAGAAGCCGATTTATCCGAAAAGTTTGAGCTTGCTTTTTCTCCGCAAATGATAATCGGCGGACCGCCTTGTCAAGATTTTTCGAGTGCCGGAAAACGCAACCAAAATCTTGGCAGAGCAGATTTGACTTTAAATTTTGCACAACTTGTGGCAAGTAACAAGCCTGAGTTTTTTGTAATGGAAAATGTTGCATTGATAACAAAAAGTGATGTATTGCAAGAGACCAAAAAACTATTGAAACAAATAGGTTACGGTTTAAGTGAAACAATTTTGGATGCAAGTTTGTGTGGTGTTCCTCAAAAAAGAAAACGATATTTTTTGATAGGACATTTAAAAGTTGAGGATAATTTTTTAGACCATTACTTTGTAAAAAATCGATCTAAAAATCCTTTAACAGTTTTCGAGTATTTCGGAGAAACCTTAGAAACCGAGTTTTATTATCGTCATCCGAGAAGCTATCAGCGACGAGGCATTTATAGTATTTACGAACCAAGCCCAACAATTCGCGGCGTAAATCGTCCGATTCCTAAAACTTATGTAAAACACCCTAATGATGCTTGCGAACCTAATGGAAATGTCAGACCTTTGACCACCCAAGAGCGAAGTTATTTACAAACTTTTCCTCAACATTTTCGATTTTTCGGAAACAAAACAGATTTGGAACAAATGATCGGTAATGCTGTTCCTGTTAAATTAGCTGAATTTGTTGCGAACTGTATTAAAGAATACAAAACAGATTTACAACAAAATAAAAATATTAGATTAGAAAAACAGTTGGTATTTCAATTTTAAAAAACAGATATGACTAAATATATTTTCGTAACAGGCGGCGTGGTTTCAAGTTTGGGTAAAGGTTTGGCGGCGAGTTCGATTGGCTGTTTGCTTGAAGCTCGCGGAATGAAAGTTCAGATGATGAAACTTGATCCTTATATCAATGTTGATCCTGGAACAATGTCGCCGTTTCAACATGGCGAATGTTATGTTACCGATGACGGTGCGGAAACCGATCTTGATCTCGGACATTATGAGCGTTTTACACACGCAAAACTCACGCAAGCAAATAATTGGACGAGTGGACGAATTTATTTGTCGGTCATTAATAAGGAAAGAAGCGGCGAATATCTCGGGAAAACGATTCAGGTAATTCCGCATATTACTGATGAAATCAAAGCTGCGGTGAAAGTTGTGGCGGAAAAAGATTCGCCAGATGTTTTGATTGTCGAAATCGGCGGAACGGTCGGCGACATAGAAAGTTTGCCGTTTCTCGAAGCGATTCGTCAGCTTGGCAATGAAGAAGGTCGCAAAAATTCTCTATTTATCCACGTTACGCTCGTTCCATACATTGCCGCCGCCGGCGAATTAAAAACAAAACCGACGCAACATTCCGTTCGTGAACTTCGCGAAATCGGCATTGCACCTGACATTTTATTATGTCGCAGCGAACATCCAATTTCTCGTGATTTGCGGGATAAAATCGCACTTTTCTGTAATGTCGAAAAAAATGCGGTAATTTCCGCACTTGATGTTCCAACAATTTACGAAGTTCCGCTTGCGTTTCACGAGCAAGAATTGGATTCGTTAATTGTTGAAAGTTTGGGATTACTTGAACGATTTCCAAATGTCGATTTAAAAAAATGGCGTGAACTTGTTTCCACTATTAAAGAGCCAAGCGATGGAGCCGTGAAAATCGCGATTGTCGGCAAATATGTCGAACTTGAAGATTCGTATAAATCGCTTCGTGAAGCACTTACACACGCGGGAGTTGCAAATAATCTTCGCGTAAATGTGAAATGGATTGAATCAGAAAGTTTGATGCGTGAAGATTACGAAACTGAATTGCAAGATTTTGACGCGATTTTGGTTCCGGGCGGATTCGGAAAACGCGGAGTTTCAGGAATGCTTCGGGCGATTAAATATGCACGGAAATCTGGAACACCGTATTTTGGAATTTGCCTCGGAATGCAGACGGCGAGTATTGAATTCGCGAGAAATGTCTGTGATATGAAGGAAGCTGATTCGACAGAATTTAATCCAGAAACAGAATTTCCAATCATTTTCAAACTTCGGGATTTGGTCAACGTTGAAGAATATGGCGGCACAATGCGGCTCGGAGCCTGCGATTGCAATTTGAAACAGGGAAGTCTTGCGAGTGAAATTTATGGAAATGCGACGCAGATTTCCGAACGCCATCGTCATCGATACGAATTTAATCCAATATATAAAGAAAAACTCGAATCTCGCGGACTCGTTATCAGCGGACTTTCGCCAGACGGGAAGTTTGTTGAAATTGTTGAACTGCCGCGTTCGGTTCATCCATATTTTGTCGCGGTTCAGTTTCACCCCGAATATAAATCGAAACCGCTTGAGCCGCATCCAATTTTCGTTTCATTCGTGAAAGCCGCAAACGCAAATCGGCTTGGAAGTGAAAATTTGTCGCATGATGTTTCGAGTGATAAACCTCTGAATACAGAAAGCATTGAGTTTGTTGATAGAATTGAAGTTTGAGCTAAAAAACAATTAAGTATTTGTTTTTGAAATAGCAAAATCAATTAGATTTATTGATCTCATAATGCGACAGCTTGTCGCACTTAATGAATTTGATAATAATTGTTCAGTCCAACAGCTGTTGGACTGAACAATTTAGAAAAAATGCAAAAATTAAGAGTTTAAGTAGACTTTTGCAAACATAAAAATTTCAATGCAACAAGCTGTTGCATTGAAAGATTCAATTAGTTTCATCAATTATGATTGAAACGTATTAAACTAATGAAATCTTTTAATGTAGAAAATGTAACTTTTGGCGATGGACGTTTGGCGTTTATTCTTGGACCTTGTGTTGTTGAAACGCCAGAACACGCTTTTAAGATGGCGACGGAAATTTCGGCAATCTGCAAACGTGTTGGTGTCGAATTTGTCTATAAATCATCGTTTGACAAAGCTAATCGCAGTTCTGCGGAGAGTTTTCGTGGCAAAGGTATGGATTATGGCTTAGAAATTTTGGCTGAAATAAAAAAATCTCTCAAAGTTCCGATAATTACGGATGTTCACGAAACGTGGCAAGTTGAAAAAGTCGCGGAAATTGCGGATATGATCCAAATTCCGGCGTTTTTGTGTCGGCAGACTGATTTATTAGTTGCATCGGCAAAAACCGGAAAAGCCGTCAACGTCAAAAAAGGACAATTTCTGGCACCTTGGGACGCGAAAAATATTGTCGAAAAATTGCGAGAAGCGGGAAGTGAGAAAATATTACTCACAGAACGCGGTGCGAGTTTTGGTTACAATAATTTAGTTGTAGATTTGCGAAGTTTTCCGGTAATGCGTTCGTTTGGAGTTCCCGTAGTTTTTGATGTCACGCATTCGCTCCAACTTCCCGGCGGACTTGGAAAGGCAACTGGCGGGCAGGCTGAATTTATCGAACACTTTGCTCGTGCCGGAGTCGCTTGCGGAGTTGACGCAGTATTTATGGAAGTTCACGATAATCCGAGCGTTGCTCCGAGTGATGGTCCGAATCAATTACCACTCGAAAGATTGGAAGGTTTGCTGACAAAATTAAAGGCGATTCACGAATTGGTTAAAGAATAGAGCAATTCAGTTTTAATCTGAACTGCTCAGTTTCGGTCTTTCCGGTTTTTACTGTGTTTATTCAATTACAAATCTGACTCTGTAATGTCCTGTATCTGCAAAGTAATTCAAAAGCGGCTGATTCCCAGCTTGACCGGTAGGTTTCAGCCGTTTGACACCCATATTGTCATCATTTCCAAGTTTAAGTCCAAGTAATAGATTGAAATCTCCTGCTACACTTGAAGAAATGCCGTTTGTTACTATTGATGATCCGGATTTTTTGAAACTTTGAAAACTATTATCCAATAACGGTTTAAAAAAGTTATTAACCTCGGTTTCACTAATATCTACATCAACGTCTTCTTCAATTAATGCGACTAAAATTAAAGTCGGGTTGGTCTTAAAACTGAAGTTGTGTGCAAATGGAACAGGAGCGTTTATTACCCATAGTTCGCCTTTATCAACCTCGTCATCCCAATTTCCTTGCTTTATTCTTTTCACATCGGTTTTACCTGTTTCCAAATCACCGATAAAAACTAGGAAATAAGGGCTTTCTGAGCCTGATTCATCTGTATCTTCCACACATCGAAATTCTTTCAAAATTAGTTTTGACATTTTTTTCTCCATTTAAATTTAAATTGATGCTTATCAAGCGTGTTATTTGTCACCGCATCTGTGTAAGCGACAGCCGCCCTCGATTTTTATTTTTTCCGATAAACAATCCGAATTTCTTCGTCTGTTTCTTCTATTTCAATTAAACCGATAATCTCAGCTTCAAAAATAATTTGTTCCTTTTCCAGTTCAACTTTGCGGATTTCAATTTTGTAAATACCCAAAGCAAACGACTCGCGGTTAATTATTTTTGAAGATTGACGAAGAGTTATTCGTTCAAATGTTTCTGTTCTAAAAATAATTCTTTGTTCTTTCTTCATCGGTTTTGTTTCAAAAATCTTGAAACTTGAAATAACTAGGCGTATTATTTCGTCAACGCAAAAAAAAGTCTTTAGCGAAGTGTTAGCAAAATCAGAGCAAATTATGAGCAACCCCAACTCTATGCAAAATAACAAGTTATTCGGGTTTAGCGTCTTTAGATTAAATACGAACGATGGTCTTTTTGTGAATGGAAAGCAGGTTAGGCTTGCTCCGAAGGTTTTGCGGACGCTGATTTTGTTTGTTGAAAATAAAGGTCGGGTTATATCGAAAGACGAATTGTTTAAAGAAATTTGGGAAGATGCCTTTGTCGAAGAAAGTGCAATTTCGTTTAATATCTCAAAACTACGGCAGGCTCTTGCCGAATATGATAATCAAACCGTTTTTATCGAAACTATTCCGAAAAGAGGATTTCGTTTTAATGCTGATGTTGCCAAAATCAATCTAGAAGCTGTTGAAAATGAAGTTATTTATGAGAAACATCAGATACAAGAAGTAATAGTTCAGGAAACAATTTCCGAATCTGAAAAAAAGCAGTTTTTTTTGCTCAAATCAAACTTTTATCTACCTTTTTTTGCACTTTTCTCAGTTCTTGTTTTTGGTGGAATATTCTTTTGGCAGCAACCCAAAAAATTAGAATTGCATTCATTTGATTCTCTACGAAACGTAAAATTGGCTTCGTGGAAATCAATCGGGAGCAATATTCAAACTAAATACAGCGTTTCAAACAATGGGAATTTATTAGCGTATTCTTCTATAAAAAACGGAAATGAAGATATTTTTATTAAACAAATAGGCGGTGGCGAAGATATTCAGTTAACTAAAGGCGAGTGGAATAATTTCAATCCAATTTGGTCGCCTGATGATAAACAAATTGCGTTTGTTTCAGTTCGTCAAAATCAAATTGGAATTTATATCTGTCCTTCACTTGGTGGCGATTCAGTTTTACAAAAAATTACTGGCAAAGAAAATGTTTCGTTGGTTAAGTGGTCTAATGATGGCACAAAAATTTACTATGAAGTAAAAGGTAATCTTTTTGTTTTAAGTTTAGCGAATAAAGAGGTTTTACCAGCCACAAATTTTACTGGAATATCAGGAGATAGAAAATTCAGTTTCTCCAAAGATGAAAAATATATTGCTTATTGCGAAAAAACTGAGGAGCAAACAGATATTTGGGTAGAAGAATTCCCTGATGGCACACCTTTTAAAATTACTGACGACAAAACTACCGAAAATGATTTGGTTTGGCATCCTGACTCAAAAAGAATCTTGTATGGTGTAAATAGAAATGAATATAATCAAATAAACGTCGGTTTTGTAAATAAAGAACCTCCTTTGCAAATTACCAGAAGTAATGACGAATATAAATTACTTGATATTTCGTCAGATGGAACAAAAGTTTTTTATGCTTCGCGGCAAGAAAAGTCAGATATTTGGAGCGTTGATATAGCAAGCGGAAATGAAACCAAGGTTGCAAAAGAAGACGATTCGGAATTTTGGTTTGATGAGTCTTCCGACGGGAAATTCTCAACTTATCAAATAAATTCAATGCCGAATGTAATTTCAAAACTTTACGATTCATCTATTTTTATAAAAAAAACTAACCAAAATACGAAAGAAATTTCGATTAAAGGATTTAATCAGAAATGGTTGCCTGATAATAAAACAATTTCTTTTATGCGTTGGGAAGCTGAAAAAGAACGACACAATATTTGGAATTTTGATGTTATTACTGGTGAGGAAAAACAAGTCACCTTCAACGGTGTGGCAATTTCTGGTCATGCGGTTATGCCTTATAATCGAAATCAAGTGAGCAATTTTAGTTGGTCAGCAGATGGCAACAGAGTTGTTTATGTCGATTCAAAACGACAAAATATTTTTTTGACTTCAATAGATTCAAAAAAAACTGTCAATATTACAAATAATAACAATCCAAATTTAACTTTTTACTGTCCAATTTTGTCAAAAGACAATAAAAAGGCTGTTTTTGTTTCTACGGAAAATTCAAATGAAAAAATAATTCATAATGTTTGGATTTATGAGAATGACCAGTTGGGAAAAATATTTTCAACGGACGAGTCAATTCGATTGTTGGGTTGGTCAGAATTTGATAACGAACTTATTTGCCTATCAATGACTGAAGTCATTAAATCAAGTCCGATGAACGCAAAACTTATGCGTATTTCTACACTAGGAATTAGCGAAATTATCAATTCATTTGAACAAATTTCCGTTTTGAGTTCGGCGTTATCACTTGATGGTAAAAATATTGCTTTTACAAAACGCCAAGAGAATAAAGACAATATTTATATGACAACAATAAATAATAAAGTAGTAAACAAATTAACTGAAAATTCGGACACTGAAACTCTTTTTGGTAGTTTAGTATGGTCTTTTGACGGAAAAAAAATATTTTTTGACAAACAAGAGAAAATAAATGTAATTTCATTTATTGAAAATTTTGAATAAAATGTAAAGGAGATTCGTAATGGCAGAAAATATAAATATGGCAGAAAATATCAATATCAACTTTCCCAAAAATGAAAGTATAAGCGATGTGTTACAAAAAATAGAAACACTTTTAAATATGTATGTCGCCAATGGACCAAATTTATTAGTAAAGGAAATGAGAAAAAATGTAATACTTTCTTCACTTGAGAGAGTTGCATACAGAATCGAAAATCCATCAAAGTGTCGCCCCGGAACAGTTTGGGACCCAATTTCAGGAACTTGTAAATAATAATCATTTCGACTTTAATTCGGCTAAATATCGTCAATAGTGTGGAAGTGTGTCAAAAAATCAGTAATTTATTTTAATATTTGTTGAAGTTACAAAGCAGATGGAGCAAAACCGTATAAATTTTCGATGGTATGTTGTGGTTGAACCAAGTTTATCGAAAACTTTTTACGGCAAAACTTGTCTGATTTCTGATGAATGGAACCCCGAAGCATTGGCAAGCAGCAGTTTTTCTCGCAAAGAGCATCTTAATTTTTATGATCTAAATGAATTTATATCGAATTTTTGGGATTGGCTTAATAATATTAAAGAAATTCATGTTTTTATTTCAGATAATCTATGTTTGATTGGCAACAGATAAATTATTTTTTGGGTGAAAATCCTTTTGGTTTCAGCGGACGCAGAATCAGTGATTTGAATGCAGGTTTAATCTAAGATTATTTTGTAGCATCTATTTGTGGCGTTGAAATGAAAAAAATCCTTAAAACTTTGCACGCATAATCCGGATGACGATGCTTTAGGCAACGCGGAAGCATTCTTAACAATCAGAGAACTTGGACTTAAATTTCCATATTAATTATGAAAAAAATCGTAACTTTAGTTTTTTTACTTTTAACTTTTAGTTTTTTTGCGTTTACACAAGATGGAACGCAAAGAAATTCGGCAGCTTGGCAGGTAAACAAATATGACATTGTTGTTTCAACTGCAGATCGTTATTTGAATGCGAAGGCAACTTTGAATCTTCAGAATGTTGGAAACGCTTCCGGTTCGCGACTTACTTTAAGAATAAACAGTAAAGCTGAAGTTCTGAACGTAAAGGTAAATGAGAGCCAGACGAGCTTTACAAAAAGTGAAGAAAAACTTGGTTCCTCGAACTCTCTGCAACGAATTGTCATTGTTTTATCACCGATTCCGCCGAGTGGAACTTTTTCAGTTACCGTGGATTATAAATTAAAGGTTGATGAAAACTCTGGTTTGAACGCAATAACACCAGTTGGGACGCAATTTTTACCGCAAGCGTTTTGGTATCCGACTCCAAATAGTTGGTTTGCTCCGAAAGGTGGAGATTTTGCACCAGTAAATTTGCAAGTGAATTCTTCTGAAACCATTGTTAGCTCGCAAAATTCAAAATTATTTGGGCAACCCTTTTTCTTGACAGGAAGCTGGGATGCAATTGAATCTCAAGGAGTTAGCGTTTTATTGCCGAAAGGTGCAACAACCGAAGAAAGAAAACGCGGAGATGAGTTAGCGATAATTGCGAACTCTGCAAAGTCTTTCGTCGCAACATTATTAGGTGAAAATGAAACAAAATTTAAAATTGTTGCCGTCAGAAGAGGTGCAGGTTTTTCCGATTCCGGCACCATTTTACTTGATTATGCAGCTTTTCGAAGGCAGAAAATTGATGCTCAAACTGTGATGACGATTGCTGAAGCGATAGCAAAAACGTGGATTGGAAATGTTAAAACCGTGCAAGGTGAGGGAAGTGGAGTAATTCGCGAAGGTTTGCCGAGATTTATTGCGAATGAGTTTCTTGAGAAGCAGTTTGGTAAAGATGTTGCGGAAAACGAACGATTTCGGCAGAGAGTTTCTTATGCAAATATCGCAAAAAACGAAACTCCTATTAACATTTCGACACCTTTGGATTCATCTTATTATGTTGTTTCTGCAAATAAAGGAGCAATAATCTGGCGTTTAGTCGCAAATCAAATTGGTTTTGAATCCTTTTTCAAGTTATTTAAATCTCAAGAAAGATATTCTTTGCCAGAAATAAGAAAAACTTTTTCAAGTTCGAATGAAATCTTCGATTATTCATTTAATAATTCAAACGATACAAATTTATTGGTTGGTCTGCCGCAGGTGAACGGAACGGAAACGAAAGTCGCCGTTCGCAACACGGGAAGTTTAGTAGCTCAGACTGATCTTGTGGCAATTACCGAAAAAGGTCAAAAATTAATCGAAAAAATAAAAATCGAAGCAAAGAGTTTTGGGGAAGTTTCATTTAAAACGACAGCAAAAATTATTAGAACAGAAGTAGATTCAGAAAAACTTTATCCACAAATTGAATATTCTGACGACGTTGCCCCACGTGAATTTGTTGAAAGCAATCCTCTCGTGGCGATAAAACGTTCTTTTGATAAGCAAGATTTTGTTACAGCAGAAAAAAACTCTCGAACTGTTTTGCAGTATTCTCCACGTCTTGATGAGGTTAGGACTTGGTTGGGTCGATGTTTACTTAGTCAAAATAAATTTAGCGATGCTGAAAAAGAATTCAATTTAGCGTTATCAGAAAAACTCCCATTATCAGCAACAATGTCTTGGGCAAATTTAGGTTTGGCTGAGATTGCAATTAAAAATGAACAAAAAGAGAACGCCACTCGGTTTTTGGATTTAGCGATAAACGCAGACGGGGAATATGGGGCGTTATTATCTGCCCGTTTACTTCGACAAAAAACCAATATTTCTCAACAAATTGATGAAACAGTGAAGTTATTTTTTAGTGATTTCGATAAAGCCGCAATAAGTAGCAGAAAATCTGAAGTTGAATCATTTATTTCAAGCGGCGATATTGCAAAGTTTGCCGCAGGTGTTTCTGCCGGACAGCCTGAGAAATGGGAAACTAGAATAATTCGAACTGATAAGTTGGATACAAATTATATTGTGGTTGAGACTTTTTTATCAGTTAAAAGATTAGGTGTTGAAGCAATAGAGTCAGGTAATGCAGTCTTTATATTAGTTAAGGTTAGTAATCGTTTCAAATTATCAGCAATTGAAAACTTTGAAGTGAGATAAAATATATGGATATAACCAATCTGAGTGAGGATGTAATAAAACGTGCTTCAAAAATAAAATTAATTTTAATGGATTGTGATGGAGTTTTGACTAACGGTGATCTTTTTTATGGAATTAATGGAGAGATTGTCAAAGTTTTTAACGTTAAAGATGGGCAAGGTATAGCCAATTGGCATAATTTAGGTTATACAACTGGGATAATAACCGGAAGAAGCTCAAAAATTGTCGAACAAAGGGTGAACGAACTGGGAATTAACTATTTAAAGATGGGTTCGAAAGACAAAGTTACAGATTTTTACGAGATTCTCAAGAAAAGTAAACTTTTAATTGATGAAGTTGCATACATTGGTGATGATATTCCGGATGTAGAAGTATTCAAATTAGTTGGATTAGCAATATCTGTCAATGACTGCCATGAGTCATTGACCAATAAAACACATTACAAAACAACGCTTAAAGGAGGTTGTGGGGCAGTCAGAGAATGTATTGATTTAATATTAATGACAAAGGTAGAGAATGGGCTTGACAATAAGACCGAAATTTAGCAATATCTAGGTTCGCTTCAGAAACGAAGCGATTAACTTTTGAAAAATGTTTTTTGATTATTCTGAATTTGCTCTGAGAAACTTTATGTTATCTTGACTTTTCGGAATTTCAACATATAATCAAAAGTTCGCCCAATAAACAAGGCGTTAAAAAATGATGTTTGAAAACTAAGTATAGCGTGTCCAGTTAGAAATTTCTAACTAAGTAAAGAAAGAATAAATGTAAGATAGCTAGATAAACTTTTTAACGAGAGTTTGATCCTGGCTCAGAATCAACGCTGGCGGCGTGCCTCAGACATGCAAGTCGAACGCGAAAATTTCCTTCGGGAGATGAGTAAAGTGGCGCACGGGTGAGTAACACGTAGGTAATCTACCTTTGGGAGGGGAATAACTCAGGGAAACTTGAGCTAATACCGCATAATGCAAAAATACGACATCGTAATTTTGTTAAAGATTTATCGCCTGAAGAGGAGCCTGCGGCAGATTAGCTAGTTGGTAAGGTAATGGCTTACCAAGGCTACGATCTGTAACCGACCTGAGAGGGTGGTCGGTCACACTGACACTGAATAACGGGTCAGACTCCTACGGGAGGCAGCAGTCGGGAAT
>JANNVK010000013.1:0-5095 GCA_031414415.1 Acidobacteriota bacterium
GTTTGTAGCGTTGACCTGACGACCATTTGCGTCGTAGCTGAAATTCATGTTTCTGAATTTGTTGTCGGTGATGACCATTCCGGCTTCGTTGTAAGTCGTGTTTGTTGTAAATCTGTTGGTAGATTTCGAAATATCAGCGTCCTCAATCGCCGTCAACGGTAACGAATACCATATCTTAGGCTTACTCAATTTCAAAGTAGTTCCCGCCAGTCCAAATTTGCGAAACTCAACCTTATTTGTTTAAATTCGTTTTTCTGCTACGAATCACATCAAGCCATACAAAGAAGGCATTGAGACTCAGAAATATACCAAAAGTAATTATGAGCAGTGATTCAAAATTCTTCGTTCTTTGAAACCAATCCCAAATACTTAGAATCGAAGTTCCAAATACGAACAAAGCAAAAACTAAAATCCACCTTGGATTTTCCACAACAGATTTTGGTAAGCTTTCCTTTGTAGCTACGAAAAGATTCGTAAAAATACTAAAAATTTTTCTCATATATTTTTACCATATTATTATTGTTGACTAATTGTCATAAGGACCCACTCTATTCGCCGCATCAGGATAAAACTTCGCACAGGTGGCAAATGCTTTTACGAGTTTAGCTGCTGATTTCAGTCCTTTCTTTAAAAAAGTGGCAAAAGCTCTAGGACTCAAAGTTAAGTCAAAATTCACTAGAAGAACAGAGAGACCGCCCGCAGCTGTCCCAAGGCTCTTACCGAGTATTCCACCTACTGCCGCACTAAATGCAATAACGTTTGAGTATGTATAATTACTACTAACGCTCTTGAATAAGTCAATTGAAAGTTTTAACGTTCTGTCTACATGTGCGGCATAAACGTCCGCCCTACACTTAGCGTAATCATCGTCGTCATTGTTTTCAACTGACGGAGGTGGAGGATCAAAACTTCCACCACCACTAGTTTCTACTCCACTTCCACTACTTCCACCGATGTTCATAAAGTAAACAGATTGTGTGCAAATGTATTTATCGGATTCAGTTTCCCAATTTGGATTATATCGACAAGTCGTGTAGAAAAAAGCTATTAACTGCAAACCACTTGGATCAACAAAATTTGTCGGTTCATTCTCGACATAACCGTAGCGATTAAATGATTGTGGATTATCAGTGTCCATCGAGCCGTTATATGGATCAGGACTCGTCCACCTTCCAGCACGATTTTCATTCTTTCTAAACCAAGTGTGATTCAGTCCCGATGAGTCTTTTTCGGTTAAGCCGTAACCTTGCCGAGTTGTGGCATCGCCGGAATAACCATTTTCAATCGAACGTGTTCCAATTCCCAACGAAATTTCTTCGCCAAAAGCCGTGAAGTCGAATCTTGCTTGGATGAATCCGTTCGCGTTTACGCTTGCTCGGACGCTTCCTTGCCAATCTTGCAAAACGTAGCTAACTCCGCCGTTTCCTTCGCCTTGCGTTCCGTATTCCGCGACTAACTTGCCGAATGCGTCATAAATCACAAATTGCCAAACGTCATTTACCTTTGTTGCGACACGATTTCCTAATGCGTCATAGACCGTTTGAGCGTTTGTAGAGTTCGTTGCGTTTGTAGCGTTTACTTGACGACCATTTGCATCGTAAGCGAAATTCATGCTTCTGAATTTGTTATCAGAAATTACCATTCCAGCTTCGTTGTAAGTTGTATTTGTCGTAAATCGATTACTCGATTTCGAAATATCCGAATCTTCAATCGCCGTCATCGGCAACGGGTTTGATTGTACAGCTGTGCCGTTATTCGCGGCTTTTCGATTCATATTTCCAAATCTGTCGAAGTCAAATTTTTGCTTGTAAGTCAACGTGTTTGTTGCACCAAGATACTCGCGTGATTCGCTCAAACGCCCGATTGAATCATAATCAAATCGTTGTTGCGATTGTTTTTGCGTTCCGATAAACGATTCAATTCTTCCCAATTGACCATTATTTTTTGTCGCATCAATCGCACCAGTCGCTAAATCGACTTTTCCGTAACCGTAATCATACTGCTGTAAGACTTGGCTACCTTTTTTCAGGCTTTGAGTCTTCATTTGGAATCTATCGTCGTAGTCAAACGATTCACTCGTTCCATTGCCAAGATACATGATCTCAAGCAAGCCTTTATTGTTGAAAATAACAGAACTCAAATCTTGCCGTTGACTATATGCCCCAGTTTGTTATCTATTACAATCGTAAATCTAGTAATTTTCTGTTGTACTCTGACTTACGTTTGCTAGGCGGAACTTTAACTATAAATTCGGAACATCCACATTACGACCAAAAGCAAAAAAACACATTGATGAATACACAAAACAAAATAAAATAACATATACAATTACGCTAATATCGCTCAAATAGAATGACTGTAACCAAGACTCAATTTCCAAAAATACTGTTTGCGGAGACTCTGAGTTGAAAAGATACGGTGATAGCGAACGGCGATTCGAAATGAGCGTAAGTGCAATTAAAAAACAAAAAGGAGAAATTACCAACCAAGTAGTTCGATAGTATTTACTTGATGAATAAAGCAAAAAACATGCAAACACAAATGGCAAAAATAGCGAAATTACAAAAAATATCATTGAAGCAAACATATTTTTTCCTCTCCTTTAACAAAGACGAAATACAAATTTCGGATATTCTAACAAAATCAATAGTCGGATGTTAGAAAACACACCCCATCTAGCTCGTGATTCCGGCTTGACGAGAACAATCGGCAAACTTAGCACTTATTTTATCATTAAATGCACTACGTTGAGTAGCGATTGCATGTTGTTCTGTATTTTCGATATGCAAAATAGCCGCCACATAAACGATCGAGGCAATTACGAAACCGAGGAGACTCCCGGCAAGGGCTGACAAAATCACTGCACCAGCATAAGCTATTGCTGCTTGCTCATAATTGTTGTCGGATGATGTCCGAATCGTATTTATATTACGATTGGCTTCTCGCTGTAAAAATGGAAGTCCAGAATCAGGGTTATTTAAACACGCTGTAAACGCCGCGGCTTTTTTCCAATTTGGATCCGATCTCTGGTTACCAGCATTTCCGCCACGCGGCAACTGGGGCATAATATCGCCACCACCATTACGTCCATCGTCATAGGTGTAACAAACTAACCAATGACGTGAACCGGGAACTTCCTTTCCATCATTTGGACCACCGTCATAAACCGTATGATACCATTGACACCAAACAGACAAGTTCAAACCACTTGGGTCAATAAAACTAATCGGATCACTTGTAACATAAGAATACCGATTTGAAGACTGAGGATTTCTGAAATTCGTCGAGCCCTTATAAGGATCAGGACTCGTCCACCGACCTGCACGGTTCTCATTCTTTCTAAACCGAGTATGATTCAGCCCAGTATTGTCTTTCTCAGTTTGCCCATAACCAAGCCGAGTTGTCGCATCGCCCGAATATCCTTGCTCAATCGAACGCATTCCAACGCCCAAACTTATTTCTTCACCAAAAGCCGTGAAATCGAATCTTGCTTGGATGAATCCGTTGTTATTGACACTTGCACGAACCGAACCTTGCCAGTCTTGCAAAACATAGCTAACTCCGCCGTTTCCTTCGCTTTGTGTGCCATATTCCGCGACTAATTTCCCGAATGCATCGTAGATCACAAACTGCCAACTGTCATTTACTTTCGTCGCGACTCTGTTTCCGAATGCATCATAGACCGTTGTAGCGTTTATTGCGTTTGTAGAGTTTGTAGCGTTGACCTGACGACCGTTTGCGTCATACGAGAAATTCATCGAACGGAATTTGTTGTCGGCGATGACCATTCCGGCATCATTGTATGTCGTATTTGTCGTAAAACGATTGCTCGATTTCGAAATATCAGCGTCTTCAATCGCCGTCATCGGTAATGGATTTGCTTGTCTAGCAGTTCCATTATTCGCCAACTTACGATACATATTTCCGAATCTGTCAAAGTCAATTTTCTGCTTATAAGTCAACGAATTATCTGTTCCTTTAAACTCCTTCGCATCAGACAAACGCCCAATCGCACTTTAATCTTATTCGTCAGCCTTTTTTTACTTTAGAATTTCAAGAAAACAGGAAATGTTATTGATTCTTTGCCAGAAAAGGAAACCTCTGCGTAAAAAAGATTATTTTTACTGATATCAACTGTGGTTTCTGTGTTAATTATTTTTCCTCTTCCATTTTTGCAATCATCAAATATGTCATTGGAATCAATAAGGACTTTTACTAGAACCGTGTCTTTCTTTTCACTCAATACTGAAAAATAAGTATTATAACCGTCCAAAAACAGAGACCCGCTCTTCACGCATGTGCCAACATACCATTTGCTTGTATGGCTGTCGAATTTTTCGTAGATGATAGTTTCAGCTGTTTGAGAACAATAACTCAAAAAACCAAAAATTAAGAGAATATTGATGATTACAAATAAAAACTTCAAGCTATTTTTTTTCATTTATTTGTACCTCATTTATCACAGAGCAACTTAAATATTTGTTCTCGAAGTTCGTTAGCATTGATACTGCCGTCATTTCGTTGTTTGATTAAAGCACCCAAGTCTGCACCGGCTTGTGTTCCTGCTAGTTCCGACACCGCCTCAGCTCTTCTGTTGGGGTCAGCATCACTGTCGCGTTGAGCTGTATCGCTATAGTCCTGATAAAGTTTGGCTAAACCTACTTCGAGCAACACACTTGCGGCTCCTCCGAGAATGTGTCTGTATGCACCAGCACCTTGTCCATTCTGTATGAATTCAACTCGAAAACCGCTAACGCCCCGTTGACTAAGGCTGTTTAGGTTAGTGGCAAATGTCTTTCCGATTCTTGCTTTAGAAAACGTGTATCGGTTTATTCTCGGTTCAATCAATCCAGTCAACCAATCAACAAAATTGTTACAATCACTTCGATCCTCCGGAGGAGACTCGTTACCACCAATCCCGCCTCCACCAAATCCGCCATAATCACCACCGGTTATTGATCCGCCACCACTACTGCCGATTCCGTCATCATACCAATATCGGTCGATATATTGCGTGCAGTGCGTCGAGCCATCGCCCCAAACAACGCAACCAAGTCCCCGAGGAACATCGTAATACCTAAGTTGCAAACCACTC
>JANNVK010000014.1:0-3056 GCA_031414415.1 Acidobacteriota bacterium
CCTTGCGGATTATATTTGTAAAATGTCGGCTGATTTGGCGTGGCAATCGAACCCAAATCATTGTTGCCAGTCGGTTCATCAATCCGAATCAGTTGCCCGAGTGCATTCGTGATCGAACGTGCTTTTCGCCCCGATGCATCATACTAAACTTAAATATTCAAATTCTCTAAATATTCTATTTTTGCAAATAATCCTAATTCTATTTTCTCATCGCTGATAAATGCTGAGTCTTTATTTCCAAAAATCAAATCATTGTATTTAGAAGGCTCACGAAATTTATGGTATTTATCAGAACAAACCATAACTGAATAATTGCCATTAACTTCCCACGTAAATGATTCAGGAAGTTTATATGGTTGAATATCTAACCCCAAAGTTCTAGTATGTGAAAAAAATAATGGCGGACAATCTTCAAATGTAACATCCAAAGTTTTATTAGTAGAGTTTTCTTCAAAATCACTTACTAAATTATGATCTCTTGTGATGTGAATAAGTTTTTTTTCTTGAAATAAATGGACGCGAGTATATCCAGCAGAGCAAACGTAAAGTTTTTGTTTGGTGAGTGAAACGCCTGTAAAATTTAACCCTTCCGCGAGTCCTAAATTATTGTTTCTTTTCTTCAAAATACAATCTAAATTAGTCGCAAATGCGATGGGAATTTCACTTATGTCAGTATTGCAATTAATTTTCTGGAATGCTTCATTGAGCAACTTGTTAAAACCTTGACTATGTTCAAGTTGAGAAAAATTCCAGTCAATTGCTTCGATAATTATTAGAAACGCACTGTCATTTACTGAATGATACAAAGTAGAAATCCCTAAATTGTTGTTTATAATCGAAAATTTATACATCTTTTGACCAATACCTTATCTGATTGCCGTTATAAAAGACCCATAAGCATTTACATTGCTAAATCCAGCGTTTGTCAAAGCAGGAAGAACAACATTGTTGATTGTATCCTGAGATATCCCGTGTAAATTTATTTGTACTTTTCCTCCTTCAACTAATACTTTAAATGCTTGTTGTGAAAACTGTGTCCAATTGAAATTTACAGCGGTAAAACTATTTGCAGTAATCAAGGATACTTGTTGCCCAGCAAATTGTGATTTTTCCAATAATGTTGCAACTTTATCCCCATTTCCAATAATCAAATTTGGAATTCCTGCTCCATTTGGTGATGTAGAACCAGCTAGATTGTTAATATTGACCATCGTGTTGCCTGCTCTCGACACAAGATTGTCAACTCCATTACCGCCAATATTTACTTCCAACCCTTTCTGAACAGGAACATTAACGAATTCAGTTAATCTTTGAAAAGCAGTAGGGTTGCGTTTAACATATTCTGAACCAGCGATTCCAAGATTAATTAAGTACCCAGTTCCAGCCGCCGAAGCGTAAAGATAAAATCCAGCCCCAGTTCCGATAATTATTGCACCACCTACGCCATAAGCAACAATTTTTCCTTGTATTTGAGATTTCGCCGCTACGCTCTTTATCAACTCAATTTGAGATGCACTCAATTCATCAGAACCTTTTAACCTCTCAATTCTATCAGCTACCGGACCGACAAGACGACCTATTGTTATGCTATTACGAGAAACTGACACAATTCTTCCTTTAGTAGAATTTTCAGCCTCTGAAACAAACGTTTTTCTTTCTCCTTGATAACGTTTATAGCCTGTTTCCTTTCTTGTCGAATAGTGAATCAGATTGGTTAATGGATCGTGATAGAAATAAACAGGATAAAGCCCATTTCTATCAATCATCGTAATTGGCGTGTTCAAACAATAAACATATCTGTTGAAACTTTGTGGGTCTGTCGATTTTCCGCTTGCCAAAAGCGGATCAACTGCGGTGAATCTTCCGTTCTGATTGTTATAATATCTCGCTTCGGCAAAGTCTAAATTCGTTTCACTATCCTTCAAATATCCGGTAAAACGTTGTCTTATATTATCAACACCATTTTGTGAATATTTGTTGGTTGCCGTTCGATAAGTGTTGTCAGCATTTAGTTCTTCGCCGAATGGCATGAAATCTCTTCGACTTGTAACTTGCCCATTTTTGTCCGTAATCACTCGCGGACTGCCTAAATGGTCGCGGGTTATAAACGAAGTAGTAGGAATCGCTGTAGCAGTAATATTGGTATATTCGGCTATAAGAATTTTTGCACCATCATATACAAAGATGGTTGTTTCATCACCGACAACTTTCTTTACTCGCAAGCCATTTCCGTCATAATAATACGTCCCAATCGCCTGATTGCTTGAGTTTTTCACATGGACTTGTTTGTTGTCGCCATTAAAGACAAATTCTCTGATTTGTCCGTTTGTCGTATCTTTTATAATATTTCCAGTTTTATCATATTGGAAATCAGTGCTTGTAAATCTGTTGGTATTTGGATTGATTGCTGGAGTTGTGTTTATTGCTGCAATTCCAAATCCATTTGAATTAAAACTAGTTCTATTTCCAAATCTATCGTAGTTCCAAGCCTGTTGCCACGTTGTTTGATTATTTACGGATGTTTCTTTTGCCTCTATAATTCTATCGAGTGAGTCATACTTATAAGTTTGAGTAAAGACTGCACCTGGAAGCGTATTAATCTGTTTTGCTATGTTTCCGGTATTTTTATTTGAATCAACATCAACTCCATTTGCTGACAATTCACCATATTTCAACTCAAGTTTCCACAAATCATTCGCGTTTGTAGTTGTGCCTAATCCTATCTGCGTTAATTGCTGACGTGAATTAAATTCCGCTGTCTCAAAACGTCCGTTTCCGAGTTTCAGCGACTTGATTCCACCAGACGCATTATATTGGAATTCTGATATGAAAGTCTTACTGTTTCTTACGACTTTCGTTAAGTCTCCATCAGAAGCAAAGAAATTTCTTACAACCTTTCCACTTGGGTATGTTTGCTCAGCCAATGTACCAGAGAAGTTATATTTGTATTTAGAAGTATATGTTTGTCCGTCAGTAATCTGCTCACTTGTCAATGTTCGCCCGAAGTTGTCGAAGTTCGTGAATAGATTCGCAGAAATACTCGAACTTACTTTTGT
>JANNVK010000015.1:0-4164 GCA_031414415.1 Acidobacteriota bacterium
CATCTTGCCTTGCGGATTATATTTGTAAAATGTCGGCTGATTTGGCTCGGCAATCGAACCCAAATCATTGTTGCCAGTCGGTTCATCAATCCGAATCAGTTGCCCGAGCGAATTCGTTATCGAACGTGCTTTTCGCCCCGACGCATCAGTCGCAATCGTATATGTCCCGACGAAATCCGGCTCAGTCCCGTAATCGTTAATTCATCCTCATCTGGATAAATCGCTTATAACTCGATTCAAAAACCTAGAAAATTCAAAAATATCTTTATATTGTCTGTTACGCCCTCTCACAGGTAGAAAAAAAGTTCTTCCATTTTTTAGTAACAACGTAATATATTCAATTTCTTCTTTGTTCGAATCCAATTTTAACGATTCAATTTCAACATAAGAAACAAATGCCCAAATTCCTTTTTCGAACAAGTATAGTCCCATACTGGTAACGACAATTCGTTCATTCTTTTCATCAGGTACATTCTCATATATTCCATAACAAATTTCATTTTTTTTAAACCTCAAATCCCGAAAATCGAAATTCGACCCAATCATCTCATGATAATTATTAAAGTTTCTGATTGTCCTGTGAACTCTTGATTTTATGTTCATTATTTACCTCAAATTAATAACAATAAAGTCCTGTAATTGACCTGGTTTTCCAGTTGTTTCACTTGCCGCTCCATATCAATTGACTAATGAGTCAACCAGCTGGGGATTGCCAAATGTTGCTTCAATTCTTAGAGTTGTTACGCTTTGCGGTGTCTCTCTGCCAAAAATTCAACCTCCTCTTCTGACAATTCACGAATATCGAATTCGTTTACTGTTAGAACATCCAACGAGTCCATAGAGCCATCATACATATTAATGAACTCAATCTCATATACTGGCGGATTTGCATCATAGACAATTAAAATCGTCCCCAAGCTATCTTCAGGTACTTTCGAACTTAATCGCTTTCGAGATTTAATCCCATCATACAAATTAAACATAGTTGTTTTACATCAGCATCCTACTGAACAAGGCGAATCCAGTTTGCATTACCATTTGTTTGTCTCGTAATTATCTAAAAATTGAAGATATTTAAAGGATTTTCATTTTCAAAATATTTATGACCTATTATTCACTATTAATTTTAGAAATCGCCAAAATAGAAAAATATCCTTGAACTGTCCCTTGCGTCCTTTTACAGGTAATAAAAACTTTTCTCCTTTTTTCATTGAGAGTGTAAGATACTCAGCATCATTCTTAATGTTAGCAAACGCAACATTTTCGTTCTCATTAAAATCAATTCCTACCTTTTCAATATTAACAAAATCAATATTTTCCCATAGCTTATTTCTGAAAAGATACAACCTTTTATCAGTAATAAGAATTCGCTCATTTTTTTCTCTAGGAAAATTTTCGTATAGCCCTATACATATCTCATCATTTTGCAATGAAGTTAAACCGCTAATATCTTGAATTGATTTAATATCATCAAACGGATAAAAAGTTTCAATATTTTTAAGTGTTTTGAGTATTCTTAATTTTATATTCATAATGTCATCTAAAATTTATAACAATAATATTCTGATAACCTCCAGGTTTACCAACAGTTTGTATAACAGCGTCATAGCGTTGAGCCAGCACTTTTGTTAAAGCATTTAAAAGGTCGTCATTTGCTAAGGTTGTCTCAATTCGGAGTGAGGATGCACCTGTTTGGCGAGCTGTGTCAATAAAATTCGTAAATGCTCGTAGCCCACTTCTACCAAGTTCGCCCTCAATATAATCTACTTTTGCAGTAGCAACACCGTTTACAACCTCAAGAGTTCCTTTTATTGACTTAATTGCACCTTCAGCGAGACCAAAATCAGAAGATTGTAACGGTCTTGACGTTGAAGTAGCTTTACTCAAAGTTGTGCCAACACCTTCAATAACCTTAGCGGTCTGCCCAGGATGAGTAGCTACATATTCAGCTGTTCCAACTCCGCCCAATTCCAAAGCCGTCAACCCAGAAGCAACAAATGAACCATAAACTCCTGCATAAACTCCCACACCTGTCCCGAGAACAATAGCTGCTCCCGTTCCAACTATTACAATTTTCCCTTGTTTTTCGGCGTTCTTAGCAAAAGAGTCAATAAATTCCTGAGAACCCGATGGTAGTCCTTCGTCTTTGTGTGCTCGCTCACCTTTATCTAACGGAATTGCGTTGGAAATAATTGTGAATTGGTTTTTCCTAGGATTCAAGACCACAGTAAGATTACCTTCACCTTGATAAGTCCAATTTGTTGGCACAAATTTATCATAACCTGATGCTTGTAACTGTTTGGTATTCTTGAACCATCTAACCTTATGCCCCGAAACTCCCCAAACGAGACCTTTTGGGTCAACTCTCATCAGCGGGCTATTTCCAACATAAACGAACCTATTGAAAGTTTGTGGATCGGCAGACTGCCCAGAAGCCAGTAGGGGATCGACCGCTGTGAACCTTCCATGTAGATTATTGTAATATCTCGCTTCCGCGAAGTCTAAGCCTGTTTCTAAGTCTTTTTCGTAACCAGTAAACCGCTTGCGAATATTATCAATTCCAAAATTATACTTTTGGCTTTCAAGCCGATTTGTAGCTATATTTGCGTTAAGTTCTTCGCCGAATGGGAGAAAATCTCTACGCGAAATAACATTTCCTTGTTTGTCTGTGATGACACGCGGACTACCAAGTGTGTCCGTCGTTGTATATGAAATTGTCGGATTTGAATTTTGCTGAGTCGAGTATTCAGCAACTAATTTCTTTCCACCATCGTAAACAAAAATCGTTGTTTCGGTTGCGGTTACTTTTTTAACCCGTAGCCCGTTTCCATCGTAGTAATAAGTTCCAATCGGAACATTATTTCCATCTTTGACGTGAACTTGCTTGTTATCTCCGTTGAAAATGAAGTTTCTAACTTGTCCATTGACAACATCTTGGATAATATTTCCAGCTTTGTCATATTGGTAATTTTGTCCCGAATTGAATCTATTTGTGTTCGCATCAACGCTAGGCAATGTTTGATTATTTATCACTAAAGCTGTGCTTCCGACAATTTGCGAAAACTGATTTCGATTTCCAAAACGGTCATAGTTAAAAGTCTGTTTCCAGTTTTGAGTGCCGGTTACTGAGCCATTATTTTCTTTTGCTTCTATGATTCTTTGTAGTGCATCGTATTTGTAAATTTGAACAAATGGTTGTGCCAGCCCTGCAAAGTTTATCGTTTGTTTAGAAATGTTGCCAGCATTTTTTGCGAAGTTCGTATTCCCATTGCTATCAATTTCACCATATTCATATTTAACTTGCCACTTGCTGCCGTCAGATGGAGAAATGCCAAGATTTATTTCCTCAACTTGCTGACGAGAGTTTATTTTTCCGCTTTCCCACAGCCCATTCCCGAGTTTAAAACGTTCAATTCTTCCTGTTGCTGTGTAGCTAAAATCGCTAGCGAAAGCCTTGCCGTTACGAACTATTTTTGTTAATCCACCATCACTTTTGTAAAAATTTCGAACAATTTTACCGCTCGGATAAGTCTCCTCCAATAACGCACCTGAGAAATTATATTTGTATTTCGATTCGTAAGTATTTCCGTCCGTGATTTGTTGGCTGGCGAGGGTTCGCCCGAAGTTGTCGAAGCTCGTGAATTGCGTTGCGGAGATTGAACTTGAGACTTTTGTCAGTTTGCCTTTCGCGAAGTTATTTGTCGCTGGCGGCGGTGTCGAAAGTCCCATTCCGTCATAATAATAATAGACGCTTGGTGTGTCTAAGTTGCTGTAACTTCTAACTTTAACACGTCCGACTTTGTCATAAGTATTCGTGATTTGTTTGTTTTCCGCATCGGTTGTTTTGATCAGATTCCCGACCAAATCGTATTCCATCGCCGCTGTCCATTGATTGTTTCCGCTCACCAAATCAACCAAATCCAACGCTGGATTTACCTCTTGTTCAGGTTGTCGGACGCGGATTAATCTGCCTAGAAAATCATACAAAAAATATCTGTTCTGCACGCCTTGCGACACTTTTACCATCTTGCCTTGCGGATTATATTTGTAAAATGTCGGCTGATTTGGCTCGGCAATCGAACCCAAATCATTGTTGCCAGTCGGTTCATCAATCCGAATCAGTTGCCCGAGCGAATTCGTTATCGAACGTGCTTTTCGCCCCGA
>JANNVK010000016.1:0-8824 GCA_031414415.1 Acidobacteriota bacterium
ATCTTCTTTAATCAGCAATTCGCCAAATCTCGCAGGTGGACGAACCGCAGTAACTGTAGCAAGTTTTCCGTGCGAACGATGAAATGCAAGCAATTTTTTGATGTCAACATTACTTACGCCATCGCCATAGGTAACCATAAACGTTTCGTCTTTAAGAAAAGGTTCGAGCCTTTTGATGCGTCCGCCAGTCATCGAATTTGCTCCGGTTTCGATTAGATTCAGCTTCCAATTTTCATGTTCAGTTTCGCTAAATTCGGTTTTTCCGTTTTGAAAATCAATCGACACATTTCCGTTAAGCGTATGATAATCAAGGAAATAGCGTTTTATAGCATCGCCTTTATAACCGAGAGCGACGAAGAAATCATTAAAACCATGAGCAGCGTAGAGTTTTAGAATGTGCCAAAGAATCGGGCGATTTCCGACCTCAACCATCGGTTTTGGCTTGATCTCAGTTTCTTCGGCGAGCCTTGTTCCCAAACCGCCTGCTAAAATTGCTACTTTCATTTTAAGAATATTTTGTCGCGATAATCTTGAGCTATATTTTGCTTGACAATTAGCATCAAAATTATGAAAATAAGAAGTGTGGAAAGCGGCTAACTTTCCACACAAGTCAGATTAAGCGTTTAATTTCTTAATCTTATTTTCAAGTAGCTCAAGACGTTTGATGATTTCTGCATCAAGCGTCTTTTCTTCTTTTCGGCGAATAAAGTGGCTAACCACTTCAAAACCAAGCCAAAGAAACTTGAAAACATACAACAGAAAAGATAATTCCATTGCTTTGCCCTCCTTTTCTTATTTTCAAAGATCAAGTTTTTCAACCTGACAGCTATCAATATACGCGATTGATATTAATCATCAAACTCACAAAACGGTTCTGTCGCAATCTACGATAGCTCTAAACCATTGTTAACAAGATACCTAGCGTTTCGCAGGGCTTCACGTTAGGCTTTATGCTGTCGCCAATTTCATCGGCTAAAATTAATTAGCGACTTTGCGTTAAAAGAATCTCTTCACTTTTTCTACAATAACTTCCAAAACTTCTTCCGTCATTTCGGTATGAATCGGTAGAGAAATAACTTCATCGCACAATTTCTGTGTTATGGGCAATGAAAAATTTTCCGGCACTGAATCGTTAAAAGCCTTTTGTTTATAAAGCGGTAACGGATAATAGATCATCGAAGAAACGCCGTTTTCCTGCAAATATTGCTTGAGTTCATCGCGTTTTCCGTCTTTAACGAGTAGCGTGTATTGATGAAAAACGTGTGTTGAATTTTTCTCACGTGCCGGTGTTTGCAAGCCTTCGATTCCCGCAAGAGCATTATCGTAAAAATCAGCGACCTTTTGTCGTGCCGCACAATATTCATCGAGACGTGCGAGTTTGATATTCAAAATCGCCGCTTGAATCGAATCGAGTCGCGAATTTACGCCAACAAAATCGTGATAATAAACCCTCGTTTGTCCGTGATTTGCGATTATTCTGATTTTTTCGGCAAGTGCGTCATCATTCGTAAATATAGCTCCGCCATCGCCATAGCAACCGAGATTCTTTGATGGATAAAAAGACGTGCAACCGATATGTCCAATCGTTCCGGACTTCGCAACGCTTCCATCTGAGTAAAAATAATTAGCACCAATCGCTTGTGCGTTGTCTTCGATAACAAAAAGATTATGCTTTTCAGCGACTTTCATAATCGCTTCCATATCGCAATTTTGTCCAAAAAGATGAACCGGAACAATCGCTTTCGTTTTTGGCGTAATCGCTTTTTCGATGATTTCTGCTGTTACGTTAAACGTGTTTTCATCAACCTCAACCATCACTGGTTTTAGTTTTAAAAGTGCGATAACTTCAGCAGTTGCAACATAAGTGAATGCTGGAACGATGATTTCATCGCCAATTTTAAGGTCAAGCGACATCAAAGCAATCTGCAAAGCATCAGTTCCATTTGCACAGGGAATTACGTGTTTTACGTCGAGATATTTTTCGAGATTCGCTTGAAAATTCTTAACTTCCGGTCCATTAATATATGCGGTCGTGTTCAAAACATTAAAAATCGCCGCATCAACTTCCGATTTAATTTTTTCGTATTGACCCTTAAGATCAACCATATTTATTTGGCTCATAAAACAACTAAATTTTGCCACGAATTAAAAAACATTTCCACGAATTTTCGTGCGTTTTAATTCACAATTAACAATTAATAATTAACAATTGCTTCACCACGCCCAACGATTTTCATCAAGCCATTTGCGAGTTTTTTCCAAACCATGCTCAAGCGTTGTCGCTGGTTTCCAGCCGATTATTTTTTCAGCTTTTGCCGGATTACACAAAAGTTTCGGGATTTCCGCTTGCGGATGATCGTGTGCAACGAACTCAATTTTGTTTCCGTTACTCGCAACTTTCGCCGCTAAGTCTTTGATATTAATATCGTTACCGGTTCCGGCATTAATCAATTGCCCTGCCGCTTCTTCTTTATCTGCCGCCCGAACAACGAAATCTGCACAATCTTCAACGAACAATAAATCGCGAGTTTGCGTGCCATCGCCTTTGATAAAAAGCGTCTCGCCTTGAATATCTCGCTTGAGGAAAATCGAAACTACGCCGCCTTCAGAGTTTGATTTTTGAAACGGTCCGTAAGTGTTAAATGGGCGAACAACCGTCACGGGCATTCGATACGAATGAAAATACGAAAGCGATAAATTGTCAGCCGCGATTTTGCTTGCGGCATAAGGCGAAACGGGCGAAACCGGATGATTTTCGTCGATTCCTTTGTCGCCATCGGCACGCGAAAAAACCATACAAGTTGACATCACAACGAGTCGCGGACGTTGATCGATAAGTTTTTCCCGCACTTCATCAATGTAAAATTTTTTGTCGTTAATATCTAAACCGTTGAGTTTAAAATATTGCTCACGACAGGCTTCGAGCATCGTAAAAGTTCCGTCAACATCATTGCGAAAAGTGATTTCAGGTTCGTCAATCGAGCGTTGGACGTGAATCGAAGCAGCAAGATGATAAACGCGATCCCAAGTTGTTTTTGCAAAGATTTTTGCCAGAGTTTCGCGGTCTTTGACATCGCCTTCAACGAATCCGAGCAATCCGGGATGACCTTCAAACTCCTTGATATTTTCCGCTCTTCCATTAGATAAATCGTCGAAAATCAGCACGGAATGTCCGTCATCGAGCAAACGCTTGACAACCCAACGACCAATAAATCCTGCTCCACCAGTTACTAATGCTTTCAACTTTTCACCTCAATATTCTCTGCTGGAAACCCGCAACGGTCGAGCATTTCTGTAATTTCTGCATCGTTCATTGGAGTAACATTATGAGAATCATAAACTTCGCTAACCGCTGTCATTCCTTGCAGATACGGTCGTTTCTCGCGTGCAGTTGCTTCATTTTCTTCGCCAACGAACGCAATCATTTCATCGTTTTCAAATGAATGATCGACCTCGGCTTCCATCAACAATTCTTCGTAAAGTTTTTCGCTTCGGCGGATTCCAATTTCGCGAATTTCAGTATCTTTCGACCCAAATAAACCAATCATCGTCGCCGCTAAATCTTCGATTCTCACAACCGGCATTTTCAAAACAAAAACCTCGCCGCCAACAGCAATTTCTGCAGCTTTCAAAACTAGAGAAACCGCGTGATTTATTTCCATCACAAATCGCGTCATTCGTTTATCAGTTAGCGTCAAGGCGTTTCCTCTTTTGATTTGATTGTAAAAAATCGGCACGACCGAACCGTTTGAACCGATAATATTTCCGAATCGAACTGAAGCAAACCGCGTGTGCCGGCGAACACTTTGAGCAGCAATCATCAGGCGTTCGCCCATCATTTTCGATGCTCCCATCGCATTTGTCGGGTTCACCGCTTTGTCGCTAGATGTAAAAATCACACGCTCAACATCGTGGTCAATTGCTGCTTGAATGACGTTTTGCAAGCCGAGAAGGTTCGTCTGAACAATCTCGAAAGGATTGTATTCGCCGATAGAAACGTGTTTCAAAGCCGCTGCATGAAACACAACATCTACGCCTTCCATCGCACGGCTCATTCGTTTTTCGTCGCGAATATCGCCTAGCAACCAACGAACGTTTTCCAAGTCGCCAATCTCTTGCTGAATCTCGAATAAACCATGTTCGTGGTGATCTAAAGCACGCAAACTTTTCGGATTTTCACGCAAAATTGCCGAAAGCAAACCACGCCCAACCGTTCCCGAAGCACCTGTTACTAATACCGTTTTATCTTTGAGCCAAGAGTTTTGCATAAAGAATTGAGTTTAACTTTAAAAGCAGAAGTGGTCAATTTTGCAGAATTTACAGAAGAAATTAGACGCGGATTTTGCGGATTATCGGATTTTCGCCGTTTTTATTTGAAAAAAGATCTGCGAAAATCCGTTGAATCCGCGTCTCTCCGTGTCTAATTTTTTACCAATTCAGTCGAGTAGAGTGAGTATCTTCCTTGTTCATCAAATTCGTATTTTTTGAATTTGAAACCAGATTTTTCTAAAACTTTTATTGAAGCCAGATTATCGTCGTCAAATGTTGCAAACACTGCATTTAAACCTAATGTTTTGAATCCAAACTCTACTAAAGCAGTAGCAATTTCGGTTGCGTAACCTTTGTTCCACTCAGTATTTCGTAATATATAAACGATTTCCCATTCGTCTTTTTGTGTCGGTCGCGGACGAATGCTGGCGTGTCCGATATGTCTAAAATCTTCTTTCGTAAAAACGCCAAAAATCGTTTTCAAACCTTTCGCATAAAATTCTTCAAACAATTTATTCCACATTCTTTCCGCTTTTTCGACAGAATAAACGCCTTCATCAACAAACTTCATCACAATTTCATCAGTAAAAAGCGAGAAGAAATCTGCGTAATCATCGTGCGAATAATTTCTGATTAAAAGTCTGTTTGTTTCAATCGACATTTTTTAATAAACGTATTTTTGTTGGAAGGTAGAGCAAGATTATTCACTTTTCAATTTTTTTAAAAACTTTCTGAAATAACATTTTCTGTATTAGAAAAGTTGCAAACAGATAAAAAAAAGTTATTCCAACTGACCACGCGAAATAAAAAAATGTTCCCATTTTGCTAAAAAGTAGAATTGACAACATGAGCAGAGGAACAAGAAGAACATAACCCAAGATTAAAAAGAGTGTTGCAGTCAAAAAGAAGGAAGCCAGCCATGATTTTAGATTAACGTTTTTTAACAAAAGTGAAATCACAAAACTAATGCAACTTATTACCGCTAGAATCAAAAAAACATTATAGCTAACGCCAACAACCTCAGCACCAGGATATTTAGTAAATAAAAGAAAAATCATATTAATTCCCTAACAATTTTTCGCAATTTGTCTCTTGAAGAATCAGTGATAGAAACCAAAGGCAATCTCAATTTCTCTTCCAAAAGCCCCATTTCCTTCATCACAAATTTCACTGGTGCTGGCGAAGATTCAATAAAATTTGCTTCCATCAACGCTAAAAAATTGTAATGTATTTCGCGTGCGGTTTTCCAATTTCCTGCCAAACAGGCTTCAACCATTTCATTAAATTCTGACGGAAATTCGTTTGAAATTACTGATGTAACGCCGTCTGCTCCGAGTGCGATGAGCGGCAACGTTATTGCATCGTCACCTGAAAAGACGACAAAATTTTCGGGTCGGTCGCGAATAATTTCCATAACTTGCGAAAAATTTCCCGATGCTTCTTTCGTGCAAACGATGTTTTCGTATTTGTTTGCCAGTGTAATTGTCGTTGCGGCAGAAATATTGCAAGCGGTTCTTCCCGGCACATTATAAAGCACAATCGGAAAGCCTTTGACTGATTCCGCGATTGCCGAATAATGTGCAATCAAGCCTTCTTGTGTTGGTTTGTTGTAATAAGGCGACGCGATAAGTGCCGCGTCCGCACCGAGTTCCATAACTTTTTGTGTGTTGCGGATTGTCAACGCCGTGTCGTTATTTGAAGCTCCGGCGATAACTTTTGCACGACCTTTCGCCACTTCGATAACGGTTGAAATCACCAACCAATCTTCTTCGGGTGTCATCGTTGCACTTTCGCCGGTTGTTCCGCACGGCACCATTATTTTTACGCCATTTACAATTTGCCGATCTGTAAGTCGTTGCAAACATTCAACGTCAACCGAACCATCGCTCGCAAAAGGCGTAACCAAAGCGGTCGCACAACCGCGTAACCAATCAAGTTTCATCGTCATAACTTTTCGTTTTCACTCCAACAAGAAACGCTTATTGTAACGCAAAATTGCTGGCTACAAAAACAGAAAACTTTTTTTATCCACAGATGCACACGGATGAACACAGATAAATACAACATAATCCAAAACATCCCGCATTTGCTTTTCTTTATCCCGATTTTATCTTGCTTTTTATCGGTGTGCATCTGTGTCAAATTCCGGTTCATACCTGATTTCTGTTGATTCATCCGAAAAATAAACGATTCATCGGAAAGTTGAAATGTTTTGCCGAAAAATGTCGTTAAATTGTTTTCGAGAGGCAATTATTATGAATTTATCGAGACGCGATTTTACAAAAATGATTTTCGGAGCGGCGGCATTAGGTTTGATTGAAAGTTCGGCAGTGAACAACATTTTCGCTCAAACAAAACGCTCAATGCATTGGCTTTCCGCTCAAACAGCCAGCGGTGAAGGTTTTTGGACAAACTTCAAGGTCGAAGGAGCAATTCCGCGAGAGTTGAGCGGAACATTATTCAGAACTGCTCCGGGCGAAACAGAAAGATTCGGCACAAATATGAATCATCTTTTTGACGGCGATGCGTTTTTGACTTCGTGGAAATTCAACAACGGAAAAGTTGATTTGAAAGCGAAATTTCTAAATACGCCGCAACGAATTGACGAACAAAAAGCGGGCAAAATGATTTATAGCGAATTTGGCACAAATGCTCCGAACACCGCAAAAGGCGGCAAAAATCAAGCGAGCGTTAATGTAATCGAATGGAACGGCAAACTTTTGGGCTTGTCCGAAGGCGGTTTGCCGACCGTTATCAATCCGACAAACTTTGATTACGAAGGCGAAACAAATTTCGGCGTAATTCCACAAAATTTAGCATTCACCGCACACCCGAAAGTTGATGCAAAAACGGGCGATTTGTTCGCTTGGGGTTTTGAAAAAGGCGACAAAGGAACGGCTCATATTTATCAAATTGAGCGAAAAACAGGCAAAGCAAATCTGCTTTACAAATATTCGCCCGACGGTTTTTATATGATTCACGATGCGATTTTGACCGAAAATTATTTCGTGTTGATTGTACCGCCGATGAAATATGACATCGGTGCTTTGATGACCGGAAAAGTCGCAAATATGGGCGAAGCAGTAAGTTACGCCGAAAATGAAGCGACAAAAATGTTGATTTTTCCGCGAAATAATCAAAGCGGAACCGCCAAACCTACCGAAATAACTTTGCCATCGAAAATTGTTTTTCATTACGGAAATGCTTATGAAACTGCCGATAACAAAATAGTTTTTCAAGCAATTTGGGGCAAAGACGGCGAACTTTTGAAAGTTTTGAACAATTGGAAAAGCGAAGATTCTTCTGATGAAATGTTCAAAAAACTGACTCCGCCAACCTTGCAACAAGTGACGGTTGATTTGACGAATAAAACGTATATCGGAGCGGTTGATTTAGCAGAAGACGTTGAATTTCCGCGATACGATATGCGTTTGACCGCACAAAAATCTCGCTTTTTATACGCGACCGAACGCGGTTACGCCGAAAATGCGTCAATCGTTCGCGTTGATCTGCAAACCGGAAAATCAATCAAAGTAAACGCCGGAAAAACACGAACCTACGGCGAACCTGTTTTCGCACCGACAACTTCCGCAATTAACGAAGAACGCGGTTTAATTCTGGCACAAGGTTATGATTCCGATAAAAACGAATCGTTTATGGAAATCAGAGATGCCCAAACTCTCGATTTTGCGGCTCGAATTTGGGCAAACGGACAACATCTTCCGCTCGGTTTTCACGGAAATTTTAGCAATCAGAACACGGAGCGATAGCGACTTGGCAGTTTGCCGTTTCGCTACTGCACACAATTGTAAACAAAAAAGGAAAAAATAAAATGAAAAAATATACATACATCGCAACATTATTCGCAATCATTCTTTTCGCAACTGCAACAACTTTTGCACAAACCGAAACGCCGAAATTCGACAATGATTTGATGACTGAATTCACCAAAGGAATGCAAGGTGATTCGGAAAGCTATGAGCGTGCAATGGCGAAAGCTGATAAAATTTTGGCAGCAAACCCGAAAGATTCGCAAACTATGGTTTGGACAGGTTCAGCGACTTTGGCACAATCAGGGCAAGCATTTATGACAGGAAATTTTGCTGAAGGCGGAAAAATGTGGGCAGAAGGTCGCCGCAAAATGGACGAAGCAGTTTCGCTCGATGGTGAAAATATCGAAGTATTAATCGTTCGCGGCTCAACTTATATCAGTGCGTCGGCAAAATATCCGGTCAAAGATGAAGCCGACAAATTGCGTTCGCTCGGCACGGCAGATTTAGAGAAAATTATCAGTTCAACCGAAGGTAAAACCGACGGAAAATCGGTCGGAATCCGCACGAAAGCAATCAGTATTTTCGTCAAACATTACACCGAAATCGGCGACAAAGAAAAAGCCGAAAGTTACAAAAAAATGTTGACGGTGAAGTAACTTAAAGTAACAATAAACGAGGTAAGCAAATCTGTTTGCCTCTTTCTGCAATGTCAAAATATTCACGGCTGACGAAAATTATTCTACAAACTTTGTTGCTCAATTGCGTGGCGACAATTTTTGTTA
>JANNVK010000017.1:0-2031 GCA_031414415.1 Acidobacteriota bacterium
TGCCTGCTCTTTGCTCATGTTTCCTAAATCCAGTGTGGCTTAGTCCCGAAGAATCTTTCTCAGTTAAGCCGTAACCTTGGCGAGTTGTCGCGTCGCCCGAATAGCCTTGTTCAATCGAACGCATTCCAATGCCTAAACTTATTTCTTCGCCGAAAGCTGTAAAGTCAAACCTTGCTTGGATAAAACCGTTATTATTAACCGACGCACGAACGCTTCCTTGCCAGTCTTGCAGAACATAACTGACACCGCCATTTCCTTCACCTTGCGTTCCATATTCTGCAACAAGTTTTCCAAATGCATCGTAGATTACAAATTGCCAAACATCATTTACCTTAGTTGCAACCCTGTTTCCCAAAGCATCGTAAACGCTCCACGCATCGGCAACATTAGCTTTTGTCGCCTTAACTTGCCGACCGTTTGCGTCATAACTAAAATTCATGCTTCTGAATTTATTATCAGAAATCACCATTCCAGCTTCGTTGTAGGTCGTATTTGTCGTGAATCTGTTGCTCGATTTCGAAATATCAACATCCTCAATCGCCGTCATCGGCAACGGATTTGATTGTCCAGCCGTGCCATTCTGTGCCGCTTTTCGATACATATTCCCAAATCTATCGAAGTCAAAATGTTGCTTGTAAGTTAAATTGCTGTTGTTTCCACTTCGATATTCCCGACTTTCCGCGAGCCTTCCAATCGAATCGTAATCGAATCTTTGTTGAAATTGTTTGGTCGTTCCAATGTAGCTGTCGATGCTTCCGAGTTGACCATTATTTTTCGTAACGTCAATCGCACCAGTCGCTAAATCTACTTTTCCGTAACCATAATCATATTTCTGCAAGATTTGACTGCCGATGTTTAAGTTTTGGCTAATCATTTGAATAAAATTTCATCAATATCAAGCATAGATATTCTGAGGCGAATATATAAATGCAAACAAAAATAAAAATGAAAAATGTCTCGATCGGGGTCAAAATAACCAATCGAACAATAAACACATCTAAGAAGCCTTGTCGACAGGAGTCACAAAAACTTTCATATAAAGAAACTAGAAATATATTCAAAATCGAACCAGTTGATGCAAATGCAAAATAAGCAAAATAATTTTTTCGTTTCAAACTAATCATAAATAAGAAATTGATACTAATATATGAGCAATTCGCAATCAGAATTTTGACGATTATTTTCTCAAAAATTGACTCACCGCTATCCGCTAAAGTTTGGGAAAAATAACCTAAAAGTGTGGAAGCTAAGACTGTTCCAGTCAGACTAATGATTTTAGTCATTCTTTCTGTTAATTTAAAATTATTTTTATTTTTCATTTATTTCTTCAAATTACAGATTGAACTTTTAATATCCCTGCCAATATTTTCCAACTTCTCAAATGTTGAAGTAATATTTTGTTCGCCACCACGCAACGCACTCCCAAGAGCATATGCAGCACGCCCTAACTCTCTATCACCTTCATTATCATCGTTTGCCAAATGAACAGATGTGCTAATATATCCGCTCGAACCACCTGTTATTCCAGCACTAAAATATGCTGCAAAATGATGAACTTGGTCAAGTCCGGCATTAGTTCCTTCCCAGAACTTTGCAAGAAAATCACTTTGACCTAATTCCTGCGAATCTGCAGAACCCGTTCCGCCAGCATTTACAGCTAGGGTGCCAGCAGCTCTCCAGCCGTCAACTGACTGCCCAATATACCTTGAAGTGAATTCATTATTAAATGCAGTCAATATTTCGCTTGCAGATATACGTCCTTTACGACGCAGTTTATCGGCTATTTCCTGAGCCCGATCTGCCATTCTTTCGCAAGGACCGCGTTTGTCATCTCCAGCGGGCAAGCCACCACCGCCACTTCCACCAAAACCACCATAATCGTCACCGGTCATTGATCCGCCACCACTACTGCCGATTCCGTCATCATACCAATATCGGTCGATATATTGCGTGCAGTGCGTCGAGCCATCGCCCCAAACAACGCAACCAAGTCCCCGAGGAACATCGTAATACCTAAGTTGCAAACCACTC
>JANNVK010000018.1:0-27075 GCA_031414415.1 Acidobacteriota bacterium
GTCAAAAAGTATTGGTAAAGTTAAATGGTTTAATAACGCAAAAGGTTACGGTTTCATCGAACAAGACGGCGAGCAAGATATTTTTGTTCATTACAGTGCGATTGGTGGAGATGGTTACAAAACTTTGATTCAAGGTCAAGACGTTGAATTTGAAGTAACAACAGGACCAAAAGGACCTCAGGCTGAGAACGTTTTGAAGGTTGAGGTTTAAAAAATAAAGTCAAAACCTTACTGTTTTGAAACCGCGGCTTCTTTGCAAGTCGCTTTTTTTTGCACCTTTTTCTTGAATTTCTTCATCACAAAGTTTATCTTTTGTTACTGAGAAGGTTTTTTATGAAATTATTTTTAGCTTTATCTTTTATTTTATTTGCATTTACAGCAATTTCAGCACAGCACGAATATTCGCCAATCGTCGAAAAAGAGGTGAAATATCTGGATTGGACTTACAAAAATGTTGTCGATGGCAAAGATGTTAATTTGCGTGAATTTGCGAAAGGCAAAAAGCTCGTAATGGTTGTCTATTTTGCGGCTTGGTGTCCAAATTGGAAATATCAAGCTCCGCTCACACAATCACTTTACGCAAAATATAAAGACAAAGGTTTTGAAGTAATTGGTGTCAGCGAATATGAGTCGGTTGAAGTTGTTAAAAAGCATTTATCTGAAAAAGCCTTAACATTTACCGTAGTTTCCGAATCAGAAACACGCGATGCTAAACAAAAAACTATGCATTACGAATATCGGATGAAAACCGGCGACACAAGAAATTGGGGTTCGCCGTGGAATTTGTTTCTTGTTCCAAATGAAATCAAAAAAGACAACGAGTTTCTTGCGAAAAAGGCGTTTATCGTCAACGGAGAATTTATAAATGACGAAACTGAGATTTTTATCAGAAAACAATTAGGACTTTCAGCCGAAGACAAAAAAGTTGCTTCGACTGAAAAAAAAGTTATTGAAGCCTGCACTGAGAAAGAAGTTACAATTTCTTCAAAAAAACCTTAAGGCAAAGCAACTAATCCGGCGGCAAGTTTTTCAATTACAAGTAAAAGTGTTTTGCCGGAATTTGTAAAATTTCCATTAATTGCTTGATCTTCTGCGGTTCCTGAAAGTTCTGTAATTCCTTGAATACTTGCAAGATAAGGCTGAAGTTTTGGCTTTACGCGAAAATCGCTTTCCACTTGAATCAAACCGGTTCTTAAATTTCTAACTCCAATAAGAACGCTCTGTTTGTAACTTTCGTTGTCGTTCGCAACCTTCGAACGAGCCGAAATTTTTCCGTTTTTCACATCTTTATCTATTGCTTCAATGCCACTTGCGATTCCGCCGAGTAAATAAAGAAATTTCGAAACATTATTTATCTGAATTGCCACTTTTTCTGCCGCTTCTTTCGTTTCATTTGCCAAAACCGCTGTTACTTTTGGTTTTTTCTTAATTGGTCTTTTTTTCTGAGCCTCAACCGAAATGCTCAAACCAAACAAACACATCAAAACCGTCGCGAATAAAATTGTTTTTCTCATAGTTTTTTTACCAATTAAATTTTATCATAAACTGAGATGCAAAAAAGACTTTTAGAAGTTCGCCGTCTTGGTAAACTTGATTATGAGAGCGGATTGGAGTTGCAAAAATCTACGCAAAATGACGTAATCGTCAATCGTGACCGCGATGTTTTGTTGCTTCTTGAGCATCCGCACACATATACACTTGGGCGAAGAGCAAAAAATGAAGGTGTTTTGGCAAATGCCGAAATGCTAAAAAAACTTGACGCAAAAGTTTTTGAAACAAATCGTGGCGGAAAAGTCACGTATCACGGAATTGGTCAAATCGTCGGTTATCCGATTGTAAATCTTTCGCCTGACCGCGAAGATGTTCATAAATATGTTCGCGATATTGAAGAGGTTTTGATTAAAACAATGTTTGATTTTGACGTTGAAGCCTTTAGAATTGAAGGACTTACAGGCGTTCATACACACGATGGAAAGATTGCGGCAATTGGAATTCATATCAAACGTTGGGTGACAACCCACGGTTTTGCTCTAAATGTAAACACAGATTTGAGTTACTTTAATTGGATTATTGCTTGCGAAGGCGAACCGGTAACGAGTCTTGAGAAATTGCTCGGGAAAGAAGTTTTACTTGCTGATGTTGAAGAAAAAATCGTCAAGAATTTCACAGAAGTCTTTAATTCGTCTATAATTTATTGAAATTACTTATTTGGAGAATTTAAAAAATGCGACGTGATATAACGTCTTGGTATAGTCATAATTTGGGCATGGAAATGCCGTTGGTTGCTTACGGTCACGCAGGTTATCCGCTTTTAATGTTTCCGACCGCCGCGGCTGATTATCTTGAATATGAGCGATTTTTGCTTGTTGACGCAATTAAACCGTTTATTGATGCCGGAATGATTCGTGCTTATTCGATAAATTCGGTCAATCGACACAGTTTGCTCAACAAACAAGCCTCGCCGCAATGGAAAGCCGAGCTTCTTTCGCGTTACGACAACTATGTTATGGAAGAAGTTTTGCCGCTAATTAGAAATGAATGCGGTCAAGATGCAAAACCTTTAACAACCGGTGCAAGTCTTGGTGCATTTCTTGCAGCAAACTGCTATTTCAAACATTCACACGATTTTCGAGGAACAATCGCAATGAGTGGAAGTTATAATATTTACAACTACTTAGAAGATTATTTTGACGAAAATGTTTATTTCAATAATCCAATTCAGTATTTGCAAAACTTGAACGATGATTATCATTTATCAAATTTGAGAAACGCTGATTCGATTGTGATTGCTACTGGACAAGGTGCTTTTGAAGCTCCAAACCGCAGTCGCGATTTATCAAATGTTCTTAATTCGAAAGGAATTCCGCACGTTTTAGACGTTTGGGGTTACGACGTAAATCACGATTGGGATTGGTGGCGAAAAATGTTGCCACACTTTTTGAACAGATTTTGTAATTAAATTAGAAATTTTACTTTTATGCGTAACAGAATTCCGTTACTTTTGATTGTTGCTACTTCGATTTCGATGTTGGCTTACTGGCGAAGTGTTGAAAGCACTTCGCTTACCTCCAAAACTGTTCAAACTGAAACTCTTTCTGAGTTACAACCGCAATCTAAAACCGCAGCAGCTTTTGGCATTTCAGAGTCGGTGAGTTCATTTCCGCCGGCTTCGCCAAATAATAACCAACACAAAAAAAGTTCCGATGAAAAGTCGCTCGAAATTCCAAATAATCTACCTTTTAGAAAAATAGTTCCAAACGCAATTCGCGATGCTGACGCAAATCTTAACGGATTTTCAAGTTTAGCAATGCCAAATCCAAGTCTGGCATTTGACGGTTTATCAAGCAACGACAACGCTGCGGCTTATGGATTTCGCATCGTTCCGCCGGACACAAATGGCGATGTTGGCTTAAATCATTATGTTCAAGCCGTAAATTCATTACTACGTGTTTTTGACAAAAATGGTAATCCGCAAACTCCGCCATTTAGGTTAAGTAGTTTATTTACAACACTTGGAACACCTTGTTCGAGTCGCAATGATGGTGATCCGATTGTTTTATATGACACTTTGGCAGATCGTTGGATGCTTTCGCAATTTTGCACTTTCGCACCGCCATTTCGTCAAATGATTGCCGTTTCGCAGACTGGTGACCCGACAGGTTCATATTTCATCTATGAATTTGTAATGCCAAACAATAAACTCAATGATTACAGCAAGTTCGGAGTTTGGAACGATGGATATTATCTTGCGACTGACGAATTTATTGGGAGCGATTATGCAGGTTCCGGTGTTTTTGCTTTTGATCGGGCGAAAATGTTGGTCGGCGATGCAAACGCAAGTTATGTTTATTTCGATTTAGCTTCACCTTCAACAATTCGTTTTGGTGGACTTTTACCAAGCGATTTAGATGGAATTTCGCCACCACCAGCAAACACACCAAACACTTTTGTTGGATATTCTGCCACAGAATACGGCGATTCAGTTGACGCAATTCGCCTTTTTGATTTCAAGCCAAACTTCGCAAACCCAACATTATCAACCTTTAGCGAACGTGCAGAAAGTCCAATTTCAGTTGCCGCATTTGACCCGACAAGTCCTGATGGCAGAAATGATATTTTTCCGCCTACGCCCGCAGAAGCACTCGATTCGCAAAGTGACCGTTTAATGTATCGCGTTGGTTATCGTAATTTTGGAACGCACGATTCGTTGATTTTTAACCAAACTGTGCGGACTTCGGCAATCGGTCAGCCATATCGTGCCGGAGTTCGAGTTTATGAGTTAAATCGAGCAGGTTCAACGTTTACGGTGAACACAGCTTCAACAATTGGTGATAACCAATCGAGCCGTTGGATGGGAAGTGCGGCACAAGATTGGCAAGGAAATTCGGCAATTGGTTATAGTTTTACAAATGATTCAAAAGTCCCAAACGTGGCATATTCAGGAAAACTCGCAACAGAAAATACATTTCGAACTGAGGGAACTTTGGCAAATGCCAGCGGCGTGCAAACTGCTTTTGGCTTTCGTTGGGGCGATTATAGTGCGATGAATATTGACGTTTCTGACGATTGCACTTTTTGGATGACAAACGAATATTATACTCTCGAAAGTCAGAATGAAAGCGATTTTGGTTGGCTGACCCGAATTGGAAAATTTCGTTTTGCAGAATGTATAAATGCACCACGTTCAACAATTACCGGAATTGTGACTAATTCGGCAACCTCGCAACCAATTGCAAACGCATTAGTTACGGCAAATTCGACTTTTTCTCGCGGCACAAATTCAAACGGAAATTATGGATCTTTATTACTTGTGCCAAACACTTATTCAATCACTGCATCTGCCAAAGGTTACAAATCGCAAACAATTACAGTTTCAGCGATTAACGGACAAACTTTAACACAAAATTTCGTCTTGCAACCAACAGCAGTTTTGGTAAATTCCGGCACAGAAATTACAGCGGAAAGTTGCTCTCTAAATCAAACCATTGATCCGGGCGAAGCGATTCAAATAAATCTCGCGTTACGCAACACAGGTTCACGCGATACGGCAAATTTAGTCGCGACTTTACAACCAACAGGCGGCATAGTAAACCCAAGTAATGCACAAACTTACGGCGTTTTAACAGTAAATGGAACAACCGTTTCGCGTCCATTTTCTTTTACTGCAAACTCTGCTTTAACCTGCGGTGATGAGATTGTTTTAACATTAAATTTGCAAGATGGAAGTGAGAATCTCGGCACTGTTTCGTTTAATTTTAATGCCGGAAAGCGTCGTTTTGCACTTGATGAAGAATTCGACAATTTTCCGCTTCCAAATCTGCCAAAAGGTTGGACAACTTCAGCAAGCGGTGCGGCTGTCAATTGGGTTTTAAGCGAACGTTCGTTTGACACACCGCCAAACGGTGCATATTCAGCGACTCCAAATCAGATTGGGAGCAACGAACTTATAACACCAACATTCTCAATAGTTTCAACGACCGCCGAAGTCGAATTTCGTAACAAATATGATCTTGAATCAACGTTTTTACGCAACCGACTTTACGATGGAAGTGTTTTAGAAATCAAAATTGGAAGCGGAAGTTGGCAAGATATTTTGGCTGCGGGCGGAACATTTTTATCAGGCGGTTATGACGGAATAATTGATAATTGTTGTCAAAATCCGCTTGCCGGAAGACGCGGTTGGTCGGGCAAAAGCGGACTTAACAACACCGCAGTTTTTATCACAACTCGGGCAAAACTTCCGGCTTCTGCGGCGGGACAAAACGTCCAATTTCGTTTTCGTGTTGGCACAGATATTGGCGGAACACGCGAAGGTCAGTTCATCGACAACTTTAGAGTTTTGGACAATTATGAATGTTGCCGCCAGAATTTAAGTTTTAAAACGCCATTTGATTTTGATGGCGATGGAAAAACGGATTTAAGTGTTTTTAGACCAACTTCAGCTGATAATTTACCCGATTTTGTTGTTCGTCAAAGCAACAATTCCGCACTTCTGGGCGTTTCTTGGGGAACAACAAACGACATTGCGGTCAACGCCGATTATGACGGCGACGGGAAAACAGATTTCGCAATTTTCCGACCTTCAACTAATATTTGGTTTGTTTTAAATAGTTCAAATCAAACAATTTCGGTAAATAATTTTGGTTTGGCTAACGATATAAAAACGCCTGATGATTTTGACGGCGACGGAAAAGCTGATGTCGCAGTTTTTCGGCAATCAAACGGCACTTGGTATATTTTAAACAGCTCTAATAATCAAATAAGAACAACTCAATTTGGAAGTAACAACGATTTACCTGTGAATGCTGATTTTGATAACGATGGAAAATCAGACATCGCTGTTTTCCGCCCAAACATTGGCGTTTGGTATGTTTTGCAGAGTTCTGACAATGGATTTAGAGCAATCCAGTTTGGTCAAAACGGCGATAAACCTGTCGTTGGAGATTATGACGGCGACGGAAAAGCTGATTTTGTAGTTTTCAGACCAAGCAATTCAACTTGGTATTTGCAAAAAACAACACAAGGTTTTTCTGCTGTTCAATTTGGAATTAATTCAGATTTACCGCTTCAAGCTGACTTTGATGGTGATGGAAAACGCGATATTGCTGTCTTTCGTTCAACCAATAATTTTTGGTATTATCTGCGAAGTTTAAACAATAATTTTGTTTCACAACAGTTTGGAACAAGCAGCGATTTACCGCTTCCAACTATTTTTGTTCGTTAATTTATAGAAATGACTTTAGAAAAACAAGCTATTTTAGTTCTTGAAGATGGACGCACATTTCGCGGTATTTCTTTTGGTGCAGAAGGCGAAACCTTTGGGGAAATGGTCTTTAACACCTCAATGAGCGGTTATCAAGAAATTCTCACCGACCCAAGTTATGTCGGACAGCTTATTTGTATGACATATCCGCTGATTGGAAATTACGGCACAAACTCCGAAGATTCTGAATCAAAAAAACCTTGGGCAGAAGGATTTGTTGTCCGCGAAGCATGTAAAATTTCCTCAAATTGGCGTGCCGAAGAAACTCTCGATTCTTATCTGAAACGCCACAAAATTGTCGGAATTGAGCATATTGATACTCGTGCATTGGTTCGTCATATTCGCGACAAAGGTGCAATGCGTGCGGCAATTTCAAGCGTTGATTTAAATGAAACGAGTTTGCTAGAAAAAGTAAATTCTTCGGCTGAAATGAAAAATCGCGAACTTGCAAGCCTTGTAACTACAAGCGAAACTTACGAATATACAACTGTCGGTAAATATCATATTGTTTGTTACGATTTTGGAGTTAAGACTAATTCGCTTCGGGAATTTGAAAAACACGACTGCAAAATAACAGTTGTAACTTCTAAAACTTCTGCTGATGAGGTTTTAAAATTAAAGCCTGACGGAATTTTTCTCTCAAATGGTCCGGGCGATCCGAGTTCGATGAAGTCGGTTGTTTCAGAAATCACAAAACTCACAGAATCAAATGTTCCGATTTTTGGAATTTGTCTCGGACATCAAATTCTCGGGCAAGTTTTTGGTGGAAAAACATACAAAATGCTTTTCGGACATCGCGGCGGCAACCAACCGATTAAAGATTTAACAACCGGAAAAGTTGAAATAACTGCACATAATCACGGTTTCGCGGTTGATGCCGATTCGCTACCTGACAATATTGAAATTACACACATAAACCTTAACGACAAAACTGTTGCTGGTTTGCGACATAAAACCTTGCCAATTTTTAGTGTTCAATATCATCCCGAATCTGCACCTGGACCGCATGATTCTGTCTATTTATTTCAGCGTTTTGTTGATTTAATGGAAATTTCTAAACACTATCTTATCAAACCTCCGCTGAATCGTCCTCACTGAAAATCTGTGTTTCACCGCCAACTGCCGATATTTTTGCTTTCAATCTGTGTATTCCTGCCATACATCTACGTTATAAATTCTCGTGCCACCGATGAACTGTTTGTCGCAAATATAGCATTTATAACGCTGTTTTACCCTGAAAAATCCGCTTTTCTCGGTGATTCTTGACACACATTTTATACACCTTATTAACCATTACTTTTGACCTACCTTAAAGATAATGGAGTCAAATACTTACAGCCATTTCAGCATCACAAATGTCTATTATGCCTAAATCAACAATATTCCGCTCTTTTTTTATGGAAAATAAGCAAGAAAATAAGAACACAGAGCGATAGCGACTTGGCTTTTTCGCCCATTTTATTTAATCGGTAAGTCGGTTTTCAATATCCATTTTCTCGAGGAGAATTCTGACAACTTCAATTTCTTTCGCTTTCGTTGTTCTGAAAAATACTAAGTGCGATTTTACTTTTGAGCATCGATAATTGTCTCTGATACGACCAAAATCACGAGCCGTTTCAAAGTTCTTGGCAATGTATTCAATTTCGTCGAGAATCAAATTGTAGTATCGATCAGCTTGTTCAATAGACCAAGTTTCTGCTGTATAAATCCAAATATTGTTAATATCATCGACAGCTTTTTCGCTAATTGTATATGCGGACATTATTTTTGGAAGTCTGCGTGAAGTTGCTCAAGATTTTTCTGACGGTCAAAATTTCTGATTTTCCCGCTTTTTTCGCCGCTTTTTAGCTCATTTACCAAGGCTTTAGTTTTAGTTTCTTCTTGCTCAAAAACCCGCAATGCAGTTCGCACAACCTCACTAACGGAAGTATATTTTCCCGATGCAATTTGTTCATTGATAAAATTCTCAAAATATTCACCGAGTAAAATTGATGTGTTTCGTGCCATAATATTCTCAAACAATACCAATTATTGGTATAATATTCAAGTTAAAATTCTTGTTGAAAAAATATCTAATAACCGTTTTCGTGTAACTGCTTTTGGAAATGTTATTAGCGAATGAAGATGTCTGAGCAATGAGTATTTGACTACAATTGTCCAACAGTAATATAGTGTCGTTGCCCACAAAAATTCAATTGATGAGGTTCTCAATATGTTTCGTTCTTTTTTCTCCATTTCCATATTGCTTGGATGTTTGCTATTAATTTCAAACGATATTTTGGCTCAAGTTCCAACACCAACTCCGGTTCAGTACCCAAATGTGCCGAATGACGGACACAATTTTTGTTTGCCCGTAAATCCAGTTTGCGAGATGATAGCAAAAGACGACGTTGAGATTTACCGAAAAACCAACTCTTCAAGTCAATTATTTTTCGTCAGAGGCAATGAAATTAATTCGGGCTTAGTTAATCTATATTCTCAAACTTTTTTATTAGGTACAATGGCAGAATCGGATTGTTTTTGTGGTCCTTCAAATTCGCCAAAGCAGGTTATTTCATACAAAAATGATATAAACCCGACAGGAATCGGTGTAAACATTGGAACTTACTACAATCAATCTTATTCAGTTGTTCAAAACAAGACTTTCGTATCGAATTTGGCAACCGTGGCTATTTTCACTCTCCCAAAAGACGATGCGGAAAATGCTGGAGAATCTTGTGGTGTTGGTGAACCTGTAAATGTAAGCAATGGGAATATGTAGATTAAGCACGCCGATTATAATCTTCCTGGAGTTGGAGAAAATATCGGAATTACAAGGTTTTACAATAGTATTAGCACAAACTCAGGATTATTCGGCTTAGGTTGGGCTACACAATATGATGAATCTTTATGGGCATACGGCGATAGGACTTTGAGGTTAAATATGCCGGATGGAAGGGCGTTTTACTTCGGGAGAAATACATTGTTTGAAGCGTTTAAATCTATTTCGTCGCCTTTCTATGGTTATGTTTTAAAAAATCCCGACAATTCTTACACGTTAAATTTTAAGGACGGCAGAGTTCATCAATTCAATGCAAACGGCAAATTGGTTTGGCAAAGAGATCGCAATGCCAACCAAACAACTTTGACATATGACACAAACGCTAGGTTGACGTCTGTTACAGATGCGTTTGGCAGAAGTTTAATCTTCGTTCCAAACACAAACGGAACAATCGCACAAATCTCAGACAGTCTTGGGGTTGTGGCAAACTACGAGTACTTTCCAAACTCAAGCCTATTAAAATCGGCAACTTATTCCGATGGATCAAAATATCAGTTTGAATACGGAGTTTTTGGCGGTAAGACGGTGCTGACAACTGTCAAAGACGCTCTAAACAATATTCTTGAAACTCACCAATATGATTCAAGTGCAAGAGCAACAACTTCGGAACTAGATGGCGGCGTAGAAAAATACACATTAAATTATTCCCAAATCAATACCATTAATCCACATACAATCGTTACTGATGCTTTAGGAAGGGTTACAAAATATTATTTCGACAATAGTAAGTCACGAAATGTGATCACAAGAATAGAAGGGAATTGTAATTGCGGTAGCGGTTCGCAGACTACAGCTTATGAATATGATGTAAATCAGAACAAAACCAAAAAAACTGACGGGAATGGTGTCATCACCAGAATGACTTATGATACTAGCGGAAATATGTTGACCGAAACTGATCCAACAGGTATCAAGACATACACTTACAATTCCTTCGGACAAGTCTTAACAGCAAAAGATCAAATGAATGGAATAACAACAGTTGTTTATGACGCAAATGGCAGACCAACGCAAATTAAAGATGCCTTAAATAATTCAACCAATTCTACATACAACGCAAAAGGTCAAATTTTGACCGTAACCGACGCACGGGGAAAAGTCACAACTTATACGTGGACAAATGCGAATCTTATAAAAATCAAAGATGCGAATTTGAAAGAAACGAATTTTGCTTATGATTCACGTTCGCGGCTGACATCGGCTACAAATGCTCTTACTTTTACGACAAGTTATGAATATGATCTTGTAAATCGTTTAAAGAAAATAACTTATCCCGATACTAAAACACAGCTTTTCGGGTACGACCTTGCAGGACGGCGAATTTCGGCGACAGATGCAAAAGGTTTTGTCACGACTTTTGGTTACGATAATGCATATCGACTTACATCAGTTACTGATCCGCTAAATCACATCTCGAGTTTCGGATACGATTTAATGTCTAACAAAACATCAACGACTGATGCCGAAGGAAAGGTGACAAATGTTGAATATGATGCTTTTGATCGGGTAAAGAAAGTTATTTATCCTGAAATTACTGTTGGCGGAATTCGGCTTAACGAACAATTTCAATATGATAATGTTGGCGGAATAAAGAAAAAGATTGATACCGCCGGACGCGAAACATTCTTTGATTACGATAATGCAAATCGTCTTATCAAAACGACAGATGCCTTAAATCAAATTACGATGTTTGAATACAACGCAAGAAGTCAGACAACAAAAGTTCGTGATGCTTTAAATCAGGAAACTGTGTTTACCTTTGATGCTCTCGGAAGACAGCTTTCCGAAACTCGTGCCGGAACTACAATGAGTTACGAATTTGATGCAGTCGGAAATCGCACAAAGCGAACTGATTACGTCGGTAGAGCTACGACTTATGAGTTCGATAACTTGAATCGGTTGAAGAAGATTAATTATTTGTTAAATGCACAGCCCGTTCTTGTTGGTAATACTGTAACTTATAATTATGACGATTTATCGAGGTTAACATCTGCGGTCAATGAAAATGGAACGGTTGCATTTACCTATAACAATCGAAACCGAATGACTTCAACAACCGATGTTTTCGGACACGTTCTTGCAAATACATTTGATGCGAATGGAAACCGAACTGCGTTGACTATTGACGGCGTTTCTCATACAGGTTATCAGTTTGATGCAGTAAATCGTTTGACCCAATTGACAGATGAAGCGAGCCAAAATTATACATTTGGCTATGATGTCACCAACAAACTTAAAACAAAAACATTGCCAAACGGTATTGTAACTTCGTATGATTATGATGGAATGGAAAGATTAACGCGGCTCAAACATCAAGGAAGCTCGACCGTTACAGACAATTCTTATGCCTACAATCCGGCGAATCAGATTTCGAATATTGCCGGATTGTCGCAAACGAAAACGTTTGGCTACGATAATGTTGACCGTTTGACTAATGTTACAGGTTCGGTGAGCGAGAGCTATATTTTTGATGCGGTCGGAAATCGAACGAGTTCTAGTCAAAGTGCGAGTTATACATATCAAGCAAATAATCGTCTAACTTCAAGTGAGACTGGTGCTTATACCTACAATGCAAACGGCACGATGGCGAGCAAATTTGAAAACGGAAAGGGTTTGTGGCGATACAATTGGGATCACGAAAATCGTCTGTATGAAGCTTCGACACGGAAGCAACGAATCCGCTATCGCTACGATGCTTTGGGTCGTCGGATAAGTCGGTATTTTGTTGGTGGAAAAGAGAATACGAAGTTTACTTACGATGGACAAGATGTTGTTTTAGACGACAATTTCGGCGTAATCACCAAATATCAAAAACGGTTTGGGAATTGATAACAAGCTAAAAATGGTGACGAATGGAGTTTCAAAATACTTCCTTCAAGACCATCTCGGTAGCTCGGTAGGTTCAGTAAATGCTATTATTCTCTACCATTTCATTAATCGGAAAAATAGCGGGCATCGAAATTAATCGGTGTCCGCATTTGTCTAAGTTTGATTTGGATTTATTTGCTGTCGCTGATGAAATCTTCGCCTGATAAATTTCCTTTGAGATTAATTATACGTGTTGGATTTGCAAACGAATATCGCTTTGCCGAAACGCCCACAACATAAGTTTGCCCGACAGCCAAGTCTTTAAAACGATAATAACCAAACGAGTTCGTCATTGTATATTTTGATTCAACCAAATTTCCGCCCGATATTTGGACTGAAACATTTGCAATTCCGCGTCCGCCGGCAGTTGTTACTCGTCCGCTAATTTCAGCATTTTGTGCGACCGCCGTTCCTTGATAGCGGACTAATCCGAAGGTATTGCTGACTGTTCCACCGACAATAATTCCTCCGTTTGGTTGAATCACTACTGAATTGGCAATCGCAGACTTTTGAGTAAATACAGTCGTAAGTTTTCCGTCATCATCAAAAGTAGTATCAAGACTGCCATCTGTATTAAATCTAGCTACTGCAAATACATCAAAATAGTCTAATCCCGTAGACCATCCTGCCGCGACAATTTTTCCGTTAGTTTGAATTGCTAGTGAGCTTAGATTTACATCATTTTCAAAAATCGCATTAGCTTTTCCGTCACCGTCAAAAGTGTTATCAAGACTGCCGTCGCTGTTAAATCTGAATATAGTGAAAACTCGTTTATCGCTATCAATTGGCTCGTTATTTGACGTTCCGACTTTTGAAGTTCCGCCAACGACAATTTTCCCATCGGCTTGAATTTTAAGAGACTTTACCTGTCCACTTGATTCGAAAGCTCTAATTACTTTTCCTTGGATACCAAAAGTATTGTCAATTGTGCCATCCGTATTATATCTTGCAATCGCTAAGCTACTATTATTGTAATAGTATCCGAATCCATTATTAATTCCTCCGAGTGTAACCAACTTGCCGTCAGGATCGATTGCCAAAGAAACGATGTCAGTAACTTTCCATTCCGGTTCAATAACGACTCCATTATTACCGAAAGTGTTATCTAAACTACCGTCTGAGTTATAGCGAATGATTGTTTGATTGCTTGTATTACCTCCAGTTGATCCGGCAGCGACAATCTTTCCGTCGGCTTGAATCAAAACAGAATTTGCACCACCATAAATCCTGTTTGGAATTTCAGTAATTATCTTTCCATCGCCGTCAAATGTGTTATCGAGACTGCCGTCCGGATTATATCGGACAATGGCAAAGCCTGATGTAAAATAACCATTGATGAAGTTGTAGCCGACACCGGCAACAATAATTTTGCCGTCCGGTTGAATTGCAACTGACTTAGCTATTGAAAAACGATAGTTTCCAACTACTGTTGAAACTTTTCCATTTGTTCCAAATGAAGTATCGAGCGAACCGTTTGTGTTATAACGAACAACCGCAAAATCAAATAAATAGCTCTCTCTTGAATTGACTATCGCAAAACCTACTGCAACAATCTTGCCATCGGATTGAATTGCCATTTTATTCAGTTCGCTATAGCCGGCAAACTCGCCGGTCAATACAGTTCCATCAGTATCAAACGAATTATCAAAGCTGCCGTCAGCCTGGTATCGAGTAACTTCAAAATCCCAGATAGAGCCAAAAGTCTCTCTAAAATAGTGCGTTGTAACAATTTTGTTATCAGCTTGGATTGATATTGAAACACCCTTCAGTCCGCCTGAGTAATAAGTGTTTATTTTCCCGTCTAACCCAAATGATTTATCAAAACTCCCGTCTGAATCTAGTCTGACAATTGTGATTCCGTTTATTGCTGCTAATGCAAAGATTATTCTTCCGTCAGATAAAATCTTTACAGAATATGAATCAGCTAAAAAACCTGATTGAACCAATTTTAAGCCGAAATCGCCAAAAGAGATGTCAGGGCTGCCATCACTGTTGAAACGAAATGCGACCACACCGCTTTGTTTGTATCCTAACGCAACAATCTTTCCGTCCGCCTGAACTGCGACAGAACCATTGCCAAAATATCTGTATTCACCAAAATTAATTTGTCCGTTGTTGCCGAATAAATTGTCTAAACTGCCATCTGAATTGTATCTAATAATACTTGAAGCGTTTGCAGGACTATAAACCAGAATTTTCCCGTCGGCTTGAATTACGACTGAATATGCTCTTCCATAATTCGTGCCATTCGGTAAAGTTGTAACTAATCCGTCTCCATCGAAAGAGCTGTCAAGACTTCCATCCGGATTTAGCCTTACAATCTTGATGAGTTCTGTTACGTTACTCTGATATAAATTACCGGAGACGACAATCTTTCCATCATTCTGGATCGCAATTGAATATGCAATACCGGAGGCAACAACGGCGATTCCATCGCTATCAAATGAAGTATCGAGGCTTCCGTTCTGATTGTATCGAATTATCGTAAATCCAAATTGCGAATACCCTGCAACAATAATCTTTCCATCATCTTGAATAGCAACAGAAAACGCTTCTCCTCTATCGCCAACGTCGGTTAAAACTTTGCCGTCTTCATCAAAAGTATTGTCAAGACTGCCGTCAATATTGTATCTCGCGAGAGCAAAATGTGTCTCCCGAGATTCTGAGCTTCCTACAACCACAAGTTTTCCATCGCTTTGAATGGCAGAGGCTTTTGAATAATCATTGGCATTACCAACATGCGTAATGACCTTTCCCGTTCCATTAAATGAAAGGTCTAGGTCGCCATCGGCAGAGAATGCAGTTGTGAAAACGAAAAGAGTGACAAAAACTGTAAGAATGACATTTATTTGTTTGCGATAATTCATAGAAATCTCCGTGAGAGAGCCTTATTTCAGGCATTTTGCTCTGTTTTTAATAGTTCAAACCAAAGTAACCATTAATATGTTAGCAACCAGTGTGCCAAAATTAAATGTCAAATAATTTAATTGTAAAAGAAAATTAAGTGTTCTGTTTTGTTAGGGAATTGAGCGGATTTGAGTTGATTGTGAGTGAAAATTATGTGAATTATGAAACTGTTTTGTCTGAATTTATCTTGCCCTCTATTTAGATTTAAGTTTTAGTTCGACTTTGATTTTATTTGCAGCCGCTGATGAATCTTGGCGGTGCAAATGAGATTAATAATATTGTTTTCGATTACTTTTTTTCTTTGTTTTGGGCTTGTAGGGTGTTCATTATCGTCGGATTCGTGTGCGTTGACGCTGAATCCAGATATGATTTGTAGATTAGTCGATACAAAGAATGATGGAACGAAATTAGTGGAATATTTTGATTTAGACACTAATAAGTTTCGATTAGTTGTAGTTAGCGATGGTCGCGAACATGAGATTAAACATCCAAATGGCAAGGTTAAAATTTTTCATACTAAGGTAAATTTGAATAAAATCAAATTTGATCTCGATGATTCGAACTTTCTAATCGTGAACGACGAAAAATTTATGATTGAAAAAAAATAGCAAAGCTCAAAACGATTGGAGTCGCGAATATTTTGCCTAATGACAACACGAGCGGCTGAGGAATTAACTCTGCTTAATATGGAAAAAAAGATTATTTTGAATATTTTGGTCGAAATATTTAATTGCAAGGAAAAGTTAAATAAATCTTCGACGATAGAAGACGACAAAAAATTAGGTTTTCAGCTTTCATATTTCTTGACTGAGCAGATGAATAAGTCAAATGGATTTGCGAGCCAGAATCTATGGTTAGATAACGTCGAATGGGAATCACTTTTGTTTATGTCAGATTATGAAATTCATGGAAAGGGCGAATTGTGGTGGGGATACAGATCAAACTTCGACAAAATGTTTAGCGATGATTTTTCGTGTCAATTGGAACTTTATAACGTGAAGGAAAAAGTAGAATTTAAATATAATTTCAAATTTCAAATTAATGGTCAAGAGTATTTCATAAAAAGTTAGCTTAATGAGTTTGACAGCGTCGGAAATAGGACGAGTTCGCATCTTTCAAACGCTTACACATATCAAGCCGATAATCATCTAACATCAACTAACACAGCAAATTACACTTTTGATGCGAATGGAAATATGTTTGGTAAAATTCAAGGAAAATCTAATTGGGATTACACTTGGGATTACGAAAATCGGCTCGTATATGCGACGGACAATCGTAAAGTAAAGGTTCGATATGTGTTTGACGCACTCGGCAGGCGTGTTATGCGAAATGCCGGAACGCGAGGAATTACGAAGTTTAATCCAGAATATGCAACAGAAGAATAATGCAATTTTTACCACTGATGCACACAGATAAACACGAGATAAGGTCAAAGAGATAAAACTTTGAAAACTCAGTAAAAATTAATCTATCTTGCTATTATCTGAGTTAATCTGTGCTTATCTGTGGTAAAAATTCTTTCTTTTTTTAAATCTAATTTTTCTAGTGCGTAATCTGGGTTTAATGAACTCAGCGAATTCATCGAACATATTTCTTGAAAATTTGAGCCAATGTGTGAGTAAAAGCTAATTAAAATAATGTTATTTCAAACTAGAATTTCAAATCTTTCTTCAATTCTTTTGGGTTTGAAGGCTTCGAAAAAATAGAATCAGAGATTGATTTGTTAAATTCAACTGATTGATAATTTATCCGGCTTGTTTGCTTTCCATTTCGAAAATGGTCAATTACTAAAGGAAAGAAAACTCCTTGAAATTCGACGAATTGAGCGTAACGATCTTCTTCTTTTGTTTCTTCACCGGCTGCATTTTTCTTTTTGTGCATCGACTTCATCGGCACATTTTCGCTCGCCGAAAACTCGTATTCAATAAAAAAATCGTCTTCGAAAGTAAGTTTAACAACCTCGTTTCGCTTGCCTAAAGTCGCTTCACGCCGTCCAATATAAGTAAGTTTTGCTTTGCCAACCCAATTTCGACGCAAGAGAAAATCTACACTTGTGCGGAGAGATTGATTAAAACCTGCAATTTCTTCTTTTGATTGATCGCGAATAGTTTGGGTTCCACCTTCGAAAATCCAGCCTTTATCGTCAAAATTGGTCTGGACTGTTTTTTCGCCGGAAGATTTAAATTCGGTTCTTTCTTTGTTTGGGAAAACCAAAATATCAAGAAAATTGCTTTCAGATGATGGACGTTCTTCGCGAAATTGGGTCAGAAAACCTCGTCCAATTATCGTTTTTACATTGCTGTAATTTACGCCGCCAAGTTTTTCGATAGCTTTTTTGAGGATTAATTCGGCTTTTTCATCAGATTGCTGCGAAAAAGTAACTGAGAAAAGCGATAAAAAAACCACGAATAAAATTAATTTTGATTTCATAACGAGCAAAATACTAACATAATTTTTGAAGTTCAAGGTTTAGAATATTCCAAAGATTTTCGATGTGTTTTTGTTCAACATAGATGCTCCCAATTGAAACACGCAAAGTTATTTTGTCGTGCAATTTGGTTGGAGAAATATATGCCTTGCCGCTGGCGTTGATGTTATTCATCAATGTTTCATTGAGTAAATCTAGATCAGCAACGCCTTTTGGGTTTGCACGAAAACACACCAAAGCGAACGGAACATCAGCCATCATTTCAAAATTTTCAGATTCGTTGACCCAAGTTTCGAGAAGTTTTGCTAACCGACAATGTTCGCGAATTCTGGCAATCAAACCTTCCTGCCCAAAATATCGCAAAACAAACCAAAGTTTTAGCGAACGAAAACGCCTTCCGAGTTGAATGCCGTAATCCATCTGATTATTTACAACTTCCGTCACTTTCAAATATTCCGCGACGAGCGAAAAAGTTTGCTTCAATAAATCAAGATTGCGAACGTATAGCACCGAAAGATCAAAAGGCGTAAACAACCATTTGTGCGGATTTGTCACAATCGAATCGGCTTTTTCTGCACCGCGAAAATGATGTTGCAATTCAGGGACAATCATCGCCGAACCTGCGTAAGCTGCATCAATGTGAAGCCATAAGTTGTGTGTTTGGCATATTTGTGAGATTTTTTCAACGTCATCAACGCTCGTTGTAGAAGTTGTCCCAACTGTCGCAACAACGCAAAATGGTAAATATCCGAGAGCAATATCCGCCAAAATCGCGGCTGAAAGTTCGTCCGTATTCATCTCAAATTTATCGTTGACCGAAATTTTTACCATCGAATCTGTGCCAAGTCCGAGCAAAATTACGGCTTTATCAATTGACGAATGAGTTTGCTCAGAGCAATAAATTCTGAGAAGCGGAAGGTCGGTTCGCCCGCTCATTCCGCGTTTTCTGATGTCTAAATTTAATTTTTCTCTCGCCATCGCGACCGCGTGAAGCGTAGAAATCGACGCTGTATCGTAAATTACGCCACGAAAAATGTCGGGCAAGTTCATCATTTGCCGAAGCCAATCGAGCACAACTTCTTCGAGTTCGGTCGAAGCCGGAGAAGTTCGCCAGAGCATCGCTTTCATATCAAAAGTAGCGGAAAGCATTTCGGCGAAAATGCCGACAGAAGATGTCGAAGTTGAAAATAAACCATGAAAATTTGGATGATTCCAATGAGTTACAGCAGGCAGAATCAATTTTTCAACATCAGCAAAAATATCGGTAAAGTCTTCGCCCGTTTTTGGAATTGAAAGAGGCAACGCATTTTTTAAATCATTTGGGGCATTTTGAGATAAAACCGGAAAATCCTCGAGGTTTTCAAAATAATTGGCGATAAAATCAATCATTTCGTAGCCAAATTTACGAAAATCTTCTTTTGGCATATCACCAAATTCAGGTTTCAAATTTTTTAAATAAGAATTTTCTTGCATAAAACAGATTTTTTGGTTCTTAAAACTCGACAGTTTCACTTATTTCGGTATACTAATTTTGTAATAATAACATCTCTTAAATCGAATTCAAGCAACCTTTTCCGAATGATTTGCGTAGCAGTTGAGAATGTTTCGGCGATATTTAGTCAATTAAGATTTTAGTATCGCTTCTTGATTTGGGTTTATAATTTCAAAAAAAATGTGAGGAAAGTATGAAAAGAACTGTTTTAAGTATTGCGATAGCAATTTCCATGATTCTCTCGGTGGCTTGTGTTCAAAAAGGTGGAAACACAAACGGAACAACTGCACCAACAGGCGACGGCATTAAAGTTGGCGTTTACGGTGATACAAGCGGTGCAACTTCGAGTTTTGGGCAATCAACCAAAAACGGAATTCAATTAGCATTTGAAGAAATTAATGCTGCCGGCGGAGTAAATGGGAAAAAACTCGAAATGGTTTTTGAAGACGATCAAGGAACTCCAGAAAAAGCTAAAACCGTTATTTCAAAGTTGATTAGCCAAGACAAAGTTGCTGCTGTTTTGGGCGAAGTTGCATCTTCTAATTCGCTTGCCGCCGCACCGGTTGCACAAGAAGCGAAAATTCCGATGATTACGCCTTCGTCAACCAATCCGAAAGTTACAGAAGTTGGTGATTACATTTCTCGCGTTTGTTTTATTGATCCGTTTCAAGGTTCGGTAATGGCAAAATTTGCGGCAAATACATTGAAAGCAAAAACCGCGGCGATTCTTGGCGATAACAGTTCGGATTACAGCAAAGGCTTGACCAAATTTTTTGAAGAGGAGTTTACAAAGTTAGGCGGAAAGGTAATTACCAAACAAACTTACGCTCAAAAAGATCAAGATTTCAAAGGTCAATTGACCCAAATGCGTGATCAAAAGCCTGATGTTATCTACATTCCGGGCTATTACGGAGAAGTTGGAATTATCGCCAGACAAGCTCGTGAACTTGGAATGACGATGCCGCTTTTGGGTGGCGATGGTTGGGATTCGCCAGAACTTTGGAAACTTGGCGGTGTATCATTAAAAAACGCTTACATTTCAAATCACTATTCCGCAGATAATCCGGCACCTGAAATTCAAAATTTTGTAAAAAGTTACAAAGCAAAATTTGGTGTTGATCCTGATTCTCTTGCGGCACTCGCATACGATTCGGCTAAGGTTTTGGCAAATGCAATTAAGGTTGCTGGTGGAACTGATAGTGCGAAACTAAAAGATGCGATCAATACGACGAAAGAATTTCCGGGTGTAACAGGAAAAATTACACTTGACGGAAGTCGAAATGCGGTTAAACCTGCGGTAGTTTTGGAACTTGATGCTGCGGCTGGGAAATTTAACTTCAAGGAAACTATTTATCCTGAAGGAATGACACCGCCAGCAACAACTGCGGCGACAGCAAACAGCAATGTAAAACCTGCTTCTAACACAAACACAGCTACTAAAAATACAGCTACCACAAATACAGCCGCAACTAACTAAATTTGAAGTTAAAACTTCGGAGTTTCGGGTTTTTTATAAACTCGAAACTCCGTTTTAAGACTTATTGCTTTGAATAATATGGACACTTTTGTTCAACAACTCATCAACGGTTTAACGATTGGTTCGATTTATGCACTTATTGCCCTCGGTTACACGATGGTTTATGGGACATTGCGGCTGATAAATTTCGCACACGGCGACATTTATATGGTCGGTGCATATACCGGATTTATTCTCGCCACAGCACTTGGCTTCGCGGCGAGTCCTTCAGCTTTGGGATTTGCTGTGACATTACTTGGCTCAATGTTAGTTGCGGCAATTGTCGGAATGATAATTGAACGATTTGCGTATCGTCCGGTGAGAAAGTTTTCGAAAATGACGACGCTGATTACGGCAATTGGTGTGTCTCTGTTAATTGAATATTTGTTCGTTTTTATTTTCTCCGGAACTCCGAAGGCGTTTCCGCAACTAATTACAAACAATACATATACGCTTTTCGGAAACGCACAAATTTCAACTTCGCAGATTGTAATTTTCTTAGTTTCGATAGCACTAATGATTGCTCTCCAATACATTATTTTCTATACCAAAATCGGCAAAGCGATGCGAGCTGTTTCTTTTAATTTAGCTTCGGCAAAATTGATGGGAATCAACACAGATTTTGTGATTTCATTTACATTTGCTTTAGGTTCGGCACTCGCTGCGGCTGGTGGAGTTTTAACCGCACAATATAACCCGAAAATCGATCCGTTGATGGGAATTATGTATGGCTTGAAAGCCTTTGTTGCGGCTGTTTTGGGAGGAATTGGAAACATTCCAGGAGCAGTTCTCGGCGGATTATTGATTGGTGCGGCAGAAACTTTGGTTGTTGGTTACGGAAGTTATATCGGAATTCCTTCAACATATCGCGATGCTGTCGCGTTCGCAATTTTAATTTTAGTGTTGTTAATTCGTCCGGCTGGACTACTCGGCTCGAACGTGCAAGAAAAAGTTTAGTTTGTGAATGGTAAATGATGAAAGGTGAATGGTGAACTGATCTCGGTTTTCCACTCATCATTCATAATTCACTACTCATCATTCAATTTATGAATTGGTTAAAAACAATTATAGGCGTTGTCGTGGCTCTCGCGGTGATTTACGTTTTGAACGAAATGCTGAGCAAAACCGGATTTTTCGGGTTCGGCGTTGATGATTACACTGGAAGAATCCTCGTGTTTATTGCCATTAGTATGATTATGGCAACATCGCTCAATCTGATAAACGGCTTCACCGGACAATTTTCAATCGGTCACGCCGGATTTATGGCGGTCGGAGCGTATTCGTCGGCGTATTTTACTGTAAATTACGGAAAATTTCTTGAAGGAACTTTTAGTTTTTTTGGTGAAAATGTCGCAATTGGCATTGTTTTACTAATCGCAATTGCAATTGGTGCGATTTCTGCCGGAATCGCCGGTTCAATTGTCGGAATTCCAAGTTTGCGTTTAAAAGGCGATTATCTGGCAATCGTAACACTTGGATTCGCTGAAATTATTCGCATTGTAATTTTGAATATTGACGCAGTTGGCGGTGCGACAGGTTACGCAGTTCCAGGTTACGCAAGTTTTCTTTGGATTGGCGTTTTTACTGTTATTACGGTAGTTGTGGTTCATAACATTGTAAAATCGGACACTGGTCGAGCATTAATTTCTATCCGCGAAGACGAACTTGCCGCCGAGGCGATGGGCGTAAACACAACTCGTTATAAAGTAACTTCATTTATTATCGGCTCATCATTTGCCGGAATCGCGGGCGTTCTTTTCGCACATTACAACAAATTTCTACACACCAACGATTTCCAATTTATTAAGTCATTCGAAATTATTATTATGATCGTGATTGGCGGAATGGGATCGATGACTGGTGCGATTTTGGGTGCGATTATCGTCACGCTTTTACCCGAACTTTTGCGTCAGCTTCCAGATATTCAAATTGGTGCCACGGTTATCAAATTCGCTGATTTACGACTCGTTATTTTTGCTTTGATTTTGATTTTGACGATGATTTTACGTCCACAAGGTATTTTAGGAACAAAAGAAATTATGGACTTCTTTAAACGTAAAGGAGCAGTAACAAAATGAGCCGAACAGACGATTTAGTTTTGCAAACAAATAAAGCGGTTATCAAATTTGGTGGTTTAACTGCGGTTAAAGAGTTGGATATGAACGTTCGTCGTGGTGAAATCTTCGGACTTATCGGACCAAATGGTGCTGGTAAAACGACTGTTTTCAACCTCTTAACCGGAGTTTACGAACCAACTTCCGGCGATATTTTTATTGATGGAACTCGGATAAACGGCAAGCGTCCATATCAAATTTCGCGACTCGGAGTTTCCCGCACTTTTCAAAATATTCGTCTTTTTCCATCAATGACAGTTTTGGAAAATGTTATTACGGCTTGTCATCGCCACGCAAAACAGACGATGTTTGAAGCTGTGTTTCGCTTGCCGAGATACTTCAAGGACGAAAAAGAACATCGCGATTTTGCAATGGAACTCTTAGAAATCTTCGATCTTGCAAAGTATAAAGATGAAGGCGGAACGAGTTTGCCTTATGGAAATCAACGCCGTTTGGAAATTGTTCGGGCATTAGCGACTAAGCCGCAATTATTACTTTTAGACGAACCAGCAGCTGGAATGAATCCTTCTGAGCAAGAAGATTTGACGAGATTGATTAAGGAAATTCGCGATAAATTTGATTTAACCGTTGTGTTGGTCGAACACAATATGCGAGTTGTGATGGGCGTTTGCGACCGAATTCAGGTTGTTGATTACGGAAAATCTATCGCTCTCGGCAATCCCGAAGAAATTAAGAATGACCCGAAAGTTATTGAAGCCTATTTAGGAAGCTAGGAAGAGAGAAGAGAGAAGATGGAAGAGAGAAGAGAGAAGAGAGAAGAGAAGAGAAAGAAGAAAGTAAGAAGATAGAGTTATGTTCGCTAAGAGTTTTGAGGATGTTGAAATTTGGAAGAAAGCTCATAAGTTTGTTTTGAAAATCTATCGTTTGTCGGAAAATTTTCCAAAACATGAACTCTTTGGACTTTCCTCTCAATTGCGTCGAGCAGCGGTTTCTATTCCCGCAAACTTTGCAGAAGGATTCAAGAAACTTGGCAAACCAGATAAACTTCGCTATTACAATATTGCACAAGGTTCGCTGGAAGAATGTCGTTATTATTTGATTTTAGTTAAGGATTTGAATTACGGAGAAGTTGATGAATTGAAGGAAAATGCATTGGAAATCGGCAAAATGCTCGAAAGTTATATGCAAAAAATTAGAAGCGATAAGTGATCCGAAAATTCTATCTTCTAACTTCTATCTTCATTAAATCATCAAGAATTTATGCTAACACTCGAAAATATTTCAGTAAATTACGGTGCGATTGAAGCATTGACCGATATTTCATTGCATGTCGAACAAGGTGAAGTCGTAACTCTAATCGGTGCAAATGGTGCGGGAAAATCGACAACTTTGCGGACTATTACGGGCTTGCTTTCGCCTAGATTAGGCAAAGTTACATACGAAGGCAAAGATATTAGCGGCATGGCAACACACAAACTTGTGCCGATGGGAATTTCGATGTCGCCCGAAGGTCGCGGCGTTTTTGCTAATCTTTCGATCCGCGAAAATCTCGATATGGGAGCTTATATTCGCAAGGATAAAGCTGGAATTAAAGACGATATGGAAAGAGGCTTTGCGATGTTTCCGCGTTTGAAAGAGCGTGAATCGCAAAAAGCCGGAACACTTTCTGGCGGCGAACAGCAAATGTTAGCAATGGCTCGGGCGTTGATGTGCCGACCGCGTTTGTTGCTTCTTGATGAACCTTCGCTCGGACTCGCTCCTTTGGTTGTTCATCAAATTTTTGAAGCGATCGACGAAATTCGCTCAAAAGGAACTACGATTCTTTTGGTTGAGCAAAATGCTTATGGTGCGTTGCAACATTCTGATCGTGCTTATGTTCTGGAAACTGGCAGAATTGTGATGGAAGGCGATTCGAAAGTTTTGGCAAATGATCCGCGAGTTAAAGAAGCCTATTTGGGTGAATAAAAATTATTCGCTGTTTGAAAATGAACGCAAAAGTCTAGGCTTTTGCGTTCATTTTAATTTCGAAATTAGTTAGAAAATTTTGTAAAAATTGGAGTTTAGAATGTCTAAAAAATTATTAATTTGCTTGGCAATAACTTTATTGGTTTCAACCATTTGCGGACAAAAAATAAAATCTGTTCCAGAAACAATTGACGAAAAAGTTAAAAATGAAATTGCTAGTTTTAAAGGAAACGTCTGGATTTATGCAAAAAATCTTGATAACGGCAAAGAATATTCTCTGCGTGGTGATGAGAAAGTTCGCACCGCAAGCACAATAAAATTGCCGATCATGACTGAGGTTTTTCATCAAATTGATCAAGGCAAAATTAAATGGACTGACGAATTTGTGTTATCGAATATCGCACAGGCTTCAGGTGCCGGAATTTTAGGAGAGTTTTCTGAAGGCACGAAAATTGACCTCAAAACGGCAACGAATTTGATGATTGTTATCTCAGACAATTTTGCGACAAATTTAGTTTTAGACAAAATTTCATCAAACAACGTCAACGATTTTATGAAAACTTTGGGTTTAAATAATACCTTGAGTTTGCGTAAAATTGGTGGCGGTGGCGATTCGAAAGCATACGAAGAACCAATCAACAAACTATTCGGAATTGGAGTTTCAACACCGAAAGATATGGTGACGTTGCTCGAAAAACTCGAACGTGGCGAGGTAGTTAGCAAGGAAGCCTCTGCCCAAATGATTGCAATTCTGAAACGCCAGCAATACACCGATTTAATCGGCAGAAACTTGCTCGATACTGTTCCGATTGCTTCAAAATCTGGCTCACTTGATCGTTTAAGAAGCGATGTTGGCATAATTTACACGCGACGCGGACGAATTGTGATGGCAATTACAACTGACGACAATCCGGTTGTTCATTACAATTGGGACGGCGAAGCTGAGGAGTTAATTTGGCGGCTTTCAAAGATTTTGCAGGCTGGATTAGCTAAAAATTAATTCTAGGGCGGTTCTATAAATTGCCACCAGCTTCAGCTAGTGGTTTAGTTTAAGAAAAAATAATAGGCTTTAGCCAAACAAAATAATGTGTTTTCAATCCTTACAGCTTCAGCTAAAGCACAGCGGATGAATGATTTAATTATTTTATTCGGCTCAAGCCTTTTTATATTTGAAATTGTCCACTAGCTAAAGCTAGTGGCAATTTATAAGATCAAAATTTCATTTATGTATTTTTAGAACTGCCTTCTAGTCAGTTTGACCACAGCACGACATCTCGGATTTCCTGTCCGCGAACAAAAGCGAATTGTTTTCCGTCGTTTGACCATGCAAAATTGTAAAGTCTTTCTTTCGGCAAATTCTCGATTCTGCTCGGCTCGCCGCCATCAATTGGCTGTTTCCAATATCCGTAATTCGTGTCGTAATAAACAATCGCTTTGCCATCGGGCATCCAGCGTATTCCGCCAAAAGTAGTGGCAGATTTTGGTAAATCAAAAAATTTAATCGGTTGTCCGCCCGTAATCGGCAAAATTGCCAGTCGTCTTTTATCAGTTCGATATTGTGCCGCAATTAATTTTCCGTCGGGCGAAACACAACTCCACGAAGTTTCTTTATCGGTTAAGGCGACCGATTCTCCGCCGTCAATCGAGATTCTGCGGAGTTCGCCGATTCCGCTTTCCATTGATTTATAATAGACAAATAGGCTGTCGGGTGAGATTGTCGGCTGATAATTTTCTTTCCCGAAAGTCAGTTGCAACGGGTGTTCGCCGGTTACATCCATCCGCCAAATATCGAATCCGCCATTGCGGGTTGAGTGAAAAACGATGTAACGTCCATCTCTTGAAACTGCTAGTGCACTATCCACAAAACCCGGCGAAGTCAATTCTCTTTGATTGCTTCCGTCGGCATTCATTTCGGAAATAATCTGACTTTGCGTGTTCGATGAATCGTAAATCAAATGATTATCGGGTGTCCAACCCAAGCCCCACAATCCATCGTATCTGCCGAACGAACCGAAAGTGATTTGTTTCGCATTGCTCAGATTTTCAGCCGGAGCAAGCCAAATATTTTCCATTTGACGATGTTCGATTGTCAGCAAAGTGTTGCCTGACAAACTGAGTGCATCAAGATAACTGCTCAAATCAGTTGTGATTTGATTTGTTTCACCGCTCGGAATGGCAATATTCCAGACGTGAAATTGCGGAACTCCCGACCAGACTTGTGCTTTTCGTGCCGTTAA
>JANNVK010000019.1:0-2017 GCA_031414415.1 Acidobacteriota bacterium
CCGCGCGTGGCAGAAGGGGTCGTACTGAAGTTGATGGCTACGCCGAATAAAGCCGCATCTGTGGTGTCTGCCGCGAAGCTCATCCAGCCCGTGCGGACCGTCGGAATTACCGAGGAAAAGACGGGCGAGGTGAGTAAAAAGCTATCGGAAAGCGTTGTCACAAGTTGGGTCTGATTGTGCGTGAAGCTGAAGGGATGTGCCGTGCCCAAGTCATCGCAAAGCTCTCCGTTGACGGTGCCAATCGCGCTTGCAGGCCCGGCGGTTAAGCTACCGCCGATGCGATTGACAATCAGCAACATCGAATTGTTGTCGGCAGGGCTGCGAATCTTGTCTACCATCAACCGACGTGGGAGTTGGTTGTAGCTGGCTCCATCGAAATTGAGTGTGGACGAACTCGAAGTTCCGCCGCAACTCCCCAATGTGCCGGTGTAAAGCGCGGCGATAGCTTCGGCTCCAAAGCTGGCGGTGTGTCCGGTGGCGAGCTTCACGTATTCATCCCCAATGAGGTAGTTGAAGCTGAGAGGACAACCAGTTGGCGCTACTGCCACCGCCACAATGTAACCCGTCGAGTCTGGATCATAGTCTGAGGCCAGGAATGAAGTGGTCTGATTCGGCACTAAGCAACTGAAAAAATCTGACTGCGTACCAGCCGTTCCGTTCACCAAAAAGAAATGCACTGTGACGCCGTCCGTAGAATTCGTGTTCGTGATACTCACGCGCGTATTCTTGGTCGCGGGGCTGGAAGTTGACGAAGTGTAATAATTGAAGATGAGTAATGATCCCGGCTTTTGATCGCTCACCGCCGCCGCTGAAGGGATGGCTGTACCTGGTTGAGCAACTGTCGTTGCAGTCCACGCGCAGAGGATTAAGCTGATAACCAGCACAGCTACAGATTTAATTGAGGCACCCAGAAAGGTTGTGGATGGTTTATGTAATTCGGTGTTCATTTTTTTATTCTCCTTAGGCTGAGCTTTCCATAGTTAAGGGCAAGCACAATAACCAAACACATTTGGTGGTGTCACTACGCGACCGGTTTGGGTGGGGCCTCCAAAATCATTAAATTTGCATTCCTGGTTTAGGCAACCACCCCCACATTTCTTCAAGCCGGTAAAATAACAGTGCGCGGCTAACCAGTACGCCGGGTCCAACAGCTTTTTCTCTGTCATGCCACCCTCCTTCAACGCTTTGACTAAGGCTTCGACCTCGCGTTTATTTTGGCGGTAGGCGATGACCTTGCCGTTCTTCAGCGTTCGCTGGGCGATATACTTTTCACCTTCGGGGAGGCGCTTTCCATTTATGTCAACTGGGACTGTGGGCGTAGGGAGCGGCAGTGGCTGCGGCTTGGTTTGCCCTATTTCTTTGCCAGCTTTGTTTTGGTTGCTGGCCTTTGCCAACCGTTCTGGATTGAAACTCGTGGCTGTTAGCAATAAGGCTCCAAGTACAAGGGTCAATGTCATCATCGTTCGTTTCATTTGAGTAGTTCCTTTCATTCGTGAAAAAAATCGTATCCGCTACGCACGGCCTCTGCTAACAGGCGGGGTTGATTAAGCCTGTATGAGCTGCGACTCAACTTCGGACATAGCCGTTGGCGCGAAAACGATCCAAACTATCTGCTTGTCCCAGAAAGCGAGAAAACGCGGCGAAAAAGCTCATGCGGGCGAAAATATTTTGTAACAGCCTCTTCGTCGCAGCGCGACGGCTGACTTTAGCCGTGGATTTTAATCCAGGGTGAGCGAATATGGGTTCCGCGCCGCGTCAGCGACGGTTGAGTTCAGGCATCGCTAACGCGACGCGGGTCTCTCTTGAAACCCACGGCTTGTATCTTGAAAGTCAGCCGCCGCTATGCGGCGAAGAGTGCGTCGTAGTGGCAGGTTCGCGCACCCTGCTTCTACACCCCAGCCCTTGATAAATCTCGCGTTTGCGCATATTTCTTGCGTAGTTGATTCGCATTGGAAACTACTCAACCTGCGGGATAGTGGAGGGAATGAATGAGTCAGGAGCACTGGCAGCAGATCAG
>JANNVK010000020.1:0-21466 GCA_031414415.1 Acidobacteriota bacterium
CCCGAATGTAAAAGGCTACATCGAAGAAAACAAAGTCATCATTCATACCCTTAACTGGTCGCAGTTAAAGAAAAGAGAAAATTTTACCTGGATTTCCAAAGTTGCGAATTTGGATACGCGGGACAGATTAATTTGGGTTTCTGAAAAATTACACCCCGACGAGCCACTAATTGAAGGCGTTCCCGGATCCAAAGATGGCGTAACGATTTTTATTACGTATTCTCTGAAAAGAATAAAAGGTTGATATTTATGAGCTATTCGCACAAAGGACTAAATTTGTCCTTGGTTTCAAGTTATGAAAGGAGAGAACACTATGAAAAACAGCAAAATCATTCGCAAAATCATTCTAGGTTTATTCATTGCAATAAACCTTTGCTTTTTTAGTCCGCAGCCGGCTTTTTGCCAATCTGAAAAAATAGGCAGTGTCAGTTATACATCGCCGCAAGGTTGGAATAAAGACCTTAAACAAAATGTTGTCGGATTCAGCAATCTGAACCAAAAAACGGGCGGATTTTGCATCATTTCGCTTTACGGAGCGACACCCGGAACTAAAAAAACAACCGCTGATTTTATTAAAGAATGGAATTATTTGGTTGCTACAAATATGAAAGCTGAAGCTGTGCCGCAACCCGATACGCAAAGTGATGACGGCTGGACTCTGATTTCAGGCGGCTCGGCAGTTGAATCGGAAGTCGGGAAAGCGGTCGCATTTCTAACTGTTGTCAGCGGTTACGGGAAATCTATCAGCATTCTCGCCGTCTTTAATGATCCCGTCTATGTCAAAGATGTTGACAACTTTATCAAAGCAATTGATATAGACAAATCGAATCCGTCTGCCAATAATTCGACTCCAAATAATACAAATTCAAGCAGCCAACCGACCTTCGACGAAGGCGGAAATCTTGTCATCCCGCAACCTTCGCGACAGCTAACAACTACCGATCTTGCCGGTGTATGGATTGATGGTCCAAATAGGATGACGACCGAGTATGTCTTTAGCGGCAGCGGAAAAGGTGCGGGCAGGGACACGACCGCCTTCGAGGTCAAGACGACGTTTGAGAGCGATGGGACATACAGCAGTTTTTTTAACTCGGTGCGAAAAAAATATGAGACGGAAAGTGATACTAAAACCGGACAATACTCGCTTAACGGTCGTCTTCTCTCAATTCAAGGAACAGGCTACTCGGGAAAAAGTATAGTAACTACAAAATATGTCATTCGCGGTTGGTTGGAACTTCCCTCGATGACCGTCCTGCAACTTGCCGGACCGTGGTATGACAATGCAGAAATTCCCGAAGTCAACTTCACAGACTTTAGTCCGGAAAGCAAATTTCGGGGTGTAACAAAATGGGTTCGCCTTAAATGAAACTGACCGCAACAATTACCTAACTGATAAGATTTTCAAGTTGGCAGCATTATTGAAGATTGGTAGAATACAAAAACCACGAGGTTTTACATATATGACCAATCTTTTTCATTTAGCGTTTCCCGTCCACAACTTGGACGAAGCACGCAAATTTTACGGCGGAATTTTAGAATGCGAAGAAGGCAGAAGCTCTGAACATTGGATTGATTTCAACTTTTTCGGACATCAAATTGTTACGCATTTAGCAGGAAATTCGGGCGTTGTGCATCGTAATAAAGTTGATGCGGATAACGTTCCCGTTCCGCATTTCGGGATTGTTTTGCCGATGAACGAATTCAATGATTTTGCCGAAAAATTGAAGTCAAAAAGCGTTGAATTTATCATCGAACCAAAGATTCGTTTCGCGGGAGAAATTGGTGAACAAGCGACGATGTTTTTTCTTGATCCGAGCGGAAATGCGTTGGAATTTAAGGCTTTTGCCGATTTTTCGCAAGTATTCATGAAGTAGTCGGGGTTTTGAGATGTTTGATTTTCAAGAAGTTTTGGTGTTTATTTTGGAGCGAAGTAAGGCAATCCTTTGCTCCAAACGAGATTTTACCAATTTCGTATTGGGCGACGTTTCGCCTAGCGACGAGATTTTCTGAATATATTCAAAAGCTTTTTCGTAATTCTCCAAAGATTCTTTCAATAATGTGGTATTCGTTTCGGAAATCGAATTATCATCGGCTCGAAAACGGCTGAGAACGTCACCTTTGCGGATAATGCCATCAACTAAAAGATTTAACATTCCGATATCGTCAGGAGTTTTTTTGAGGATCACTTCAAGACGATTGATGAACTCGCGTTGCCATAAATCGGCGGCTTTTCGTCTTTGGTTGTTTTCCACGTAATAGTCCGAAGCCGGAATTAAAAACTCCGGTGCGGAAATAATATCTGCGGCGAGAGTTTCAAATTTTTTGAGATTGACAAGATATAGATTCAGCCCTTTTTCCAGAGTTTCGCGTCCCGCTTCTTTTTTGCCGAGTTTGTCGAGTGCGATGCCAACCCGCATTGTGTAAGTTGGAATCGCCGTTTGGATTCCTTTTTGGTCAAGATGCTTATTTTCCTTGTTTTCAATCCATCGGTCGAGACAAGTTTGATACAATTCGAGAGCTTTTCTCCAATCGCCTTGTGAAATGTAAACTTCCGCCATCATTCGACGGCTTCGTGTGGAATGATTGAATGCGAGTTTTTGCGTATTATCAGCGGCGTAGGCTTGATCGGCAATTTCGGCGGCTTGTTGATAAACGATGAGTGCTTCGTCTTTCTTATCCGATTTTACTAAAAGTTCCGCTTTCCATTTGAGCATAAACGCTAATTGCGATTGAACTTCGGGTGTTTGACCCTTTGCTTGTTGAAGTTCGATTGCACATTCGATCATTTCAAAACTTTTGCGTAATGACTCTGTGCTTTCCGCTGTTTTTCGTAAACCACCCAATACATCGTGCAAATCGCTATAAAAACCAGAGTTTTCAAAATAAATATCCGCGTTATGCGACTCTAGTTCGATTCGTTTGAGATTGATTTTGACAATTGTTTGGTAAATTTCGACGACTTTTTCCGGACCACTTTGCTGCTGGTGGAATTCAAGTAGAGAACCCATCGTTCCGGCTAATTTTAGATGATATTTCGGATTATTTGGCTCAAGTTCTATTGATCTTTCGTTCAACTCTCGAGACTTTTGCAAATTGATTGAAGCCTTTTCAAAATCACGCAGATGCCAGATTTGCGTCCAACCAAGTTGCTGATAAGCACCGCCGAGTTCACTCAAAAACTCCGCATCGTCAACCTCAGCCGAAAGCGAATCCAACGCCAACGCCGATTTTTCAATAATTGCCTGGCGAACTTCTAAACCATCGGGCATATTCTGCAGATTTTTGCTTGTATCTTCGAGAAGCGATTTTGCTACCAGACGCACTTGAGCAACGTGAGTTTCCGCCTTCGCCCGCTCACGAGTCGCAACTATTCCTTGCCAAACTGCAAAACTTGAAACAGACAAAATCAAAGCCGCAAAAATTGTCCCGATTTGATGACGGCTAACAAATTTTTTGAAACGATAGCCGGTTGTATCAGCCGTTGCCGTAACGGGTAAACCGACTAAAAATCGGCGAATGTCTTCGGAAAATTCCTGCACAGATTGATAGCGGCGTTCGGGTTCTTTTCGCAAAGATTTGAGAATGATGTTGTCAATGTCAGATGAAATTGACTGTGAGACATTGTGACGCGGCGATGCGGTGAGGTGACGATTTTTCTCCGTATCTCCGTGTCTCTTTTTCTCCGCGTCTCGCCAAGCATAACTAGGACGAACAGGCTCTTGTGTCAAAACCAAATTCGCAATTTCCTGATAACTTTTTTTATCCGATTTAAACGGACGAACGCCGCTCAAAAGTTCGTATAAAACTACTCCGAGCGAATAAACATCGGTCGCGGTTGTAATCGGCAGACCGTTTATTTGTTCGGGCGAAGCATATTCGGGCGTGAACATTCGCGACTGCAAAGCGGTTGTTGTGTTCTCCGCATCGTCGGAAGTGAGCAGTTTTGCGATACCAAAATCGAGTAATTTCGGTGTTCCGACAGCCGTAACTAAAATATTTGCAGGCTTTATATCACGGTGAACGATAAGATTCTGGTGTGCATATTTGACCGCTTCGCAGACTTTTTGGAAAAGTTCGAGACGTTCTTTTGTATCGAATTGATGAGCGTTGCAAAACCTCGTAATCGTCTCGCCTTCGATATATTCCATCACAAAATACGGCAGATCATTTTCGGTCGAACCTGCGTCCAAAAGCGTGGCGATATTCGGATTTTCAAGACGTGAAAGAATCTGAAGCTCGCGGACAAATCGCTTCAAAACGGCTTCGGTATCCATTCCGCGTTTGATAATTTTTAGAGCAAATTTCTTTTCTAAACTATCTTTTTGAGCAAGAAAAACCTGTCCCATTCCGCCTGAGCCAAGTAGCGAAATAATCTTATAATTTCCGATTGTTTTGCCGATGTAAGTATTAGTATCTAAACCGATTTCGTGAATAATTGGTTCGGCGATAAAGTCGTCGAGTTTTTCGTGAGATGCAAGCAAACGGCTGACTTCCGCCCGCACAAAACCATCTTGCTTTGCCAAAAAAGTTTGTCGTTCATTCCCTGGTAAATCAAGCGTTTGATGAAAAATCTCTTTCGTTTTTTTCCAATCGTGATTTTGCATAATTGTAACTAATTGAATATTTCAAAACACATCCTAAGCAATTAAATTAAGGTTTAGAACAATTTAAGTTTGTTTTAGCTATCGTAGATAGCGACAGCGTAAAGCCTAGCTCGTGAGAGCTAGGTCAATGTTATTGGAAAACAAAGCCCGTGAAAACGGGCGACAGAAACACACGATGTTAATTTCTGTCGCAATTTTCGATAGCTCTAAATCTATTTTCAACAACCTAGCGTTCCGCAACGCTCCACGCCAGGCTTTATGCTATCGCCGATTACATCGGCTAAAAACCAAATAAATTTTTCTAGTTTAGAAACAATCAAATTCGGTTTTTTTTTCTCTATTAACTAACGCGTAAAAATCTGACAAATATTTCAACCGTTTGAAATTTTGTCGTAAAGCCACGTTCTGGCAAACGTCCATTCGCGGAAAACGGTCGATCTGGGAATTTGCAAAACTGCGGCAACTTCATCAAAAGTCAAACCTGCAAAATATCTTAATTCAACTATTTTCATCTGAACTTCGTCGTGTTTCGCCAATGCATCTAAAGCGGTGTCTAAATCAAGCAAAGATTCATTCAACGCGACCGAAAGCGTATCAACATCATCGAGCGAAACTTTTATTCCGTCGCGTTTATGTGAATGCCTCTCGCGGGCGTGATTAACCAAAATCCGACGCATTGCCTGCGAAGCCACACCGAAAAATTGTCCGAGATTTTCCCAATCAACCGAATGTTGATTGACCAATTTGAGATACGCTTCGTGGACTAGAGCAGTCGTGGGCAAGGTTTCGGCATATTCGTTGGACAACAGACGATGAGCCATTCGCCGAAGTTCGTCGTAAACAATCGGCAAAAGTTTATCCAAAGCGTCTTTTTTTCCAGTTTTACATTCTTGTAATAACTGCAAAACATCGTGTGCCATAAATTATTTTTCGTCCGTTTGGAAAATTTTAACAGAATATCCGCGTTAGTGTATAGAGAAATATTTTCAGAGAACTCTATTGGAGCAATGATTATGAAAAACTTTTTATTAGCCGCCGTAGTATCGGCATTTTTGTTTGGTTCAATCGTCACGGCACAATCGCCGCTTGATGGGTTTGATGTGAATGTCAATGGACAAGTTAATGCTATCGCAGTCCAAACAGACGGCAAGATAATAATTGGCGGGGGATTTTCGCAAGTAGCCGGAATAAGTCGCAATAATCTTGCACGTTTGAATCCTAATGGAACGGTTGATACTACGTTCAATCCGAATCCCAGTGGACAAATTTTTGCTATTACTCTTCAGCCGAACGGAATGATTCTGGTCGGCGGCGGATTTATCACTATCGCGGGTGGGAGCAGACCCGGAATCGCACGACTCGATATTGATGGAACGCTTGATTTTTTTAATGCTCAAGTTAATGATTTTGTTTATGCTATTGCCATTGATTCAACCGGTAAGGTCTTAATTGGCGGACGCTTTACTGAGGTCAGCGGTTTTCCTCGCCGAAAGATCGCCCGTCTCGAACCCGATTTCGGCACGCTTGATTCTTTTAATCCAGATGCTGATAGTGACGTTAGAGCGATTTCCGTTCAATCAAACGGAAAAATTCTAGTTGGCGGATTCTTTACAAATATCGGAGGAGCAAGTCGCAAAGGTTTAGCGAGACTAAATCCAAATGACGGATCGGCTGATTCATTAAATCCTTTTGGGATTGGCTCAAGCAAGTTATATTCAATCGTTATTCAACCAAATGGCAAATTTCTCGTTGGCGGTGAGTTTATCGGCGGATTCCTTCGTAAAAAAATTGCCCGGATTGATTCTCTCAGCGAAACAGAAGATACAACATTTAGCACTGAAATTTTAGGAAGCTCGGAATCCGGAAATACAGTTTATTCAATTGCCCTGCAAACGAATGGGAAAATTTTGATCGGAGGTTTTTTTGGTGTCGTCAATAATCAAACGCGGGGACCATTAACACGACTAAATGCAGACGGATCACTCGACCCCACTTTCTTCAGCTCAAACCCAAACAGCACGGTTTTCAGTGTAGTTTTACAATCAAGCGGCAAGATTTTGATCGGCGGCGAATTCACGAGTCTTTCGCCGGGCAGTTCGACAATAACCAGAAATCGTCTCGCAGCACTAGAACACTACGGAACGCCCGACACGATACTGGATATCGGAATTTTAAATGGTGCGGTTAATAAAATTGTTCCTCAACCGGACGGTAAGATTATAATTGTCGGATCATTCACCTTGGTTCGAGGCGTTGAACGAAACAAAATTGCCCGTCTCAACCCGGACGGCACTTTGGATACGCTGTTTAACCCAAATCTTATCGGTTCCCAGCGAATTACTGCAGTTGCACTTGATTCTCTTGGCAGGGTTTTAGTTGGCGGAGAATTTACCAATATCGGCGGTCAAAATCGACAGTATTTGGCGAGACTTAATCCGGTAAACGGGGCAGCGGATTCCTTCAATCCGGCTCCTTCGGATTATGTTGTGTCAATTTACATTGATTCAAACGGCAAGGTGCTGGTCGGTGGCGGATCAGGAATGAATCACGTTGCAAGATTCGACCCAATTACCGGAAACCAAGAAGATTTTTACCCAGTGCCAAACGGCGATGTAGAAGCTATTGCCGAATATCCTGACGGAAGAATTTTGCTTGCGGGAATATTTACACAGTTGTCCCCCGGCGGCGGCACACCTGAAATTCGGAACCACATTGCTCTCGTAAATCCTGACGGCACTCTGGACAGCACTTTCAATGCGGATATAGTTAATGTAAGCCTACCGAGTTTTACACTTATTCACGCAATGAAACGGCAACCTGACGGGAAAATTTTAGTTGGCGGAGTTTTTACTCAAGTTAATTCACAATCTCGTAATTTTATTGCCCGATTAAATTCTGACGGCACGCTGGATAACGTTTTTAATCCAAATGCCAATGGTCAGATAAATTCAATTACAATCCAATCAGACGGGAAAATCCTAATCACCGGCGGCTTCGACCAAGTCGGTGGTTTGCCGAGAAATCGTGTTGCACGGCTGAACGAAGTAACGGGTGCTCCTGAATTTATTGGCGGAACGATTGATGAATACAACCCAAATGTTAATGGAGTAGTTTATGCTTCGGCTATTCAAGCGGACGGTAAGGTTTTGATTGGCGGAGATTTCAGTTCCGTCGGCGGCGTTTCGAGAAGCAAATTCGCTCGTCTGACAAATGATACTTACGCGATTTCAGACATCATCATTACACGAAATTCAGTTACATTAAGGCTCGCTGGCTCTTCTCCGCAAACTAATCTGGCAAGATTTGAATTGTCCACCGATGGCGGTGCAACCTTCACTTTTCTTGGAAACGGAACTCAAAGTCTAAGCCCATCAAATAATCCAAAGATTGGCAGCCTTTCCCCGACCTCTCCGCAATCTTCAAATTACACCTTGAACGGATTAAATCTGCCAACCGGACAAGATATTCTGATTCGGGCAACAAATTCAGAATCAACCAATGAGAAAGTGCAAAGTGCGTTTTTGCTTGCTCCGACGGCTGCATCAGTTTCAATCAGCGGCAGAGTTCGCACGCCTATCGGCAGAGGTTTATCAAATGCAACTGTCAGTTTGACCGACACTTCTGGCACCACACGCATGGCTCGAACAAATTCATTCGGCTATTTTAGATTTAATGAAATTGAAGCCGGACAAACTGTTATTGTCAGCGTCCGTTCAAAACGCTATCAATTTGAACCGCGAGTTTTGACAGTCAGCGAAGATTTAAACGATTTAGATTTTGTGCCAATGGATTCAAAGTTTGAAAGGAAATAAAATTTCGAGGTGATTTATGATTATAGATTTCGTGGCGATAAATATTATGTCAGCAATATTCTCCTGTTAAAGCAATAATTTTTAGCCTCATTTGAAAAGAGGTTTTTGCAGTTTTTGTAATTTCTAGGGCAATATAGAACTATGAAAACTGCAAGTTTATTTATTTTTATCATTCTAACCGCATCAAGTTTTTTCGCACAAAACCGCCAAATTGCCGTTACGATTGACGATTTGCCAGTTGTTTCGCCGCGTAGAGATATAAAAACTCGCCAAGAAATTACGAAAAATCTGCTCAATCACATCAAAAAAACAAAGATTCCGGCGATTGGATTTGTCAACGAAAATAAACTTTACAAAGATGAAAAACGTGATGAACAGCAAGTTGATTTGCTGCGAATGTGGCTAAATAATGGACTCGAACTCGGCAATCACACTTTTTCGCACATGAGTTTGCACGACAATTCTTTGGAAAAATATAAAGCTGATATTTTGAAAGGCGAGATTATCACGAAAGAAATATTGGAAGCTAAGTCTCTGAAAATGCGATACTTTCGGCATCCGTATTTGTGGACAGGCATGAGTTTGGACATCAAAAAAGACTTGGGAATTTTCCTTAGCGAACATAATTACACCATCGCACCGGTAACTATTGACAACGCCGATTACATTTTTGCGGCGGCTTACGAAAAAGCGTTTGCAAAGAACGACAAAAAGTTGATGAAGCAAATCGGCACGGCTTACGTTCCTTATTTAGAGTCGAAAGTGGATTATTGGGAACGCCAATCAATCAAACTTTTTAACCGTGAAATTAAACAAATTTTGTTGCTTCACGCAAATTTTATCAACTCCGATTATTTTGACGACATCGCCAAAATGCTCAAAAAACGCAACTATAAATTCATCACATTAGAAGAATCTTTAACCGACGAAGCCTACAAATTACCCGATAATTTTGTTAGAAGAAACGGAATTTCGTGGTTGCACCGTTGGGCAATTGATAAAGGCAGAGGATTTGTTCTGCCCGACGAACCGAAAGTTCCCGAATTTGTGTTGAAAGCATCAGGATTTGATTCAGAATAGGCAATTAAATCTTCAAGATGAAATCGAAAATCGCAAATCGAAAATCGGAAATTGTCATCATCGGCGGCGGCGTTGTCGGGGCAAGCGTGGCATATCATTTGTCGAAACGCGGTGCGAAAGATGTTGTGATTTTAGAACGCGAAACGGCTCAAGGTTTCGGCTCGACCGGAAAAGCTACGGGCGGAATTCGGCAACAATTCGGCACTGCAATAAACGTCAAAATGTCGCAATATTCAGTCGAATTTTTGCGGAATTGCGAGTTTGAAACAGGTTATGAACCACGCGGATATTTGTTTTTCGCCACCGATGAAAAGCAACTTAACTATTTGAAAACAAACGTTGAACTGCAAAAATCTCTTGGCGTGAATGACGTTGAAATTGTCGATAAACAGACGATTTCCGAAATGATTCGCGGAATGAACTGCGAAGATATCGTCGGCGGAAGTTTTTGCCAAAGCGACGGTTTTATCAATCCGATGGCGTTGATGAAAGGTTTTACGGAAAATGCAGTTGGCGTGAAAATCGAAACCGCGAGCGAAGTTTTATCAATCGAGACAAAGAGCGGAAAAATTGTTGCGGTAAACACAGATAACGGACGAATTGAAGCCGAAAAAGTTGTAATTTGTGCAGGTGCGTGGGCGAAAAAGTTGGCGAAAACTTGCGGAATAATTCTGCCGATTGAACCTTTGCGAAGACAAATTGTGTGGGCAAAAGCCGCCGAAAATCTGCCGCGAAACTTGCCGATGGTTATTGATATTGGCACAGGTTTCCACTTTCGTCCCGCGATTGATTTTATAAATCCGCACGAAACAGACGAATCGCACATCTTTTTTGCCTATCCCGATAATGATGAAAAGGTTGGATTTGACACGAGTTTTGACGAAACATTTATCCCGAAAGTTGTTGCAAAAGCACGACATAGAGCAAAATTCTTGGGCGAAGCTGAAATTATCCGCGAAAAATGCAGGGCAGGTTTATACGAAATTTCGCCTGACCGACACGCAATTTTAGGCGATTGCGAAATTGAAGGTTTATATTTTGCTTGCGGTTTTTCCGGACACGGCGTTATGCACTCGCCCGCGACAGGTCGTGCGTTGAGCGAAATAATTTTAGACGGAAAATCAAGTTTTCTTGATGTTTCAAGTTTGAGTTTAGAGCGTTTTAAGAAAGGTGAACTTTTAGTCGAAAATGCGTTTATTTAACTGAACTTAAAGATTTTATTCAAGTTAATTTATGTTATTATTTCGGCTGCGGTTAATATTCTGAATGATTAAATTTTCATAATCGGCAACTTTTTTCTATGTTTGAATCATCTCAAGAAATGGCAAAAAATCTTAGCGAAGTTTATAAAAAAACTTCGTTTATTGTTATTTCGCAAATTTTTGCCACAATTATTTTAGTTGCAATAGCTTGGTTGATAGTTCCAAAAGTTGATCTTGCAATTACTGAACAGACAGTTTTTATGCTTTGGGCAATGATGATTTTTTTGGTTGTTGGCATTGTTTTTCTTCAACGTTTATTTCTATCGCCCAAACGTTTAAAGGAACTTACTAAATCTGTCGGGTTTTCCGGCTTTCTTGAGGAATTGAAGATTAAAACCACAATGCTAGGAATTTTTTGTGTTTTGATTGCAGTTTTTGGCTTTTTAATTTCTGTGATGAGCGGCAATTCGATTGAAATGTTTCGAACTGCGGCAATTGTTTTTGTTGTTTTTTTGGTAATTTTTCCGCGTAAACACATTTGGCTAAAACTAGCCGAATACATCGAGAGGTAAAATGTTTAGATTTATTTATTTTTTGGCTTTTTCAATAATTTTATTTGGATTTCAGAGTGTTTTGGCACAAACAGATTTGCCACGTGCAACACCAAAACCTTTAAATGCTCCAGCTTCAACACCTACTCCAAGTCCAAAACTTTCTACTGTTTTGGAAAAAAATCTTGACATCACGACTGAGGTTTCACGCGAGAGACGCGAGCAGGCATTAGCAAAATTGATGGAAGGACAAAGATATATTTGGTCAGCCGGAAGACTTCGCACACAAAGCGGTGTTCCGGCGAGTATTAAACTTGCAAAAACGGCATTTCTCAAAGCAGTCGAACTTGATCCGAATCTTGCGGAAGCCTACACAGCTTTGGCTGAAATTGCCTCGCAAACTGATTTGGAAGAATCAATTTTGCTCGCCAATATCGCCACGAAATTGAACAAAGATAACTTTGGCGGACATCGAATGTTGGCTCGTTTATACACAATTCAAAGTGGTTTGAGCGATGACAAACTTGACGTTGGTTATGCAGCAAAAGCAATTAATTCGTGGAAAGAAATTGCACGAATTGACCCGAGAAATGCTGAGGCTTGGGCTTTCTTGAGTCGCTTTTATGCAAAAATGGATAAGCAAAGCGACAACATTGAAGCTCTCAGAAAATGGTTGGCTTCAACGCAACCAATTGACGCAAATTTTTATCGCAGATACACCGGTGAGCAAGATTTAACGCCCGAAGGTGCAGGCGTAAAACTCGGTGATGCTTTTTTAAAAGCTGGCAAAGATAAAGAAGCCGTTGAGGTTTTGTCGCGAGCGATTGCTGAAAATCCACAAGATACTGAGGCGTTTGAGTTGTTAAGTCGAGCAATTGCAAATGCCGACGATGAGACAGCGAGCAAGGCAATTGAGTCTTTGCAGCAAGCAGCTTTTGCAAATCCAGAAAATTTAATTTTGATTGATCTTTTGGCTCGATTGCAAGCAAGAGCCGGAAGAATTGAAGATGCGGCAAATGGTTTGAAAAAGTCAATTGCAAAACTTTCGAGTTCAAATAAAGAAAGTGGTGCAGAATTGTCGGTTTCGCTTTCTGATATTTATCTTGAAGCAGGAAAAAATGACAACGCGATTATAGCTTTGGAAGATTCTTTAAAACTTCGCGAAATTGACTCAACACCGCTTGCGACTGATGATTCGCGAAACTTTGCTTTGCGTGTTTATGAAAAAATTATCCAAATTCAAAAAAATTCAGATCGTTTTGCCGAAGCAAAATTGACTATCGAACGTTCGCGGAAAGTTTTTGGAAAAGATGACCTATTTGCCGATAATCAGCTCATTTCATTGCTTCAAGAAAGTGGCAAAAAGCAAGAAGCTCTTGATGTTGTGCGTAATTTACGCAAAAATTTTCCGCTCGAAAATGGATTATTGCGGACTGAAGCAATTATTTTGACCGAGATGGGAAAAGTCGATGAAGGTGTCGCACTTCTCAAACCTATAACTGAAAAAGCCACTGTTGGAACGCAACTTGATTTTGATAAATTTAATAATTTGATTTTTATTTCTTCGCTTTACAATGATGCAAGACGCGGAAAAGATGCAGTTTTAACTGCGAAACAAGCACTTGCAATTGCTAATACGGACGAAATGAAACAGGTTGCAAATTTGATGTTGGCAACTGCTCAAGAAAAAGCTGGTGACGCAAAAAGTTCAGAAGAAACTCTGCGTGGCATTCTGAAAGTTACACCAAATAACGCGGTTGCACTCAATAATCTCGGATATTTTCTTGCTGAAAGAAATGAAAGACTAAATGAAGCTCTTGAACTAATTCAAAAAGCGGTGAAACTTGAGCCGTCAAATGCTTCATTTTTGGATAGTTTAGGTTGGGTATATTTCAAACTTAACAAACTTGTAGAAGCTGAAAAACATTTGAAAGATGCTGCTCGAAAAAGTCCGGCATCGCCAACTATAAACGAGCATTTGGGTGATGTTTTAGCAAAACAAGGAAAAAATGATCTGGCTAAAACCGCGTGGCAAAAGGCTTTAGCTTTAAGTTCAAATTTAGAGCAAGTTACAAGATTAAAATTGAAACTCAAAAAATAGATCTATTTGGTAACTTTTAATTTTCCGGTTTCGATTAGTTTGAGCGGTATTTTTTCCGCGTAATCAAACTCAATCGAAACTGGTTTGCTGTCTAATTTAATAACAAAATCTTCAACTTTTTTGTTTATTTCTAATTTTTCATACTTTATGCCATTAGCAGTTGTAATTTTTATTTCAATTGGAAGGCGAAAAATTGTCGAAAAAGTTTGTTTCTGTGTAACTTTAAATTTCAAAATATTAGAAGTTTGTTGGTAAGTTTGTTTAATATCTAAAGTTGGATAACCGATTCCATAAACCCATTGTTTAAAAAACCAAGAGAGATTTCTTCCGGAAACTTCTTCAAAAACTTTCTGTAAATCTTTGGTTTCAACGTTAGAAAACTTGTGTCTGTCGAGATATATTTTCACTGCTTTCCAAAAAACTTCGTCACCAACTTCGCTTCGTAAAGTGTGTAAAACAACGCCGCCTTTTTGATATGTAATTTCGTCAAAAATTGAATCATCAGGTTTTGCATTAAGATTATAAAGACCGCGTTTGTTTTTGTTTGAGGCTTCAAATCCAAAATAACTGCGTGAATCTTCGCGGATTTTTTGCAAATAATTTTCGCGACCAAAGGCTTTTTCGCGATAAGCGGATTCCATAAACGTTGCAAATCCTTCATTTAGCCAAAGTTCAGCCCAGTTTTTGCAAGTTACAAGATTGCCAAACCAAGAATGTGAAAGCTCGTGTGAAATTAAATCAATAACCGATTCTTTCCCAAAATCAAATTCTGCAAAATAAACTTCCGTATCTGAAAGCGTCGTTGCTGTAAGATTTTCCATTCCGCCAAACTTGAACTCGGCAACAATTGTTTGGTCGTATTTGTTAAACGGAAAATCTGTTTGTAGAGTCGTTTCGAAAGTTTTGAAAATACTTTTTGTATTTGAAAAAGCCTTTTCAAATATTTTTGTCTCGCTCGGATAAAGATAAAAACCAAGTGGAACATCGCGATATTTATCTTCAAACTTTTCATATTTGCCAATGACAAATGACGTGAGATAGGTTGAATGAACATAATTCGTTTTGAAATGCCAAGTTACGGTCGTATCCAGATTTTCAATTTTCTTGATTAGTTCACCGTTTGAGATAACAGTTTCGTCTTTTTGAGCAGTAATATATTGCTCAGAAGTAGCTTTGTCGTCAGGAAAATCGTAGCTTGGAAACCAATAACGAGCTTCTTCCGGTTCGCCTTGAGTCCAAATCTGCGATGAATGAATATTTCCTTTGTGCTTTCCTTCATCAACAAAATAAACGCCTTTTTTTGGCTTTGCCGAATAAATAAATTGAATTGATATTTGCTCATCTGCGGAGTAGTTTCGATCTAATTCAACAACTACTTTTTCATCTAAAGTTCGATAGTTAAGATTTTGTGAATTGGTTAATTTAACTGTTGTAAATAATAGATTTGCCGCGTCGAGTTCAACAGATTTCAAGTTGTTTGTGAGCGGTTTAAGAGTGATTGTCGTGTCACCAAAAACAGTCTTTTTCTGGGAGTCAAAAGTTGTTTTTATCGTGTAATGTTGAACATCAAAAGTTCTGATTCGATCAAATTTGGTTTGGGCGTGAGTTGTAATTTGAAAGAAAAAAAACAAGTTTAAAATGATTAAAAATACAAATTTATACATAAAATTAGTTTGAATTATAGCATTTCAGGAAAGTAAGTCTTTGAATTCAGAATAAAATATTGATTGTCTCTAATAATCCAACGCTTGAATGCGGCAAAACTTGATGAATCGCTGATTGCTCTGATAATTTGATTCTTGATGTTTTCCTTATCCAGAATGTCAAAAGTATCGTCGTCATAATCAAAAAGTAAGTCATTAAACTTGCGAATCTCTTTTAATAATTTCGAACGTAAATTTGCGGCTTCCATAATTTTGTTTGTGGTGTGTCCGTTATAAACTCTTTCGAGTAGTTGTGAGGTTTGCAGAGTTTTTTCATCTTTCGTAAGTGTTTGAAGTTCAACCAATTCTTTCGGTAGCGGTTTCATCAGATATTTGATGTTGGTTTCAACTTCGTTGGTTTGTGTGCAATCGAGAATGTTGTCAAATCCCGCAAGTTTCGTATTGTTGCAATGCCCGCAGGCAAAGAACAAATTGTTCCAATCAAATTTCAAATCTTTATCGCCTTTGTGCGGAGCAAAATGTTCGATGTTGATTGAACTTATTTCTTTTTCTTCGCAAATATAACACTTGTTTTTGAAATCAGTTTGCAGACGTTGCAAAACGTCACCGCAGTTATAACTTCCCGAAGGCTTTAACTTTTCTTCTGCCAGACAAGCGGGAGCAGGTTGAGTTTTAGGAAGATAGATCATTTGTGTTTTTTGGCGATTTCTTTTAGTCTAAGTTGCTGCAATTTAACGGCTAATTCGTCTGAAACAAACTTCGGAATCTCGTTCAGATATTTCTTCAACTCATACAATTCGTCTTTGTCGCCGTCGCCGTTTTGTTCCAAAAGTTCTTCGTAACGCTCAACCTTATTTTTCAATAAATCGGAGTATTTATCGGAATCAAAATAACTTTCAATCAAAGTATCGTAAGAATATCCGCTCAAATCTTCGGTAACAATGCGTTTCTCTAAATCACAAATCACGGCATTGCTGACCGAATTAATGACAAACGGCGAATGCGTTGTAACAATAAACTGAATTTTAGGGAAAAATGTGGTCAGAAACGGCAGTATTTTCTTTTGCAAATCAACGTGAAGGTGTGTTTCAAGCTCATCAATTAAGACAACGCCTTGCACGTCATAAACTTTAGGAACTTTCTTTTCCATTCGCATCATTATTTCAGTTACAATATCAAGTATGGCAGAAAACCCATCTGGCAAAGTATTGAAATAAGAAGTCGGACGATTGCTTTGAATGATTTCAAAGTTAAAATTCTCTCTGTCAAACTCTAAAACTAAAGTCTTGTCATCAAATATTTCTTTCAAACAATTTTCAAATTTAGTGAACCAATCATCAATGTCTTTAGCTGATCCATTGTCATTATCAATTCTCGAAAAATAGCCTTGTGTTTTTAAATTAACAATATACTGGAGAAATTGAAGGTTAGCTTTTTGGTTTACGTGATATTTATCAGATAATTCAATTTTCTCTACACCTTCTGGTTGTTTTAACTTAATTTGACGAATAGCTTTAAAGGAAGCGAAAATAGTTTCGCGTCGGTCAACAGAATGTCTAGCAAAGTGGTGATTTGTAAAATTAACTTTAATTGGATTTTTACCAACAGAAACTTCTACAGGAGCATAAGCAAAAAAATAAGCAAGATAACCTTCAATTTCCATCAAAAGTGACGTTTTTCCGCTACCATTCTTTCCCGTAATAATTAAATGTTTACGTTCCGTTTCAGACAGTAGAATTTCAAAGTCTTTAATATGTCGGACTTCTTTAATATGAATTTTGGTGATGAATATATCTTCCATAATCAACTAAAATGTTAAAGGCTAACCGCAAAATTTGCAATCAGCCTTTATCTTCAATCATTTGCAGATTACGGTTTCAAATGCGTTCCGAACCAATCCAACATTTGCCCATACCAAAATTCGGAATTTTGCGGTTTCAAAATCCAATGACCTTCGTCCGGGAATACAACTAATTTTGATTCAACATCTAATCTTTGCAAAGTCGTAAATAGTTGCAAACCTTGATCGACCGGAACGCGATAATCGAGTTCGCCGTGAATAACGAGTGTCGGAGTTTTGAAATTTTTGGCAAAACGGTGTGGCGACCAGCGTTGATAATTTACCGGATTTTCCCAAGGCATTCCTTTAAATTCCCAATCGGTAAACCAAAGTTCTTCGGTGACTGTTGCCATATTTTCGAGATTATAAACGCCAGCGTGAGAAGCAAAAACTTTGAATTTAAATCGTGGATCGTTGTTATGACCGAGCAACCAATTGACCGCGTAACCTCCGTAACTTGCTCCAGTCGCACCAATTCGGTCTTTATCAATGTAGCTTTTTTTCGTCATTTCCGCGACACCGTTCATTACGTCGATCATAACTTTTCCGCCCCAATCTGCAGAAATTTCATTGACAAATTTTTGTCCGTAACCAACAGAACCTCTCGGATTTGGCATAAATACAACATATCCGGCGTTGGCAAAAACTTGTGCATTCCAGCGATAACTCCACGAATCGTTAAATGCAGATTGCGGTCCGCCATGAATAATCACAAGCAACGGATATTTTTTATTCGCGTCAAAATTGGCAGGTTTGACGATAAATCCGTGAATTGTTTTATTGACTGCACCTTTCCAATCGGCTGATTCGGCTTTTATCAACCCAAGATCCGAGTTCGTTTTTGTGAGCTGATTTATTTTTCCGTCCGGTTCATTTGCGGCACTAAAAATTTCCGCAGGTTTATCGAGCGAACTTGAAGAAAATAAGAACGTTTTTCCATCGGGTGAAACATTTAATTCGGAGTTAAAACCTTGTCTGATAAGAGTTTTGACGTGTGAAGCGATTCGCAATTTAAAATTTGGTTCAACTGGAACCGAATAAATCGGTGCAAGTCCGCGTTCCATTGCGGTGAAATAAATCGTTTTCGAATCAGCCGAAATAATTGCATCTTCAACCTGTAAATCAAAACCTGTTGTCAATTCGATTGTTTCGGCGGTTGAACGATTAAATCGCATAATTCGCCAACGATCTGCTTCAAAACCAGCGGTTGCTTGTGAACGAAATATGATGTATTTTCCGTCAGCTGAATAAATCGGTGAAACATCGTAACCTTTGTTGTTAATGGTGATGTTTTTTGCAATTCCGCCTGAAAGCGGCACAACATAAATATCTGAATTAGTGGAAATTGCCTCAACTTTATCAGGATTTCGAAGATACGTAAGCTCTTTAGAATCTGGTGAAAAAGCGAAATCAATATTAGTTGAAGCAGCATAAGGAGCCGAATCAAAATCGCCTGGTGTCATATCTTTTGCAACGCCACCATCGCTCGAAATGGTAAAAACGTGCGTGCGTTTTTTATCACGCCATTCAACCCAATGACGATACAAAAGTCGAGTCGTAACTTTCGCTTGAACTTTGGAATTTTCGTTTTCTTCATCTTTAGCTTTGTTGCATTCATCAGTTTTACATTCTGGATATACTTCTGAACTAAATGCAAACATTTTACCGTCTGGCGACCAAACCGGACTGCTTGCACCTGTCGAAATTGAAGTAATTTGTTTGCGGTCAGAACCATCAGCATTCATCGTCCAAATTTGTCCGCCAGTAGTAAATGCAAGGCGTTTTCCATCAGGTGACCACCGCGGCGAACTGTAAGATTTATCGCCGGAAGTAATTTGTTTCTGGCTTCCTCCGTCAATCGTCATCGTATAAATATGCGTAATTGTTCGGTTTGCAGATTTATTTACATCGCCGATTGTGTATGCAAAAGTTTTTCCATCCGGCGAAATTTGCGGAGAGCCAACTCGTTTGATTTTGATTAGCTCATCGAAAGAAAACGTTGTTTGTGCAGAAATATTTGCAAATAAAAAAGTTATTGCAAAAAGAAAAATAGACAGTATTTTCATAATTTTTTACCTTTGATTTGTTGAAAGAAGTTTTCTTCACATTATTGCACAGAATTTTGCAACTTAAAACAATTCAGATACTTTCAGAGTTTAAAAAACTTTTGTCACATTTATTTTTTTATCCGTGCTTCAAATAATCCAAGATAACGCATAAAATTAACAAACGAATTTTGTGAAATGTTTTATCTCTCAAGGTTGAATAAACGTGCAAGTAGTTTTATTTGGTTAAAGTATCAACATAAATATGCTAATACTTTTGAAAAGATTAATTTAAAGAATTAGCTAATTTTGAGGCTTGAATATTATTTTGAATTGCGGTTTAGCAAATTTCGAACAACCTTTACTGAGATAAATATTAATCACAGATTTTGGTATAACTCGTTTTTCAACTTGAAACATAAAACTTTGAACTCTAAACTAAATAAATGAATAGACCACCACCATATTTTCCGCAAAACCAGTTGTCTGCACCGAGTAAAAATCGTTATCGTAATTTCAAATTACTTGTTGCTTTTGGAATCATTTTATTACTCGGAATTTTGTCGGGAATAGGCATCGGATTATATTATCTTATTTCATATTTGGCATCTTAATATCTAACAAAAAAAGCCTGTAAACATAATTGTTTACAGGCTTTTTTGATTTCTTAAATAAAATAATTATTTATTCGGAGTTGTTTTTTCAAACTTAGCTTTAGCACTCGAAATAGCTAACTCCTTTGCTTTTGGCAGCAACTCAATCGAACGCAAAAGTTGATTATCAAATTCGTTTGTAACTTGAAATGAAGTTTGCGAACCATAGCTTGCAGTGACAAGTTCTGACCTTAAAAGTCTTTCAACGTAGGCTTTTTCCTTATCGATTAATCCGCCAGATTGTTTAAACTTTTTCATTGCAAATTGTTTATATGTCTGAAAAACCGAATCAGTTACGACAAAATCAGTTTGTTTGATGTCATAATTAAACTTAGTTTCGCGGTCAACTTTGTAGTTCTCAAAACCTGCAACTTTACCAAAAGCAAGCTCGAAACCAAAAGCAATAATCGAGTCATTTAGTTTTAGTTGCGACAGAGCTTTCTCGCGAGAAATTGTTTGCGGTTTGACGACAACATCGGGCTCAATCCCATTTCCGCCATAAATTAACCGCCCAGTATCTGTTTTAGATTCAATACCTTTGGGCTTTTGACCAGCTTCGTCAGTCGAATTGTTGTAATAATTATATAAACCGCCGTCAGAATAATCGCGTTGAATTAAACGACCTGATGGAGTTTCGTATTTGGCAATTGTCAATAAAACCATCGAACCATAATCAAGCGGAAACGGGTTTGTCACCAATGCTTTCCCAAAAGTGGTTTCGCCGACAACCAATGCTCGGTCGTGATCTTGTAATGCACCACTCAAAATTTCAGATGCCGAAGCGGAATTTCCATTAACGAGCAGAACAATCGGAGTTTTATCAGGCGAAGTATTGTCCGAACGATAAGATTCAGCTTTGCCGCGACTTCTTCCTTTCTGAGTCAAAATAACTTGCCCACTTTCAAGAAAAGTATTGGCAATTCGCAGAGATTCGCGAACTAATCCGCCCGGATTTCCACGCAAATCTATAATTAAATTTTCTAAACCTTGATTTTTTAATGATGCCAATGCAGCTTGAAATTCATCACCTGTTGTTTGGTTGAAACCGCCAGTCATCGCGATATAACCAATTCCTGGACGAATCATATATGCTTCTGGAATTGATGGTTGCGGAACAGCATCTCTAATTAATTCAACAATTTGCGGTGTTGTCGAGCCATATCTTTGAACCGTAATTTTTGCAGTTGTTCCGCGAGGACCGCGTAAAAAAGTTCGAACTTCTGAAAAAACTTTTCCTTTCATTGAAGTGCCGTTGACTTCTAAAATCTTGTCGCCAAATCGCAAACCTGCACGATTTGCCGGAGCATTTTCGAATGTCGCTTTGATATATGTTGAGGTGTTGCCGTCTTGTGTGACATCACCGATTATTGCTCCAATTCCAAAGTATTGTGAACTTTGGTCGGTGCGAAATTCTTCAGCTTCTTTAGCGTCAAAATAATTTGAATGCGGATCAAGCGTGTGAAGCATTCCTTCAATTGAAGATTTAAAAAGTTCATTATAATTTAGCTTTTTTCCATCAACATAATTGTCTTGAACAATTGTTAATGCCTCAGCCATATCGCGTTCAATTTGCTCAGAAGAAACTGTTCGGCTGCCAACAACAATCGGAGTTGGTGTTGGTTTCGGTTGAGCAAATAAAACTGAACTTAACGAAAAAAATAAAGTGAAAATAAGTGCAAAGTATTTTTGAATCAAGATAAAACTCCTTAAAACAAGGTTAATGGACTGTAAAAATATAACATTCATTTGAGGAAAATGCGACAAAAATGGTTGCCTTGTGTCGTAAAACTAAAAACTTCTCTTAGATTTTTTCTCCGACAAAATCTATAATAATTTAAATGAATATTGAGATTGAAAAAGCCAAAAACGATTTACTAACTTGTGCCACATTATTATCGACCAAAATCCGCAGTT
>JANNVK010000021.1:0-11348 GCA_031414415.1 Acidobacteriota bacterium
CTTTCGATAAATAACTTCGCTCGGAACCAATTTCGCCGCAACTTTTTTCAGCAAATACTTCGGCGTAAGTTTGTTCATTTTCAGATGTTCGGGCAAACTCGCCGCAAATTCGATAACTTTGTGATCCAAAAACGGCGAACGAGCTTCGAGCGAAACTGCCATCGAAGCAATATCGACTTTCGGCAATAAATCGTTCGGCAAATAAGTTTGCTGATCGACGAACAATAATTTATCGATTGTGCCGAGGTTTTCGGCTTTATCGAAATAGCGTTTCAAGAATGACGAAGCATTGTTTCCGTTTAGTTTTGCGCGAAAATCATCTGTATAAAATTCGGCTTTCATTTCAGGCTGAATCGCGCACATCCAACTGAAATATCGCTCGACTTCCGACTTTTCGGCGGAATTTACAAAACGTTTCAAATCTCTCGCCCGACTCCGTTTCAATTCCGAACTCGGTAATGAATTTATCAGCGGATTTACCAATGCTTTGCGAAAAACATTCGGTATTTTTTGATAATTTTCCGCCAAACGCATTGCCGCATAACGTTCGTAACCCGAAAAACTTTCATCGCCGCCATCGCCGTTTAAGGCGACCGTCACGAAATTTCGCGTTTCTTTTGAAACATAATACGTTGGAATTGCCGAAGAATCTGCGTAAGGTTCGCCATAATGTTCAACCAACATCGGCAAAACTTCCAACGCATTCGGCTTCACCACAAATTCGTTATATTCGGCTCCGATGTGATTTGCGACAATCTTCGCATACTTCAACTCGCTATAATCTTGCTCTTCAAAACCAATCGAAAATGTTTTGACAGGCTTGTCGCTCAACTCTGCCATCAGGGCGACAACTGCCGATGAATCAACACCGCCGCTCAAAAATGCACCAAGCGGAACTTCGGAAATCATTCGCAATTTTACCGCTTCACGCAAAATTCGCGTAGTTTCTTCAATCGCATCTTCTTCAGAAATCTTAATTTTCTTTGAAAAATCAGGAAGCCAATAACGTTCGATTTTAATCTCGCCGTTTTTCCAAAGCATCCAATGTCCGGGCTCAAGTTTGCGAATCGCCTTAAACGCCGTCAGCGGTGCGGGAACACACGAAAGACTTAAATACGCATCAATCGCTTCGAAATCAACCTCACGAGAAATATTTGGATGTTGCAAAAGTGCTTTAAATTCTGAGCCAAAAATCAAATCGCCGTTTGATTGATGTGAATAAAGCAGAGGTTTTTTGCCGATTCTGTCTCTTGCAATAAACAAACTTTGCTCAGTTTCGTCCCAAATTGCAAAGGCAAACATTCCGCGAAGATGCTGTAAACACTCGGCTCCGTAAAGCTGATAAAGATTTACAATCGCTTCGGTGTCTGAGTTTGTATAAAAAACAACACCTTTTTCTTCGAGGTTTTTACGAAGCTCTTGATAGTTATAAATCTCGCCGTTAAAAACAATCGACTTTGTTTTATCTTGGCTAAATATCGGTTGTTTCCCACTTGCCAGATCAATAATTGAAAGACGACGCATCGCCAAGCCGACATTTTCTTTGATAAAAAAACCGTCTTGGTCTGGTCCGCGATGAACAATCGCCGCGTTCATTTTTTCTAAAATTGTTTGCTCAACCGCCGATTTATTAGCGTTGACAAATCCTGTAATTCCACACATCTTTTTTTAAAACTAAATTACTAATAAACGCTCCCTCAATTTGCGTTCATTTTCAAGCTTACGATTATTCTGTAAGATTTTTTTATCAGCACGCTTTTCGAGCAAAAGCCCAACCCCAACGGCAAAAAATATAAAAAGAAAAACCTGCACTTGAGTTCTTTGTCTATAAGCAGTTCCGACATTTCCTTGAAACATTGAGTATGCAAATGTCAACAAAAAGCTAAACAATAGTATCGGTAACGCCGAACGAATTCGATGTCGGAGTGAATACCACAATCCGCTGATAACGAACGGAAAACAAAACCACCAAACAATAGAGTCTGGCAGTGTTATACTCTGACGGAAATTTGTCGCCTCCCAAGGAAATGGAGCAAACATCAAATAGATAAATCCAATCGGTAACGCTGTTAGTGCACCACCGACAGTCGAAACATCTTCTTCTCCGCCATATCCAGAATCGGCAGAATTTGCCAAATCTGAACGGCTCATCTGGACCCGTTCTAGCGAACCATATTCTCCAATATCTCTTTCAGCAATACCAAAAACTCCTAGATAAACCAATGCAACCGATACAACACCTATCAATGCGGCTCGCTGAATGACTGACTTAAAAGTTGTGGAAAGTCCTATAATAAGGCTTAAAAAAATCGCAGCAACCAAAAAATAAAAAACATAGAAACGAAGAGATAAAACTCCGAAAATCGAAAATACAAGCCATGCTACTCCAATCCAAGAAAATTCACGTTGAAGTTTAATTACCAGAGTAAAAGCAAGAGCCAAAAGGAAAACCATTAGTCCATCTTTTAGTAGTTGAGATGACCAAATTATAAATGCAGGACATAAAGCCACCGCAATAGAACTTATACGCGAAACACGGCGATTCTGAAAAATACTCTGGCTACAAAAATAAACAACTGGAATCGTCGCTGCACCTATTACGCCACAAAATGATTGAGCTGCCAAAATACTGCTATCCGAAACCAGATAAATTAGTGAAACAAGATATTGCATTCCCCAGCCTGAACCACGAAATGACAGAAAAATACTTAGGTCATAATCGTATGGAATATTGCCCATCCAATAGTCAATTATCTTATTTGCCCGATAGTCATAACCTATCGCATCGCCTCCAGTAAAGACACGAAGGTCGTAAACGTGAACAATTATCCCAAAAAAAAGACGAAGAGCGAGTGCACCTAAAAATGCCGAGGTCAAAAACTCTTTATCTTCTGTATATCGTTGCAAAAGCAGTATCGTTATGCACGACATCACTGCAACTATCAAGATAGATATGGCTCCTTCACTAATACTAATAGAAAGTAGCGAAACAGCAGCAATAGCTAATGCAAGGAATATGATAATCTTTAACATAAGAAATCAAAGTTTTAATAAGACAAAATATCTGATATTTGTTAGATATCATCAGGTAGGTCGATTCTGGTTTTAGTCTCAATCAGCACAAGACTTTCATCATCAAGTAGCTTAATCACTTTTGCTGGCACTCCGCCAATTAGGCTAGGCTTAGCTTCTAATTTTTTTGTAATTACTGATCCAATTCCTACGATGCAACGATCAGGAATCGAACTACCGGGTGCCATTCTAATTTCTGAACCAATGTAGCATAATTCGCCGATTTTGATTGGTTGAGTCTCCTGACGATTATGCGTCCAAATTGACGAATTTCGACCACCAAGAATAACTCTACGACCAAATTCAACTCGATCCGTGAAGTCAATTTTGTGTGACGAGCTAATCATACAGCCGTTCCCGATAATCAATGTTGGGTCAACTTGGTTCGACGCAACTGGATCTGGAATCGAATTTATTTCATTGAAACGCAAAATTTCGCAATAGCGACCGATTGAAATCAAATCACCACCTCGGAAAATATTGAAATGACCGATACGCGTAAGTTCACCAATAGAAAGTTTTTTTGTGCTGATAAAAACATTAAAGTGTCCAATCGAAACACCATCATCAATTTGACAATCTTGCACATCAATAACTGACAAACCAATAAATACGTTTTTACCAATAGTGTAACCAAACACGTGTCGATAAATCGATCTTTTTAGGAACGATGGCAAGATTGCAATCATTGCTTTGAAAATCAGTCGAAACTTCATATGTCTCCCTTAATAAAGGATTTTACTAATCGACTACAATAACAAAATTAAAAAGCGTTGTCGATAATATGTTTAAAGTCTGTCATAACAATTTTCGCGTCAAAATTATGAGCTGCCGCTTGTGCTTTTGCCTTTAGTTCATCTCGATATAATGAATTGTTGAGAACTTCACGCATTGCACACGTCATCGCTTTTTCATCTCCAACAGGTGTTAAAATTCCAAATTTAACCTTTTGAAAATGACCTTGAAGGATATTTTGTGATTCAAAAGGTGGACCCAAAATCTCACGTGCCCCAGTCGGACAATCCGTCGAAATAACTGGCAATGAACACGCTAAGGCTTCTATTATAACCGTAGGAAAGCCTTCAAAATCTGAACTTAATACAAAACAATCGGATCGGCTCAGGTATTTGAATGGATTACTTTGCTGCCCAAGAAACAAAATGCGTTCTTCCAAACCGAGTAATTTAACATAATCTTTCATCTCTTGAAAGACTTTAAAACCTTCGCCATGTGCTTTATATCCAGTACCGACAAGCAAAAGTTGAGTTTGTTCGTCTTCAAGTTTTGCAAAAGCCGAGATTAACATTCTATGATTTTTTACAGTTCGAAATCCAGCTAAGCTCACAAAGGTAAATCGATCAAACTTTGCATCGGTGACTTTTTCAGTTCTTTTATGTTCAATTTCATCTAAAACAATCGCGTTTTTTATAACAGCATAATTACTCTTAATGCCAAAATCACACTTAAGTGCTTTTTCGGTACCTTGTGAATTTGGCAAAATCCAATTCGCATAAGGATAAAGTAAACAAGTAATTCTCCGACCAATTCGACCACGGAGATTGTTAGCTCCGTAATTCGCGGCTGTATAAGTTCTCTCACTTATCATTAATTTAGATTTCATTCCTAGCATTCGAGCAAGACATGCCGCCAAATTGGGACGGCTCAAAAACGATATTACAATCTCAATATTGTTTTGCTTGCAGTATTTTTTTAGTTGAAATGCCACTTTTGGCAATAGTAAGAAATTTTGAAAGTCAGCTGATTTAACTCCTTGGCTTCCGAGATCGAAAATGATTTGATTTTCAGGCAGTTTATATTCGATGGTTTTCTCTAGCACAAGCAAATGAAACTCGAAATCACTATGAAGTTCATTCAAAATCAAAGAAACAAAACGCTCTGCACCGCCAGAAAGTAATGAATTTACAAAGATTACAACTTTTCTTTTCATATACTGGATCAATTGCTTTGTGGTCTAGTTAAAAACACCTCAATAATTTCGCCGCTGCCGACAACAGAAGCAGAATATCTTAGTGCGTCAAGAATGAGACGGCTTGAAGCTCGAAAAGGAGTGTGTAGCTTAAGAATCCTAAGCCCACTTTTATTTGACAAACTTCTTAAAGTTTTCGGGGAAAAAAACCATTCGTGTTGAAAATAGCTTGTTGCTGATGAACCATCAAGATTTAGCCACTGCCTTAGTAGTTGGGTGAATGCATTAAATTCATTCGGAACTTCTATAATTGCAATTCCATCTTTCGTGAGTAGCGACTCAATCGATTTTAAAACAAGTAAGGGATTTTGAACGTGTTCTAAGACGTGATTCATATGTATGAGATCAAAACGCATCGATTGCAATTCAGAATCGTCAAGATCGCCAGTGAAGCACTTTATATCGTGTTTTGCCATTTTACTAACAGCTTGAGGTTCACGTTCAGTTCCATAACACGTCCAGCCGCGTTCTTTTGCTTTCAAAAGCAAAGCACCGCTTCCGCAACCTATGTCGAGCAACATTCGTCCAGAAATCTTCGATTCTGCTTCGATCAATCTTTCAAAAATATAAGGTGCAACTCGGTCAGGTTGTCCGCCAATATAATCTTCATGTGCTCTTACTTTTACTTTGGCATTTTCTTCAAAATTAGGGCTGAAAATCGACGGTTCGCGAGTAGTTATCCCACAGCCGTTACACTCTACGATTGCTTGATTTGGAACTTCGTTAAGTTTTTTGAATCGAGTCTCACGTTCACGCACAACAAATCCAGTCGAGTCGCAAAGAACGCAGGTTTTATATATCAAGTTATCCATTTATTGCAAAAAAATTCAAAGGTATTTATTTTAATATTGATTCAACTATGGCTACATATTCATCGGCTTTTTTTGAAACCTCAAAGTTGTTTATCGCATAGTCGCTTAATATTAATGGATTGAGGCTTTTTTTGCTATTAAGCGTATCGATAATAGCATCGGCAAATTTCTCCGTCTCACCTTGTTCAATAATCTTGCCAAGTCCATCGAGAACAATTAGTTCTTTTAAGACTTCTCCATAATTTGTAGTTACAAACGGAACACCACAGGCAAGAGCCTCGATAATTACATTTCCGAGGCTTTCGTAACGCGACGCAAGAACAAAAACATCACAAAGTTTTAAATAATCTTCTGGATTTGTTCTAAAGCCAAGCAAGTAAACTTTTTCAGACAGTTTTAATTCAGTAATTCGGTTTTCGATGTCAAGTTTCTCTTGTCCGGTTCCTAATATAAATAGCTTCGCTTCAGGTATCTGTCTAACCGTTTTCGCAAAAGCATCAAGCAGAAAAGTAATATTTTTTTGATAGTCAAGCCTTGATATACACAGCAGCTTTATCTTTGCATTTAAAAAATCAGTATCAATAAGCGAAAGATCATCGGGTTTATTGAGATTAAATCGTGTTACATCAATACCATTATGAATTGCCACTATTGGAGCAGTGACACCAAAATCGTTAGTAAGCAAATTCTTTACGTTCTCTGAGATTGCTATAACTTGATCCACTCTGTTATAGGTAAATCCTACTATTGTCTTTGTAATAGTTTTTTTCCAAGAAGCCATAGTGCCGTGTTTGAAAAATTCAGGATCAAGAGTCTGCTCACAAGCAATATGTGGAATCTTTCTCGAAAAGGAATTTGCGAGAAACACCATCACGTTGTAAATATCAAGATAGCTGACAATCACATCATAGTGGTTCGCTTTTATTAGTCTTCTCAGTCGAAAAATCAACTTTAGCGAATTTATTACTTTTAGCTTCAAACCACCTGAAGCTAATGGCGTTTCAAGAATTATTATGTTAACCGTATCAGGAATTTTGTAACTGATTACTTTTTCAGCTAAGACTAGATCAACATCAAACGCTTCTGCATAGTGAGGCAAAACTTCCGACAACATTCTTTCACATCCTGCACCTTGCAAGTTTGGAATTGTCACGCAGATTTTTCGTCTCATTTTGTTACCTCTTGCAACGTTAAAAATCTACGATAGTTTTTGATAAGTGTAATTCCTTGTAAAAAAGATTTCTTGTAAATCATTATTAAAATTGCCGTCAGGACAAATGTAGAAAAGATTCCTAGCGTTATATTCGAAAACACATACCCAAGAATTGTTCCAACTGTTACAGGAATTGTTGCTGGAATAGTCCAAGAAAAGCTAAGCGAAAACTTACGAACAATCAAAACTGTTGTGAATACAAACGCGATTCCTTGTGCCATAAATGTTGTCCAAGCACACCCGTATAATCCAAACTTCGGAATTAGATAATAGTCACCAACAATGTTTATCGTAGCTGCAATGAGAGTAAAAATCGACCAATAACGTGACGCGGACATTGAATTAATATATGGAATAAAACCAATTACAAAAGGTGCTGCAAAAACAGTGCTAAGAGCAAGTATTGAATAAAGTGACGAAATTTCATTCGAAGACTCAACAAATGCAAACTGAATAAAAACTGCAACTATCGGGATGCCTACACTTAGCCCCAAGCCAATTGTGACTGTTATTATCGGTAAAATCAGTTCCATAAATGTCTCTACTTTATCGCTCTGCTTGCTTGAGTTTAACGTGATAAAAAGTTGCAAAATCAAAGTTCCGGCGAGTAGTGGAAGTTGCATAAACATCCCATAAAATTGAAATGCAATTGAATATATTCCCAAATCTTTTTTTGTCAAAAACTGAGAAATAAATATTGCATCAATATAATTATTTGAAAGGTTTAATAAAAAAAAAGCAAAAATCAGCGGAAACGAAAATCTGAGAAGCTTTGCAATCCAAGCACGATCAAAAGAGAAACTCAGGCTAATTAGTTTTCTAAGCAAATACAAACCAATAATACTTACAATCAATGGCGATACTGTATAGACCAAAAGAGCAGACATCGGCTTAAGACTGTCTGTCGCAATTAAAATAAGAAATGCCACCAAAATAATAATACGTTCAACGGCAAATAAAACTCCTTGACTCTGCATGAGCTTTCCGCCATTTAGAGCATGTTGCACGTGTGTCCAAAATGCCATTGTTAGAAAATAAGCCAAAATCACCCATTCAAATTCACCACTAATTTTTAGCCATCCCGCCAGCCACGGCATCCAAAAATATGAAGTAGCCAAAATCACAATTGAACTTGCTAACAAAATGTATGACCGAGCCCAAAAACTTTTTGTAATTTGACCCGTTTCTACAAATTCTTCAACGCCAAATCTCGACAAAGAAATCACCGACCACGAAGCAAAAATCTGCACGAGCTGAACTGCTGCTGTTATGGCAACAATTTCACCATAACCATTTGTTCCGAGAACTTTTGTAGCAATCCAAGTTGAGGTAAACGAAAATATTGCGACACAGACCTGTGAAACTAACAGTCCCGAATAATTACGAAATGCGTTAGTTAAATCCCAGGACGAGTTTTGTCGCGTCTCGGAAGATGAAGATCTGTTAAATTCGTTGATAGTCTCTCCGTAATGTTGTAAAACTTTAAATTATTGCGACTATGCATCTAAATTGCCAAATTTCCGGTTTGCCGCGAGAAAATTAACACAATTAAAAATCTCTTGATTTTGACTGTATTTTTCAATCCTCCGGAGAGCGTTTGGCAGCATTCGGTATATGTGAAAATCTTTTTCGAAAATATCCCAAAAATCTCTGAAAAAGACCCGTGAAGCAATCATTCCTTCTCCAAATTCAAATTGAATATAATCAATTTTTCCTTCATCCAACGCGTTCTTGGCACCTTCTAAAACCTTGAGCTCATGTCCTTCTACGTCGATTTTTAAAAAATTTATGCACTGAATATCGTTCTCTTTCATATACGAATCAATAGTGGTTATCTTCACTTCAACGGTTGTGGTTGTCCTTCGCTCAGGGATATTTGTATGAAGCGATGCCAACTCATCATGTTCTGGAACACAATATATTGATAGAGTCTCTTCTTTGTGACCAAAACCAAAATTGTGAAGCGTAACATTCTCCACTCCAGCAACAGCCGCGGTAAGTTTTTTGAATGTTGCTGGAAGCGGCTCGAAACAAAAAATCCTTGTTGATTTTGGCAAAATTGTTGAAAGATTTTGTGCATAACTGCCATTATTAGCCCCGACATCAAAGAAAACTGCATTCTCGGTTGAGGAAAGTAATCGTTTGGGTATATTCAACTCTCCACTAGTCCACCAGTGACCAGCTCCCCAATAATGCATGAACAATAAAGACTTTTCGAAAAGAGTCTCCCATAGAGGCTGCATCATTCTTGAGCGAGCAATCCGTCTAACTAAATTTTTTATTGAATTAATTGCAAACATTATAATTTTTTAAAAACAATTTCAAAAAACCGAGATTTAACACTAAACTGAAGCAATTATGACAAATGCTTGTTTACATTCTCCGTTTTCTAATTCTAATCCTGTCAGAATCTTAACATTATCTAAGTTCAAGTTTTTGGATTTGTGAAAATCCAGCAATAATTTAAATTTCTTTAAAAGTAGAACTCTGTAAAATTAGTTAAATGTAATGAATTATTATTTATTTAACTTTTTTGTCGTGAGTCAGGCTCGCTATCCCTTTATTTTCCATTGAGATAAGCCTCAATTTTATTCGTATAATCTTGAATTTGTATTCCAGTTATCTCGAATAAATCTTTTTTTTCAGCCGCTGTCTTATACCAATCAGAAGTAAGCCTCAACGCTTCTTCCAATCCTAATTTCGGTTTCCAATTTAATCTGTCTTTAGATTTTTCGATGTTGAGCTTTAAAAAGTTCGTCTCGTGAGGATGATTACCTTCAGCTATTTTCCAATTTACTTCGCCGTTCCAGAGTTTTTTTATTTCTTCTAAAATCCAGCCGACTGATTTTGAATCTTCTTCTTCAGGTCCAAAATTCCAACTTTCAGCAAAACTTTTCTCACCGTTGAACAATCTTTCGGCGAGTATCATATAACCATTTAAAGGTTCGAGAACGTGTTGCCACGGGCGAACCGAATTTGGATTTCTGATTATCAACTCTTTTCCAAAAATTAGCGACCGAAAAACATCGGGCAATAGTCTATCTTCCGACCAATCGCCGCCACCGATTACGTTTCCCGCACGTGCTGTCGCAATCAGCGTTTCAGAATCAGCAAAAAACGAATTTCTGTATGATGAAACAGCGAGTTCGGCACAGGCTTTTGAGTTTGAATATGGATCAAAACCGCCGAGTCGGTCATTTTCGGTATAGCCAACCCGTGATTCAAAATTTTCGTAAACCTTGTCTGTCGTAACAATCACGACCGATTTCACGCTTTTCACGTTTCGAATCGCTTCTAAAACATTGATCGTTCCCATTACATTGGTTGAATAGGTTTCAATCGGTTCAAGATACGAACGGCGAACAAGCGGTTGTGCAGCGAGATGAAAAACAACTTCGGGCTGAAAATCTTCAAAAGTCTTTTTTAGTAAATCTAAATTCCGAATATCGCCAATTGTTGAATTAATTAGGCTTGCGAGATTTAAATCATCAAATAAATTTGGTGAAGTATTAGGTGCGAGCGAAAATCCACAAACTTCTGCTCCCAAATTGTTGAGCCAAAAAGATAGCCAACTTCCTTTGAAACCAGTGTGTCCGGTGATTAAAACTCTTTTTCCTTGCCAAAACATTTGTTGTTAAACGGACTCTCTTATAATTTGCCACTAGCTTCAGCTAGTGGTTTAGTTTGAGAAAAATTCCGGCTTTAGCCGAACTACAAAAATTTGTTTTCAATCCTTACAGCTTTAGCTAAAGCACTGCGGATGAATGATTTATTTATTTTATTTGGCTAAAGCCGCTTCTTAGTTTGAATCTGTCCACTAGCTCAAGCTAGTGGCAATTTATAAAATCTAAATTTCATTTGTATGTTTTTACAAATTTGCGTTGCTAGACTTACTTACCTAATCTTCTACCAAACTTTCCACGGCGGATTTCCACTTTTCCACAAACTTTCGAGATGTTTTTTGTCTCGTAAAGTGTCCATACATTGCCAAAAACCCTCGTGTTTATATGCTACAAGCTGATTCTCTTTTGCCAAATGCTCAAGCACATCGAGTTCTAAAACAGAATCGTCGCCGGACAAAAGTTCGAAAATCTGTGGCTCAAAAACAAAAAAACCGCCGTTAATCCAACCTTCACCAGTTTGTGGTTTTTCGCTAAATTCTGCAGTCAAATCTTCTTTAATCAGCAATTCGCCAAATCTCGCAGGTGGACGAACCGCAGTAACTGTAGCAAGTTTTCCGTGCGAACGATGAAATGCAAGCAAT
>JANNVK010000022.1:0-2000 GCA_031414415.1 Acidobacteriota bacterium
TGGAGCGAGCGACAATGTGCGGCAGAAATTCACAGGATATTTGAAAGATAATGAAACGAATCTAGACTATGCCGAAGCGAGATATTATAACAATCAACACGGAAGATTTACTGCGGTTGATCCATTATTGGCTAGTGGAAAATCAAGTAATCCGCAGACGTTTAACCGGTTTACATATTGTCTGAATAAACCTACCGTCTTGGTTGATAAGAATGGTTTGTATCCAGTTTATTACAAAGAAAATGCAGATAAATCAAGGGAATATTCAAGAAGATATAGTAGCAATGGATTTAATAAACGTTATCGCGGTCCGGCAAAAACTTTTGTTTCTTCCGCAGATAATAACAGTCGTAATTATGTTTATACGGTTACTTCAGAATCAATAAAAAGGCAAAGATATGTCGGTTTGGGGCAAACGACAACCGCACCAGCAAACGGTTATGTGAATAAACCACTTATTGGAGCAACGGTTGATGCTAATGGAAGACAAATTGAAGCTATAAAAACCGTTGCTCCTTATGTTGCTGGCGGAACGATAGCATGTATGGTTGCATGCTTGCCGGCAGCAGCAGCAGCGTTAACAATTGCTCCAACAATAGTTCCTTTGGCACCCTATGCTGCAGGAGCAGGAACTCTCGGGCTGGGAATTTATGCAGCGAGTTCATTGTCAAATTCAGGCTCTGGAGACTCGGGTGAAACTCCAGAGGCGACTCCAACACCGAGTCCAACCCCTGAATCAAATCTTTTTGGACCATTTTACCGTTCAAGAAGTTTTAGAGAACCAAGTGTAGTTATGGAGTCTGGATTGTTGTATGGGCATCCGAGAAATGGTGGGTTCATCCCACAAGTTCAAGCTGTTGATCGAAACGAAAGAGGTAATCTTTACGAATTTTACACGCCTGTTGCACCACACAATGACAGGGGTTTAAATCGCTCTTGGTATCAAGGGGATGAAGGAGTAATTGATATTGATGGAAATACTGTAGCAATACCAGTTATAGTTACTAATCCCAATTGTAGTTGTGACGAAAGAGTTCCAAGGGAAAGGTGAATTATGTGGTTTACAAAAGAAGATTTCAATAACAAAGTAAAAAATATACGAAGGAGCTCAGAAGTTGAACCTATAAACATTTGTGAGTTTAGTATTAGTGCAGAACGATTAGCTCATTTTATAGGAACAGTTCCCGATGATGAAGTCTTAGAATTTACAGATCCGAGTCCTTGCCTTAGATGGTATGGTTGTGTTGATGATTTATTTTTTCAAGTAATCTTCTACTTGTTTGACAAGCCAATTGCTGCAATTGCACCTTTTTTAACTATGAGCGAGGAAACAAGTTGGGTTCTTCTTAAAGAGTTACAGCTTCCGTCGGAGTTTTTTAAAAATGTTCAATGGATAAAGGGATATAAAAATTCTCCATTTTCTGTGTATTCGATTGACGTTGATAATTTGGTCTTTGATTTGTATCGAGCAAAAAATGAAGAAGAAGCACAGGAATTGGTTGGTTTTTTAAATGAGTGTGGATATGAAAAAAAACTATTTACTGGCTTGTCTCAAAATTCAACTTTTCAATGGGTTGCAGAAAGAAATGGTGAAGAAATTGCAAGATACAAGTCAAGATATTCGACCGAAACATTTGCTTTGAGAAAATCTAGAATTGTTAGTGGCAAGATAAAAGTGTTTTGTCCAACAGATGATAGTTATTCCTCCTTTTTCTGTAATGGCAAACAACTTGATGTGAAGAACGGAATTGTATAACAGGCTGGTATCAAAACTCTCTCTTAAGTTGAGAGAATTAATGTAATAGCGAACAGACGATTTCGGGCAGACGATTAAGACGGAATATAACGATTTATTGTTGCGTCCGACGAAGGTTTTTGGGGTGAATGTAGCAATTCCAATCACCGAAACGGTTTATGATGACACGGCTTTGACGGTTAAAGTCCGCAAGCAGATAGACGAAACGAATTGGGATGAAGCGACGAGTTTTAGCGATTCGCTC
>JANNVK010000023.1:0-37113 GCA_031414415.1 Acidobacteriota bacterium
TTTTGTCGGACGCGACGGCGTTGCCGATATGCACGAATTAGTTTCGCGTTTGGTAACGAATGTCAAAATTCCGTTGATGCTCGATTCGACCGAGTGGGAAAAAATGGAAGCCGGATTGGAACACGCGGGCGGCAAATGTCTTTTGAATTCAACGAATTACGAAGACGGCGATGAACGGTTTTTCAAAGTTTTATCGTTGGCAAAAGAATACGGTGCGGGAATTGTCGTCGGGACAATCGACGAAGACGGAATGGCGAGAACGGCGGTTGATAAAGTGAAAATCGCTCGTCGGGCGTTCAAAGACGCGACCGAATTCGGCATCGAAGCCCACGATATTTTCTACGATCCGCTCGCTTTGCCGATTTCCACGGGCATCGAAGAAGATCGGATGAACGCCTTTGAGACGATCAAATCAATCAAACAAATTCACGAAGAAATGCCCGAAGTGAACATTATTTTGGGCGTTTCAAATATCAGTTTCGGGCTGAATCCGGCGGCTCGCGTTGTGCTAAATTCGGTGTTTTTGCACGAATGCACGGAAAACGGAATGAACTCGGCGATTGTTAATGCGTCGAAAATTATGCCGCTCAGTCGGTTTACCGAACACGAAATTGAAGTCGCACTCGATTTGATTTATGACCGCCGAAAGTTTGCAAACGACATTTGTGTTTATGATCCGCTTGGCGATTTTACGACAATGTTTATGGGCAAAACGGCTCAGTCGATGAAGGTTGACACGACTAATTTGTCCATCGAAGAAAAGTTGAAACATCACATTATTGACGGCGAAAAAATCGGGTTGGAAGACAATTTGAAGGTTGCCCTCGAAAAATATCCGCCGCTCGATATTATCAACACGCATTTGCTTGGCGGAATGAAGGTTGTCGGCGAACTTTTCGGTGCGGGACAGATGCAATTGCCGTTCGTTTTGCAATCGGCGGAAGCGATGAAATCTGCCGTGAAATTCCTTGAACCGTTGATGGATAAAGTCGAAGGTTCGACTAAAGGCACGATGATTTTGGCGACTGTGAAGGGCGATGTTCACGATATTGGCAAAAATTTGGTCGATATTATTTTGACCAATAATGGCTATGACGTAGTAAATCTCGGCATCAAACAGACGATTGACCAAATTTTGGATTCGCACGAAGAACTTAAAGGCGATGCGATTGGGATGAGCGGTTTGCTCGTCAAATCGACGTTGATTATGCGTGATAATTTGATTTTGATGAACGAACGCGGCATCGATGTTCCCGTTATTCTCGGCGGTGCGGCGTTGAATCGCAAATATGTTGACAGCGAATTAGTGCCGCTTTATAACGGCAAACTTTTTTACGCGAGAGATGCGTTTGACGGTTTGCACGCGATGGATGTTCTTACGAGTCCTGAGTCCGAAGTCCAAAGTCCAAAGTCTGATGCACGGAACGCGGACAGCCTGTCTGCGATTGAAGAAGACGATGTTATCCAAACAGTTACGGACGCAGAAGATTTGGTCGGCGAAGATGCGAAACTCGGAATGACGGCGGCGAGAGTTAATCAAACTAAAACTTTGTTTGATACTTCGCACACGACAAAATCGGATGTGAAACCTGCCGAAATTATCCCGAAAGCACCGTTTTACGGCTCAAAAATGGTCGAGATAAAGGACCTTACTAAAGTGTTCGATTTCATCAACGAAACTGCACTTTTCAAAGGTCAATGGCAATACAAACAAGGTAAATCGTCCAAAGAAGACTACGCTAAGTTATTGGAAACAGAAGTGTTGCCGAAATACAAAGAAATTAAAGCGAAAGCGATTCGGGAAAAGTTGCTTGAAGCAAAATTGGTTTACGGCTATTTTCCGTGTAAATCGAGCGGAAACGATTTAATCATTTTGCAAGACGACGAAAAAACCGAGCGAATGCGTTTCACCTTTCCGCGTCAAGCAATCGAGCAACGCGGCGGTAAAAATCTCTGTTTGGCGGATTATTTTGCAGGGAACTCGGACACTTCTGTCCGAATGAGTGCCACGCACGAAAAAGACCTCAGAGTTGAAGAATCTCAAGGGAACTTCGGCGGAGGAACCACCGATGCGGACAAGAGTGTCCGCTCTCCGGTTGATGTCGTTGCGTTTCACCTTGTAACAATGGGACGAAAAGCGTCCGAACATTCGGCGGAATTGTTCAAAGCGGACAAATATAACGATTATTTGTTGTTCCACGGCTTGTCGGTTGAAGCGGCGGAAGCACTCGCGGAAATGTGGCACAAACGCATCCGCGAAGAACTCGGTTTTGTTCAGAATGATGCAAAAGATTTAGCAAAACTATTCCATCAAGGCTACCAAGGCTCGCGTTACAGCTTCGGCTATCCGGCGTGTCCGAATCTCGAAGATCAGACAAAACTTTTTGAACTATTGCAACCCGAACGGATTGATGTCGAATTATCGGAAGAATTTCAGCTTCATCCGGAGCAATCAACTTCGGCGATAATTATCCATCATCCTGAGGCGAAATATTTTAATGTGGAGTAGTTTAATTTGGTAACAAAAACGTAGGTAAAATTTACCTTTGCAGGATTAACGCAAGTAAATTATGACTTTATTTGCCTTTGTTGGCGGTTCGAGTGTAAAATTTACCTGCGTTTGAAAATAAAAATATGTCATACAACCCAAATAATCCATACAATGATTTGCCTGATTTGCCGCCGAAAGTTGATATTGAAACGAAAACAATTTTGAAAAAAGCAATTTCGGCAAGCAGAGCGTTGTCAGAATTGAAAGGAGCAATCACAAATTTACCAAATCCTCTGCTTTTTATTGACACGATAAATTTACAGGAAGCTCAGGCGAGTTCGGAAATCGAAAACATAATCACCACGCAAGACGCACTTTTTCAAGCATCGGTTGCAGATAAAAAAATAGAAAATAACGCAACCAAAGAAGTAATTCATTACAAAGATGCCTTGTGGTATGGATTTGAGCAAATCAAACAACGACCCATTCTAACGACGAATTTATTCGTTGGAATAATGCAAATAATCAAAGAAAACAGCTCAAATGTCAGAAATCAATCGGGAACTCAATTGATGAATCCGGCAACTATGGAGGTAATTTACACGCCGCCGGAAGGTGAAAATGTTTTAAGAGATAAACTCCGTGCGTTGGAAAACTTCATAAATACCGATGATGAAATAGATCCATTGATAAAATTGGCATTGATTCATTACCAGTTTGAAGCAATTCATCCTTTTTTCGATGGAAACGGACGAACGGGCAGAATTATTTTGTTACTGTATTTGAATTTTTGCGGCTTGATGGATTTACCTTCGTTGTATTTAAGCAGCTATATTCTGAAAAATAAGAACCAATACTACACGAACCTGAGAAGTGTTACAGAAGCGAACGAGTGGGAAATGTGGATTTTGTATATTCTTGATATGATAGAAGTTACCGCCACAAGCGGACGAAATCAAATTGCGAAAATAGAAAAGTTGATGAAAGTTATGAGTGATGAAATTCAAAAACAACTCCCGAAAGTTTATTCAAAAGATTTGTTAGAAATATTGTTTCGTTTGCCTTATACAAAAAGAAATTTCATTGAAAAAGCCGGATTGGGAAATATCAAAACTTCAGGAAATTATCTGAAAAGCCTTGAAGAAAAAGGCTTTTTGCGTGGTATCGTTATAGGTAAAGAAAAACTTTACTTGAATTATCGGCTGATGGAGATTTTGAAACAACAGTAGCGAACAATCAACTTCGGCGATAATTATTCACCATCCTGAGGCGAAATATTTTAATATTGAGTAGCGAAACTTTTGATGTATTATTTGTAATTATGGAAACAGTTTTAGAAAATGAAACAAAAATCAAGGAAGTCTTCAAAGTTGCTGTAATGGAAGCACTTGAAGAACGCAAGGATTTATTTGGCAAACTTTTTCGGGAAATTAGCGAAGACATTGCTCTCGCGAAAGCTATCGAAGAAGGCGAAAAAACGCCTAATGTTTCGCGTGAGAGAATTTTCAAAGCCTTGGAGAGGAAATCTTGAAAGTTGAATTTCGCGAGAGTTTCCTCAAGGATTTAGAAAACGTCAAAAACGTCAAACTCTTGGAGAAAGTTAAAACTTCTGTTGAAAATGTCGAACACGCACGTTTCCCACTAGCAATTCATAACTTTAAAAAACTAAAAGGTTTTTCAACTTACTTTCGCATCAAACTTGGTTAGTACAGAAATGGCTTGGCGATGGAAAATGACACGATTACTTTTGTGCGATTCCTTCCTAGAAGAGAAATTTATCGATTCTTTCCATAAACTTCGGCGATAATTATTCATCATCCTGAGGCGAAATATTTTATTGTTGACTAAAATGAACTTATTTAACCCAACCAAAAGAGCCGAACTCATCGCTCGCTTAAACCGTCTAACGCCTGAATCAAAGGCTTTGTGGGGCAAATTGAGCGTGGGCGAGATGTTTTGTCATTGTCTGGACGGCAACAAAATGGCACTTGGTGAGATTCCGCCGACCGATCAGAGTAATTTTTTTACCCGAAATGTCGTTAAGTATTTGGTCATTTATGTTGTCCCAATTCCGAAAGGTGCTCCGGCTCCGCCTGAAATTAATCCGCATAAACACGGCACCAAGCCGCTCGATTTTGATAAAGAACGCCAGCTTTTAATCGACGACATCAACACTTTCGGCAATTTATCGAGTGAAGATTTGAAAGGCAAACATCATATTTTCGGCAAACTGACTTACAATCAATGGGGCAGATTGGGTTATAAACATCTCGATCATCATTTGAAGCAATTTGGTGTTTAGACGCGAATCGAAATTTCAGAAGCGTCGGCGTTTTGGCGATGGTTGATAATTCATTTATACTCAGAACTTATGGATAATCAATCAAAAAATTTCTACTTATCAGAATTTCAGCCAAAGATTTTGGCAAAGCATCATCAGAACCACGAATGGATTTTTGCACAATATTTTGAGCCGATTTCCGAACGAAATGATGGCAAAGAATATCGCATTTTCTTTTTTCGCAACAAAGATCGCACAGTTTATGGCTACAAAGAATTTTGGGGCAGAATTGATGGAGATTTTCGTGCGATGGCGAGTAAAGTTATTGCGAATAAAGTGTTTAGAGACACGATGGTTTCAGACGATGAGATACTTTTAAAAATCTGGAAACGACATTAATTTAAATTGCTTTTAAATTCCTTTTCGATCAAGTAAGTGCGAAAGTGAAAGTTCGCGTTTCAAAATTAGTAAAATTCCGCACAATGCCCAAAATAAAATACGACCTTTTCGTAAAATAGCAATTGTAACGCCAGCAGCAACGCCGAGCGACAAATTATCCGCAATAAACTGCGAACTTGCTTCGTCAACTCCGATGGCAAAAGGAATAAGTTTGAACGTAATTGTGACGACACGACTGACTGATTCGAGCAAAAAAGAACTGTAAAGCGTTGGAAGCGTTTCACTTATCTTGCTCAAAATAAACCAAACTTCAGCAATTCCGATAACATGAAACAAAATTTCGCAGACAATTATCGGTAAAAAGTTTTTAGATTTTTGACGGTAAAAGTCAAAAATTAAATTTTCAAATTCTAAGGCTTGAACACGTAAAGTTTCTAAAATTCCGCGTAAAATGTGTCGCTCGTAAAAATATTCGCAAATTCCGCTGATTAAATGCCATTTTTTGATAACTGCAAAAAAGATGAAAGTTATCATCAACAAAATAAACAAGATAACGCCAAAAATTGGAATTAACCAAAGATTTTCAACCTCAACACCGACCAAAAAAGCCAACGCTCCACAAATAATAAAAAAGCCAGTGACCAAACTGTAAAATATATTTTCGGTCGCCACAGAACTAAAAGCAGCGACCAAAGGCACGCGATTACTGACCGCGACCGCTTTCGACGTTCCGCTGGCTAAAATTCCGAGTGGAATAATGCTCGAAACCGCTTCGCCAATAATTACGGCTTGAAATGTGTCGCTAAATTTTAGTTTGTAAGGCTGCGAAACGGAAAGTTGCCAAGCAATTGCCCGAACAATTATTCGTAAAAGATGCAAAAAAATCAGCAACGCAAACCCGATAATTCCGATTTTCTCAACGCCTTCAATTATTTCATTAACTCCAACTGAATAAACGAAATACGCAAACAATAACAATCCAAAAATTGTGAAAATTATGGCGAAAGTTTTTAGGTGTTTGCGGTTTTTTACAGCGGTTGGCGTTTCATTCATTCTAGAAGATGCTAACAATGTTTGGGGAGTTTTTCCAATAATGATTTGTTCATTTATTTAGAGAGTTTTGATAATTTTCGGGCGAAGCCAGTTTTCAATTTCGTCAACTTTAAATTTGTCTGATTCAATCGCTAAAACAAGTTCAATTACTTCAACAATTTCGCATTGAATTTCATAACCGTTTCGATATAAAAATTCATCAATAAGTGCGGTTGCAGTTCGTTTGTTTCCGCCCAGCCACGGATGATTTTTGATTAAACCAAAGTATAATGTAGCAGATTGCCGAACTAAATTGGCATTTTCGTAAGTTGCGGATTGTTGCGGACGAGCAAGAGACGATTCAATTAAAGCTCTGCTGTCAACGCCGAAACGAATTTCACTAAGCCGTTTCATCAATCGAAAATGTATAGTAGGAGCATCAAAATAATTGAGGTATTTAATCGCCAAGACGTTTCATCTCCGCAAAAGCATCGCCCCATTTTTCATAAATTCGGTCAACCGCTTTTTCTAATTCAGGCGAAATCGGCGGAATAATTTCGGTTTCAACCTTGCCGTTACTTCCCGTAAGCACCGCAATCGAGCCTTTTTCTACACCAATTTCCTGCGTAAAATCATCAGGTAATTCAATTATCCAACCTCTGTCACTTTTTTGTATTGTGATTGCGTCCATCAGATAAAATATAACCTAAAAATGCCAAGTTGCAAACACTTTCTGCTAATCATACAATTAGCTATCGAGTGATGACTTTTTTTACAAGGAACAATTTATGAGTGCAACAGCTTTAGGACAAGAAAATTTAAGATCAGCTTTAACGCAATTATCAGAAGAAGAAGAACTATTTCGTGCTTCGGTGCGAGAGTTTGCAGAAGGCGAGGTTCGTCCGCGAGTCGAGAAAATGGAACACGCTTCCAAGCTCGATCCGGATTTAATCAAGCAATGTTTCGAACTTGGTTTGATGGCAATTGAATCGCCTGAAGAATACGGCGGTGCGGGTTCGACAATTTTTAACGCGATTCTCGCAATCGAAGAAATTGCCCGAGTCGATGCCAGCGTTTCGGTGTTTGTTGATGTGCATAACACTCTGGTAACAAACGCTTTTATGAAATGGGGTTCCGAAGAATTAAAGAAAAAATACTTGCCGCAAATGGCGACCGGAAAAGTCGGAGCGTATGCTTTATCGGAAGCATCGAGCGGTTCTGATGCGTTTGCGTTGAAGACAAAAGCGGTTGACAAAGGCGACTATTGGGAATTAAACGGACAAAAACTTTGGATTACAAACGGCAACGAAGCCGAGATTTTCATCGTCTTTGCGACTATCAACGCCGAAGCAGGTTACAAAGGAATCACGGCATTTATCGTCGAGAAAGGATTTGAAGGTTTCGCAGTTGGCAAAAAAGAAGACAAACTCGGAATTCGTGCAAGTTCAACTACCGAATTGATTTTCGACGGCTGTAAGGTTCCGAAATCAAACGTTTTAGGCGAAGTCGGCAAAGGTTACAAAGTTTCGATCGAAACATTAAACGAAGGCAGAATCGGAATCGCCGCTCAGATGTTGGGAATTGCTCAAGGTGCGTTTGAATGTGCTTTGAAATATACAACGGAACGCGAACAATTCGGGCAGTCTGTCAACAATTTTCAAGCCGTGCAGTTTCAATTAGCCGAAATGGCAGTCGAAATTGAAGCCGCGAGATTGATGACCTACAACGCCGCACGTTTGAAAGACGCAGGCAAATCGTTTTTGAAAGAAGCCGCAATCGCCAAACTTTACACATCACGAGTTGCGGAAAAAGTTTCGTCGAAAGCGATTGAGCTTTACGGCGGTTACGGTTACGTCAAAGATTATCCGGTCGAAAAATTCTGGCGTGATTCAAAAATAGGCTCAATTTATGAAGGCACTTCGAATATGCAACTTCAAACGATTGCGAAGTTGATTATGAGCGGGAAATGAGACGGTGCGATTTAGAGACGAAGAGACGCGGAGATTTTTTTGATAATCTTCGCGTTTTTTATGATAAAATTCGGCTATGGAAACTTATACTGTTACAATTTTAGAGCCGAAAGCTAAAAAACTGCTTGATAGCTTGGTAAACTTGAATTTAATTAAGCTGAATGATGAACCAAAACCAAAGAAAAAAGAGCGTAAATTTGGCAGTATGAAAGGTTTAGTTGTGTATATTGCCGATGATTTTAATGCTCCGCTTGAAGATTTTAAGGAATATGTTTGATTCATCATTTGCAGTTTTTCACTGTTTTCATCCTTGCAAACTCTTTTCTAAACTATTCCCATTGTGATACAATGTTTCATAAATGCGATACGTTTCAAATCCGCCGAATCCTTATCAAAAATATGATGCCGAATTTCTTGGCGAGCCTTCAACAACAAAACTTGAAATTTACGAAGAACACACAACCAAAAAAATAATAACCAAAGCGTTTTCGTCCGACTTTGGAAATCGCTTTACGGTCAACTGTTATCGCGGTTGCATTCACGCTTGCACATATTGTTTTGCTCGCCAATATCACGAATTTTTAGGTTATGGTGCTGGAACTGATTTTGAAACAAAAATTGTCGTTAAGCCAAATGCACCAAATTTATTACGAAACGAACTGCGAAAATCGCGGACAAAATTTAGAACAATTGATTTTTCGTTTGCGACTGATCCATATTTGCCACTCGAAGCAAGTTACGAATTGACGCGGAAATGCTTGCAAGTTTGTGCCGAATTTCGGCAAAAAGTTATGGTTATCACAAAATCGCCGCTCGTAACACGAGATTTAGATTTGCTGACCAAACTTGATTGCACTGTGTTTTTTTCAATTCCCTTTCTGACAACAGAAAAATCTAAACCTTTTGAACTTTACACACCGATTCCCGATGTTCGCTTTCGGGCGATGAAAACTTTGTCTGATGCAGGAGTGAAAGTTGGAATTGGAATTGCTCCAATTATGCTCGGTTACAACGATCAAGATATTCCCCAACTGCTCGAAAAAGCTCGTGAAAATGGTGCAACCAAAGCGTTTATGGGAATGATTCATTTCGATACTGATTCGGTTCAAAACTATTTTGTGCAACGTCTGCGTGAAAAAATCCCAACTAAAGCCGACAAAATTCTCAACCATATCAAACGTGAACGCGATGGAAATCTTCGTCATAAAACTTACGCCGAACGCGGAAAAGGTAAAACTGCCGAATGGGAAATTGCGGCGAGAATGTTTGATTTGCATTACAAAAGATTGGGTTTTGAAGAACATCAAGAGAAAGAAACCCCAGAGGAAATCAGTTTGCCGATTCAACCGAGTTTATTTTGAGAACGCCTCACAAAGTCTCCGAAAACCAACCAAAACACAAAACCTGCATCTAAACTTTTTTAGAGGTAAGTTGTCGTCTCACCGAATTAGCATTTTTTGTTCGGCTTTCGCAAATCACCTTGAATCGAATTGATGACCTTTGAGGAAAAAACGAAAATGTTAAGAAAAACAACGCTCGCGAGCCTTTTACTCTACTCAGTTTTTTTGCAATTACTTGCACCAATCGTCATTTCTGCACAAAAGCCAAAACGTGGTAAGTCTGTGCAAATAAAACCTCCAATCAACCAGATCGTGCCAAATGGTTTGCAATTTCGCTTGAGCGATGGTGAAAAAGGTGCGGAAAATCGCGTTGTGAAACCGAAGGTAATTGCCGATCCGCTGTCCGATGGCGAAACTTCCAATCTTCTCAAAAGAATTCCACCAATCAAGGAGATTCCCACCGATAAAACCGATTTTGCGAAACGTGCCGGAAGCCTGCCCGCACCAAAGATCGGCAAAAAAATCGAGGTGAAATTTCCTGCTGATGAGCAAATAAATCCGCCAAATGTTGATCAAAGCAATTTGCCGCTTGAAGTTGTGAGATATTCGCCCGAAGGCGAAGTTCCGCTCGCACCGGATTTGAGTGTTACATTTTCGCAGCCAATGGTTGCGGTTACTTCACAAACTGAGGCAGCACAAAATATTCCGATAGAACTAACGCCAAAGACCGAGGGAAAATGGCGTTGGCTCGGGACGAAAACGTTGATGTTTGACACGACAAAACGTTTTCCGATGGCGACTAAATTTACTGCACGGATTCCTGCTGGAACCAAATCTGCGAATGGTCAAAAGCTCAAAAAAACTGTCGAATGGACTTTCACCACGCCTTCGCCAACTATCGTGCAAGCTCTCCCGAACCTTCCTTACAGCAAACGAGATGCTCTGATGTTCATTTCGTTCGATCAGGAAATTGACCCAAATGTTGTCTTCAAAAAAATCAAGGTTCGCAACGGCAAAAAACGTCTCGATATTCGGCTCGCGACGGTGGACGAGATTGCAAACGATCCGAGCGTTTCGTATTACGTAGGGCAAACTCAGCCGAATCGCTGGCTTGCATTTCGTGCTCTGAATTCTGATAAAACGACCGAAAACGCACTTCCGTCTGCTTCAGAAATTTCGGTTCTATTGGAAAAAGGAACAACTTCAATCGAAGGTCCAATCGGGACGAAAGAAGATGAAGAATGGTCTTTCAATACTTTCCCGCCGATGAAATTTATGAGCAGTTTTTGTCGAAACATTAATGATGTCAATAATTGCTCGCCCGAGGATATGTGGAGAATACGATTCAACACCACAATTGATGCTTCAACTTTCAAGAAAGAGATGGTGAAAATCGAGCCGCCGATAGAAGAGATGAAAATTTATCCAAGCGGCGACCAAATTCTCTTGACTGGTTTCAAAAAAGGGCGAACTTCATATAAAGTATCGGTCGATAATTCGTTGAAAGATATTTTCGGTCAAAATCTCGAAGGCGAGGCAACCGCAACATTCAAAGTCGGCGAAGCACCAATTAATCTTTATTCTCAAGGCGGAAGTTTCGTGGTTCTTGACCCAACTGCGAAGCCTTCTTATTCGTTTTATTCAATAAATCACGAAGAAGTTAAGTTGAAAATATTTCGCGTAGTGCCGGAAGATTGGAATGCCTTTCGAATATTCAAGGAATACCAAAATTACGATGAACAAAACCGCCCAAAAGCACCGGGCAAATTAATCGTTGATAAAATTTTAAAAATCGAGAATCTTCCTGACGAATTGACTGAAACTCGCATTGATTTGAAAGACACTTTAGACGACGGATTTGGAAATACGCTTCTTGTAATCGAACCGACAAAACGACGAAATCAATACGATCGCACGGAAATCTCAGTTTGGTGTCAATCAACAAATATCGGACTCGATGCATTTGTCGATGCTGAAGAACTCGTCGGATTTGCAACCGAAATGCGAACCGGAAAGCCGCTCAGCGATGTTCAGCTTTCGATTTATCCAAATGGAACTGAAATCAAATCTGCATCAAACAAAAGTGGAAAATCTTGGTGGGAATTGCTTTCGAACTGGGGAATCTCTGGCGACTCAATCGGTGAAACTAAAATAATCGAATCAAATGGTGAAGTTGGATCGACTGAAATAATTGAGAAAGCAAAATCGAATTCAACAACCGAAAACGGAATTCTTCGCCTTCCGCTACCAAATTCGCAACAGAAAATGCAGAACATATTGATTGCGAAAAAAGGCAAAGACATCACTTTTCTGCCTGAAAACTCAGATGATAATTATTACAACGACGGAAATTGGTATAAAAAAGGACTTTACGATTCGTATCGTTGGTTTGTATTCGACGACCGCAAGATGTATCGCCCGAATGAAGAGGTTTCGGTAAAGGGTTATATTCGAATAATTGAAGGCGGGAAGCTCGGCGATGTGAGCAGTAATTTCGACAGAGAATCGAAGGTTTACTATCGCCTGTTGGATTCGCAAAATAATGAAATTCTCAAAGGTGAAACGAATCTCAACGCGTTTGGAGCTTTCGATTTCAAGGTAAAACTCACCGATACGATGAATCTTGGCAATGTCAGTCTGGAGATGGACAGATATCCGGATCCATCGTATCCCGATCATACTCACAATTTCCGTGTAGAGGAATTCCGCCGTCCCGAATTTGAAGTCACTACGAAAGTGAATTCGGAAGCACCGCATTTTGTTGGTGGACAGGCAGATTTATCGGTTGAAGCAAAATATTATTCGGGCGGTGGACTCGCAAATGCTGAAGCGAATTGGACAGTTTCCGCCTCACCGACCAACTACACACCGCCAAATCGCGATGATTTCACCTTTGGAAAATGGGTTCCTTGGTGGAGGAATTATGGTAATCAATATTATGGAAATACAACGACACAGAGTTTCAAAGGCGTAACAAATTCGAGCGGAATTCACGAGCTAAAAATGGACTTCGAATCGGCGAATCCTTCGCGTCCATATACACTTACGGCTTCGGCGAGCGTGCAAGATGTTAATCGGCAAACGTGGTCAAGTTCGACGAGTTTGCTTGTTCACTCGGCAGATTTGTATGTCGGGATTCGCACGAATCGGACGTTTGTTCAGAAAAACGAAAACATCGAAATCGAATCGATTGTTTCGGATAATGACGGGAATTTAACTGCGAATCGCGAAGTTGCAATCAAAGCAATTTTGAAAAATTGGGCTTTCGATAAAGGTGCTTGGAAAGAGGAAACTGTTGACGAGCAAACCTGCGAGATAAAATCTTCCGAAAAACCCGAAAAATGTAAATTTATCGCAAAATCGGGCGGAACTTACGCGGTTTCTGCAAAAGTGATGGACGATCGGGAACGCTTAAACGAGAGCGAACTTACGATTTGGGTTGCAGGCGGGAAAACTCCGCCGAAGCGAAATGTCGAGCAAGAAGAAGTAAATCTGATCCCGAGCAAAAAGGATTTTGTGCCCGGTGATGTGGCGGAAATTCTCGTGCAATCACCATTTTTCCCAGCGGAAGGCGTGCTCACACTTCGCCGCGGCGGAATCGTCAGCACCGAACGTTTTACGATGAAAGAATCGACAACAACGCTCAAAATTCCGCTCGATGAAAAATATCTACCGAATATTCATGCACAAGTCGATCTCGTCGGAGCAACTGATAGAATCGACGACAAGGGAGAAATCGACACAAACCTCGAAAAACGTCCGGCGTTTGCGAGTGGTTTGCTCAATTTGCCGATTGCGTATGAATCACGAAAACTCAAAGTTTCCGCCGAGCCGCAAGCGAAAACTTTAGAACCTGGCGGAACAACAAAAATCGATGTCGCGGTAACGGACTATGTGGGTGAACCTGTTACGAATACGGAAGTTGCGGTTGTTGTGGTTGATGAAAGTGTGCTGGCACTGACAGGTTATCGAGTTGGAAATCCGGCTGATACTTTTTATTCTGAGCGAGGAGCAGGTGTGACTGATTATCATTCGAGGAAAGATGTTTTGCTTGGAAATCCCAAGGATATTGCCGATCCGAATGGCAACAGGGGAAAAGTAAAAAATGAACTAAATGCTGCATTTCAAGAAGATGGAATAACTATGGAATCCGTGGACATAGTTAGTTCTAGTCAACTAATTGCCTTACCAGTAAACGGACGAAACTTCACGAGCCTACTTCAAATGAGTCCTTCAACAAAAGCAGAACCTAAATCTGAAGACCAAATCGCCCTCCGCCAAAATTTCGATGCACTCGCACTTTTTGCACCAAATGTCACCACAGATTCTGGCGGCAAAGCGACAGTTGAAATTAAATTACCGGATAATCTGACGCGATATCGTGTGATGGCAGTTGCGGTCGATTCGGGCAAGCGATTTGGTTTGGGTGAATCAAATCTAACTGCAAAACAACCGTTAATGGTTCGCCCTTCAGCACCGCGATTTATGAATTTTGGCGACAAAATTGAGCTTCCTGTTGTCGTGCAAAATCAGTCTGAAAACGCTTTGACTGTTGATGTTGGAGTGCGTGCGACAAATGCGACATTAACTGCCGGCGGCGGACGAAAAGTTACGATTGCGGCAAATGATCGTGCAGAAGTTCGCTTCCCTGTTTCAGCAGAAAAAGCCGGAACCGCACGTTTCCAGATCGCGGTTTCAAGCGGTAAATTCTCAGATGCGGCAGAAGTTTCGCTTCCTATTTGGACACCTGCAACGTCTGAGGCTTTCGCGACTTACGGCACAACCGATGCGAATGGAGCGATTGTCCAACCGGTGCAAACTCCAGGCGATGTGTGGTCGCAGTTCGGCGGTTTGGAAGTTACAACATCTTCCACACAACTTCAGGAATTAACTGATTCGTTTCTCTATCTTTACCGCTATCCATATGAATGTACGGAGCAAGTTTCGTCGCGAATGATTTCAGTTTCAGCTTTGCGAGATGTGCTTAAAGCATTCAAAACAAAGGGAATGCCAACCGATGATGAGATTGAAACGAGCTTCAAAAAAGACATCGAAATGCTCAAAGGTCGTCAGCGAGACGATGGAAGTTTTGGACTTTGGGGCAATGCTCGGCAGCGTTATGAATTTCCGTTTATGAGCGTTCACGCAGCTCACGCAATCGCACTTGCAATGGCGAAAGGCTACAAAGTGCCGGATGAAATGATCGATAAATCGAAACGATATTTGCAAAATGTTGAGAAATATTTTGTCAACAGTGAGCCGCAGGAAGTTCGTTGGACAATCTCGGCGTATGCACTCTATGTCCGTGATATTTTGGGCGATAAAGACGCAGCGAAAACGAAGGCTTTGCTCAAAGAAGCGACGATTGAAAAAATGCCGTTTGAAGCTCTTGGCTGGATTTTATCAGTTTTGGCTGATGACAAAAATTCGACCGAAGAAGTTGAATTAATCACCAGATTCTTACTAAATAACACAACCGAAACTGCTGCTGCCGCGAATTTTGTCACGAATTATGGCGACGGAGCTTGGCTGATTATGTATTCAAATCGACGTGCAGATGGAGTTTTGCTCGAAGCACTTCTCAAGACGCAGGACGCGGAGATGAAAAGACGCGTAGATGCGAAGACAAATTCAAAATCGGACGACTTGATTCCGAAATTGGTTCGCGGATTGCTCGCACATCGCACGAAAGGAGCGTGGTCAAATACGCAGGAAAATGTGTTTATTCTGCTCGCACTCGACAAATATTTTCAGGCTTACGAAAAGGTAACTCCCGATTTTGTGACCAAAATCTGGCTCGGAAATACCTACGCGGGCGAGGAAATATTCAAGGGAAGATCGGTTGATAGCAATCAGCTCAATATTCCAATGTCGTATCTAACAGAACAGGGCGGAATCTCGAATTTGATAATCGACAAGCAAGGAGCTGGTCGGCTTTATTATCGAATCGGGATGCAATATGCTCCAAAAAATCTAAAACTTGCTCCAGCGGATTACGGATTTACGGTTTTGCGGAGATACGAAGCTGTCGATGATCCCGAAGATGTGAAGCAAAATTCGGATGGAATTTGGAGCATAAAATCCGGTGCGAGAGTTCGCGTAAAGCTGACGATGATTGCTCAATCGAGACGTTATCACGTCGCATTGGTCGATCCGCTTCCGGCTGGACTTGAGATTTTGAATCCTGATTTGGCTGTCACAGAAGTGATTCCTGAAGACAAAAATGGTGGAAATTCTTCGCTCCTCGAATACGGCAGCCGAAGTTATGGACGCGGTTATTGGTATTGGCGTTCAAACTGGTTTGAGCATCAAAATTTCCGCGACGAACGTGCCGAAGCCTTTAGTTCGCTGCTCTGGGAAGGCGTTTACAATTACACTTACGTCGCGAGAGCGACAACGCCCGGGCAATTTGTTGTTCCGCCTGCAAAAGCCGAAGAAATGTATCATCCAGAGACTTTCGGCAGAACTGGGACGGATTTTGTAAACGTAGAATAGTCGTGAAGATTCGTAATAGATTTTTTGATTACACCAGAAATCATTTTCTCAGCATTCTGAAAATTGCGTCCTTTGAGAGAGTAAATATGAGTTTCAAATTGATAGTTCTTATCAGTATTTTGCCCTGTGTTTGTCTCATTTCAGCTAACGCTCAGATTGAAAAACGCTCTGGAGAAGTCGCGTTCAGCCAAAATTATATTAAAGGAAAATAACAACTAAGTCTGTTTTAAGAAGACAGGTAACTTTTCAGACTTAATTGATATTCTCCGCTTGGAGGAACCGTTTATTTCAAGGTTTATTCGGCAATTCTTAACTTTTTACTTTTGCCTTTTTACTTTTTACTTTCAACCTATTTTCCGCCGCTTGAACCGCCGCTCCACATTTCAAAACTACCCCAAATTTCGTCGATTATTTTCTCGTTCGCAGCATATTTTGCTTCATCGGTGCCGACAATCATCACGTAATTATCACTAACATCTGTTCCGACCAAAACTTTTGCTTTCGATTTTTTGCCGTCTTTGCTTGTCATAACGGCTTCGGCGACCGAATAATCGTCGCTTTCGCCGGTCAATTTTCCGGCTTGAACGGTTTCTCCCATTGCCGATAAGATTTTTTCTGCACGATCAAGTAAATCTTCTTTTGACAAACTTGCATCTTTGAAAGCAAACACAAAAACAGTCACATCGCTCGGATCAGGTGTTATGCATGAAAAAGTATCTACGCCGTCAACCAAATCTCCGCTACCAGTTGAACCTTCGGGAACATAAAATCCGTAACCTCTTTGTTCATTTGAAATATATATCCAATTATCCGGAATCTTAACATCTTTGCTTGCAACAGTTGACTTGCCCTCAGGTTTCTTTTCATTTGCTAATTTTTCACCTTTAGGTTTCTCAGTTTTCGGAGCAGCAGCAGTGTTTGCGGCTGTATTTGCTACAGGTTTTGCGTTTGCGTTAGACGCAGTCTTGTTCGGTGTCGATGTGTTTGAACCCGTCGAGAAACTTGCCTCGCAAGCGGTCATTCCGTATGTAAGCGTCATCACGACGCAAATTAGTTTTAACTTATTTTTCATTTTTTCTCCTTTAAATTTGGCTAGTCACTTTATTTTTTGCCCTTCAATTAACTAAACGAGTTTTGAAAACAAAATGGGTCATCTGCATTAAGTAAAAAGTAAAAAGGCAAAAGTAAAAAGTTAAGTCAGACTTTAAACTCTTTGTAATATTGGCTTTATAAAATTTACAGAAAAATTAATAAACCGCAATACTTTTGATGAACTGCTTAATAAAAAACTTATTGTCTTCAGCGATTCGTCTTTTTTCCGAAATTGGGTTTATAAGATTGATTCGACTTTTGAAAAATTGGTATCAAGTGGTAATTTTGAATGATGCAAAACAGAATCGAAGTTTTTAAACAAATGTTGGAGTCTGAGCCTGATAATTCAATGGTGATGTTTGGCTTGGCAAAAGAATACGAAAAACTTGGACAAGCGAACGAAGTTATTAATTTGCTCGAAAAATATCTGGCGACTGCGGACGACGAAGGCAACGCTTACGGTGCGTTGGCAAAGGCTTACGACAAAAAAGGAAATCGTGAAAAAGCGAAGGAATGTTACGGCAAAGGCATCGAAGTTTCGCTCGCACACGGACATCCGACAATGGCTGGCGACTATAAATTTGCACTTGATATGCTGAACGACGATTAATCAGAACACGGGGCGATAGCGAACTGGCAAACTTCGCAAACCAAGCAACTGCCAAGTCGCTATTGCTCCGTATTCTTATACAAAATATGAAACAAATTTCAACCCTAATTTTACTCTTAATGTTGAGTATAAATGCTTTAGCTCAGCGTCAATTTACTGCACGACCAACCGACACAGGCGGAATTGTTCCCTACGAACAAGCGGCATATGATGTCAAAAAATACGACATTTCGCTTGCGATTAATCCGTCTGAAAAGTCGATTTCGGGGGCGACGACTGTAACGGCAAACATCGTTCAGCCGATAAACGCTTTTGTCTTAGATTTGGACACGCCGTTTACAGTTTCGGAAGTTTTTATGGGCGAAACAAAGCTAAAATTTGAACGCAAAGGCACAAAAATTTGGTCATATTTTCCATTGACGAAGCAATCCGGCGAAACGGTTGCGGTTAAGGTTGTTTATTCAGGAATTCCGCTGGTTGCACCAAATCCGCCTTGGGTTGGCGGTTTTATGTGGGAAAAAACGGCTGACGGTTCGCCTTGGATTGCGACTGCGTTTCAAAATGATGGAGCAGATGTGATGTTTCCGTGCAAAGATTATCCGTCCGACAAGCCCGAAACTGTTGAAATGCACGTTAAAGTGCCGAATCCGTTGTATGTTGCAAGCATTGGAAAGTTGCAAAAGATTGATAAAAATTCAGACAACACAAGCACTTATCATTGGTTGATGTCGAACCCGATTTCTAATTATGAAATCGTGCTAAACATTGCACCGTATAGACTTATCGAAGATGAAATGAAAAGCATTTCGGGCGAAAAGATTCCGATTAAGTTTTATATTTTGCCAGAAAATTTTGAAAAAGGTGCAAGTTTGATTGCCGAAACAAAGAAATACGTCGCGTTTTTCGAAGAATATCTCGGACCTTATCCGTATCGTGCGGAAAAACTCGGAATCGCCGAAACGCCGCATCTCGGAATGGAACATTCGACGATTATTGCTTACGGAAACAAATTTAAATATGACAAAGACGGCTTTGACTCGTTGATGTTTCACGAACTCGGACACGAATGGTGGGCAAATCTCGTCACCGCTTCCGATTGGCGTGATTTTTGGATTCACGAAGGTTTTCAATCGTTTATGGATACGCTGTATGTCGAGAAAATCAAAGGACAACCTGCGTATTTGGAAGCAATGAAAAAACGTGCAAAAGCGACGCGAAATAAACAGCCTGTTGCTCCGCGAGACGCAAAAATCGCCTATCAAGTTTATATGGCTGAACCAGATTATCTGAAAGGCGACGGCGATATTTACGGAAAAGGTGCAGTTATTTTGCATACTTTGAGATATTTAATTGGCGATGATGCCTTCTTTAAATCGTTGCGAAGAATGGCTTATCCGACTAAACAGATGGAAAAAATCACGAGCGGAAAACAGAATCGTTTTGTCAACACCGATGATTTCAAACAAATTGCCGAAGAAGAATCTAAAATGAAGCTCGATTGGTTTTTTGAAGTTTATTTGCGTCAGCCTGTTTTGCCGAAGCTGATTACCGAAACAATCGGTGAGCAAACAAATTTACGTTGGGAAACGCCGAATGATATGCTGTTTGAAATGCCGATTGATGTTTCGATTGATGGAAAAATAAATCGAATCGAGATGAAAAACGGCAAAGGAAGTTTATCAACCAAAGGAGTTACGCCGCAATTTGATCCAAATGGTTGGATTTTGAAAACTGATTAGTTTATTGACATTTTATGAATTGCCGTCTGCTTTAGCTGACGGAAAATTGATTTCTAAAAAACGGCTTTAGCCAAATAAAAAATAAAATAATAATTCCTTTTTTCTTCAGCTAAAGCTCAGCGGATGAATGATTTATTTTAATATTTTGGCTAAAGCCCAAGCCAAATTAAACTTTCTCCTCCAGCTAAAGCTGGAGGCAATTCATAAGAACTTTCTCTTATTTTGAATTTTTAGACTGCTCTTATGGCAACCTACGCTGACTTAAAATTTACGCATCGCGTCTTTATGCAAAATTATCCGTTTTCGCGTTATGCGATTGCTGATAATCCGTGTGTCAAGCTCTCAAAACCGCTCAACGAATGTAAATTTGCGTTGATTACAAGTGCCGGATTGAGGCTCGAAAACGATACGCCTTTTTCGCATTCGACTACAAATAAACTCGGTGATTGTTCGTTTAGGGAAATTCCAAATGACGTTCAAGTTCAAAATTTGATTGAAGATCACACGAGTTCGTCGTTTGACCATTCGGGCGTTGAAGCTGATAAAAATCTCGCATTGCCGATTGATAGATTCCGCGAACTTGTTGCAAATAAAACGATTGGAAGTTTGAATCAACGCAGTTTTTCGTTTATGGGTTCGATTATCAATCCGCGAAAATTGATAAATGAAACTGCCAAACAAGTCGCTAGATTATTAAAAGAAGACGAGGTTGATTGCGTTTTTCTGACACCAGTCTGACCGTTGTGCGTCCAGACAGTTGGTCTGATTTCCGCCGAAATTGAACGAAATAATATCTCCACAGTTTCGATAAGTTTGCTCAAAGAAGTGACGAGCATTATCAAACCACCACGAAGTTTGTTTGTGCCATTTAAGATGGGATTTCCGCTTGGCGAAGCGAATAATAGTGAGTTGCAAATGAAAATTATCAAGTCTGCGTTGTCGTTATTGGAGCGAAATGACACGCCTATTTTGGTAGATTATGAAGATTGATTTTGGTTTACAACTGACTGATTCGTTCCCGCAATTCCTGCAAATTTTTCGTTTCACCTTGCGTTGGCGGATAAAGCGAATGTGCTTTATCGAAACTTTCGATTGATTTTTGATACGCGATTTTGGCTTGGTTTATTCGGGCTTTGTCGTTTGCTTTGTATGATTTAGATTCGATATCGTACGCAGAATACGTATCGCCGATTTGCTTGTAAGCTTCGCCGAGATAACTTGTAAAACCGCCATCTTCAGGATTTTTGTCAAGGAAATATTGAACTCGGCTGATATGCCTTTCCCAAACCTCAATCGCTTTCGGGAGTTGATTTGATTCAACATAATATTCAGCAACATCGGGCAACGCTTCATAATAATAGATTACATTTGATGAATCATCTTTATTTCTTTCTATCCAAGCCAAATACTTGCCGTAAGCCGCTTCCATAAGCTGTTCAGCCTCAGCGTGTTTGCCTGTTTTTTCGAGCATTAAGGCTTGGCGAATTTGATAGATATTGATTCCGTTCTTTAATCCGTTGGCTTCATTTGGAATTTTTTTCAAGGCGATATCTAATCTATTCAAAGAAACTTGATACATTTCCAAAGCTTTATCAAATTGTTTGCGTTCACGAAAAATATCGGCTTTGTATCGGTTTGAACGAATTGTCAGATTTGATGCAAGATTTTGCTTAACATCCATTTCAAAAGACTTTTTAGCAAATTCAAATGATTTATCGTGATAGATCAAAGCATCATCAACATTTCCTAAATCCTTCAAAATGTTAGCTTTATTCGACATCGTATAAGCAAACTCTTTCATTTCAGCAGCATTTAGTTCTTTTGCGTCGTATCTTTTGATTGCTTCATCGATCAGATTCAAACTTTCAGTTAGGTATCTTTGTCGTTCCGGTTCCTGCTGAAAATTGAGTGCAATATCTGCTCTGCCTGAAAGAAAACCTCTAAGATTGTTTAGAATATCTAAATTTTCCGGCTCGGCAGCGTAAAGTTCGCGGCGGATTTTTTCCTGCTCATCCAATTTCTGTAAAGCATTTTCTCTATCGCCAAAGCCAAAATAAATTCCGCCCAAAAATGCGAGCGAATTCGCCAATTTTAGTTTTGCATCGGTAGAATTTGGATTCTTTTCCAGCAGTTTACGGCGAATTTCAACTGATTTCTTTAGATTTTCGATAGCGTTTCTAAATTCCCGAAACGCATAGTTTTGTTGGTTACCAAGATACAAATAACCTTCGGCAAGATCGTCTAAAACCTTTTCGTCAGTCGGATTATCAAGAGCGATTTGGTCGAGCATTGCCACGGACTTTTCAACCAAAGTTTGTCTGATTTTTATGCTTCCTTGCAGGTCAGCCAAAGCAGTATTAGTTTCCTTCATCAGATCATTGGAAATTTTTTGCAGCTCAGAATAACTGCGTTGGGCTTTTGCACGTTCATTCGTTGCAACAATTCCTTGATAAATTGCCACGCCCGAAAGCGAAAAAATAAGCAGCGAAACAAACGCCGAAATCGCCACTCCTTGTTTATGCCGCTGAACAAATTTTGACACGCGATACCTTGTTGAATCGGCTGTTGCGGTAACGGGCAAACCTTTCAGATGCCGCTTAATATCTTCAGAAAATTCGCTGACAGATTGATAACGGCGGTCAGATTCTTTGCGTAAAGCCTTTAAGATTATGTTATCCAAATCTCCGATTAGCGACTTTGTCCTTAGTCCTTCGACCTTTGTCCGTTGTCCTTTGTTTTCGTTTGTTCGTCCGGTTTCACTATCCGAACGCGAATGACTAATGACAACTGACGAAGGACGGCTCGGTTCCTGCGTCAAAACCAAATTCGCAATTTCGCCGTAATTTCGGCTTTTTGAAGTGAACGGACGAATGCCGCTCAATAATTCATAAAGCACCACGCCGAGCGAATAAACATCGGTCGCGGTCGTAATCGGCAGACCGTTTATTTGTTCGGGCGAAGCGTATTCGGGCGTAAACATTCGTCCGATTGTTCCGGTGTTTTCGAGTTCGTTATCGAGCAATTTCGCGATTCCAAAATCTAACAATTTCAGCGTTCCATCATTCGTAACTATTATATTTGAGGGCTTTATGTCGCGGTGGACAATCAGATTTGTGTGAGCATAGCTGATTGCATCGCAGACTTTTTGGAATAATTCGAGCCGTTCATTAACATCAAATTGATGACTTTCGCAAAACTTGGTAATCGTTTCGCCTTCAATATATTCCATCACAAAATACGGCAAACCGTCGGGAGTTTCGCCGCCGTCGAGTAACTTTGCAATATTCGGATGATTTAAGCGTGAAAGAATTTGACGTTCAAGTTTGAATCGTTTCAAAACTGCCCGCGAATCCATTCCGCGTTTGATAAGTTTGATCGCAACCTTTTGTTCAAACCCGATTCGTTCCGCCAAATAAACGCTGCCCATTCCGCCAACTCCAATCGGAGCAATGATTTTGTAATCGTCAATAACTTGCCCGATATTCAAATCTTGGCTCAAACCAAATTCGATAATGGCAGGTTCGGCGATAAACTCATCGGCTTCTTCGTGCGATTTCAGAAGCTCTTGAACTTCGTTTTGCACAGAAGAATCGTGATTCGCCAAAAAAACATCCCGTTCGTTTCGCGGCAAATCGAGCGTTTGATTGAAGACTTGTTTAATTTTTATCCATTCTTGGTTTTGCATATTTATTTGCGGCGACTAATTACAATTCGCTGAATCAAACAGTTTTTTTGCTTCTGATAGATACTCGTTATTTGTAGGACTTAAATGGTCATCATTTTTCACTTTTTCTAGCGTTTGATAGCTCGTTTTAAAGTCTGAAAGATATGTTTTGCAAACTTGATTTAAGTTTTGCTTCGTCTTGCCGAGCTTTAGCGAAACCCGAGATTTAGCAATTAACAATTCAGTAGATGTTTCAGTTTCACTACCCATACTTTTGTTAATCAATTCAAAACTTCGTTCGTAATTTTCCAATGCAACATCGAACACTTTCTGAGCAAATAACGTATCAGCAAGTTTTTCTAAACTAATTCCATATGTATATCCAATTGCTACAGAATCCATGTCTTGCGTATGAAGACGTTTATAAATCGAAACCGCATGTTTATTTAATTTCAACGATTCGTCTAATCTTCCAACTCGTATAAAAGCGATGCCTAATTTGTATGAACTAAATGCAACATTAGCTTGAGAAAGCATTCCATTTGCATCTTTTTGTGCCAATTCTTCGTGAATATTCAATGCTTTTTGAAACGATTCAACGGCGTTTGGTAAATCTTTTTGTGCCATATAAACCTCTCCCAAATCTCTAAGCGAAACACCTATGTTAGCGTAATTTGTGAATCCTTCAGGAGTTTGTTTGTATTGCTTTTCTCGTAAAGAAAGTGCTCGTTGCAACAATGGCAAGGCTTTTTCCGTCTCACCGGAATCATTGTAATCACCGTTCCCGAGCTCGTTGCCGATTTGGCTAAACAGCAACGCACTGTTGTTTAGAACATATTCATTCTCCGGATCAATCCGCAAAGCGTCCTCGGTTAACGTTATCGCTAATTCTCTATCTTTCGCAGAGGCTTCAATTTCGAGTCTTTCATGCAGAATTCCGCTTGTTAAATCATACATTATTGCTAATTGGCTTTTCGAATTTGCGTCATTTGGATTTTGAAGACAAATATTTTCGAGATGCGTCTGAGAAATGCGAAAAAAGTCAAAAGCTTTATTTTGATCAAACAGAGTCATCTGGTAAAGTCTACCCAGACTTTGGGTCGTTTGGCTTAGTTGGCTTTGTAAATTTATGTCGTCAGAATCTAACTCGAACAATTTATTCTGAATTTCGTAAGCCTTTAAATAGTTATTCAACGCCTCGGCACTTTGACTTAAGTTAGATCGATAGGGTTCGCCTTGAATATCCGCAACCTTTCGATAAGCAATTGAAAGTTCCTTTAACAATTCGGGATTGTCGATTGATTCTTGATAAAGTGAGTCGAGATATTCCAACGCTCTCTTTACTAACAACTCTCTTGCTTTTGTTGCTCCCGGCAATTCCTGCAGGGATTCATCAATTTCAAACATTAGAGTGTTTGCAATCTTTCTGGTTTCAACTGTTCTTCTTTCAGCCGTTGCCCGCTCCCGATTTGCCACGATTGCTTGCCAAATTGCTACGCCGGAAATTGCTAGAATCAATAATCCTACAATTGAACTAATTGCGACGCCGCGTTTATGCCTTTGGACAAATTTTGAAACTCGATACTTTGTTGAGTCAGCCGTTGCAGTTACGGGCAAGCCTTGCAAATGCCGCTTTATATCTTCAGAAAAATCGTTGACGGTTTGATAACGGCGGTCGGGTTCTTTGCGTAATGATTTGAGAATTATGTTGTCAATATCAGGCGAAATGGACGTAGCGACACGGCGACGCGGTGACGCGGTGATCTGATCGTTTTTCTCCGTGTCTCCGTGTCTCTCTTTCCCCGTTTCTCCCTTTCGCCGCGTCTCCGCGTCTCGCCACGCATAACTTGGTCGAACCGGCTCAACCGTCAAAACCATTTTCGCGACTTCCGCGTAATTTCGGTTTTCGCTCGCAAACGGACGAACGCCGCTTAAAAGTTGATACAAAACAACGCCGAGCGAATAAACGTCGGTCGCGGTTGTTATCGGCAAGCCGCTGATTTGTTCGGGCGAAGCGTATTCAGGCGTGAAAATTCTCGCTTGAGTTGCCGTGTTTTCAGTTTCATTATCAAGCAATTTCGCAATTCCAAAATCTAGTAATTTCGGCGTTCCATCATTTGTAACTATTATATTTGAAGGCTTTATGTCGCGGTGAACAATTAAATTGCTATGAGCATAGCTGATTGCAGAACAAACTTTTTGGAATAACTCGAGCCTTTCGTTGATGTCGAAATCGTGATTATCGCAGAATTTAATAATCGTTTCGCCTTCAATGTATTCCATCACAAAATACGGCAAGCCGTCGGCGGTTGAACCTGCGTCAAGTAATCGGGCGATGTTCGGATGATTCAAACGCGACAAAATCTGTCGTTCAAGCGTAAACCGTTTGAGAACTTCGCGAGTGTCCATCCCGCGTTTGATTAGTTTCAGAGCAACTTTTTGTCCTAAATCAGTGCGTTCTGCAAGATAGACAGTCCCCATTCCGCCAGCACCGATAATTTCGAGAAGTTTATAATTGTCGATTGTTGTGCCAACGTTAGTATCTTTATCCAAGCCAAGGTTCACTGCGATGGGATTTTTGATAAACGCATCGGCGTTTTCGTGTGAGTTGATAAGTTCGCGAACTTCTTTGCGAATAGATTCATGATGCCCAGCCAAAAAAATCTCGCGTTCTGTTGGGGACAAATCGAGCGTTTGATTAAAAACTTCTTTAATTTTTATCCATTCGGCGTTTTGCATAAAAAGTACCTCTAATAATAAACGCGGATTTTTGCGGGAAATCTATTCATATTTTTTTTTGACCGGAACGCGGACACTCTTTTCCGCTCAAACGCACGGCGTTTGAAAAAGTTTCGAGATACATTCAAAATTGAATTTACTCGAAGACTGTTAGATTGGAACGCGGACACTCTTGTCGCACAAACGCACGGCGTTTGAAAAAGTCTCGAGTTACATTTCAAATTGAATTTACTCGAAGTCTGTTAGATTGCTCTCGCAATCTTGCGGACAGGAGTGTCCGCGTTCCGTTAGCCGTTGATTTTTCTAAAAAGCCACGCTCTCGCCATTGTCCATTCGCGTTGGACGGTAGAAACCGAAATATCTAAAACTTGGGCAGTTTCTTCGTAGGTCAATCCGGCAAAATATCGCAGTTCCACAATTTTCGCTTGTTGTTCGTCAAATGTAGCAAGTTCGGTTAAGGCAATATCTAAATCTATCAGAGTTTCGTTGATTTCGACCGAGATAGTATCTGCATTATCGAGTGTGATTTTTATTCCGTCGCGTTTGATTGCGTGGCGTTCGCGGGCGTGATCGACCAAAATCCGACGCATTGCCTGAGCCGCAATCGCAAAAAACTGTCCGCGATTTTCCCAATCGACCGAATGCTGATTAACCAATTTTAGATATGCTTCGTGAACAAGTGCAGTTGTCGGCAAGGTTTCCGCATCTTCGGTGATTAAAAGCCGATGAGCAACGCGGCGAAGTTCGTCGTAAACAATCGGCAAAAGTTTATCCAATGCTTCGCGTTTTCCTGACTTCCAATCTTGCAATAATTGAGTGATTTCTTCGGGCATAATAAAATTTTTTTATAATCTTACACTTTTTTTGACCAAGTTTCCGAAAAAATCCGCGTTTACTTTATAGAGGACAAATTTTATGAAAAGAACCGCTTTTATAATATTGATTTTACTTTTCAGCATTTCCGCTTTTGCCCAGACCCAAAAGTTTGACGTGATGACCTACACCCCGCCAAAAGGTTGGACGCAAAGGCAATCTGGAAGTGTGAAAACATTTTCGATAATCGATAAATCGGCTGGAAAATTCTGCATTATGATGCTTCACCCGAGCATTACGAATCACGGAACGCCTTCGCAAGATTTTGCTTATGTTTGGAAAACACTCGTCCGAGAGACGTTCAATGCGAGTGCAAATCCTGAAAAAGAAACGACTGAATCTGATGGTTTTACAATCAATCAAGGCGGCGAACTGATTGAATTTGAAGGCAATAAAGCACTCGCAATGCTCACGACCATCAGCGGCAAAGGGAAGGTTATCAGTCTTTTATCAATTTTCAACAATGCGAAATATGCGGATGATGTGCAGGCGTTTTTGGGTGCGATTGATATTGATATTAAGGACATTCCAAAGGGTGTTGAAAAACCAAACACAGAAACGCCTGATTCGACCAAATCACCATTTAAGAAAGATATTTTAGGCGAATGGTATCTTTCCAACGGCAATATCAAAATTTCGTTGTGGCTTGCGGTCAATGGTCATTACAAGCGAAGTTTCACATCCGACGCAGTTAAGCCGATTGCCCTAAATCTCTATCAAACAACGACTTTTACAGGCGACGGCACTTATTCATTGAACGGCAACACGCTGAAAATATTCCCGAAAAACGGTAAGGCTGAAACTTATCAAATTCGTTTATCTTTTGAAACGAACAGTAGCGGAGAATCACAAAAAATTCTCCACCTTTTGAGACCCGTCGAAGGCGGAAAGATGTATGAATCAGACTATTATTTTGTGAAATAAATATATGAAAACATTAAAACTAACAACACTTTTGATAATCGTTTTATCAACCGTCAACATCGTTTTGAGCCAGCCGAAAAAACCTGTTCCGGCGAAACCAAAACCGACGGCAACGCCAGTTCAAACTACCGGAAATAAATTTTCCGATTATAAAATCTCGCAAAAATATGCAATGAACGAGAAAATATCGGTTGAACAAACAACTTATGCAAAAGGCGTGCGAAATCGTAGCGAACAAAAATTTATTACTGATCCAAATGACCCGAATTCGGCGATGATGGCAAATATGGTTCCGAATAATGCCTTCATCCGCCAATGCGATTTGAAGCAAGACGTGACTGTTAGTGATAAAAAGAAAGCTTATTTTATTGACTATTACGACTGGTCGGGTCTCTCGCCCGAACAACTAAAACGCCGTCCCGTCAATAAGCCAGTAGTTATCAAAGGAACGTTTAATGTTTCTTCGGTTGTCACGGATTCCGGCAAACGGCAGACGATGTATGGCTTGCAAGCACGCTGGGCAAAAACTGTGACGACGATGTCAACTTCGGCTGATTCGTGCGACGGAAAAGTTGATATGCGGTCGGAAGAAGAAGGCTGGTATGTCACGCTTTCGCTCAATCAGGATAGGTGTTTAGTGCCAAGACCTCCGCCAAGCAAAGGTGGTTGCCGACCGAAAATTATCATGGGAACAATGCAAAATGCGGGCTTTTTTCTGAGCGGAACCCGAAAAATGTTTACCGAAGGCAAACTGACAATGACTTCAACGGTTGAAACGACTGACTTATCAAAAGCTACGCTCGACCAAGCATTATTTGAAATTCCAACGAGTTACAAAGAAGTCGATTCCGAAAGTGAATTGATGCCAAATCCGGGCGAAATGATGAATATGAACGCGACAACAGAAATTGGCGAACGCAATGAAGACGGCGAACGCGAAATGAAGGCATCGAACATGAAAACCGTGGCGATTGATTTCTTTAGCGGAAACGCTTCAAAGGTAAATCAAGATTCACTTCGGAGCTATATTTCGTCGAAAATTTCCGCCGCCGGAATGAGCGGTTTTGCGATAAATTCGCAAGCTGATTTGTTGACCGGAAAGTTTGTAAATGTTGTCGGCGTTGAGGTTAAAAAAGTCAAAGAATCGGGCGGAGCAAAAATCGGCGGACTTTTCGGCAAGGTGACGGGAAATGAATCGGCGGCAAAACTCGGTGAATCGGAAGTCGAAATTATCATCACGATTTACGGCAAAGACGGTAAATCTGTCGTGGCAACTGCCAACGCCAACGAAAAAATAAAAGGCTCGCCAAACGATGCCTTCAAAGCCGCGATTGACAAAATAATCGGCGGTTTGCTAGCGAAGATTAAATAGACGGAGTGCGGACACTCTTGTCCGCAAGCGTTTGCAAAACGCTAACGGACTCTCGGTTCATTCAAGTTGAGAGAACCCACAGTTCGTTAGATTGCTTTCGCAATCTTGCAAGCGAGCCGCTTGCGTTCCAGTCGGAAAAAATTATGAAAAACCTATTAACCATTCTTTTACTCGTCGCATTTTTCGCCAATGTTTTATTGGCTCAACGAACTCGTCCGGGCGTTCCCGGTGTATATAAACCGACAGTTGAAAAAATTGAAATCAACGATGCCGCCAATGATTTTGGTGAAAAAGGCTTGCCGCAAGCGGATATTATCGGCAGCAATCCATCGGATGAACTCGCAAAACATCTCGCCAAAGAAATCTCGAAATATGATGAGAATTCGCTACCGCTTTTGATGGCAACGTTGCAAAAAGCTGGATTTTATATCATCAACGACCAGCAAAAAATTCTCTACAAACCGAGTTACGGCAAAGGAATGGGTTTGGCGTTTTACGATTTTGAGGTTGCCGGAATGTATAAACTTTCGCGTGGCGGATTAGTTACGTCAATGACGAAAGTGATGGCTGTAGTTGGTTCCAAAATTCCAAAATACCCGAGTGTTGATGCGGCTTCCGTAGTCCTTGACGGTATTCGCGAAGCAACAAAATCAAAAGATCAAACGGTTCGATTCTTTGCCAGATTGGTCATCGAACTTGGCAAAAATTTCCCAACGCCGGTTGACTTAATGACCGTATCACCTGAGAATGCCCAGCTTAGTTTTATCCAAGCGTCGCTGATTGAAAGGCGTCTGATTGGAGATTTTATCGCATACGCCACGAAAGGAAACGCTAGTCGGTTTCCAGCTTTCAAAGACGACCGAAACGCTCAACAATTGATCTTTTCTAACTCTGCAAAATTCACAAAGGCTTCATTCTTTCATAGCCCGGTCAATCAGGATGAACCTTGCGATTTTGACAATGTTGAAAATTTAACGACCGATATCGAATCAACGGTTGCCTCGACAATAGGAGGGAAAATCGTTGAAAAATTAATAGATAAACTTCCGTTCGCGGAAAAGACAATAGAAAAAATTGGAATTGGTTTGGGAGGATTGAACGCGGTTCTTAGCTGGGCAAAAATTTTGGCTGCGAATTCACAGGTGGTCGCGAAATTCGACATTGCCGAACCGATTCCTTTGATTCGCACCAAAACAACAACTGATGGTGCGGAAAAAAAGGTTACCGCTACGTTTGAAATCAAACCCAATAATCTGAGGCAAATAAACTGTGGTCGATTAGCAATAAATGCCGCAACAGGATTTGAATTTTCGATGCCAAGTTCTGGTCCAATGGCTAACAAACCAACAACGTGGGAACTAGGAAATAGAGGTCAAATGACCAATTTGGAAGGCGGCGATATTGTTTATCTTGATTCGCTTGATCGTTCTAGTGCAGATAAGCAACAAACCAACGGAAACGGTGTCACAACGATAAAGCTCACCGGTAAAGGACAACGGCGTGATATGTCGAATGAAAAACTTGTCCCAGTTCCAAAAAAAGTAAAATTAACGGTTAGTATTGCTCAAAAAAACATGAGCGATATCAAGCAGGAAGGTGCTGATCTCGCTGCACATGGTTTATCAACCGGAATGCTAATAGCCGGCGGAGCAACGCCGCCTGGATGGATTCTCTTGGTGGTCGGCGGTATTCCCGAAATGACAAATCGTATGAAGTTAAGTGCCTTCGGAGTGATCGTTCCCGTTCGTGATTGGCAACCGTGCAGCGAAGATTGGGGCGGAATCATCAACGTCAAACGCGACTATTCAAAAACGATTGTGATTAAAGCCTCACGACGGAGCAACGGAAATTCCTCAGGCGACGGTGTGCGGACAATTATCGAACACGATGAAGCCGACATCACACTCAATCCGCGAACGCCCGAAGAAATTTTGCAAAAAGTTGACCGAAAACCCGCGACTGTTGTTGGAAACGGTAAACACTCGGATATTTTTAGATTAATTCGCGAAGCAGATCCGTGTTGCGACAAAACGGAAGGTAGCTGGAAAACCAAGATTCAAGAAGGAAAAATCGAAACCTACGATTCGATTATCAAAGATCCGTTTCGCTTTTCAGTCAGAGCCACCGAACGCGATTACAGCCTTTCATTCGAATACAACAGTTTCAATTTTCCCGGTCACAGACGCGAATTCAAAGAAGTTGACAGCGATTGCGACTTTGAGAGAGATGAATCATTCGACAAAACCGAAGATGCCACAATTAATTTTTCTCCATCACTCGCAAGCGGGCGTTACGGCGAAAGAGTTGTTAATCCTGAAGGCGAATTAATGTTTGGCACAAAAGAAATTACGGCAGGCGATGGTGCTAAAATGACTTGGAAATGGGCTTTGGCGAGGTGTCAAAAATAACAAAAGGAACGCGAGATGAAAGGAACTCGGACACTCTTGTCCGAACAAACGCCCAGCGTTTGAAAAGTGCTTGATAAACTTCAACTTGGATGTTGCCAAGACTTTTAGATTGCGGACAAGAGTGTCCACGCTCCGTTAAAAAATAATTTGACCAAGTTTCCAAAAAAAATCCGCGTTTACTAATAGAGGCATATTTTTATGAAAAAGTTGTTAGTGTTGGTTTTTGTATTCTCGGTTTCGGTTTCGGGCGTTTCGGCGAATACTTTTTGGGAAACTATTTTTGGATCAAACCAAACAGCTTTGGTCGATTCGGTTGAATTTTCGGTTGATACTTTTAATGTTGCAGAAAATGCAGGAAATGCGGTTATTACAGTTCAACGAACTGGCGGCGGAACTGCGGCGTTTTCAGTTGATTACCAAACTTCTGATTCGCAAGCGACACAACCAAATGACTACACGCTCACATCGGGAACGTTAAATTTTGCAACTGGCGAAACTTCGAAACAGATTTTAGTTCCGATAATCAACGATATTGATGTCGAGGTATTGGAGGGCTTTCAAGTTTACCTAAATAATCCGACAAATGGCGTAATTTTGGGTTCGCAAGATTTTACTAATGTAAACATCAACTCAGATGAACCTTTTGTCGCGATTTACAGCAGTAATCTCAGTGAATCTACGGATGCTAATTTGACATTTACTCGCGGCGGAAACAATTTGAATCAAACCGTTACTGTCGATTATGCAACATCAAATAACACCGCAAGTGCCGGACAAGATTACACTTCGCAATCTGGAACTATTACATTTGCACCAAATGAAATAGAAAAGTATGCAGTAATTCCAACGCTGAATGATTTGATTATTGAACCAATCGAAGACTACAACGTAACGCTTTCGAGTCCGACAAATGCGACAATTGTTCCAATTTATAGCGTTGGCGTGGTAACGATTTATGATGATGACCAATCTTTTGTGTTTATTGATGCAAATAATTCTTACAATGTATCCGAAGGAAATAATGTAATTTTTAGTTTCTATCGAACCGGCGGCGATTTAAGTTTGCCTGTTTCCGTTCAATTTTCAACCGCCGATGGCTCAGCAACTTCGCCAGCCGATTACACGGCACAAACTGGAACAGTATCTTTTGCAGCCAATGAAACTTACAAAACAATTTCCGTTCCAACAATAACCGACACGCTATCTGAACCGACCGAAAATTTCAGTTGCACGCTTTCAAATTCTTCGAGCGGAACTTTAATTTTCCCTGGAAGTGGAACTGCGACCGTCAATATAAATGACGCTTCAACTTTGGCAATAACTAATTCTACGGTTGTTGAAGGTGCAACCGCGGCTTTGCAAGTTACACGTTCGGGCGGAGATTTATCGCAAGCTGCAACGGTAAATTTTGCCACCGCTAATGGAACTGCGGTTGCTCCGGGCGATTACACCCAACAAAATGGAACGCTAAATTTCGCCGCAAATGAAACAACGAAAACCATTTCTGTTGTAACAATCGATGATTCAAATCTAGAATCAACTGAAACTCTAACGGTCACACTTTCAAATCCATCAAGCGGCACAAGCATCGCCGGAACGGGAATTTCTACGGTTACAATAACCGATAACGAAGTGCCTTCAACCGCACCGCGAATTGCATTTGTCACAAATCGCGATGGCGACAAAGAAATTTACGGAATTAATACAGACGCAACTTACCTTGCAAATATTAGCAATTCATCAGCAAACTTCGATGATCAACCGGATTTTAATTTTACGAATGGAAAGTTTGTATTTCGATGCGAAGGCGATCTTTGCACGATGAATGCTGATGGCAGCAACGCTTCAATTCTATTTTCAGGATCTGTCTATCAGCCAAGTTGGTCGCCAAGCGGACAATTTGTAGTTTTTACTGACCAGAATTCAAATAGTTTGAAGATTTTGGATACATCCACTAATGCGGTTATTGATGTTGCAAATGGTTTAAGTCCGAGTGGTGCAAAGTTTTCGCCAGACAATTTAAAAATCACGTTTATTGATAACGCAGATAACCTTTACACAATAAATCGTGACGGAACAAATCTTCAAACCTTAACCGGCGGAGTGTTTTTGCGTGATCCAAGATGGTCGCCTGATGGAACAAAAATCGTCTTTTCAATGAATCCGTCAGCGGGAAGTAATCCTGATGTTTTTATCATTAATTCCGATGGAACTTCGCTGATAAATCTTACAAACACTCAGTTTTATTACGATCAACATCCAACTTGGTCGCCTGATGGCACGAAGATTTTGTTTTCAGAAAGCAATGTTATCGAACGCTTACGAACAATTACACCAACGGGTGCTCCAATCCAATATCTTGGTAGCGGAACAAACCCAAATTGGTCGCCTGACGGCACAAAAATTATCTGTTTAGATTTCGATTCTCAGTATCAAGTAAAGGTTCTGAACTCCGATGGAAGCAATCCGGTTGTTTTGCAAACCAATAGTATTCAGTATGAAAAGCCGATTTGGATTGGCAATGGTGTGGCACAAAACCCGTCGGTCGGATTTGAAATTGCTTCAAGCACAATCAATGAAGATGGCACGAGTTTGAATCTTACTGTTCGAAGAACTGGAAATATAACCACTGCATTTTCGGTCAACTACGCAACTGAGAGCGGAACTGCAACGACCGGAAGCGATTTTACATCAACTAGCGGAACATTGAATTTTGCGAGCGGCGAAACTTCAAAAACTATCACAATTCCTATTAACAACGATTCGGAAGTTGAAGCTAATGAAACTTTTACTGTTAATCTTTCAAATGCCACAAATGGAGCAACGATTACTTTGAATACTCACACAGCTACAATTACCGACAATGAACCGAGCATCAGTTTGTCTGCAAATCCGACTACGTTGGTTGAAGGAAATGTTGTCAGCGTTACCCTTACGCGAACAGGTGATTTGGCAAACAGTTCGCAGATTAGTTTTTCAACCACAAGCGGAACGGCAATTATCAACAGCGATTTTACTGATGCCACACAAACCGTCACGTTTGCTGCGACTGAAACCGCAAAAGTTGTGAGCGTTCAAACAACTGACGATAGTTTGTCCGAAAATAATGAGACATTTGGTATTCAAATTTCTAATCCAATTGGTGCAACTTTAGGTTCAGCCACTTTGGCGACAATCATAATAACCGATAATGAAGCCCAACTTTCGTTTAACCCGACAAGTTATCAAGTCAACGAAGATGCGGGGAATGCATTGCTCACGGTTGAACGAACGCAAAATCTTTCAGAAGTTGTAACGGTCAATTATCAAGCTATTGATGTTGATTCAGATGGCAGACTTACACCAACGAACGGAATTTTGACGTTTAATATCGGCGAAGCAACAAAAACCATTTCGGTGCCAATTGTTAATGATTTGAAATGGAACTCACTTGTATTCGGCAGATTCAACGTAAACCTGTCATCGCCTTCGCCAAATGCGAAAATAAACTCGAATCAAGCAAATGTAACAATCATCGATAACGAAGATGTGTTTATCAAAATTGGCACGAATGCGATACCTGTTCCGGTTCACCAAGTAAATGAAGCCGCCGGAGCTGTCGTCATCAATTTTATCCGAACCGGAAATTTGACCAGACAAGTTACATTCAATTATTCAACTACTGACTTGACGGCAACATCGCCTGCCGATTACACGACGACAAACGGGACGATGACATTTTTGCCAAATGAAACACAAAAAACAGTTTCAATTCCGATAATTAATGAAGCAATCGCCGAGCCGATAGAATCATTCAGATTTCAAATGACCAATTTCAGCGACGGTTTAGTTTTGAACACTTTTCCTTCGGCACAGGATTATTATAAGACAAATGTTGAAATCTTAAATGATGATTCTTTGTTTGAAGTAGAAAATATCACTTTTTCGACAGATGAGAATGTAGGCTCAGTTGTTCTTAAAGTAAAGAAAGTATTTCCCTCGGCTATTTCTTCAACTGTTGGCTTTGAAACAGTTGATGGAACGGCTGTGGCACCAACAAACTATACATCTACAAGTGGAATCTTGACATTTCCAAGCGGTGTGAATGAGCTGAATGTCTCGATTCCAGTAATCAACAACAGTTTGTTTGAACCAGACAAGAACTTTATCTTGCGATTGATAAATCCAACCAACGGTTCAATAAACGTTTCTAAATCTGAAACAAACATCAAAATCTGGGATGATGAATTTGCTCCCGGAAGCATCACCGCACGAACTGCAATACTCGGCACGGCAGGTGCGGGAAATCAGGCTGTTGTATTTAGAGATGCGGGGCTTTCATTGCCGACAACTCCTCAAGTTTCATCGACGGGTTTGCCGACAGGTTCAAATCCACATGGATTAGCATATTTTGGCTTGAATAGGGCTTTAATTTCGGATTTTGGAAATAGTCGCATTCTCGTAACTAGAGTTTCTGATGCGACCGTTACTTCAGTGATAAACACGAGCGGTGGTTATATAGGAACAGGCACAATTGCCGTTGCTCCAAATTTAACAACAGCCTTGGCAATTGGCGGTAGTCTTTTTTCGGATAACGTCTTGTATAAAATTCAAGCTCCTTTTACAAATACTTCTCAAATAACTTCAATTACTCTTCCCGGAGGAATTGAAGGCTACCAAACTCAAGCAATTGTTTTTGACAACAACAGTCGAGCTTTTGTTTATCATAGCAGTGGAATTTCTGTGCTTGATTATCCATATAATTCGATTGCTTTTACAATTCCCGTGAGTAATCCTAATGGCGGTGCAATTGCAATTTCGCCTGATGGAAACACTTTGCTGACGACTAAGTTCACTAATCAAACTAGTATTTTTCAAGCACCTTTTTCTACCGCAACGCCGCAAGTTTTGACAATTCCGAATGCTTCAAGCCTTGATGGAATTATGGTTGCCCCAAATGGACAAAAGGCAATTGTAGTTGATGCGTCTCAAAAAAAAGCTTGGGCGATTTCTGCTCCATTTACGGGCAATTTAGCTTCTGTTGTTGAAGAAATTCCGCTCCCGGCAAGTTCGTCAATGACAGGTTTTGAAGATGTCGGCATTAGTGCCGACAGCCAAGTCGCAATCATTACTGGAAACGATACTATCGGCAGTCCGCCAATTTTTATCAAAGCTCCGTTTGGTGCAACTTCTCAAACTTATGATGTGCCGATTAGCGGTGCAAACCCCGGACGCGGTGCAGGTGCTGTTAGGTTTATCCCTTCGTTTTTACTTGCACCAACTGCCGCAAGTGCAACAGTTAGCGGAAGAATCACAACCGCTGGCGGACGCGGAATCGCGAGAGTTTTTGTAACCTTGACTGACACCGAAACGGGCGAAACTCGTCGGATTTTGTCGAGTCAGTTTGGATATTACCGGTTTGATGATGTCGCAGTCGGGAAAAATTATGTAATTGCAGTTGCCGCAAAACGATATGTTTTTGAGCCAAATAATCGTGTGATTACTCCAAATGAAGATTTAACAAACGAAGATTTTATCGCAGAAAATGTGAAGTAAACAGTCGGAACGCGGGCTGCCAGCCTGCGAGTTTTATCAGAACTTTGAGCGATAGCGATTTGGTATGCCAGAACAAAGAGTTTTAAGTAATCTGACAAGTTTCAACTACGTTTGCTTGAGTGTTTGCAGACTCGCAGGCTGGCAGCCCG
>JANNVK010000024.1:0-9785 GCA_031414415.1 Acidobacteriota bacterium
AATTTGGCGTGATGGCGAAATGATAGATTGGAACGATGCTCGCGTTCATGTTATGACTCACGCAATTCATTATGGCTCGAGTGTTTTTGAAGGTATTCGTTGTTACGAATCTGCCAAAGGTTCTGCAATTTTCCGTCTCACCGAACATATGCAACGTCTGCTTAATTCGGCAAAAATCTATCGGATGGACACAACTTTAACTCGCGAAGTTTTGTGCAATGCAGCGGTCGAAGTTGTTCGTCAAAGTGGACTCGAATCTTGTTATCTGCGTCCGATTATTTTCCGCGGACTTGATGAAGCTAAACCAGCTTTTGGCGTAAATCCGTTTGGAAATCCTTTAACTTCGTATATCGCCGCTTGGGATTGGGGTAAATATCTCGGCGAAGAAGCATTGGAATCTGGTGTTGATGTTTGTGTTTCAAGTTGGACGCGAATCACTTCAAATTCGATGCCGTCGATGGCGAAAGCCGGTGCGAATTATATGAACTCGCAGTTGATTAAAATGGAAGCGATTTTAAACGGTTTTTCGGAAGGAATTGCACTTGACGATCGCGGATATGTATCAGAAGGTTCAGGCGAAAATTTATTTATGGTAAACGGCGGAAAATTAATAACGCCGCCACTCGGTTCTTCTGTTTTGCCCGGAATTACACGCGATTCTGTCATTCAAATTGCACGCGAATTAGGAATTGAGGTTATTGAAACAACAATCCAACGTGCGGCACTTTATCTGGCTGATGAGCTTTTTTTCACCGGAACAGCGGCTGAAGTTACGCCAATTCGTGCGGTTGATCGCATTACAATCGGCGATGGAAAACGCGGCGAAATCACGAAAACATTGCAAGAAAACTTCTTCGCGATTATCCGTGGCGAGCGTCCAACACCAAATAATGCAACTTGGCTGACGCATATAAACTAAGCAAAAGTATTGTTTAGTAAGTTTTAAAATTGTGAAAAGTTGCTTTATTTAAGTCTGCAATTTTTCACTTTTTTCGTATTAATGTTATGAATTTTAAACAATTTTATCTTGGTTGCTTGGCACACGCTTCTTATTTTATCGGCTCTGAAAATGAAGCTGTGATTATTGATCCGCAGCGTGATATTCAACAATATTTAGACGAAGCAGAGGCGAATAACCAGCAAATTAAATACATTATCGAAACTCATTCGCACGCTGATTTTGTTTCAGGACACATTGAACTTTCGCAAAAAACAGGTGCCGAAATTGTTTACGGACAAGCTGCAAACACAACATTTTCAACACTAAAAGTAAAAACCGGTAATATTTTAACTGTCGGAAAAATTTCACTAAAATTTCTTGAAACTCCCGGACATACGCCTGAAGGAATTTGTATTCTGGCAGAATGCAAAGGCGAAACAGATAAACTTTTTACGGGTGATACACTTTTTATCGGCGATGTTGGACGACCTGATTTAATTGGTTCTAAAGGGTTTTCCAACGAACAAATGGGCGAGTTTTTATACGATTCGCTGCACGAAAAAATTCTTCCTTTATCAGATGAAACCGAGATTTATCCCGCACACGGTGCAGGAAGTTTGTGCGGCAAATCTCTGTCAAAAGAAACTTGGTCAACGCTCGGGAATCAACGCAAATCAAACTATGCCTTGCAATCAATGTCAAAAGCAGAATTTGTCAAAATAGTCACCGAAGACCAACCTCAAGTTCCGGCTTATTTCCAAAATAGTGCGGCAAAAAACTTACACGGCTCGCTTGCCTTGGCTGATTTGCCAAAACCACAAATACTTTTATCGCAACAGATTACAGACTTTGATGGTGTTCTGATTGACGTTCGCAAAAACGTCGAATATGGCAAATCGCACATTCCAAATTCTCTCAATATCGGACTTGGCGGACAGTTTGCGAGTTGGTGTGGAATATTAATTCCAATTGGCACAAATCTCGCAGTTGTCGCGGAGACACAACAGCAATCTGACGAAGCGTTTATGCGGCTCGCAAGAGTTGGACACGAAACTCTGAGTGGTTATATTTTGTTTGAAAACTATACTGGCGAGACAAAAACTATCGAACAAATTTCGGTTAAAGAAGTATGTGAATTAACCCAAACTGAGAAGTATTTGCAGTTTATTGATGTCCGCAGACCAGCCGAACACAACGCGGGACACGCCATTCGAACGTTGAATTATCCGCTTGATTCCTTAATAAAAAACTTAGATAAACTACATCTTGATTCAGCCTCTTTCGTTATTTGCCAGAGCGGTTATCGTTCGTCTTTAGCGACGAGCATTTTAGAAAACTCAGGTTTTACGGTTTATAATGTCTCTGGCGGAACAGAAGCGTGGATAAATGCTGGCTTGCAAACCGAAGTTTCAGTCAGTAATTAATAAAGAAAAACAATGAAAATCTTATCAACATTAATTTTAGCAATCGTTTTATTTTGTGTTGGTTGCGGATCTGCATCGAACGTCAAGGAAGTTTCTGTAAACGAAGCAAAAGCCGCCGTTACCGAAAAAAATGCACAGTTTATTGATGTCAGGACAGCATCAGAATTTAAAAGCGAACACGCCGAAAATGCGACAAGTTGTCCGCTTGATTCACTCGAAAAAGATCTTCCTAAACTCGATAAATCAAAACCTGTTTATGTAATTTGCCAAAGTGGGCGACGTTCAATTGATGGAGCAAAAAAATTGCAAGATGCTGGTTTCAAAGAAGTTTACAGTGTTGCCGGCGGAACAAACGACTGGAAATCGAAAGGTTTGCCAATAACTAAAGATAAATAAAAACCATTTTGACTTGCAAGTTTTTATTAACAGTCTAAACTCTGATATTTATGAAACTTATTGTATTTTTATCGCTTTTTTTATTTGCTCAAACTCTTTTTGCTCAACAAGACAAAATCAAACTCGGAGTTTTTGGTGATTACACAGGTCAAACTTCAAGTTTTGGTATTTCTAGTTTCTCGGGAATAAAAATGGCGGTTGAAGAGATCAATGCAAATGGTGGAATTAACGGCAAGAAACTTGAAATTGTTATTTTAAACGATGAAGGAAAGCCGGAAAATACTTTGTTTGTTGTGACTAAATTAATTGAAGAAGAAAAAGTCGATTTTTTGATTGGTTCTCCAACCTCAACCAACAGCTTAATTGCTGCTGCTTTAGCTCAAAATGCAAAAATTCCGATGATTACTCCAACAGCGACCAATCCGAAAGTTACTGAAGTAGGCGATTACATTTTTCGTGCTTGTTTTGTTGATTCAGTTCAGGGCGAAGTTATGGCAAAGTTTGCTTTTGAGACGCTAAAACTTAGAAAGATTGCACTTATTGTTGATTTAGGTTCAGATTACAGCAAAGGTTTGACCGATAGTTTTACTTCAAATTTTAAAAAATTAGGTGGCAAAATTGTTTCACGGCAATTTTATAATCAAACCGAAGAAGATTACGGTCAGTTGATTTCGGCTGTTAAAAAAACAAACCCTGATGCTATTTATCTTCCAGGTTACTACAACCAAGTTGGCGAAATCGCCCAAGAAGTACGAAACCAAAAGATGAAAGTAACTTTACTCGGCGGCGATGGCTGGGACTCGCCAACGCTTTTCGAAATTGGAAAAAAAGCACTAGATAATTCATATATTACAAACCATTTTGCTACTTCTGAGCCATCCGACACTGTTCAAAACTTTGTCTCTGTTTACAAAAAACTCTACAATCTTGAGCCAGACGCTTTTGCAGCTCTCGGCTTTGATTCAGTATATTTGTTGGCTGACGCTCTAAAACGGGCAAATTCTTCAGAAAAATCAAAGGTTCGCGACTCGCTTGCAGAAACAAAAAATTTCAACGGCGTAACCGGAAAATTTTCGTTTGACGAAAACCGCAATGCCAGAAAACCTGTCTATATGTTGAAGGTTGGAAACGGAAGATTTGTTTATAATTCGACGGTTGAGCAAAATATTCTAAATTAACTTCTCTTAAACCCAGATTACTTAAATCGGAGCTTATTTTGATAAACTAAACTGTAAATTAATCCTCAAAACCTTGGCTTAATTTTCAATTGAGCAGATCCGCGACTTCGTTCAAATCACTCGTAACACGACATTTTGGCAAGCTATTTAAAAAATCTTTTCCATAGCCTTTTGTCCGCAAACGCGAGTCGAGAATTGCGATTACGCCTTTGTCGGTCGCACTTCTAATCAATCGCCCAACTCCTTGTTTGAGAGTAATTACAGCATTTGGAACGCTGTATTCGAAGAACGATTTTCCGCCATTTTCATCGATAAATTTTGTCCGTGCCGCGACGATTGGATCACTCGGAACTGCGAACGGAAGTTTGTCAATAATTACGCAAGAAAGTTGCTCACCGCGAACATCCACACCTTGCCAGAAACTCGAAGTTGCAAACAAAACGGCGTTTTCAGTGTGACGAAATTTATCAAGAATTCCGGCTTTCGACATTGTTCCTTGCACAAAACAAGGGAAATTTACGCGAACTGAAACTAGTTCGTAAAGTGCTTTCATCGAAAAATTACTCGTCGCCAAAACAAACGCTCTGCCTTTCGTCACCTTCAAAAGATTAACAATTTCATTCGCCGCCATTTCTGTAAACTCAGGCGAACGCGGTTCGGGCATCGTTTTAGGCAAATACAAAATCGTCTGTTTTTGATAATCGAACGAAGATGGAGCGAGCAAAACATCGGTTTTTTCAGGCGGAAATCCGAGCCGATCACGAATAAAATCAAACTTTCCGTTTGTTGACATCGTGGCGGAAGTCATTACGACAGTTTCGAGTTTGTCGAACAATTTTTCACGCAAAAGCCCCGAAACATCGATCGGCGAACTCCGCAAAAACATTCCGCGACCGCGACGTTCCATCCAATAAACAAAATTTTTCTCAGTTTGCGAAACAATAAAATCTAATTCGAAACGCAATTGCCGCGTTCGTCGGACAACACTGTCAATATCGGTGTCGTCTGGACCATGATTTTTAAACATTTTTTCGAGTTGATCGAGTGCCGCATCAAGTGCAAAATAAGCATCGCCCGCCGGTGTTGTTTCAATTTCGCCACGTTTATTTTGATAGGCGAAAGCATTTTGCAACAGCGGAAATCTGCCGTCATAACCGCGACCTTGTTGAAACGAAGACCACAAACTATCGGCAAAACTCGAAATTTTGCCACAAGTTTTCGTCAATTCCCTGTTGATTAAAACGTCTGTAATCGGAAGTTTGACAGCATCACGAACTAATTCGTCAATCTGATAACTCGAAACTTGAAAGCCAAAATAATCACTCGCAATGTCTTCAACGAGGTGTGCTTCATCGAAAATAACCGCCGCATAATCGGGCAAAACCTTGCCAAATTCATTGTTTCGGATGTTTAAATCAGCAAAAAATAGATGATGATTGACAATCACAATATCTGCGTCAGCTGCCCGAGTTCGCATTCTGGTAACAAAACACGCCTCAAAATCAGAACATTTTTGCCCAAGACAAGTTTCGCTTTTGGCGTTGAGTTGTCCCCAATAAGGCAGATTTTCGGGTAAATCGACGAGTTCGGCACGATCACCAGTTTCGGTATCTCGAACCCAATGGCGAATTTGGTCGAATTGATCAAGTTGATCCATTCCTTCAAGAATCGGTTGATCTTCAGCACGTTTAATTCGATGCAAACAAGCGTAGTTTGCTCGCCCTTTCATATTTGCAACCTTAAATTTCTTTGGCATAAAACGTTGCAAAAACGGAATATCTTTCTCCATTAATTGTTCTTGAAGATTCTTTGTGCCGGTTGAAATCACAATTTTTTGACCGTTTGCTAATGCCGCGGCAATTGCCGGAACAAGATACGCCAGAGTTTTTCCAGTTCCGGTTCCGGCTTCAACGATGAGGTTTCGCTTTTCGTCAAAAGCATGAAAAACAGCTTCCGCCATCTTCACTTGTCCGCTTCGATGCTCGTAATTGTCGTGATATTTGGCGATTAAACCTGTTTGACCGAATATTTCTTCCACTTGTGTTTAATTTTATCCCTTTTATTGCTTCTAACTTTGAGTTTCTGTTGACTAATTATACTTTTTTTGTCAATATATGCTCAATCAGATAAGACAATATTTGTGTTTAAAGGTTTAAATTTAAAATCTAAATCACACAAATCACTCGGTTTCCACGGTTGAAAGTTATATTCCAGTTTTTTTATTGAAATAAAATCTTTGCCAACTCCGCTCAACAAGAGCAAAAGCCAATCGTATTATTTGTAAAACCCCATTTTTTTTAAAGCTTTGAGGAGGGCTTAAAATGCATAAGAAATCAAAAGTTAAAGCAGACGAACGCAAAGGTTTGATGCTTGGTTTGTTTGCTTTCGGATTAGTTTTGGCATTGGTAATTTTACCATTCCAATTTCGGTCTGAAGCTGGCGGGAAAAAGTCTCAAGGACTTGTCAGAACAGAAAGTTTAGACGAGCGTTTAGGCAAAACATATGACATCAGAGAAGATAAAACTTCGGCTGAAATTGTCCAAAATTTTCGGCAACAAGCCGGAAAAGATGCCTTTGCCGTTTCTGATTTTCGCGACAAATTTGTTCGCGGCGAGCAGTCTCTAAAACAGCGAATTCCACATTCGAAAGTCGAATATAACACCGATATTCGAACACCAGAAGTTATCACGCCAGACGTTTGGAGAGACAAAATTGAGTTTTTGACTTCACCATCTGGTGAAAAGCGTTCGGAAATCCTTCGTGGATTTCTTAAGCAAAATAATGATTTGATTGGTGTCAACGACACGCAAGCCGATTCATTGAAAGTTACTGCAGATTACACAAATCCTGATGGAAATATGTCTTTTGCACATCTTGAGCAGTTAATTAATGGCGTTCCAGTATTTCGTGGCGAAGTTAAAGCCGGATTTACCAAAGATGGGCGAATCATTCGCGTAATTAACAACTTAGCTCCAAGCCTAGATTATGACTCACTTTCAAGTGATTTCCGTAATCCTCTAGATTCAGTAAAATCTGCAATTAAATATATTGGTGCTGACGAATCTAAAGTTCTTGGCACACGTAATGATGCAACTTCAACCGATTTGAAAGTTATTTTCGGTGAAGGCGATTGGGCAACAACCGCTGAAAAAATGTATTTCCCGACTGAGCCGGGCGTTGCTCGTGCTGCTTGGAGAGTATTAATTTGGCAACCAGTTAATGCTTATTATGTAATTGTTGACGCTGAAACCGGCACAACACTTTGGCATAAAAATATTACTGAAGATCAAACGCAGCCTTCAACATATCAGGTTTATAATAATACAAACGCATTTATGCAATCAGCTGACAGTCCTGCACCATTATCGCCAGGACCGCTTACTCCGACAGCCGGAACTCAAGGCGTAGTCGGAACAAGAACAAATGTTACTTTAATCGGAAACGAAGCACCAAATACATTCAACACAAATGGTTGGATTACAAACGGTGGAAATACAACCGATGGTAACGCTGTTGAAGCAGGTATTGATCGTGACGGAACCAATGGAGTTGATGCTCCAATTATTGGCATTCCAAACCGTGTTTTTGATTCGACTTGGAATCCAGCTCCAGGCAATCCGGCACCTGGTGATGATCCTTTAACTGCTCAAGCCCAACGCGGTGCTGTTACTCAAATGTTTTATGTGATGAACCGTTATCACGATTCTTTATATCAATTAGGATTTACCGAATCGGCATTCAATTTCCAAGCAACTAATTTTACCGGAATGGGCGTTGGAAATGACCGAGTTTCAGCTGAAGGTCAAGATTCTGCTGGAACAAATAACGCCAACTTTGGTACACCAGCTGATGGAGGTCGTGGTCGGATGCAAATGTTCGTCTGGACTGGTCCAACACCTGATTATGACGGAACAGCTGATGCTGAAGTAATTCTTCATGAAGTGACACACGGAACTTCAAATCGTTTACACGGAAACGCTTCGGGTTTATCAAACAATATGGCTGGCGGAATGGGTGAAGGTTGGTCAGACTTCTATGCAGAAGCTATGCTTGCAGAACCAACTGATCCAATTAACGGAGTTTATACAACAGGCGGCTACGCAACATTTTTAATTGCCGCTGGTTTTACTGGAAACTATTATTATGGAATTCGCCGATTCCCACGTGCACCAATAACATTTCTCGGTGCAAACGGCAGACCACATAACCCATTTACTTTTAGATATATAAATGCTGGTTGTGCGGCTTTGCTTGACGGTTCTACAAGTGCTTTCCCACGCGGTCCAGTTGGATCTGCACAATGCGACCAAGTTATCAATTTCGGTGAAGTTTGGAGCAGTATGTTATGGGAAGTCCGTAACCGAATGATTACTCGTCTTGGTTTCACAGCTGGAACAACAAGAGCCCTTCAAACCATCACAAATGGAATGAAATTAGCTCCTTTGAGTCCTAATTTAATCCAAGAACGTGATGCAATTATCACCGCAGCTGCGGCTTTACCTTTAGCACCAGAAGCATCTGCTGATGTTGTTGATGTCAGAGAAGGTTTCAGAGTTCGCGGAATGGGCTTTTCGGCAAGTATTCAAACCGTCTCTCCAGCGGTAGTTACAGAAGGGTTTGATCTTCCAAATGTCGCGATGATTAATCCATTTTCAGTCAGCGATTCAGTTGGTGATAACGATGGTTTCCCTGAGCCAGGCGAAAATGTTTTACTTAGTGTTGCAGTTACTAACGTGACAGGTGCAGCCGTTACAGCTGTTACTGGAAATGCAAATGGTGGAGCAAATGTTTCTTACGGAACTGTCAATGATGGTGCAACCGTCGTTCGTCAAATTCCCTTTACTGTTCCAGCGGCAACAGTTTGTGGTGCGTTACAATCAGTAACAATCAACATTGCAAGTTCAATTGGTTCACAAGTTCCACAAGTTAGAGAATTCCGTGTTGGCGTTCCAGTTGGTGGTGCTCCGGTAACATTTACCAACACAACCGCACTGACAATTCCAACCGTTGGTGTTTCTACACCTTATGGAACAACAATAACAACTTCAGGTTTAACAGGAAATAAATTAGTCACACTTGAAATAACTGGTTTGACACATACTTTCCCTGGCGATCTGGATTATTTATTAGTTGGACCAGGCGGACAGAAGTTCTCTTTATTGTCTGATTCGGGCGGGACAGGTGATGTTACAAACTTAACATTTAACTTGAATGACGCTGCCGTTGCACAACAAAGTAATACTCAGTGGGCAACTGGTGATTTCAAACCTGTTAATTTAACTGCTGCGGCTGATCCATTCCCAGCACCAGCACCTGCCGCACCATATCTTGAAGCACCAACTTCTGGAGCAGCGTCATTTGCTTCCGTTTTTGGAACTGATGGAGCAACAATGAACGGAGTTTGGTCATTGTATTTGGTTGATGATGCTACTGGAGATACTGGAACTCAAGTTGGTTGGAAACTTACCTTTGGTGGTAACGACTTCACTTGTTCTGTTGCAGCTGGTCGTCCAAGAGCAGACTTCGATGGCGATGGAAGAACTGATCTTTCGGTTTTCCGTGGTTCAGAAGGAAATTGGTATTTGAATCGTTCAACTGCGGGCTTTACTGCCGTCAATTGGGGATTAAATTCGGATACAATTATGCCTGGTGATTTTGATGGTGATGGCAAGGCTGACCAAGCTGTTTATCGTCCGAGCAACACCACTGGAGTGACTGATTGCTACATTCTAAGAAGTATGACTAACACTTTCCAAGGTGCAGAATGGGGCATTGTCGGCGATTCACCTGTGATTTCGGACTTTGACGCAGATGGCAAAGACGATGTTGCGGTTTACCGTTCATCGG
>JANNVK010000025.1:0-3447 GCA_031414415.1 Acidobacteriota bacterium
TGACGGTTTGGGACGCACATTCAAGACGCAAAGTGTCGATTCAAACGGCGATGTTTTCACCGAAACCGAGTTTGACAGTGTTGGCAGACCAAAGCGTTCGACGAATCCGTATCGGGCGAATGAAGCGAAAGTTTGGACAACGACAAATTATGATTCACAAGGCAGACCTTTTGAAGTTGTCACATCTGATGGTGCGAAAGTTACGACAGCTTTCGGGCTTTCGATAACCGGAAACGCAATCGGGACAACAGTTACCGTCACCGACCAAGCTAATAAACAAAGACGTTCGATTACAAATGCGTTGGGACAATTAACGCGAGTTGATGAACCGAACGACGCGGGAAATCTCGGGACGCTCAACGCTCCAACTCAAGCAACGAGTTATATTTACGACACGCTCAATAATTTAATTACGGTTAATCAAGGCGTTCAAACTCGAAGTTTTGCATACGATTCGCTGTCGCGTTTGAAGCAAGCGAATAATCCCGAAAGCGGAATAATCAATTATGTTTACGACAATAATTCGAACTTAACGAGCAAAACAGACGCGAGACAAATCACGACGAATTACGTGTATGATAATCTCAATCGAGTCAAGAATCGCAACTATTCGGACAACGTAACTCCAAATGTCGCATACACTTACGACATTCTACCGAATGCAAAAGGCAAGCTGATAAAAGTAAATTCGAGCGTTTCGACAACCGAATACACGAGTTTTGACATCTTAGGAAGAGTGCAAAATCACAAACAAACGACTGACGGCAATGCGTATAATTCGAGCTACGTTTATAATCTAAGTGGTGCGTTGATTGAAGAAACTTATCCATCGGGAAGAGTCGTGAAAAACACTCTTGATATTGACGGCGATTTGGCGTTGGTGCAGAGTTCAAAGTCTAATGTTCAAGGTTTGAAAATGTATGCAAACGCCTTCACATACACGAGTGCAGGTGCGGTTTCGAGTTTGAGACTTGGAAATGGAAAGTTTGAAAACACGACTTTTAATTCACGTCTGCAACCGATTCAGATTGGTTTGGGAAGTTCGGCAACGAATCAGAATTTGTTGAAATTGAATTTTGAATATGGTGGAACTGCCGCCGAAAACAACGGAAACGTAAAAAGTCAAACAATTACTGTGCCGACCGAAATCCGTAATAATGTTACTTACAACGGTTTTACTGCAACGCAAAATTATACTTATGATTCGCTAAACCGTCTAAAATCAGCAGTTGAAACGATTCCGAATCAAGTTGGCTGGAAGCAAACATTCAAATATGACCGATACGGAAATCGTGAGTTTGATACCACGAACAACAATACAAACACTTTGGCGAACGGTTGTCCTGTTGCAATTTGCAACCCGACGGCGAATCCAAACGATAACAAATTAGTCGGCACAAATTACGATTCAGTCGGCAACACCAGCCAAGATGCAAACGGTCAAACATTCGTCTATGATGCTGAAAACAAACAAGTTCAAGTAAATAATGCGGGCGGACTTGTTGGTCAATATTGGTTTAACGGCGATGGGCAGAGAGTGAAAAAATACGTTCCATCAACGCAAGAAACAACGATTTTCGTTTATGATGCGTCAAATAAATTAGTGGCAGAATATTCAACAATCACCGCTTCGCAAACCGAAGCCAAAATCAGTTATCTAACAAACGACCATCTCGGAAGCCCGCGAATTATGACGAATTCAATTGGTAAAGTAATCTCAAGACGCGATTTTATGCCATTTGGGGAAGAGATTCCGCGAGTGAATTATGGAAACGATTCGGTGAGACAGAAGTTTACCGGCTATGAGAGGGATGGCGAAACTGGGCTTGATTATGCGAAAACAAGAATGTTTGGAAGTGGCGTAGGTAGATTTACGAGCCCTGATAATTTCCTAAACTCAACTCGTCCTAAAAATCCCGCTTCCTGGAATCTTTATGCTTATACACTCAATAATCCGCTTCGATATATTGACCCAAATGGAGAATTAGAGAAAGATGCAAATGGTAATATAGTTTTCAATAAAACAGGTGAGAAAAAGATAGAAGAACGGAAAAAAGTAAAAGATTCAAATGGAAAAGAAGTAAAAATAAATGGTAAGACTATATATGCCAATGTTAGTTATCAAATTGAAACTGGTTACGTGATGGCAGATGATCAAAAGACAAAAATTGAGGCATCCAAAGCAACTAGCGGAGTAAATGTCGAATTAGTTGACAAAAACGGAAAAGCTCTAAGTTTCAAGAGTGAAGATGTTGCCTCAAACGCACAATTAACTTCAATTCAAGACGGATTTAAAAATGCAGGTTATGATGCAACGACTGATTGTCATGGAACTAGCTTTGCAAGTGGACAAGTTTGGATAAACAACGATCAAGTTCAAAATCTCATCACGGGCGATGGGTATCGGCAAGTAACTGGCTCTGAAGAAGTGCAAGCAGGCGATACGGTCATTTATTCAAAGGATGGAACACTTAATCCAAATCAAGTAGAACATTCCGTAACACTCAATTCGGATCGAAGCAAAGTAACGAGTAAAGGCGGGTATACGAGGTTGAACCCAAATGCCGACATTGGACCTGGTGCCGGAACTGCGTGGAGAAATGAGAATTCAAAAATTACAGTTTGGACACAAAGAGTAAAACCCTCGAATTAAGGAGAAAATTAAATGTTGAAACTAATACTAATTACAATTTTTATGATTCTGATGTTTTTTACTGCAAGTTTGAAAGCCAATGATTGTCGATATTGGGTTTCTCAAGTTGATCCTAAAATCAAGGATGTTGAATACGAAATTGATGAAAGTGATCCTCAAAACATTATGAATGGTATTGAATGTTTTCTAAAACAAAAAGGAAACAAAAAGGACGGAGTTTTTGGTGGAAGCAAAGATTATATATCGCAAATTGTTCCCAAAACTACGATTGAAGTAAATTCATTGTATCGTATATCTGAGTTGTTTTATGCTAATGATGATTTTGCAAATGCTGTAGCGTTGATCCAAACGAAATCCGGAAAGCTGAAATTTAATCAACCAAAAACTGTTAAAAAAGCCTATACAGCTTATCAAAAATGGTTTAAGAAAGTTAAGAAAATTGGACTTGAGGAAGCCCGGAAACAGAAACTTGACCCGTTAGACGATTCGGGCGTTAGTTGGTATTGATTAGGTGCATGAATATGACATTCTTGCGACCGATAAAATCAACCGCTCCAAACGGACACCAAACCATCACCGAATACGGCTTAGGCACAACGGAATCGACGCGATTCACGAGAGTCAAAACGCAGATTGACGCGACGAATTGGAAAGAAGCATATTCGTGGTATGACGGTTTGGGACGCACATTCAAGACGCAAAGTGTCGATTCAAACGGCGATGTTTTCACCGAAACCGAGTTTGACAGTGTTGGCAGACCAAAGCGTTCGACGAATCCGTATCGGGCGAATGAA
>JANNVK010000026.1:0-10151 GCA_031414415.1 Acidobacteriota bacterium
CCGATGAACGGTAAACCGCAACATCGTCTTTGCCATCTGCGTCAAAGTCCGAAATCACAGGTGAATCGCCGACAATGCCCCATTCTGCACCTTGGAAAGTGTTAGTCATACTTCTTAGAATGTAGCAATCAGTCACTCCAGCGGTGTTGCTCGGACGATAAACAGCTTGGTCAGCCTTGCCATCACCATCAAAATCGCCAGGCATAATTGTATCCGAATTTAGTCCCCAATTGACGGCAGTAAAGCCCGCAGTTGAACGATTCAAATACCAATTTCCCTCTGAACCACGGAAAACCGAAAGATCAGTTCTTCCATCACCATCGAAGTCTGCTCTTGGTTTTGAAGTAGCAGAACATGGCGAAGTGCAAACTACACCAGCTGTTACGGAAACATCATCAAGACGAAATCCGGGTGACGTAACTGAAGAATCAGATGCCATTAACCAGCGAAGTTGAACATTTTGACCATTTGCCGAAGCCGGAAGCGTAACAACTGTTGGTGTAAATGTTGCTGAAGCTCCAGTCCAAGCTCTTCGACCAGCAATTGGACTGCTGAAGGTTGTCGCAATTAATCCGGTATAATCGCCGGAAACAAAGACACCGCCAGCAGTTACAATATCAGTCCAAGCACCAGCACCAATTTTGATTTCTAAAACTACACCGTCAAAATCAGTTTCATTTGTGAATGCTTTTTGGAAAGTTAGGCTTGCGTTTGAAACTGCAACGGGAAATACCGGACTTTCAATAGCCGTTGCATTGACAGTTCCCGGTCCATTTGCAAAAGCTACATTTGGAGCAGAATTTGGAGTTGTTGTTGAAGTAACCCAATTTATTGCTGTTCCAGATGTCTGATTTTGTGTCCAACCTGCTGGTAATGCAGGTGCAACCACGCCATCAAAGTTCTGAGTTAAATTAACAACAGGAGAACCAGTGCCAAATGTTTTCGTGATTGTTCCATAATTTGTTGCACCGTCTTGCAAATTCCAAGTTAGCGTCAAGCTATTTCCGCAAACTAATGCTGGATTAACAGTAAATTGGAAAGTTCTTGTGACTTCAGCGGCAGAAGGAGCAATTGTGCCATAGTTTTGGGCTGCACTTGGGCTTGTAACTCCGCCTGTTGCTTGCAATGTTGCAACTAAATTTGCTGTCGAAAGTGTTCCCGCATTTCCAATCGGAAGCGAAATTGTTAATAAATCGCCCGGATCTGGAACGAGTCCAATACCGCAAGATTCTGCGGTAATTGTTTGTGCACTCGAAGATGGCGATGCAACAGGAACTTCGTTTATGTTGCTAACAATCAGTGCATAATCTTGATCTAAAGCTCCACCAGTATTTGGAACTCCATCGCCGGCAATATTTGTTGCTTTAACTCTGATAACAATTGTGCCAGATGTTCCGGCTGGAAGAATTACAGCTTCGGTATTATTTCTGACATCAGCAGTTCCACCAGTTGAAGATGCTCCACCAGTGAAAACATTTCCAAGAAAAACTCCGCCGCGTGTGACCTCAAGATCGAGGTTATTAACGTATGCGTTTCCGCTTGTAGGACCGGGAACATCAGTATATGCAAGCATTACGCGGACTGGTTTTGTTGTGTCTGCTATTGTTCCGGTATAAGTTCTAACTTGTGCAGAAGCCGTAAAAGTATCGCCGGCAACTTGATCGCGTAAGATTTTTGGAAGCGACATTGCTTCGAAATAGTTGTTCAAATGAACCATTCCCATCCCTTGGCTATTCGAATAAAGGTTGTCATTTGCACCAACACCATTCATATAACGAGAAGTGCTCATAATCACAGCTTTTGTCATCGCCGGGCTCGGCGGAGCAAGCGAAGAATTTATAAAATGTTGGCGGATTAAAGCCGTTGCACCAGCAACTGCCGGAGCCGAATGGCTTGTTCCTGAAGAAGCTGTTGTCCATTGTTGAGTTGATGGGAAAAAGTTGCTTCCAACGCCAGCACAAACACCACCAGCATCAAAACAAGTAGCCGCAGTTCCAGTTCCGCTTGTCGGATTTGCTGAGGAAAGTTGATAAGCACCGCCAGTTATATGTGTTCCTGGAGCTTGAATATCGGGTTTAATTCGACCATCGTCAGTCGGTCCGCGACTTGAAAATGCTACAACATCGTTTGCACTATTTGCTTCTGCATCGCCAGTGCCGCAACCATCAGCACCACCAAATGCGTGAACATTTTCGGCTGCTCCAACAGAAATAATATTTTTCCCAGTTCCTGGTGCACCGATTGTGTTTGCTCCTGCACCAGAGTTTCCGGCAGAGAAAACAATGACCATTTCTTGGTTTCCGGCAGTCGGAACTGAGGCAGTTGCAGGTTGCGAATCTCGCACTAATGAATCATAAGTTTGAGCATTTGTATTGTATGCTCCACCAACTGCTGCACCCCAACTGTTTGAACTGATTCTTCCACCACTTTGATAATTTTCAGCTTCAAGATTAACAACATTAGGATTTGTAAATGTTGTCGGTGTAAAAATTGTCGAACTTCCAACTTTAACAAAAGGAGCAACGCCTAAATTGTAACGAAAACTGCTGGTGTCAGAATGACTCGCGTTTCCGATTAGTGAATCAGGCACAAAACCGCTAATAACGTGTGCGTTTAAGTTTCCGTGACCATCGCAACCTTCAGTGTCAGCATCTGATGCCGTTCCGTATTTACGATTAAATGCAACTCGCGTTGTCGAACTTGGATCACCGCTTTTAAACAATGAAAAGTGTGTTGTCGGATCTGGCACATTTGCTGTGCTTCCCGAATCAACTCCGTCATCTGAAACATTGACAACAAAATTTGAAGCATCAAATTGGGCTTGTGTGAAACCTTTAGTTGCAAGATATGTTAGATAATTTCCTGGTGTCGGTATATTTCCGGTCAATTGTCCGGTCATAATAATATCTTGACGTTCGTCCATTTTAATCGGTTCAACATATGGATGAATCGAAATTACGTCTGGTCGCAATGAAATTTGTTTCATTCCATCAGCACTTAATCCGACCGTAATGTTTTCGTAATGCAAAACACTTTGTTGGTTGATTATTGGGCTTGTTTCAAGGCTTTTAATTAATGAAATCGTTGCCTTGTTTGTTTCAGAATCGCGAAAAAGTTGAATTGTAAATTGATTAAAAGCAACAAGGTTTTTATCAACTGAACCTTTTTCTGTTTTTCCAAAAACATCAGGATTTACGCGATATTCTGGCAAAAATTCACTGTCCCATTCAATTGTGCTTTCTGCTAACTGCGATTTAGTTTGAATTTTGTTTATACTTTCATAATCGCCGTAAACCAAATAAGAAAAATTAGGAATGTAATCCACAATTTGCAAGCCCGAATCAGTCAGCATTTTGTGCCATTCAGGTTGAATTGGACCGTTAAACTTAAATAAATGCATTCTTTTACCTGAGAAACTTTCAACACTTTTTCGGCTTGCCTGAGCTTCCGTTGATTTCGTGTTGAGGTAAACTGCGTTTAAATAAATTGTTGATGAATCGTCGTTTGTGTATGTTGGTTCTGTGTTTGTAACTTTTGCAGTCTGTTTAGCCTTTTTGGCTTCAACTGGTTGCAAAAAATTCCAAAACAGAAATCCACCAATGACAAAAACGCCTAATATTGTCAATGCTTTCAAGGTTTTTGATTTCATTTTTATTGCCTTCTTTTTTAAATAAATTGGGGAAATGAGTTTTCTTTAACTCAATGTAATTTAGGGGACGCAATAAAAATTCAAAATCTACTAAAATTCTAAGATTAAAAATTAAAAATTTTCTGGCTGAATTAATATTGCAAACAAGTTATCGGTTATTTCAAAAATTAGCTTAATATGTTTTAAATGTCAAGAAATAGGCATATAACATCATCAAATTAGAGATTTTTTTCAATGGTTGGTTGATTAAAGAAGTCGATTGGTAGCGAACATTGTTTTTGTAAAATGTTTATTGTGATATATTTTACCGTTTTCATTTTTACAATATAAGATTATGATTTTCAGAACACTCTCAGCCGCAGTTTATGGTATTGATGCCAATTTAGTTGAAATCGAAGTGCACCTCACTCCGGTTCGTCCTGAAGCAGATGTGGCTCCACCTGTAATTATTGTCGGTTTGCCAGATTTAGCCGTTCGCGAATCTCGTGAGAGAATTCGTGCAGCAATCACAAACAGTTCTTTTTTCTTTCCTTTTCAAAAAACAACAATAAATTTGGCTCCGGCTGATGTCCGCAAAGAAGGTGCAAGTTTTGATTTACCAATCGCCTTAGGAATTCTCGGTGCGAGTGGCGATCTCGGAAATGCAGAGGAATTGACTGACACAATGAGCGTTGGCGAACTTTCGCTTGATGGCAGAATTCGTCCCGTTCGCGGTGCTTTGTCAATTGCTTTGCGAGCCCGCGATAGTGGACTTAAAAATTTAATTTTGCCAGAAGAAAACGCACTTGAAGCCGCAGTTGTCAGAGAAATTAATGTTTATCCGGTAAAAACTTTGCGTGAATCAGTTGGCTTAATTAACGATTTACAAAAGGGAAATAACACAAAAATTGCCCCGACAAAACTCGAAATCTCGGATTTTAAAGAATCTGAAATGAAGTATCGTGCAGATTTTAGAGAGGTTCGCGGACAATATTCGGCGAAACGTGCGATGGAAGTTGCGAGTGCCGGTTCGCACAATATTTTATTGATTGGACCGCCCGGATCAGGCAAAACAATGCTTGCGAAAAGACTTCCCTCGATACTTCCGCCACTCGAATTTGAAGAATCTTTGGAAATTACAAAAATTCACTCTGTTGCTGGTTTGACTGGAAAATCCGGTCTCGTGACGGTTCGTCCGTTTCGAAATCCGCACGTAAGTGTGAGCAGTGCTGGACTTATCGGTGGCGGCTCAATGCCCAAACCTGGCGAAGTTTCGCTCGCCCATAATGGAGTTCTGTTTCTCGACGAGTTTCCTGAATTTGACCGCAATGTTTTAGAAGTTTTGCGTCAGCCGCTCGAAGATCAGTCAATTACTATTAGTCGCGTCTCGGCTTCGCTCAGTTTTCCGGCAAAATTTATGCTTGTCGCTTCGATGAATCCTTGCCCGTGCGGATATTTTGGAAGTCAACGCGAATGTAAATGTAACGGACATCAAATTCAAAGATATTTAGGAAAAATTTCCGGTCCGTTGCTCGACAGAATCGATATTCATATTGACGTTCCGGCGGTTGAGTTCAAAGAATTGCGGGCGAAAGATGTAAATAATGCTGAAACTTCCGCAATGATTCGTGAGCGAGTTGTTAAAGCTCGAAATATTCAATTAGATCGATTTGGAAAAGATGGTGGAAATGGCGTTTTTTCAAATTCGGCAATGTCGCCAACTCAGATTCGGAAGTTTTGTGAGCTGGATTCTGAAAGCGAAAAAATGCTCGAAATTGTGATGACAAAACAAGGACTTTCTGCACGCGGACACGATAGAATTTTAAAAGTTTCGCGAACAATTGCTGATTTAGATGGAAGTGAAACCGTTCAAAGACAACATCTTAGCGAAGCAATCGGGTATCGTTCGCTCGATAAAAATTATTGGACTTAAGTTAAAGTAGAACGAAGACTTTTAACATCTCCGGCTTGAACAATCACGATTGCGTTATTTTCAATTTCAACTCGCAATGCTCCATTTTCCTCGATTCCGCATGTTGTTCCGTTAATTGTTTCGTCATTTAAACTAACACTGACAGATTTGCCAAACGCATAACTTGAGCGTTCAATCCACATTTCACGAATCGATTTTGGATCGAAATTTTCGTATAACTTTAAAAACTCTTTAGTCAAATTTTGCATCAAATTTTCAACATCTGGTTTTTCACCAGTTTCGGACAGAATTGAAGTAGCAATTTCACTAAATTCGACAGGAAAATTTTGTGAATTTAGATTAATTCCAATTCCGACAACCACCGCAAGCCCAATTTCAGTCTCAAAAGCCTCGGCTAAAATACCGCAAATCTTTTTTCCATTGATGTGAATATCATTAACCCATTTAATATCTGTTGAAAGCGAATATGTAGTTTTGAGAGTTTCGGAAACAGCTACGGCGGTCATTAAAGTCAGTAAAGATATTAATTTGGGTTCAATTTTTGGTCGTAAAACGATACTAAAATACAAACCTGAATCAGCGGGTGAAATCCAAATTCGACCGTTTCTTCCGCGTCCGGCGGTTTGTTGACGTGAAGTTATGCACATTCCTTCATCGACTCCGAGTTTTGCTAGACGAATTGCTTCGTCATTGGTTGACGCAATTGTTTCGAATTTTATAATTGTCAGTTTCATTATTTTAAGGAGTTAAAGTTTGCTCAGGCTTTTAATTTCTGCAATTGCCCAAAGAATTTCTCGTCGAACGTCATCATCAAGTTTAGGTTCAAGTAATTTTTTTTCAAGTGAAATCAAACTTTTATCACTCCCAATTTGACCAAGCGAACGAGCCGCACTTCTTTGAACAAAAAGATTTTTTTGATTTAATGCAGCAATTAAATTTTCGTTTGATTTCACGTCACCGATTATTCCCAAGGCAAACGCGGCGGCTCCGCGAACTTCCAAATCTTTATCTTTTTCAAGGATTTTTATTAAAAAAACGGTTGCTCTGAAATTTTTAGTTTTCCCCACAGCATAAATAGCTTCTTTGCGGACAAAGGCGAATTTTTCAGATAAAAGTGGTAGTAAAAGTGTGCAAGATTCGCCGCTTGGAAGTGATAAAATTGAGTGAGTTGCCGTTGCCCGAACAATTTCTGAAGTGTCAGATAGACCGCTAATCGCTACTCGAGACGCGATTTCGGTTGACAAATTTCGCAATTGATAAAGTGCTTCGCGTTTTTCTTCAATCGTTCCGAAACGTAACTTTTCAGCGTAAACTTCAAGATTTGAAGATTGCCCGTAAATTACAATTGAGAAGCTAAAAATCAACAAACTCAAAGACAAACATTCTTTTAAATTTTGTAATTTCATAACTGGGATTAAACAAATTTAATGGTATTGAGAAATTTTATTTAAAAACTACCTACATTTTGTTGTAAGTAATAAAAATTGTAAACTTCACATTCGGATTTTTTTGATTATGAAAACTTTTACATTGCCGGCATTTGCAAAAATAAACTGGCAGCTAAAAATTATAGGTAAACGCGATGACGGATTTCACGACATTTTTACTATTTTTCAAACAATTTCGCTCCACGATAATTTGACCTTTTCAGAGGCAGACAAACTAGAATTAACCTGCAATAACCCACATATTCCGACTGATAACACAAATTTGATTTTAAAAGCTGCAACCGAATTGCAGAAAAAATTTAACATTAAAAAAGGTGCGAAAATTCATCTTGAAAAAAACATTCCTTCGCCCGGTGGACTAGGTGGCGGTTCGTCTGATTGTGCTGTTGCATTAATTGGTTTAGCAAAACTTTGGGAAATTGATGCAAACATTGAGGATTTAAAAGAAATTGGAAGCGAGTTGGGTTCCGATGTTCCTTTCTTTTTTACTGGCGGAACGGCTATTGGTAGCGGACGAGGAAATATCATTTTGCCGATTGCAGATATTGAAGAGAATTTTATGATTATAGTTACGCCTAATGTTGATGTTTCAACCGCAGAAGCATACAAAAGACTTGGCTCTCCAAACTTGACAATTTATGACTCAAATCGTATCCTCAAACTTTGCCACAACGAGGCAAAAAACTTCTGTAATAACCAATTTGTTCTTTTTAACGACTTTGAAGAAACAGTTTTTGAGATTTATCCAGAAATAAAATGTGTAAAAAATGCTTTTAAATTATTAAACGCAAAAAACAGTTTATTGTCTGGAAGCGGTGCTAGTGTTTTTGGTGTTTTTGACAATCTTCAATCGCAACAAAACGCAGTTGAATCTTTTGCAAATGAATCTTTCTGGCAAATATTTCCGACACAAACAGTTTCGCGTAAAAAATATTGGAATTTGTTAAATTTGCATCGGCAGCAGTAATTAATATTGGGGCTTAGCCAAGTGGTAAGGCACCGGGTTTTGGATCCGGCATTCGTAGGTTCGATCCCTCCAGCCCCAGCCATAAATTGAAGTGACGAGTAACTCTTGTTGTTCGTCACTTCATTGTTATTATCAGAACAATTTAAGAGTTAGAGATAAACAGCACAATATAGATGCCAGCGAAATGAACGTATCATGAACGTAACGGGAAACATCAAAGTCTTTACAGGCAATGCTCATCTTTCTCTTGCAGAAGAGATTTGTCACCATTTAAGTTGTGATTTAGGTCGGGCAAACACAACACGTTTTTCAGATGGAGAATTTAATTTTAGTATTGGCGAAAACGTTCGCGGAACTGATTCGTTCATCATTCAGCCAACTTGTCCACCAACTGATGCCAACTTGATGGAATTGCTGATTATGCTCGACACTTTTCGTCGTGCATCTTCAGAAAGAGTAACTGCGGTAATTCCATATTTTGGTTACGCACGCTCTGACAAAAAAGATCGTCCGCGAGTTCCGATTGCCGCCAAGTTAGTGGCAAACTTGATAAACACTGCAGGAGCACACCGAATTGTTACTGTTGATTTACACGCTTCGCAGATACAAGGTTTTTTTGATATTCCGGTTGACCATTTATACGCCGCTCCGGTAATGGTTAATTATTTTCAAGAAAATCCGGTTGAAGACTTGATAGTTGTTGCACCTGACACTGGTGGTGCAGAAAGAGCGAGAGCTTACGCGAAACGTTTAAATGCCGGACTTGCTTTGTGTGACAAGCGTCGCGAAAAAGCAAATGTTGCCGAAGTGATGAATATTGTTGGCGATGTTGGCGGAAAAAATTGTTTGATAATAGATGATATGTGTGACACTGGCGGAACAATTTGTAAAGTCGCCGAAGCGTTGCATAAAAGCGGTGCCAAAAGTGTTATGGCATGTTTCGTTCATCCGGTTTTATCGGGAAATGCGGTCGAAAATATACGACATTCGCATCTCGAAAAAATTATTGTAACAAATACAATCCCGTTGAATGAAGAAGCCAAAAAACTTGAAGCTGAAGGAAAAATAGTAGTTTTGAGTGTAGCAAAGATTTTGGCGAGAGCAATAAAATCAATTCATGAAGAAACGAGTGTTTCATCGTTATTTATTTAAGGTAAAAAGTATGTCAGAAAAAGTAATTATTAACGCAACTTTGAGAGAAGGTCGTGGCAAAAACGATTCAGGAAGACTTCGTGCAGACGGCAGAGTGCCAATGGTTGTTTACGGAAAAGGCGGCGATTCAGTTGCTGTTGTTGCAGTTTTAGCTGATATGGCGAAACTAATTCGTTCAGAAGGCGGAACAACTTCGACATTCACAATTGCAGTTGAAGGCGGTGAAACTACTCAAGTTAAATTTCAAGATCGTCAAATTTGTCCAATTAAAGGCAAATTGAAACACGCTGATTTGGTTCGAGTTTAATGTTAATTGTTGGACTCGGAAATCCTGGCTCGCGATATGATAAAACGAGACACAATCTCGGTTTTATGTTAATTGATTTGTTGGCGGAAAAGGCTTCTGCACAAGTCAAACGTGAAGAATGTCGAGCGTTAATCGGGCGTGCAGAGATTGAAAATCAAATTGTTGAACTCGTTAAACCGCAAACTTTTATGAATCTTAGCGGCGAATCAGTCTCTTGTCTTCTCAAAAAACGAGAAGGTGTAAAAATTGTTGTTATTACTGATGATTTAGCATTGCCAATCGGCAAGATTCGCCTGCGTCCTAAAGGTTCAGCTGGCGGACACAATGGTTTAAAATCAATCATTCAATGTCTCGGAACGGACGAATTCTATCGTTTACGGATAGGAATTCAGCCCGATCATCCATTAGACAACACAAAAAATTTTGTTCTCGAAAGATTTTCAAAAATCGATTTTGAGACAATTGACAATGTTTTAGAAGAAAGTGCGAAAGCAATCGAAACCATCGTTCGTGATGGAATATACAAAGCTATGGCACAGTTTAATTAAAAGTGAATAGTGATAAGTGATTAACTCAAGATTTTTAGTTTTTCACTTTTCGTTTTTCGTTAAAACCCTTCTTGCTTCTCGTAAATGGGCGAGAGGCTTGATTAGCCATAAGGAGGAAACAAATTGGCAAACAGAGTATATGAATTAATGTATATCGCTGTTCCGGAG
>JANNVK010000027.1:0-3970 GCA_031414415.1 Acidobacteriota bacterium
CTAAATTTTCGGCTTCTTCTTCCAAAGATTTTCGCAGATGTCCATCACCAATAATTGCGAATTTCAAATTAGGTGCTTCTGTCTGTTTCAAACAAAGTTGGATTACTTTTAAAAACAAAGAATGATTCTTAATTTCGGTCAGTCTTCCAACTAATCCGACCAATATTTCATCCTCTTTGACATTTATTTCATCTCGCAAAATATTTCTTTTTGCATTTGAATCCGCAAATTTTTCTAAATCAATACCAAGCGGAATAACCTGAAATTGTTCTTTTTTTCCAACACCAAAATCTTCGTGAATCTCTTTAAATTGCTGATTGCTGATTGTAATTATTTTGTCAGTCGCAACCCAAGCCAAAATCTTTTCTATCAAAAGAAAAATCTGCGTTTTCCTTTTTCCGTAATAACTATGAAAGACGTGTCCGTGAAAAGTATGAACAATTTTGACTTTTCTAAATGAAAGCCACCGATAAAAAAAACCCGCAATTCGCCCAACCGTTCCTGCTTTCGCCGTGTGTGTATGGATAATATCTGGTTTTTCTTGCCAAATTTTAACAAAAACTTTCCATAGTGAAATTATATCTTTCGGCGATAATTCGCGACTCATTTGCTCAATAAAAAAAGGCTTTACACCGTTTTCGTCCGCAAAATAACTCATATCTTCTTCACCAACTGGAACTGTTCCGGTCGCCAATATAGATTGAAATTCTTCGTTTTGGAGTCCTTTTGTGAGCCACACAACATGACGTGTCGGACCACCAACATTTAATCGTGCAATTATTCGAAAAATTTTCATAAAATACTTCAGCAATCAGCAATTATCTCGCGACTTCAATTTTAAAGAAGCGACAAAATAATATTCGATTGTGCGGGAACACCGTGGCTGATTGCTGAATTTTTATTATACAACCTATTTCGTCTAATCTTCGATCCGATAAATCGTATTTAAATCTTCTTCGTGGCGAATTTCGTCTATTTCTTCTGACTTGTTTTCGCCCATAAACATTTTATTTGGACAATTTATAACAACGCCTTTCTCGATTAAACTGTAATTTTTATAAGCGTGGACAACACCTTTCGGCACGATTATCGCCTGCGGATTATTTTCTCCAACAAACATCGTCATCACAAAATTATAAGTCGGCGAATCTTTGCGGTTGTCCCACATTCGCATTTTGAAATTTCCGGTGCCAATAAAACAAAATAAATCTGCTTGCTCGAGATGTTCGTGCGGACCGCGAATAACATTCGGCTCTGTAATAGAAATATATGCCATTTGCGGATAAAATTCTGCATCAATTTCATCATGCCGAAATAATTCACACAACCAACCGCGTTCATCAACGTATTTTTTCAACGGATAAACGACTACATCGGCGATTTTTCCTTTTTTAAACGGACTTTCTAACTTTTTCGTTTCCACTGTAGTAATCTTCCTAAACTTCCTAAACTTTCCAAACTTCCTAAAACTTATTCGCACCAGTTTCCGCGACTAAATTACTCGCGTGCCGGAGACTTTCAAACGTTCCCGCATCTGTCCACCAGCCGTCTAATTCGTTCCAAGTCATTTCGCCGCGACTGATATAATGATTATTGACATCAGTAATTTCAAGTTCGCCGCGATCTGATGGTTTGAGCGTTTTGATGATGTCGAAAACCGTATTATCAAAAAAATAAATTCCAATTACAGCAAAATCTGACTTCGGATTTTGCGGTTTTTCTTCAATATTCAAAACCTTATCGCCGTCTAACTCAGGAACTCCGAACCGATTCGGATCGTGAACCTGCTTGAGCAAAATTTTTGCACCTTTGCCTTGTTTTTTGTAATCTTCGGCTGCTTGTTTAATATTATTTTCGATAATATTATCGCCAAGCACAACGCAAACTGCTTCGTCATCCGCAAAATGCTCAACCAAGCTCAAAGCATCGGCAATTCCACCTTCGCCTTCTTGATAAGTGTAGTTTAAGTGCTTCAAACCAAACTCTTTACCGTTGCCGAGAAGCTGCAAAAAATGTCCGGCAAAATTTCCGCCGGTAACAATCATTATGTCGTCGATTCCGGCATTAATAAGCGTGTTTATCGGATAATAAATCATCGGCTTATCAAAAACCGGCAACAAATGCTTATTCGTAATTTTCGTCAGCGGAAAAAGTCTCGAACCAAGTCCGCCTGCTAATACAACACCTTTCATTTTTAATCCATTAATTCAGTTAAAATAATTTGTTTAAGTTTCCGCAACGTCAAAATAACTTGTCGTAATTCTTTTGGTTCGGTTAATTGAAATGCTTTACTGCGAGCATAACTTTTGTTTTCTAAAACCGTAAAATACCAAAATGCACCAACCACATAGCTACCATACATAACCTTTCCGTTGTTATTTAAATGTTGGGCGACAATCATTGCGGCTAACATCTGTCCTTCGGGATCTTGTTTATCGCCTTTACTTTTTTTATATTCCTGCATAAAAAAATATGGCGTTTTCGGTGCAGTCATACCAAAAATTGAGGAAATCATACAATCTGCAATGACGCTGATTTTTCCTTGTTCAAATTCTGCAGTAATCGGACGTTCAAAAAAAATGCCTATTTTTTCAGGTTCTTGTAATTCAGATAGAATAAAAATTGGCGAAATTAGTTTCATTTTTAGCTCTTCTTCGAGCCAACCATCAATTTCTAACTTTAATCGCGGCTCAATTTTTGCTAAAAAGCTTTCAGACAAATCATCAAGACTCAATCCGGTTGGTTCAATCCATTTAGATAGAGCTTTTGTTTCTTCTAACTGTTTTAGATTAAATGCAACCAATAAAGTATTTAGTTCTGCTTTTATTTTTGTCATAAATAACCTCTAATTAAATTTTACTTTTTACAACCAACCGCTGTCCAAAAAGAAGTTTCGCTAAATTTTATATTTTCTAAACCGCAATTTTCCATCATTGTTTGAATTTCAACTTTCGTAAAACGTTGCTCAAGCTGAGTGCCGAATCTGTCTAAAGCATCGGTTCGCATTGTGTAGAAACTGTTGTTTCGATATTGCGAGAGCGGAAAAGTCTCAACATTTAAGCCAAATTTTTCAAGTAGTTTCGCAGTTCTCGCTAAAGGAAAATAAACCGTTGCTGCCATAATTTGGCTCATTAAATAACGCAAACCGTGCGGCATTTTACTGATAAATCGGCGAATAATGTCGCTCATTTTCCACAACGCACGAAACCAAAGCGGTCGGTTATCAAACCGATAATAAAGGTAAAGTAAAAATGGCGAACCACTTTTTAGCTTGTCAACACACGCTTGCAAACCTGCTTGAGTATCTGGAATGTGATGCAAAACTCCAAGCGAATATCCAAAATCTGCCGAATTGTCGTCAAGCGGAATTGCTTCAACACTTGCCTGATGAAATGAACAATTTTTCGCATCGCTCAAGTTGCGTTTTGCTACTTCTAATGCCTCGCTCGGATCGATCAAATATAAATGTCCAACATGCGGAGCAACCAATTTTGCCCAACGTCCGCTGCCACAACCCAAATCAAAACCGATCGCATTTGCAGGTAATTTTTCCCAAGGAAAGATGTTGAAATAGTTATCAAACATTTTTGTCAGCTCGGCTTTAGTCAATTCTGATTGATCAAACCGCGACCATTCATCACCAAATCCGGCTACTACATTTTTATCTAAATTCTCTGTCATCTAATCCATTAAATCATTCAAAATAATCTGTTTAAGTTTCCGCAAAGTCAAAATCACTTGGCGAAGTTCAGCGGGTTTGGTCAGTTGGAACGCATCGCTGCGCGAGTAATTTTTGCCTTCTAAAACCGTAAAATACCAAAACGCTCCGACCACATAACTGCCGTACATAACTTTTCCGTTGTTGTTCAAGTGTTGTCCCGCAATCATTGCGGCAAGCATTTGACCTTCGGGGTCTTGTTTGTCGCCCTTACTTTTTTTGAATTCCTGCATAAAAAAGTACGGCTTTTCA
>JANNVK010000028.1:0-54613 GCA_031414415.1 Acidobacteriota bacterium
TGCGTTCGCCGCACAATCTTGGCGAACAGGCGATTTTTCAGCGAAAACGGACGATAAATCTGCCGACGAAATCGGTATTTTATCGCGGCGTTTGAATGAAATGGCAAACGATTTGAAGGAAAATTTTGCTCTGCGGCAAACAATCGCAACTGCCGAGGAACGAAATCGCATCGCCCGTGATTTGCACGATTCGGTCAAACAACAGGTTTTCGGACTCGCAATGCAGATTAGCACGGCGAGTGCTTTGGTCGAAAAAAATCCCGAATCGGCGAAAAATTATCTGCACGAATCTGAAAATTTGATAAAAGAAATCCAAGCCGAATTGGTTGATATGATTCGGGAATTTAGTTTGCCCGTCAAAGAATCAGAAACTTTCAAGGCGAAAATTGAAAATTTAGCAAACGATTGGGCGAGACAAAATGTGTTGAAAATGGAGATAATCATTGATGAAAATTTAATAATTTCGCCAAATATTGCCCAAACTTTTTATCGAATTACGCAAGAAACTTTGTCAAATATCGCTCGTCACAGCGAAGCAACCGAAGTAAAAATTGTGCTGAAAAATATTGATAAAAATCTGCAAATGTCCATTTCGGATAACGGTTGCGGATTCGACACAGCAAAAATCAAGAAAGGTTTCGGCTTGCAAAGTATTAGAGAAAGAGCCGAAAGTTTGCCGAAAGGTTGGCTGAAAATAGAGAGCAAAATTAACAGCGGAACGACTATTAATTTTGGTTGCTATGTAGTTTGAATTGAAAAATTAGACACGGAAAAACGCTGATTTTACGGATCTTCGCTGATCTTAAAACTGAGAAATAATCAGTGTAAATCTGCTAATTCAGCGTTTTTCCGCGTCTAATTAAATATCAGAAAATATAATGAAAACAGACGAAAAAGTAACAGTTTTATTGGTTGACGATCATTCGATTGTCCGCAAAGGTGTGCGTGGATTTTTAGAAATTCAAGACAATATCGAAGTAATCGGCGAAGCAGAATCGGGCGAAAAAGCCGTTGTTTTGTGTGAAGAATTTGCTCCTGATGTTGTCTTGCTTGATTTGCTGATGACTGGAATGAACGGCGTTGAAACTACTCGGCACATTAAAGCAGTTAGTCCGCGTTCAAACGTGATAATTCTCACCTCGTTTCACGATAACGAATATATTTTGCCCGCGATTCAAGCCGGAGCATTGTCGTATTTGCTCAAAGATGTTAGTCCGAATGATTTGGTTGCGGCGGTTCGCAAAGCTGCCAACGGTGAAGCGGTTTTGCATCCGCGAATTGCCACGCAGATTATGAACGAAATGCGTGAGAAAAAAGAGACCAAAACAAACCTCGACGAACTTACCAACCGCGAACACGAAGTTCTCCAACAAATTGCCGAAGGTTTATCGAACTTTGAGATCGGCGAACGTCTTTTTATCAGCGAAAAAACCGTTAAATCACACGTCAGCAACATTTTAAGCAAACTTCACTTAGCTGACAGAACAAAAGTCGCGGTTTATGCGTGGCGAAGCGGAATTGTGAAATAATACAATCTGCAATTTCTGCCGCTGATTTAGAATTAAAATTATTAGAAAATGACGAAAGAAGAATTTCAACAATTTTGGGCGGAAAATTATCCTGAAACTCTGCCGATAAATTATCTTTTCAAGCGAAATTTGAAGAGCCGCTGGCTGCGGATTCACAGTTTGCCCGAATCGAAACGCTATGCCGAAAACGTTGAAGATTGGTCAATTTTATTGGAACGGCAAAACACTGTTTTTAATGATTTAATCGTTGAAAATTCAAAAATATGTTTGGTAACAGGCGTTTACGGATTTGACGTTAAGGCTGTTCTGCCGGATTTTTTGACGGAGATTGCCTGTCTTGATAATTTGAATTTTGTGCCGTTAGAAAGTATCAATTTGCACGAACTTTCAAACGATTGGGCTGACGAAGGAACTTTTTACACGCCTTATTTTGCCGAAGATATTTATATTTCACACAAATTCGACAGCTTACTTAAACGCATTGCCGATGATGAATTACGAGTATTTTTTGTTGGGCAAGATTGCCTGATTGCTCCGTATGACGGCGGCGTTGATATAATTTTCAAAGATTCCACCACGAAAGATTTTTACAAATCGAGATATAAAACTTGGCTTTCAACGAGAGAAGATGGACTCTAAACAAAAATACACTTGCCCGTGTTGCGGCTACAAAACGATTGACCGCGAAGATACATTTTACGATTTGTGTCCCGTCTGTTTTTGGGAAACCGACCCGATTCAGTTTGCCGATCCCAATTATGGAGGTGGTGCTAATCGTGTTTCGTTGATTCAGGCACAGCAAAATTTTATCGCTTTTAAGGCGTGTGAAAAATCTTCGGTTTCCCAAGTCAGATCGCCTTTAATTGATGAAATTAAAGATGAAAATTGGACAGCTTTCTCGATAGATATTGACGGATATTTCTATTATAAAGGCTATTGGGACGAAACAACCGGCGAGGTTTTGACCAATCATTGGGGAACTTCTGCATATTATTTTGAAACAACCTACGCCGGCGAGGTTTTGAAACAAATCGTGGAATACAGCAACGGTAAAGTGCTGAAATACAATGATTTACAACCGGAAGATGAATTTGGCGGACTGTCGAAAGTGCCTCTGGATTTGGAAGATGAGCAGTTTATTTCCATCGGCAAAACCACTTTTTTTGAACTTTGGGATAAACCGATTTCAAATACTTTTTTAATCGAGGAAATTACGGTTTCCGACAAATGGAACATCGGTGAATTTTACCTGAAACAAAATCAGACCGAAGCCGAGTTAAAAAAACAACAAACGATTCTGAAAGCAGATTTTGACCATCGTTTTTTACTTGATTTAACTTACGAAGACAACGCGAAATACATTCTGAAAATTAAAGAAGGAAACACTTGGATTCATTTTTTCAACTATATGCTTTGGCACGAAGCCGCGACCGCAACGAACAAATGGTTGGACGAAATCGAGCAAGTTGCCAAAACGATTGATGAGAGAAAGGCGGACGAAGAAAAGCTGTTTGATGTTCGCGTAAATGTTGATAATAAAATAGTTACGGCAAAATTGACAACGTGGCGAAATATGGATTGGGATGTGGAAAAGTTTAGAAATATCCAAATTAAAATCCGCGACGAGACATTTTCAATCATTGATACATTCACCGATTTTGAAAATATGTTGATTGCTTTGCAGAAACATTTGCCCGAAAATTATAAAATCAAGATATGTTTTTTCTGTCGTTTTTCGGGCTATCGCGTAGCGGGAAATGATAACTTCGGTGACCTTGATTGCTTCAAAAAATGTAAGTCAAAATTTATTGAAGCAGATGAAAAGCATAAGTTGATTGAGCTTTACGAAAGCGAAAAAGACGCGATAATTAAAGTCGAGGAAACCTATTATTGCGAAGAATTTGAGCGGTATAATCACGAAGATTGGGTTTATAAACATCAGTAAAATAATGTTTTATCTGTTTATAGAATCAAGAACGGAATCGGTTACTGAGTCCACTCCTAAAACCTATATTTAATGGATTCATCCAGTATCGCGTAGCGATAAAATGAATTTAGCCGTGGGTTTTAACCCACGGAAATTTTAAAAAAATCGTTGTCGCGTCAGCGACAATTGAAAAATCGTCAATGATTCAGTAATGATTCAGTTGTCGCTGACGCGACAAAAACCAACGCTCACTTGACCGTGGGTTTAAAACCCACGGCTAAATTCAACAAGTCGCTCTGCGACAAAGATATAAACTTATGTCATCTAAATCTATTTTCATAAGGACGCATTGCAGAATCAGAATTATTCCACAAAATTACTTAAATCGACTTTTCGGAGTGGACTCATTACTATTTTTTAATAATTACGGGCGGTTCTTTGTGCGTATTCCAATTTTCGAGCGATAACATCGGCATATTATCGTAATTTGTCGCAGGTTTTCCGATGCAAAAATATCCCATCGGAAACCAATTTTCCGGTAAATCCAGCGTTTTTGATAACTCCGCAAAATCTAAAATACTAACCCAACCCATCGCCAGATTACACTCTGTCAGATACAGCCAAAGCGTGTGAATCGCACAAGTTGTGCTGGCAATCAGCATCTCTTTCGGCTGCGTCAACGTGCCGATAGTGAAACCGTCCAACACCGAAAAATCGCAGCAAATCACGATGCCGATTGGTGCTTCCAAAATGCCTTCGAGTTTTAATTGATTATAAACCGTTTCTTTTTCGAGAGTTTTTTCGCTCTTTTTTGCCAGATTATTAACCGTTTCAAAGTTTGCTTTAATCGTTTTTTTGATTTCGATGTCGGTAATTACGACATATCTTGTCGGCTTTAATTGCCCGACCGAAGGTGCTAAATTTGCGATGTTTATTGCTTTTTCGACGATGTTGTAGTCAATTTCATCGGTTAAAAAATGTCTCGTATCTCTTCGTTTTGAGATAGCTTCCAGTAAATCCATAAATTAATTTTTGTTTGAAACAGCGGCACTTTCAAAACTCGCCATATTGTTCAAAAAGGTAACGGCACTTTCGATTATCGGATAAGCAATCGCACAACCTGTTCCTTCGCCGAGACGTAGATTGAGTTTTAATAAAGGCTCTGCTTCCAGATAGTTAAGTAAATTTTGATGCCCGAATTCATCGCTCAAATGACAGAAAATTGCGTTATGTTTAAGCTCAGGTTTTAATTTAAAAGCGACCAAAAAAGCACTCGTCGCAATAAAACCGTCAACTAAAATCAGCATATTTTTTTCAAATGCTGCGAGCATTGCACCGCACATTTGAGCAATTTCAAAACCGCCGAAAGTTTGTAAAACTACTTTCGGGTCATCAATATTTCCGTGAAATTCTTGAGCTTGTTTCAAAATTGCAATCTTATTTTCCAGCTGTTCGTTGTTCAACCCTGTTCCGCGTCCGACGCATTTTTCAAGCGGTAAATCACACAATTTACTCATCAACATTGCGGCAGAAGATGTGTTGCCAATGCCCATTTCGCCAAAACCGATAACATTGCAACCGTTTTCAAAAACTTGCGAAACAATCTCGTTTCCTTTCGTAAAGCATTGTTTCAAATGAGTTTCCGTCATCGCTTTAGCTTGCAAAAAACTTGTCGTTCCGTTGGCAATTTTTGCGTCAATTAAATTCGGATTCGGTTCAAAATTGAAATTCACTCCCGAATTTACAATCTTCAAATCAATATTATTCTGCTTGCAAAACACATTAATCGCCGCTCCGCCGTTCAAAAAATTCATAACCATTTGAAACGTAACTTCTTGCGGATAAGCACTCACGCCTTCTTTGGCAATGCCATGATCGCCCGCGAAAACTATGATTGTCGGGTTTTGCAAGGTTGGCGAAAGCGAGTTTTGAACCGTTCCGATTTGCAGAGCCAATTTTTCTAGCGTTCCTAAAGCACCAAGCGGCTTGGTTTTAAAATCAATTTTGTGTTGCAAACTTTCTTTAAACATAGCTTTACTATCAGTCTAGAGAACGAAAAGTTATTTAGCAATCAACAATAATCGCTAATTTTACTTTGATGAAAAAGCAGAAAATTTGCTAAGAGGACAAAAGTTAGAACTTATGCAGAGCGGAATTTTTGCACCAACTCAGACTTTAGACTTAGAAAAATTACAACCAACGCCCGATGTTTTTAAACTGAATTACTAATAAAATCGTTAAAGTTTAATAATTTTTAAGTAATTTGAGGAAATATGAGCATCGTCAAACAAACAGCAATTATAATTATCATAATTTTAGCATTTTTACTTTTTGGGAAAAACTTCATTCACGCCCAATCGGCGGACAGTATTTTGAAAAAAGCGGCAAAAGCTAGTGGATTTGAGAAAGAAATGCGGAATGTCAACAGTTCGCAAATTAAAGGAAAAATTATTCGTTTAAGTGATGGCGTGAGCGGAATTTTTCAGTCCGAATCACAACAACCTAATCTTTACCGCGAAACAATTACCTTTAATAATGCCGAAACTGTTCGCAGTTTTAACGGCAAATCTGCTTGGATGCAAGATTCACGCGACGGCTTACGCACGCTCACGGACGACGCAAGCGAAGGTTTTAAAGCCGAATCTTTTTTTCGCGTTAATCGTTGGATGCGGAACAAGGATGAAAAAACGATTGTTTCGGGTGGCGGCAAGTCTAGTTTGTTTGGGAAAGAAGTTTTTGCTTTAACAATGACGACAGCGAAAAATGCCAAAATCAAACTATTTTTTGATACGATCTCAAACCTTTTAATCCGCGAAGAAATCTCGTTTGGCGACAGAAAACGTGTTTTTGAATACAGCAATTTTCGCGTTGTTGATGGTGTTCAAGAGCCTTTTATAATTAAGATGAGCGAAGGTAACGAGAAATTTGAGATACAAATTGAGCAAGTTTTACACAATGTTTCAACCAACCTTGCAAACTTCGATTTTCCGCGAAACCCAAACGAAGCTTTGCCTGATGTTCGTGCATTTTTAGATGAAGTAACTCGAAATCAGGACAAGGTTGACAAAGCAATTGAAAATTACTCGTATGTTGAAGAAACTACCGACCGCGAGTTTGATAAGTCAGGAAATTTGAAACTCACAAAAGTTGAAAAGTATGAAATTTCAAACTTCAAAGGTCAGGAAGTTCGACGTTTGATCGAACGAAACGGTCAGTCGCTTTCGGTAAAAGATCAAGAAAAAGAAGATAAAGAAGTGCAAAAAGACGTTGAAAAAATAGAAAAAAACGAAGCTGCGGAAAAACCGCCTTCAATCGCAGAAATTCTGCGTGCTTCAAATTTGACAAATCCGCGACGTGAAAATTTCAAAGATCGAAATGTAATTGTGTTCGATTTTGAGCGGAATCTGAAAGTGAATTTAGATAAAAATGTTGATATGCAATTGTTTCAAAAATGTTACGGCACATTTTGGATCGACGAAACAGATAAACAAGTTGCACGCGTAGAAGCAAAACTAGGTGAAAACCTGAACGTTGGCGGTGTCGTTGCAAAGATAAAAAAAGGTGCATTTTTTATCCTGGAGCAAGAGCGTTTTGACGACGATGTTTGGCTTCCTTCAATTTCTGATGTAAATATTACGGTGCGTATTTTACTGGTCGCGGGTTTTAAATTGAACCAAATTTCAAAATATGGCAACTACAAAAAGTTCAAATCGGAAGTGAAAGATTCTGAGGTTGGAAAACCCTAAACATCTGATTGAAAATCAAATATAAGACTTTTCCTTATGAGGTGAAGTCTTTTTTTTTGCAAAAAATTTGAAATATTCAAACCATACTTTAGTCTGACTTAAATCCAAACTTTAGCCCGATGTGCTTGCAACTTAAAAATTCTAAACTCATTAAATACTTGAAAAAGTAAATACAAAGTTGGAGAAATAAAATGATAAACAGATTTTTAGCAGTCGGATTATTTTTAGTAATTATTTGCAGCGGCAGTTTTGCCGTTTCTGCACAAACGCCGCCCGACATTTCAACGCCGGAAGCGTTTTTAACTTATCTTTCGGCGAATCGAAATAATGTTGCAATGGCGAGTTTTTCGCTAAAATCAAACGGCTCAATCGACCTTCGTGAACCGATAATCGCACACAATATCGACGTTAAAATGCCACTTCAATCACTTGGAAAAGTGATCCATTTAGCAGCTTATGCAAAGGCTCTTTCAACGGGCGAAATACAAGCAAATAAGATGGTTACAGTTCGCGAATGGGAAAATTATTTTTTGGCTTCAACCGATGGCGGAGCACACGCCGTTGCACTTGAAGATTTAGGAATTCCGATTAATGAATTCGGCTTTGCTATAAACCCTGAAACACTGGTTACAGTTGATCAAATGGTGCGGGCAATGATTCGTTTCAGTGATAATGCAGTTCATGATTGGCTGATTGCAAATATTAGCCGACAAACTTTCAAAACGGTAATTCGCGAAGGCGGCTTAACCGGACAAGATTTTCCGACATATTTCCTCGGCAATGATTTATCGTATGAAAACCACGAAATCGGTCTCAGCACGTTGGAAAATATCCGCCGATTGAAAAATCTTTCAAAACGTCAATATGTTGCTTTGGTCAATGAATATACCGCTAAATTTCAAGATCCAGCATGGCGGCAAGCTGAATTTGAATGGCGTTTGGCAAACCTCGAAAGTTTGGGAAATCCGCTTGCGTTGCGTGAAGGCGAAGCGACACTTTCCAACAAAGGAACTGTCCGCGATTATGCGGTGATTATGGCGGGCGTTGCGACAGGAAAATTTATTTCAGCGGATATTTCAGCCGTAATGCGTCGTTTTCTCGAACAATCGCAAGCACTTGAAGCAATCGGCGAAACTGAAAACTTTAGTTTATTTGGCGAAAAAGTAGGCGGCAGCAGCGGTGGTTTTATAACTGATGCAAGTTATTCAGTTCCGCGATTCAGCGATTTTGCGGGCAAACGTCGCATTACGGTTTTGTTTCAACGCTTGATTGATTTTGAAATTACGAGTCAACAGTTGTCTCCGCCGTTTATTCCTTTCAAATTTGAATCAAAAGTAGCTCGTGAGCGTGTTTTTGCCTTGAAAGTAAGACGAACTCTGAACCATTATTAAAACTGATTGAGGCTTGGATAATAGTTAAATTCTAAGCCTCTTTCTGATAATTAAGTTAGTATCAGATTAACTGATTGCAAAAAATTTGAAGCCGAAATCAACTTCTGAAAAAAAGATTAAGCAAAATTTTCAAAAATAGAATAAAATTCACTTTCTATTAATTTTTGTGGCAAAACCAATCCTACCAAATTCAACAATCGGTGTTCTCGGGAGCGGGCAGCTCGGGCGAATGTTTGCGATTGCGGCTCGCCGAATGGGTTATCGCGTTCATACTTTTTCGCCGGAATCTGACACGCCAACTGGTCAAGTTTCTGATTTTGAAATCAACGCAAATTATGAAGATTTAGATGCAGTTCGCGATTTTGCACGCGGCGTTCAGGTTGTTACTTTTGAGTTTGAAAATGTTCCATCCGCAACAGTTGAAGCTGTTTCAGAAATCGTGACAGTTCGACCGCGTGGCGATGTTCTGCATATTACACAAAACCGCTTGCGTGAGAAAAATTTTCTCAAAAAAAATGGTTTTCCAGTTGCTCCATTTACACACATAACGTCGCCGCAAGATTTTGCAAACGCCACATTTCCGTCTGTTTTAAAAACTGCCGGATTTGGTTACGATGGCAAAGGACAATCCAAACTTTTGTCCGCCGCTGATATTGAACCTGCGTTTGCAAAATTAAACGGACAAGAAGCGGTTCTCGAGGGTTTCGTCGATTTTGAAAAAGAAGTTTCGGTTGTAGGTGCGAGAGATGTTTTTGGCGATTTCGCACATTTCGGCGTAATTGAAAATCAACACGTAAATCATATTTTAGATGTTTCGTTTTCTCCGGCAAATGTCAGCGAAAAAATATTTAATGAGGCAGTCGAAATTACACGCGAGATTTTAGAAAAGCTAGATGTGGTCGGGCTTTTATGTGTCGAGTTTTTTGTGACAAAAGATGAAAAATTGATTGTTAATGAACTAGCACCGCGTCCGCACAATTCAGGACATCTCACTTTTGATGCTTGTGTCACCTCGCAATTTGAACAGCAACTTCGAGCAGTTTGCGGACTTCCGCTTGGTTCAACCGAATTTTTAAAACCTTGTGCAATGGTCAATTTGCTCGGCGATATTTGGGAAAAAGGCGAACCAAATTTTGCAAAAGCGTTGGAAATTCCAAATGTTAAACTTAATCTTTATGGCAAAGCCGAAGCCAGAAAAGGTAGAAAAATGGGACATTTGACGGCTTTGGCTGATTCGGTAGAAGATGCAATTGCGAATGCAAAAAAAGCTCGAGTTAATTTGTGAGGCAAATCTAAGAACCAAGTTTTTCATCTATTAAATCTGAATAATTTCCAATTAATGCAATTGCAAAAATCGATAAAATTGTAAGTAACCCAACAAAAAGACCAATTATTGAGAAAAGTTTTGACTTTTTCTTTTCAAAAAGCCCGATTATTCCTAATAATATTCCAAGAATACAAACAAAGATCGAATGACATAAAGCAAAAAATAAAAAATTATCAGCAAATTTATGCGTTTCTAGGTAACCTTCATAATTTATTTCAAAAATTCCAACTACGCAAATTACCAAAAACATTGAGAAACACGAAAACAGCGTAAAAACAGTTGATAATATTCCAAAAATTGATTGTCGTTTTTCCATTTTATCTAATCGGCAAATAATACTTTGCAAGTTTTTTCGGCGGAAACTTAAGCCAATAAAGCACTTGGAAGATTGACCATTTAGCAAAAGTCAGCACAAAACTTTTTCCTTCAAATCTTCTCGATGACGTTGTTACAGTTTGTGAAAGATGATAAAAACGACCTTTTTTTCGCAAGCGATGATAAAGATCTAGATCTTCAAATGCACCGATTGGTTTGAATCCGCCAATTTTTTCATAAATATCTTTGCGGACGAAAAACGCCGAATCGCCGTAACATAAACCGATTGAAAGTAGATTTGGGTAAAGCCACGTCATAAATCTTGCCGAACGCGAATTTCCGGCAAATATTATCTCAAAATTGCCACCGACAATTTCCGAATACTTCATTAAACCTTTTATTTGCCGTGCCGAACCTTGAGTTGGTCGAGTGTCAGCATGAATAAACCAAAAAATATCTCCAGTCGCAAATTTTGTTCCTTCGTGAAGCTGTTTGCCACGATTTGCTTCGCCGAGCTTGACGATTTGAAGTTTTTTTAGCCCTTTGTAGTTATCAAGAATCGACAAAGTTTCGTCCGTGCTTCCGCCATCAACAACAACAACTTCAGAAACATTCACCAGTCGCGAAAGTGCTTCGAGCGTTTTAGTTATCGTCAATTCTTCGTTAAATGTTGGGATTATTACCGAAACTTCCATAGGTTAAAACTTTTGCAACCAATGTTTCATATCTTCACGCATTTCGTCAATAATTTCGTGCTTCGCCGTGTAAAGTTTCGATTCATAATTTTTCAACCGAGATTTAAGAGTTTCATTAAATTTTTCGTATTTCTCAATTGTGTAAAATTCGTCAGTGTCAGAATAAATATAAAAAACATTTGAATCCAGCGTTTTATAAATGTTGTTAGTTTCTAAATCTGACGGAATTCCGCCACAAACACCAATTATTCCTGTCAATTTCTCGGGATAAGTAAACGCAAAACGAAAATTTAACGCACACGCTTGAGAAAACCCGAAAAGAAAAACACGCGTTGAATCGACCAAATGATTTGTCGATAATTTATTCAAAATATCTAAAATAAAATTGTGATGAAGCGAAACAGATTCTTCAGATTTATGATCTGTGAGCCAACCAAAACCAACTTTAAATGTGCCTTTTGATTCTCTATAATGCTGATAAGGTGCCTGAATTGAGATAATTATAAACTTTTCATCTGCAATTCGTTTTGCCTCGGTCAACATATATCGCTTGCTCGCACCATAACCGTGAACGGCAATTAAAATAGGCAATTTCCCGGATGAATTTTCTGGAAAATAGACATCGTAATAAAGATTTATTTCGGCTTTGAGGCTCAGTTCTTCTTGCATAAATTTTTAAACAAACTCAATTATAACTGAAAATTAGTAAAACTAGGTTTCTCTATCAATCATTTCCGCCGCCATTTTCCCGGAAAGCAAAACAAGTGGCATTCCGCCGCCAGGATGCGTTACGCCGCCGACAAAGTATAGATTTTCAACATCAGTCGCTTTATTTGGAACTCGCATAAATGCCGAGAAAATTCCGTTTGAAGACATTCCGTAAATCGAACCTTTGTTAGCACGATATTTAGTCTCAAAATCTTCCGGCGTGATTATTTGTTCAAATTCTATTGAATTTTCTAAACCTACAAGTCCTGCTTTCTCAAGCGTTTGAACTATTTTATTACGATATGTTTTTGCAATTGAGTGCCAGTTTATATTTGAATTAGTATAAGGTGCGTTGATCAAAATAAACAAATTTTCGCAATTTTCTGGTGCTTGGCTAGCGTCAGTTCGCGAAGTTGCAGCTATATAAATTGTCGGATTTTCTGCCGGAATTTTTTGTTCGAAAATCGCATCGAATTCAGCTTTGTAATCGTCTGAAAAGAAAATATTGTGATGAGCGAGCATCGGAAAACACTTTTTTACGCCAAGTAAAATAACGAAACCACTACAAGATGGCTCACGTTTTTGATATTTAGGTTTTGGTAAAAGGTTGCGGTAAGTTTCAATCGCATCAGCATTTGAAACAACAAAATCAGCGACTAAAATCTCTCCGGTTTTTAACGTTATGCCAGACGCTTTTCCGTTGTCGATATTAATTTTTTCAACTTCAAAATCTAGTTTAAATTTAACGCCAAGTTCAATTGCAAGTTTCTCTAAAGCCTTTGGAATCTGATAAATACCACCGTTTACATACCAGGCACCAAGTCCAAATTCGACATAAGGAATTAGTGCAAAAGTTGCTGGAGTTTTGTATGGCGAACTTCCGTTGTAAGTCGCAAAACGGTTGAAAAGTTGTTGAAACTTTGGTGACTTGAAAGAACTTTTGTTGTGTTTCGCAAGAGTTTTGAGAGAAGAAATTTTTAGTAAATCCGGCAGATTTTTTGGACGAATTAAGCTCGGTAAATCGTTCAAACTTTTAGCGAGAAATGTTCGCTCTGAAATCTCATATTTTTCGCGGGAATCAGCCAAATATTTTCTAAATGATTCAACGTCTCGCGGTTCAATTTTTGCAATTTCTTCTTCAGTTTTTTCTAAATTTTCAGAAGCGTCAAATTTTGTTCCGTCATTCCAAAAATAGCGACAAATTGGGTCAAGTTTTTGAAGCGTTAAATAATCGGTTAAGTTACGTCCGCAAAATTCAAAAAGTTCATCAAAAACATGACGCATTGTGAGCAAACTTGCCCCCGTATCAAACGTGTAACCAATTGATTCTACACAGTTTACTTTTCCGCCAACTGTTTTATTTTTTTCTAAAACCTTTACCGTAAAACCAAGTTTCGCCAAGCGACAAGCGGCGGAAAGCCCACCTAAACCTGCACCGATAATGATGACAGATTTATTATTTTTCACGCTTCGCCACGGTCGTTTTCGATAAAAGTTTCGAGATCAACTGTTAGTTTTTTAACGACTGGTTGATCGAGAGTTTCAATCCAACGTAAAGATTCGTCTAAAACACGTCGTTGATAATGAGTTGCATTTGGTGCACCGACAACGCTTCCGTATTCACCCGAATAAAACGCACAACGCGGTGGACGAACTTTATCAGGAATGTTGCGTTTTACGGCAATCATCATAGTCGGAATTCCGGTTTGTTCAATCGCACGTGCAATTATCGCCATTGTTTGATGGCATAAATTTGTAGTTGGAATCAGCAAAGCAGCATGAGTTTCATATCTATTAACTCGTTCGGCAATTTTAGGAGCAAGTTTTTCAGCAACCGCAGCGGCATCAGGAATAAATCCGTTAAGCGACCACCAAACGTTGTTGAGTTTGCCAATTACTCCATTTTCTTGATATTCGAGAAGACGTTCGATTGGAATTTGCACATTTCGATCTCTTAAAACGTGTTTCGGATCGTAACCACGAGCGGCATATTTTAAGTCTTCGGCTTCTACTTCGATGGGAATTTCACGAAAACTAGAGTCGCCACCTGGTGAAGTAATTTCAAAGGCTTCAGTTCCGTCAATGTAAGCACCGGCAGAAGTAATTAATGCCAAATTTGTTAATGGCAATGCTCTTCGCATTGGCGTAAACGGTGCATTTTGGTTTTCAACATAATTGTATCCGACCAAATTGTCGTTGCTTTTCCAGCGATCAAATCGTGAAGAAAACTCACTAAGTTTTTCAATCAATTCCATATTAAATTTTTATATTACCAAATTGGTTTTTTATTGGTGTTTCTGTTTTTGATGGCGAAATTAGAAAAAATGAAATAAGTGCCGCAATCATTCCAACAATCAAAACCCAGACAGAATAATCGTGCAAACTATTAAAAGCAATTCTCAGCGGTTCATCTATCGAGAGTTCTTCAATTGGACGACCTGCTTGATTACGAATTTGCGAGAGTTGCAAAGAAATCACAAACTGTCCAATTATAGTTGAAATTAGCAAAACGAAAAGAAGAAAACGTTCAATCCAAATTGCGATTCCTTTTCCTGAAATAAACGAACTAGCCAACAAAATCAGGCTGATTATTAAGCCACTATAATTTACAATCATTAAACTACGAGAAACAACCGCACCGGCAATTTCTCTCGAAGGAACTATTCCAAAAACTCCAGGTGCAACAGCGAAGCTAAAAAAACAAGCAGCTCCAAGCCAGATAGCAAGCAAAAAAAGTCTGACTTTCGAAATAATTATCATCTTGTTGATTATTATGAAGTCTTTTACTAAAAAGGGCAAAAGCTGATAATTTTCTGCTTTATAAAAGCAATAAAATAAGTTAAAAAAATTTTATAAAAGTTGTTTAACAAAAATGCTTGATTTTTTACATTAATTTAGTTCATAATTTAATAAGGTTAATAAAACATTTTTTACTTTAACCAATTTAGTTTATTTCTTTTAGCTACACTCCTAAAATTCCATCGACATGAAAAAAAACAAAACGATAAATGTCGTTTCATCACTATTGTTGGCTTTTGCCTTCGGTCTTTTAATTGTTGGAATTTTAACAATTGGGATCGAAAAATTATTATCGTTTTACATTATATTTCAACAAAATCAATTATTGCCGTGGTCTGTGCAAATAGTTTTAATACTTTCAACAGCTATACTTGTTGGTTATATTTCTCATTACTATTCAGTAAAACGATGTTTACAAATAATGTTGAGTTCTTTTTCAGTCTGGTTTCTTATTTCTCTTTATATCGCTTGGAAGTATCGTTTAGAGACAATGTTCATTCCGGGCGTATTAACTGCTTTTTCGATATTTTTAGTAATTCAAATAAAAAAAATAGTTTTGGCTGATACGTTGCTCGGAAAACGTTTGAATCTTTTATCATCTTCGGTTCAACTACTTGAAGGAAAACCAGCTGATTTAAGAATAGAAAGCGGATTGAAGTTACTTGAAAAATTGATACCACTTTCTGAATCAGTAGTTTTTGGGTTCGACGAAAATAAAAAATTGTCGCCTCTTAGCAGGTCAAAAAATGGCGAAACAAGTTCTTCTTCAATGCTTCGCCAAAATGAATGGCGAGAAGTTGTTGAATTTTGTGAAAAATCTTTAAAAACAGGAGAAGTTGTAGTTGAAGTAATTGATGAAAAATTAAAGAAAGCAAAAATTGCACTTCCGTTAAGTGCAGAGGGAAAATATGTTGGAGTTTTATTTGTCAAAGTTAGTCAAAATTTTTTAGCTGAAGACAAAGAAATCCTTACTGCATTTACAGAACAACTTGCAAGAAATTTTCAAAGAAAAAATCTTCGAGGAAAAGTGCTTTCTGAAGATTCAATATTAGGTTCATTTTCAATTGAGACAATCAAAGATCGCGTTGAATGTGTCAATATGGTTCGCGGTTTGATGAAAGAACAAAGTTTTGCGGTTATGGCAAACTCTCAACTTAAGGAAGCTCACGCGATTGCATATTTAGATGGAACTTTAGCTTATTTGAACCGACAAATGAGGCATTTGACAAAACTTACGCACAATGAAATTAACTCATTTGATTTGTTGAGTTTACTTGAAGGATTTAAGACTGAAGTATTTAGCGAACCGCATTTGGTAATTAGAAAAGTTTTGCAAACTGGAGATAGTTACGAGCGTGAATTAGATTTTAAAGAAAGTGGAAAAACGCTAAAAATGAGAATCTCACTTGTCAAAGCACCTTGCGATGAACAATCAATACACGATTCAAGCGTTCCGATGAAACCGGCTTGCTTCTTAATTTCAGTCAGAGATATTACTGTTGTAAAAGAAAATGAAAAATTAAGAAGCGATATGGTTTCGCTCATGTCACACGAGCTCCGCACGCCGATTACAAGCATTAAAGGCTTTGCCGAGCTGCTTTTACTTGATGAAAATGTTTCTGAAGAATCAAAGGAATTTCTGAATATTATTGCCAATGAATCTAAGCGATTAACAAATATGCTAACGACATTTCTTGCAGTTTCAAATCTTGAACAATCTGATAAGCAAGAATTTCAAGTTACGGCTGTTAGATTAGACAATGTTGTTGGCGAAGTAGTGAAACAAATGCAAGAGGTTGCGAAACGTAAACGAATCAGACTTGTCGAAAAAAGTATGACGATGATTCCGCCAATTGCCGCTGATAAAGGTTTGATTATGCGTGTAATCGGACATTTAGTTGATAACGCGATTCGTTATAGCCCAGATAAAACTTCAGTAATTATCTCGACGATGCTTGAAGCAGAAGTTTTGCGAGTTACGGTCGAAGATCGCGGTTATGGAATTCCTAGCGAACAGATAGATAAAATTTGGCAAAAATTTTATCGAGTTGAACGCGAAGGCGAATCAAAACAAGATGAAACCACAGGTTTAGGACTTTCATTAGTAAAAGAAATAATAGAAAAACACGGCGGAGAAGTTAAAGCCGAATCGAAAATAGGACTTGGTTCGCGTTTTAGTTTTACTCTTCCGAGACTTTAAACAGCTCATAAACGAATAAATCGCCAAAGAAATTTTTAGAAAAATGAAAATTTCTTTGGCGATTTTCTATTGAAAAAATTTAATAAACTTTTGCTTCTTTGTGAGTTAGAAGAAAACTGGTAGTCTTAGAGACACAAAAAAATGAAAACTTTACTCGTTTTACGCCATGCAAAATCGAATTGGGAAAATACTGATGTGTCAGATTTTGACCGTTCTCTTAACACGCGTGGAATTGAAACCGCACCAAAAGTTGGTCTCAATTTAAAAAAGAAAAAACTTCAGATTGATTTAATTCTCAGTTCGCCCGCGAAAAGAGCAAAACAAACAGCAATTTTGGTTAAAGAAACTGCTGAAATAAACGCTCAAATTAAATATGAAGAGAAAATTTATGAGGCGAGTTCGTTAAGATTATCGCAAATAATTGCAAAAATTGACGATAAACACGAAACTGTTTTACTTGTCGGGCATAATCCTGGAATTGAAGATTTAGTCAGGCTTTTAAGTGGTGAAATAAAAGCCTTTCCAACAGCAGCTTTGGCAAAAATAACACTCAAAATCAAGAAATGGTCAGATATTTCAAAAAATTGTGGTGAACTAGATTTTTTAATGACTCCAAAAAACATTTAACTTCAAATTAACTTTAAATTCATTTCTTCTTAACCTTTAGAAGTCTATTGTGTTCTTTCATCTTTGTTTATTTAACGCTTTTGTTCTAAATTTTTACTGATGGAACAAAGAAAATTATTAGAAAGAGAATTAGATATACTCCGCGATCGTTTGTTGCTTCTTGGCGGCGAAGTTGAATTAGCATTGCAGCGTTCACTTCATTCGTTGATTCAGAGAGACAGCGTTGTTGCCAATCAAGTTCTTGAAAATGACAAGGTAATTGACCAACTCGAGCTTGATATTGACCGCCTAAGTATAGAAGTTTTAGCGTTGCGTCGTCCGGTTGCACGAGAGTTAAGAATTGTAATTTCGATTGCAAAAATTACTCCTTTGCTCGAAAGAATTGGCGATCACGCGACAAGCATTGCTCGTGCGGCAATCAAGCTAAATGATGAACCTGAAGTAAAAGTAGTTGATTTAGGTGAAATGGGTATTAAAACATCTGAACTTTTGCGTAATTCACTAGATGCATTTACAACAAATGATTCAGAAAAAGCACGTGATTTAATTGCAAAAGATGCTGAAATTGATTTGATTTATGAACGTCTGTTTCAAGAAATGATTAAAACAATGTCAGCCGATGCTAGTAAAAGTTCAAGAATTACCGAGTTAATTTTTGTCACAAAAAATCTTGAAAGAATTGGCGATTATGTCAAAGATATTTGTGAATTAACGGTTTATATGAAGGAAGCAGTTTTTATCAAACACAGTGAATAATATGTCACAAAGAATCTTAATTATTGAAGACGAGGCTGATATTGCAGAAAGTTTGCGATACAATTTTTTTCGCGAAGGTTTTGAAGTTCAAATCGCCGAATCTGGCGAAAAAGGTTTGCGGCTTGCACTTGAATCAGCACCTTCATTGATAATTTTAGATTTAATGTTGCCCGGAATGAACGGAATCGAGCTTTGTCGAAGGTTTCGCAAAGAGCCTCAAACAAAGAAAACTCCAATAATTATGCTCACCGCAAAAGTTACTGAATCAGACAAGATTCAAGGCTTAGAAACTGGTGCGGATGATTATATTGTTAAACCATTTTCGGTGAAAGAAGTTTTAGCTCGTGTTCGTGCAGTTTTGCGGCGTGTTGAAACCGATACGGCAAAAAATTATCAAGACGATAGAATTTCAATTAATTTTGAAGATATGCGTGTTACTTGTTCCGGCAACGAAGTTAAACTAACTAAAAAAGAATTTGCTTTGTTTGCAAATTTAATTAAAAATTCTGGCAGAATCGCCACTCGTCAAAATTTACTAGATAATGTTTGGGGTTATAGTTATTATGGCGATACAAGAACTTTAGATGTTCATATTAGACGGTTGCGTTCTAAATTGGGCGAATGCGATAACTGTATTGAAACAGTTGTCGGAATTGGATACAGATTTGTTACATCAAAATGAGTTTAATCACAGATTTATTTTGGAAAAAACCTCAAATACGGAATACTTCGTATGAAATTCTCTCATCAATGATTGAAACAATTAGTGAAATTGTTATTGTTATCAATGAAGAAAATTTAGTTATTGCCTCAAACAACTTAGCTAATGAGTTCTTCAAAAACACCAGTAAAAACATTATTGGCAAACGTTTAAGTGAATTAATTAGAAGTCTCGAAGTCCACGAAGGATTTCGTAAAACATTTTCTGAAAGTGTTTCAACCGAATTAAAATATGAATCAATTCGTGACGAGAAAAGGGTTTTTAGTGTAAATATTTCACCGTTAAGTTTTGAAGAAAACAAAAATGCTATCGGAGTTTTTACTGATATTACTCAACTTGAACATCTTGAATCAGTGCGTCAAGAATTTCTTTCAAATGTATCTCACGAGTTGCGAACGCCGCTTACTTCTATAATTGCATTTGTTGAAACGCTCGAAGACGGTGCGATTGAAGACACCGAAAATAACTATCGGTTTTTGTCAGTAATTCGTAAAAATGCTGAGCGAATGAACCATTTAATCAGTGATATTTCGGAATTAACTTCTATTGAAGCTGGCAAAATCTCAATTCGGCAGCAACATTTTGACTTAAATTTGATGGTTAATGAAATTTATACAAATTTATCAGTTAAGGCTGATAAAAGATCTATAAGTTTGAAAAATCTGGTTCCTAAAAAGTCTCAAGTATTCGCAGATAAACAAAGATTTGAACAAATTCTCACAAATCTAATCGACAACGCAATAAAGTTTAGTCATGAAAATGGAAGTGTTACAGTAATTTACAGCCACAGAGAAGATGAAGATATTGTGACGGTTGAAGATTCTGGCGAAGGAATTGGAAGCGAACACCTCGAACGCATTTTCGAAAGATTTTATCGGACAGATAAAGCACGTTCAAGAGAAATTGGCGGAACTGGTCTTGGGCTTGCAATCGTAAAACATCTTGTTCGACTTCATGGCGGAGAAATTTTTGTAAAATCTACTCTTGGCGAAGGCTCATCGTTCTCAATTGAAATTCCAAAAAAACCTACTCACAAAATAAAATCCGTGATATAGTTCTAGTAACCGACAACTTACCGACAAACTTGCCGATTAAATGTCTTTCAAAAATATTTGAAAGATTAGTCTTTTTTTCTGCGGAGGAAATATGAATTTTAAGATAGGACAGAAAGTTGCATATCCAAATATTGGTGTATGTTCAATTGAAAAAACCGAATTTAAACAAATTGGCGGCAACAATGTTGAATTTTATTCACTTCGCCTTTTGGCTAACAATTCGCTTGTTTTTATTCCTATTGCAAATATGAATAATCTTAAATTGAGACCAATTATTAACTCAGTGCAGTGCAAAAAAGTCTTAGAATATATCGCGGATGAGTTTGAAACTGTTCCGACTGATTGGAAAGTTCGTTCAAGAGAATTTGGCGAAAAAATTCAATCTGGCGATATATTTAAGGTTGCAGATGTTTTAAAAATGCTTAATTTTCAAAATAAAATCAAAGCACTTTCTTTTCGCGAACAACGGATATTCGAAAAAGCTAAATTTTTAATAGTTTCTGAATTGGCGACAGTTTGCTCGAAACCCGAATGCCAAATTGAGGAAACAATAAATACTTTATTGGCAATTTCAAGCAGACAACATTCAATATTTGAAATTGCACTCGCAACCGCTGCAAACAACTAATTTTTTGAATAACTTCCGCGAACAACCGTTTTAATGTTTCCGCGAACATTAAAATCACCCTCAAGCGTGACTTTTAAAGGATCACAAGCCTTTACAAAATCATCAATAATAATATTAATAACATGCTCGTGAAAAACTTTAATTTCGCGAAAAGAATTTATAAAAAGTTTCAAACTTTTTAGTTCTATGCAACGTTCATTTGGCACATAACTGAGTTTTAAAGTTGCAAAATCCGGAAAATCTGAGAAAGGGCAAATAGCCGTAAACTCTGGAATCGTAAAGTCTATCCAAATTTCTCTCCCGATAAATTCATAACTAAAAGTATCAAGTTGAACTAAGTTCATCTCATCTCGTGGTGTCGATTTTATGTCTAAATTTTGAAGGTTTGTTGGGTTTAATTCTTGTGTCATCGTAATAATTAAAATTCTTAAGCAAACTTATTTTACACATTCCGTCAAAAATATACCAACCGAATTATTTATAAAATAAACGTTGACTTGTTTTGTTTATAGATATTTAAATACTATTGCTAATTATCGAGTTTCTAGTGTTTTTAATAATAACGGTTTAGGAATTCGCGGAGATATGAAAGCCGTAATTAGAGCAATTTTGCTTGATGATGAAGCCAGAAATCCGCTTCAGATAACGCAACAAGGTTTTGGAAAACAACGCGAACCGGTTTTAAGATTTTCTGCTTTGTTGCGTGCCTTTGATGCAAAAGCCCAAAGCCAAAAATATCGAATTTGGAACTTAGAATCACCTGTTTGGTCACTCGGACAAAATCCACTTCGTTCAAAAACTGTGTTTAATTTCTTTGAACCAAACTATATTCAGCCGGGCAGATTAGGTCGTGCTGGCTTAATTTCTCCTGAGTTTCAAATAACAAACGATACGCAAATTATTGGTAGCACAAATCAAATGCGTGATGTTGTTTACCGCGGTTTTGGGTGGAATGAAGATGAAATAAAACTGACTTTGACAACCTTATTGCCGCTTGCAAATACTCCGACGCAACTCGTTGATGAACTTAATTTAATCTTGATGTCAGGTCAGATGCCAACGCAGATGAAAACCATTATCGTCAACACTGTCAACCAGTTACCGGCAAATAATCAAACTGAAAGAGTTCGCACAGCAATTCATTTAGTGGTTACATCGCCACAATTTGTGATTCAAAAATAAAAAGTTTTGAGAAGGAAGTAAATATGAAACGTCGAGATTTTATTAGAAATTCGGTTTGTGCAGGTTTAGGAGTTTCAGCCGCAAGCGGTGCAATTTTCGATTTGCAAAACATTCTTGCCGCAACAAAAGTAAGTGCGAACTTTAATGATTACAAAGCACTTGTTTGCATTTTTCTTTACGGCGGAAATGATGGCGATAATACAATTGTTCCAAGAGGTTCCAGCTATAATTCTTATGCAAACCAAAGAACGACTCTCGCAATTCCACAAAATGAAATTTTAACAATAAATCCTTTAAACGGTGATGGTCGCGAGTGGGGATTTAATCCAAGATTTGGTGAAATGCAAAGTCTTTTTGAGCAAGGAAAACTTGCGGTTATGGCAAATACCGGTCCTTTGGTTGTCCCAACTTCTCAAGTTCAATTTAGAAATGAAACCGTTCCGCTGCCGCCAAATCTTTTTTCGCATAACGATCAACAAGTTCAATGGCAAACTTCTATTCCAGATAATGTAAATATTGCAACAGGTTGGGGCGGAAGAATGTGCGATTTAATAAGTTCATCAAACGGAACTTGGAAAAACTTCACTTCAATATCACTTGGCGGGGCAAACACGATTGGCGTTGGTGATGAAACTTCGGTTTATCACGTCTCTGATCAAGGAACTATCGGTTTAAATTGGTATGACGACAATCCAAACACAACTGATTTGAAATCGCAGGCAATAAATCAAATTTTAGCTTTAAATAATGCCAACGAACTTGAAAATGAGTTTGCGGATATTAAGAAACGTGCGATAAATAGCAACCGAGTAATCAGACAAGCACTTACTGCAACTCAACCAATAACTAGCGTTTTTCCTGATACGCATCTCGCAAGACAATTAAAAATGGTGGCAAGATTAATTTCCGCGAGAAACAATTTATCTCTCCAACGGCAAGTATTTTTCTGCGAACTTGGCGGATTTGATACGCATAACGAACAAGTCGCAACTCAACCAAACCTTCTCCAAGAATTAAGCCAAGCAATGAATGCTTTTTATAACGCTACAGCAGAACTTGGAATTTCAAGTAAAGTTACGTCGTTTACCGCATCGGAATTTGGTCGTTCGTATCGCGTCAACGGAAACGGAACAGATCACGGTTGGGGAAATCATCAGTTTGTCTTGGGCGGAGCGGTTCGCGGTAATCGAATTTACGGACAAATGCCAGTTTTGCAAATAAATGGACCGAGTGATACTTATGATAACGGACGCTGGATTCCGACAACTTCGGTCGATTCATATTCGGCAACTTTAGCTCGTTGGTTTGGTGCAACAAACGATAATTTAACAACAATATTGCCAAATCTAGGAAGATTTTCGACAAGCGATTTGGGTTTTATGAATATCGAAAATCCAATCAATAAACCATCTATTGGGAAGAAAAACTAGGTTTTTCGGCTTTTACTGAAAGCAATAAAAATGCCGCAATAATTGATAGAAATGCACTAAAAGCAAAGGCATAACTTGCTCCAAAATAACTCCAAATACCACCGAGCAATAAACTTGCCGGAAAAACAGTAACGCCAAAAGCTAAAGCGTAAAGTCCATATGCCGTTCCGCGTTTATCGTCTTCAACCAAATCAGCAACAAGTGCTTTTTCTGCTCCTTCTGTCAGACCGAAGTAAATTCCATAAATAACAAATAACGCCCACGCGTGCCACGGTTCTGAGATAAATGCGAAACCGATGTAAACAAGTGCGTAAACTATCCAGCCAGAAAATATTAATGATTTTCTGCCAAATTTATCAGATAAATCTCCACCAATTATTGAGCTGATTACTTTACTAATATGTAAAACCATCCATAAAATTGGCAACATTGCGGGTGCAATTCCGACTTGTTCGGCTCGCAACAACAAAAAAGCATCTGTCGAATTTGAAAGTGTAAAAAGAGCAATAACAAAAAGAAAACGCTTGAAATTTCCATCAAACTGCGATAGAGAAAGACTCAATTTCGGAGCATTTTCTATTTTTTCAGGTTTTGCTTCTTTGACAAAAAATATAATTACAAACAGCCCTAAAACAACCGGAACTGAAGCAAATAAAAACACATTTTGATACTCAGAAATTGTTGGAATTGCTGGGTTTACAGCAATAATGTAAAGTAAAACTGAGGCGACAATTGGACCAAAAACTGCACCTAAATGGTCAGCCGCACGATTAAAACCAAACGCAAGTCCGCGTTCATTTGGAGAAACTTCCGCCGCCAAAAGTGCATCTCGCGGTGTTCCGCGAACACCTTTTCCGATTCTATCAGCGGTTCGAACAAATAAAACTTGTTGCCAAGTTGTTGCAAAAGCAAGCAGCGGACGAACAATAGTCGCCAGTCCGTAACCAAATAAAACGAGCGGTTTTCGGCGTTTTAATTTATCGCTTAAATAACCTGAAAAAAGTTTTAATAAACTTGCAGTCGATTCAGCAACTCCTTCTATTGCACCAATTGCAAAAGGACTTGCACCAAGCGATAGAGCAAGAAATGTCGGCAATAACGGATAAATTATTTCGCTCGATGTATCGTTTAAAAAACTCACGATACTTAATGCAAAAACGTTTCGCGGTAAGTTTTTATAGCGTTTCCAAAACATTAGCGAGTCGATTTTATAGGAGGACGATTTGATCTTTCATATTTAGGAGGAGTTGAGAGAAACCACCACAGAGAAATACTTCCAATTATTGCAATCAAGAGAATTAATACAACAATTGTCATCCGAAATGCCATTTTTACAGTTCGCTTGACCATTTTAAAAACGACAAAAGCAATTGCCGCCAAAATCAGGAAAAAAGAAACAGCGATTGCTAAGCCAATTGGCGTAGATACAATCGAATCAGGTGCTATATCGAGTAAAAACATATCTAATTTCCTTCTTCGAGCGAATTCTCGATTTGGACTAAATCTTCTTCAGAAAGCAACGAAAAATTATCAGGAATTGCAAATTCTTCATCAGCCCACGCTCCAAAATCAAGCAATTTACAACGTTCCGAGCAAAACGGACGGAATTCGTTTCCGCTATATTCAATCAGTTTTTCGCAAGTTGGACATTTTACCAATGGCATAAATTCAAAAAATATTACCACAAATTAGGCTATTTTGCGTTATAATAGATTCAAGTTTTAGTTAGTCTAAACAAGAAATTGAACTAACTGTTTTGGTATTTCGTAGAATATTGCGGATTACAAACGATTTCAATCTGAAATCGCAAATTCAAAATCTAAAATGGAGTAAGTGATGTCTGATTACAAAAAGAACTTTGAAGATTGGCAACGAGCTGCAAAAGAAAAATTTGAGGAAATTGATAAGCAATTTGGTATCAAAGAAAGACTTGAGGAAGGTGTAAAAGTTGCCCGCGAAACTGCTCAAAAAGGTGCGGAAACACTAAAAGATTCAGTCGATAAAATTAAGGTTGAGGTTGAAAAATCAGACGTCGGAAAACAGGCTGTAACCTTTGCTGAAGATACCTTTAAAACCGCTGAGAATACTGCGAAAACTGCTTGGGAAGTGAGTGAACCAATTCGTGATGTGGCGGAAGACGCTGGCGAAAAAGCGGGTGAAGTTGTCAAAGAAGCCGGAAAAAAAGCCGGTGAAGTTTTGAATGTGGCAAGCGAGAGAGCTTCAGAGGTTTTTGATGAAGCGGCGAGTTCATTTAAGAAAACAACAAAAACTGCATCAGACATTTTTAACTTTGGTTCTAGTTGGGCAAAAACTTTGGATTCAGCATATAAAGGACTTTCGAATGCCGGAACTTGGATTGCTGAAAATCCTCTTCAAGCTGCTGCGAGCGGTGTTTCGATGGTTGTCGGTGCCGGACTTGGTGCAGGTTTTACGCTTATTTCAACGAATTGGATATTTCGCTCAGCGTTGCCATTTTTTACTGTCGAAAAAATCGCCGAACAATTTCAAAGTTATCTCAAATCTCAAGAAGATCTCGTAAAAAATGGCGAATTAAGTGAAGCAGATGCCGAAAAAATTCGCTTCGAACGTGAAATTGTAAAATACGCTGGAGCACCACTTCTTGGAGCTTTTTCATTTGCCGCTGGTGCGATGATGTTTGCTCAAATCTTTAATCCGCGAACAATTACAGGAGCACCAATCAGTTGGATTTTAATGGGAAACCCTTTACTTGAAGGCGTTTGGCTTTTTGGAAACGGAATAGTCTGCTTCAAGGTTGGCTATGATTTTTTTATGATTTCTCTCGAAGATCACGACGATGTTCAAAAAATTGTCAGAGAAATAAAAGGAATGCTTCCGCAAGCGAGTTAGGCAAAAACTGCCGCATCGAACAGGAGATTTTATGTTTTTAAAATTATCAGTATTTTTGTTATTAAGTTTATCATTTTCAACTTCTTTAGCCCAATTTACGCCAACAATCGAAGGACAAGAAAGAGTTATTCGGGTTTATTCGGGCGAAAGCAGTAGTTTTCTCGGTGTTGAATTAAAAGAAATTACCAAAGAAAATCTTGCAAAATATCAATTAAACGAAGTTCGCGGCGTGGCTGTGGAAAAGGTTGTGGAAAACTCTCCCGCAACGCAAGCAGGTTTGCAAGATCTTGATGTAATAATAAAATTTAACGGCGAAGAGGTTTCGAGTTTGCGAAAATTATCTCGTTTACTTTCGGAAACTGCACCTGACCATCAAGCAAAAATCACGGTTTTGCGAGGCGGAAAAGAGATCGAATTGTTAGCAATTATGGGCAAACGTCCAGCTAAAAAAACCGTTGAATCAGAAATTTCAACAATTAGACGATTTCCTTCTAACTCACCAATGCCGTCAATTTTCGGCAGTCCATCTATTGGCAGATTTCCATTCCCAAGTGGCGGAAATGATGTGTTAGTAATGCGTGGCGAAGGACCGGAAATTTTTTTAAACTCAAATTCGCGGCAAATTGGAGTTGTTACAAGTTCTTTAACCAAACAACTCGCAGAATTTTTTGGCGTCGCTGATGGAAAAGGTGTTTTGGTAAATAGTGTTTTGGAAGATTCTCCAGCATCGCGTGCTGATTTGCGGGCTGGCGATGTGATTGTTGAGGCTGACGGAAAAGTAATTGAGAATCAAGGAGACTTATCTCGCACAGTTGAAGAAAAAAAAGATGGCGAATTAACTTTGATTATTATTCGAGATAAACAACGCCAAAGTATTAAAATTACACCTGAGAAAGCAGAACCTAGATACTTGGCAAAACCCAAAAAAGGTAATTAAATTGGAACTCGGACACTCTTGTCCGAACAAAGGCAACGCCTTTGAGCAGTGTTTGGAAATAATCAACTTGAATTTATTCAAACACTTTTAGATTTTTGCAAAAATCTTTCGGACAAGAGTGACCGAGTTCCGTTTATCTGATATCTTGCGTAACGTCAGTTATTTAAGATATGTGCGAAAAACAAAATCAGTAGCTTTTGCACTTGCGTGACATTTTGAACAATCGCTTTTTGTTTCTCGAGCAAGCAACGACAAGTCTTTACCCTCAAGCGTAATATACTCCCAATCACCAGTTTTCTTGCTGAAGCCTTTTTCGTGTTTTACCATTACCGCAACAAACTCAGGAGTGTTGGATGTTTCAGAAGTGAGTTTTTCTCTTGCAATTATAGAACCTACCGGAAAAATCGGGTTTGTTTTTTCAATTTGCGAGTTCGCAAGTTCGTTTGCAAAAACCTTCGCATAAGTGTTTCCGGCAAATGCATGCGGATTCTTTGGAGCGTTACTACTTCCACGAAAAACATCATATTGCTTCGCTTTTCGCTCTTCGCCGCGACAAATTTCGCTCTCTTCTGAAGGCATTATCAAACGAGTTCCGGGACGCGTGAGAATATCACGAATGTCTATTGGTGATGTTTTTTCGTAAACAGTTTCTGGTTCGGTTTTAAGTGTCACAAAACTTGGGACAATAGTACGACGCGATCATCCTGCTATCGAAGAACCAAAAACTTCGAATGTTCCCGATTCTTTATTATCGTCAGCCTTATTCAACTGTTTCCAAGATTTGTATTTACCAATTTCAGTAAATATCTCATCACCTTTCGCCGAAGAAGAAAATTGCCGCGAATTACTCGCGACAATTCCGACCAAAACTAAAATTCCAATAATTGTGATTAATTTTGTTTTCTTCATACAATTCAAGATGCTGTTGTATGCAAAACGGTTGCTTTTAGCCATGAAAAGGTTCAAGATCACCTGGTTTTCGCAACATTTTGTTTACTTCATCGAGATGCAATTCTTCCGAAACAATCATTTCTCTCGCATACTCTTCCAAAAGAACTGATTTACCGCTAGAAACTTCTAAAAGTTCGTAATATGCAGCCAAAGTTGTTTGTTCTTGCTCAAGACTTTCACGCAAAATATCGCCAATATCGTGCTTTTCTGTTTCAAGCAAAGCTCCAATTTTAAGCGATGGATGTCCGCCCATCAAGGTTACAATTTCGCCTGCTTTTGTTGCGTGTAAAAGACTTTCGTTCGCATTTCCTTTCAGCCAAGAAACGATTGGAATTCGATTATAGCCATAAACCATCATCGAATAATGTGTGTATCGGACAACGCCAGCAAGCTCAAGCTCAAGAATTTTGTTTAGTACCGCGATTGCTTTGTGTTTTTCTTCTGTGTTCATAAAGTTTTCTTACTCTTTTAATTAACTGTATTTTTATTGCTATGGTTGGGAAATTAAGTATTCAAATTATTTGTGTAATTATTGTTTTACCTCAAATATACTCAAATGAACATCCTTGAGCTTTTCTTTACCTTTTTCTTCGGTAAACTGAACTAAATTTGTTCTTGCTTTCATGAGTCCGAGCTTAACTTCTTGTAAAAAATAATAGGTTTTTCCAGCTTCAACATTCAAAACTAAAAAGTCTTGATTTTCAGATTCAGAGCAAAAATATCTTTCACCAGGTTCAACTGTAAAGAAAAAATAGTTTTTTCCACGATTTACACCTTTCCAATCGCCATCGACAGCAATTTTTGACTGAATCTTATTGCCAATAAGTGTTGGTCTTAAAACATAAATCAACGCTTTGTCGGCTGGTGCATCAGGTGTCGGATGCTGTTTTTTATCAGTATCAGCTTTATATTTTACAGTTTTTGTTCCACAAGCCTTAAGTTTCATTTCGGCAAGTTTGGCTTTGTCAGTTTCTTGTGAAAAAGAATCTGAACACATAAAAAAGATGACTAAGAAAAACGCAACTATTACTTTTTTTAACATTTTATTTTCTCCCTTAGATTCAAGTAGTGTGAAATTATTATTCTTGATTGAAAGAGCCTTTTACGTGCAGAATCTCAACTGTTAGCTCATCAATTCTAAATAAAACTCTGTATCTTCCAACAAGCATTTGTCTTATTTCAAAAAGCACATCGTAGCTTTCTGGTGCAATCGGTTGGCTGTAAGGAAATAATTTGAGGATTTTTTCGACTGAATTTTTAAGTTCAATTGCCCATTTTATAGCAAACTCTTCACCCCATTCCTGACAACCCCATTCATAAGATTCGTAAATATTATTTTCCGCAGACTGCGAAAAAATAACTTTATATTTTTTCATACATCTTCGCGAATGTTATATTTTTGAAAAAAATCTTGAAAGAATTGGTCGCTTGATTTACTTTCACCGTTCTTAATTTCAGCCATTCCTTTTTGGATTGCCTTAAGTGTTTCGAGCTTTTCTTTTGCCGCCAAAAGTTCTTCATAACTTTCAGCATCTTGCACAACTAACGAGGCTTTTCCGTTGACCGTCAGCACAATAGGTTGTTTTGTTTTTTGCATTTGTTTGGCAAATTTTGAACTATCTCGTTTGAAAACGCTCAGGCTTTGAATGTCGCGGGTTAGTTTCATAATTGTTGTTAAATTAAGACTGAATTAAACAATCTTAGTTTATTTGTTCAACGACTTCAAGATGCATTGTAGATTTACCTCAGACATAATTTCTGAATAGCCGTTGTTGGTTCATTGCTGATAAATTATTTGAAACATTTTACTTAGTTTGAGAGATTGAAATATCGGCTAAATCAATAGAAATCGCTTCATAAAAAAGTTCGGCATTTTCAGCAAAAATACCTTTTTTTTCAACCTCTTCAAAAAAATCTTTATCTTCTTTGTTTAACTTATCCACAGCAATTTTCTCAATTTCAACAGTTTCATCATAATTATCGTGAGTCAACAAAAAATTTTCGGTTAATTCTTTTGCTTTCGATTCCAAGAAATCAGGAAAAAGTTGAGTTACATATTTTCTTAAAACAGATTCATCAGAAATGAGTGCGTGTAAAAGTCTTTTCTGCCGATACTGATTTTCTAAGAAGTCAGGATTAGTAAAAAATTCTTCCGAGTTGCTATAGGCTTTAGCATTTTCTCGTATTGTTTCGTCTGTAATATCGTTTACGTTTACTAAGAATTCTAATGTGAATTTGAATTGTTTAAGTGGCATAATTTCAGTTTTTGATGGCGTTTTTAACAGTTTAATTTGTAATAAAAATATTTGCTAAACTATTTAATTTAAACGTTTTTCAAATTCAATTTTACCAAACTCCGTAACGCTTTATTAACCGCTTCAAATGTCGTGAAATGAACTTGTAAATCGGGTTCAAGAATTATCAGGCGACTTTGTTTGACGGCAATTGAACTGTCAGTTTTTTACACATACAATTTAACCGAAAAATTTTTCATAATCATCATGATTCCCAATCCAAAACCAAGTTGCTGTGTCTCCGTTCATTATGCCGATTGCTCGAATTCCGCAAGTAATTCGCGTTGACCAAATACTTTCGGATTGATTGATACACTTAAAATGCAACGATGGATGAAACGGGTTTTCTGCCCATAATTGATACGCTTTTCTCGTCCGCAGTTTTAAGTCCGGAGAAAGTTTTGCGTAATCTTTCCAAAATGACGGCAAAGTTTCAGATTTCATTTCCCTTCAAAATCCATCGGTGATGCTTTTCCGTCGGCAATTTCCTGTTTTGCTAATCTCGCCATTTCCGCAAGTTTATTTGAAGATTTGCTGAATTGATTGTCCCAGACAATTTCATCTTTTAAATCTTCAATATATTCTCGCAAGTGCTCAACCGCTCGTTCTTGAATCGGCGTTGGCAATGTTGCGAGCATTTTTACGGCTGTTTCGATTGTTGCTGTTGACATAAAAAAACTCCTGAATTTACGCTGAAATACTTACGCTGCTTTCGCTCTGCTCTCTCGCATGATACGAACTTCGCGTCAACGGCGAAGATTCAACGTGTTTGAAACCCAAACTCAACCCTATCTTTTTCCATTCCGCAAATTCTTCCGGCGTGACATATCTTTCAACTGGCAAACGTTTTTCATAAGGTTGCAGATATTGTCCGATTGTCATAATGTCGCAACTCACGCTTCGCAAATCTTTCATCAAATCCACAACTTCTTCAAATTCTTCGCCTAAGCCAGCCATAATTCCACTTTTGGTTTTCATTTGTGGAAATTTTGTGTCGCGGAAATAAGCAGATCGTTCGAGTAATTCCAACGTTTGTAGATATTTAGCGTCAGGGCGAACTCTGCGATAAAGTCTCGCGATTGTTTCAGTATTATGATTCAAAACTTCGGGGCGAGCGTTTAAAACCGTATTCAAAGCAGCTTCATTTCCTTGAAAATCGGGAATCAAAACCTCAACGCGGCATTCAGGATTCATTTCGTGAACTTTTCGGATTGTTTCCGCCCAATGTGCCGCTCCGCCATCTTGCAAATCATCACGATTGACCGATGTTATAACGGCGTGACGCAAATCTAAATGCATCACAGCTTCAGCAACGTGAGTTGGTTCGAGCGGATCTAAATCCATCGGTTTTCCCTTATTTACGGCACAAAAACCACAATGTCGCGTACAAGTGTCGCCGCCGAGCATAAAAGTCGCGGTTTTATCCGTCCAACATTCAAACAAATTTGGACACTTTGCTTCTTGGCAAACAGTATGAAGGTTTAAACCTTCAATCAGCTTCAAAACCTTATTTTGATTGGTCGGATCACCGATTTTGATTTTTAACCAATCAGGTTTTTTCAGACGTTCTTTCTTCTTTTTCGCGACAAATCTTTCGATTAAAACTGCTTCACTCATATTTCTATTCTATAAAACTTGTTCAGTAATTCAAAACTTAATAATTTTTACTTTTTCGGCAATTTCGTTTGAAACTTTATTTGATGTTATCAAAATTATGTGACTGGTTTGTCTTGCATCAAGAGTTTTTTCAATTTGTTTGCTTAAATCGCCTTCCGAATCTTCTTCAATAAAAACTAACTCGATAACTGATAAACGCCGCAAAGTGTTATAAAAATGTGGTTTACCGGAACCAAAAACATCATCAGAGTCGTTTAAATTCAATAAGATTTCGGCATTTTGTTCGGCGAAATGCGAAATAAGCGATGCTGCTAAACTTACACCTTTTTCAAATTTGATAGATATTTCCGAAGGTTCGCCGCCGTTTTGTTCTTCTTGAATTCTTTGGCGTAGAGTTTTGCCCTGCATTTCTTTCGAAAAAATTATGCGATTATCAAAAACTATCGCGATTTTTAATTCATCTTCAGCGGAAAATTCTGAAACTGTCAGACGTTGAGTTCTGGCAGTTGCCTTCCAATTAATTCTACGAATATCGTCAGTCGATTGATATTCTCGCAAAGTTAGAAGGTCTTGCCCAGAGCCTTTTTTATTTGTCAGTAATTTACCTATTTCGAGCGGCAAATCGTCAAATTGTGCATCAAGCGGTTCGATTTTAGGGAAAACAATCAAATTTACTTCTTGGGCAGGTAAACGTTGGCGATGGCGAAAAAATCCAAACGGAAACTTAGTTGAAATCTCAAAATCTTTAATAAGAAATCGACCGCGTTTTTTAAAAATATGTCTAGTAATATTTTCAACTTCTTTTCGCCTTGGAACGAACATAAAATAGTCAAGCGTGTGTTTAATAATTGGTGGTTTGACAAATTTTGTTGCCCATTTTTCCGGTAAAATTTGTTTTATTTCATCAACCAAAACCGATTTTTCTTTTTCATAACCGCGAACCTCAGTAACGACTGAAAATGTTGGGAAAATAAACTTTCTATTTCCTAAAATTACAATAATTTGCGTTGGTTCATCAGCAAAAATTGTCTCCGGAAAACGCATTTTTATATCTAATTTTCTGATACATAAACTACCGAAAAAGAAACCGACAAACAGTGAAGATAAAAGAAATGAAAGCACAATAAAAAGCAAATTATTTCCAGTGTTCCAAGCTGCAAAGCTGACAATTACGAGTAAGCCGATAAAAATAGCACCGCCAGTGGTAAATTCGAAAGGCAAATTCATTTGCGAGGCTTCTTTGCTGGCATTTCTCGCGAGTGGCGGAATCACAAAAACTATTATTAGCAAAACAAAAACAAGAGAAGATGCGGCGGCAACACCTGCGAGATCAGTATTTCCGGTGCGGTGTGCAAAAAGCGTGAGAAAAGCTAAAAATAGTCCGCCAAAAGTTACCAAAATGGCAAGAATTCCATTTCTGATATCACGCGGACTGAGAAGTCGGAACAAAAGTCGAAGTTTCACATTATCAGCATAAAACATTTATCGGTTACGACTCAAGACAAAAGAGAAATTTACACATTAGCGACTCTTTTTTTAACACCGAGTTTGTTTAATAAGAGCTTCTTTTCGGGTTTCACATCATTTTTGTTAGAATCAAATTGCAATGAGTGAAAATATTCAACAAATTTTGGACAAATCCCAAGCTGGCGAAAGAATAACTTCTGATGACGCGACAAAGCTGCTCGAATCAAACGATTTTGTGCGAATCGGTTTAGCCGCACATGAGATTCGAATGAGGAAGAATCCGACCGATGTTGTAACGTATATAATCGACCGTAACATCAATTATACCAACGTTTGCAATGTTGTTTGCACGTTCTGTGCGTTCTATCGCCGACCCGGAAAACCCGAAACTTACGTGCATTCGATTGAAGAAATTTGTTCGCGAATTGACGAAACTATCGAACTTGGCGGAACAGGCGTTTTGATGCAAGGCGGACTTCATCCCGATTTTAATATCGAATGGTATGAAAATCTACTTTCAACACTTCACGCTAAATATCCGACATTTCAACTTCATTGTTTTTCGCCGCCAGAAATTCATAACATCAGCAAAATCAGTAAGTTAGATTATGTGACGATTATGCAACGCCTGAAAAATGCGGGATTAAATTCGATGCCCGGCGGCGGTGGCGAGATTCTCGATGATGAAGTTCGCCTACGAGTTTCAACCAAATGCAACACGCAAGAATGGCTTGATGTCATGCGTGCCGTGCATAAAGTTGGCTTGAAATCGACCGCGACAATGATGTTTGGAATCGGCGATAATGTTTCGCATCGCGTAAAACATCTACAAAGAATCCGCGATGTGCAAGATGAAACTGGCGGTTTTACAGCGTTTATTCCTTGGACATTCCAGCGTGAAAATACCGCACTCGGACGCAAAATTACTGAAGAACCAACCGGAATTGATTACCTAAAAATGCTCGCCGTTTCGCGTCTGTTTCTCGATAATATTGAGCATATTCAGGCTTCATGGCTAACTCAAGGAATTCGACTCGGACAAGCATCGCTCAGATTTGGAGCAGACGATATGGGTTCAATTATGATTGAAGAAAACGTTGTTTCCGCCGCTGGTGCAAACAACGAAGCCAACGAAAAAGACCTGCGTTATCAAATTTCGGAAGCAGGATTTAAACCGCAACAACGCGACATTTTATACAAATACATTAACCGCGAAAATGTAGAAAATTTGGATGTGAGAAAATCAATGCCTTTGAAGAAATTGAGTGTTGCTTTTGCGGATTAGTGGTTGGAAAAATTGGAGAAAATTATGGCTGAATTACTTTTAGACTCACTCGAAATCAAAGGCTACCGATGCTTTGAACATCTCACGATTGAAAAACTTGGTCGGGTCAATTTAATTGTCGGGAAGAATAATGTTGGGAAAACGGCTTTGTTGGAAGCTTTGTGGATTTTAATAAATAAAGGAAAAGTAATCCACGACATATTAAAAAGCCGAGATGAAGATCAAAATGATGGAGTTATAAGAGTTTCGCAACTTGCTAACAGAAGTTCTGAAGTCAGTGATTTTCTTATTGGAAATCAGGATTCTATATATTATTATCAACGCACACCAAATAAAAACCTACCATTTCGAGATGGTGAACCGAACTCTGATTCTTCTGAATACTCTCTTGGGAAAGGAATCTTAATCGAAACAAACGGGATGACAGTCAGTTCGATTAAAGAATGTTGGGAAAACATTGAGCTTACAACAGTTGAAGATAACGTTAATGACTCAATGAAACTTATTTTACCGAGTCTTATAAGAATACGACTTAGAGATTTTAAAAATGGAAATGGTTCAATTATAACCAAGATACCGTTTGTTCAAATTAAAGATTTTGACAAACCACTTCCTTTACGAAGTTTTGGTGATGGTTTGAACAGACTTTTTGGAATTCTTTTGGCTTTAGTTAATTGTAAAGGTGGAATTCTTCTAATTGACGAAATCGAAAACGGCTTCCACTATTCAATTTTACACGATGTTTGGAAACTAATTTTCAAAACTGCCAAAGACCTCAACGTTCAAGTTTTTGCCACAACGCACAGCAAAGATTGTATTGAAGCCTTTACGCAAGCGGCGATTGATGATGATGAAAGTGAAGGAATGTTGATTCGGCTAGAACGCAATAAAGACGATAAAATTATTGCGAAAACTATTGAAGAAGAAAGATTGGCAGATGCAATAAATTATGGGGCTGAGGTGCGATAAACAATGAAATTGAAAAACCGCATCCTCTTTGTTGAAGGTTCTGATGATTTTCACACGATAATCGCAATCTTAAATCATTACCAAGTTGAAGAAACTTTTGATGTCAAAATTCCAGATAGTGAAGGAAAAGTTAATCAAAAAGTCCGCCCAACAGAACTAGGTGGAATACACAATGTTTTTAAAGCGGTTGACGTTTTTTTGATTGATAACAGTAATTCAGAGCGAATCGGGATCGTAATTGATGCGGATGAAGACATAAATGCAAGATGGCAAAGCGTTTTAAGCATTTTATCAAAGGCAGGTTATACAGGTTTGCCAAAAAGTCCAAATCCAAACGGAACAATAATTAAACAAACTAATTTGCCAATTTTCGGGGTTTGGATTATGCCTGATAATCAAACAAAACGAGGTTTTTTAGAAACATTCTTAACTTTTTTGGTTGATGAAAACGATGATTCTTGGCAAAAAGCAAAATCCTGTGTGGCAAATCTTAAAGATAAACCTTTTATAAAAATGAAAACAAATCACACAGAAAAAGCTGAAATTCATACTTTTCTGGCTTGGCAGGAAGAACCTGGAAAACCTTTCGGGCAAGCAATTACCGCCAAATATCTGCAAGCCCAAAACCCAAATTGTGAGAATTTTGTTAATTGGCTAAAACGCCTTTTTGTCGAATAAATTACAATCCTATTACAAACAACCTACCTCCAAACTGTTACTCTAAAAATGTCATATTTTACTGTTCGCAATATTATTTAATGGAAAACATTCTCGAAGTCAGTCAAACTCGCATAAATTGGCGAGATTTAATCATCATTTCAACGTTTCATTTGCTTTTAATTCCGGCAATTTATTTTTTTAGTTGGCAAAATCTCGTGATTATGCTGGTTGGAAATTGGATTGTTGGGAGTTTGGGTGTTGGGCTTGGGTATCATCGTTTGATAACGCACAGGAGTTTTGCTGCACCGAAATGGCTCGAATATACGTTGACGATTTTTGCATCGATGTCGCTGCAAAATGAAGCGTATAAATGGGTTGCGACGCATCGGATGCATCATCAGTTTTGTGAAACTGAGAAAGATCCGCATTCAACTCGTCCAGGATTTTTTTGGGCACACATGGGTTGGATTTTCAAAGGCGATGCACAAGATCATGATGAAGCCATTTTCAAAAAATATGTGCCTGATTTATTGAAAGACAAAAATCACGTGCTGATTGCAAAGTATTTTTATGTTCCGATTATTGTTTCGGCGATACTTTTGTTTCTTATCGGCGGTTGGGGAATGGTTTTGTGGGGCGTTGTCGTTCGCACGATTTTTGGTTGGCACACCACTTGGTTTGTAAATTCTCTGTCGCACATGTTTGGCAAACGCCGTTTTGAGACTGATGATGATTCAACGAATAATTGGTTTGTTGGTATTCTCACATTCGGCGAAGGCTGGCACAATAATCATCATGCTTTCCCGACATCTGCGAGACACGGATTGGAATGGTATCAATTTGATCAAAACTGGATCACGATTCGGATTTTTGAAAAGCTCGGTTGGGCGAAAAAAATTCGTGTGTTTAGTGAAGAAACACAGCAGATTGCTACTCGAAAGTGATTTGTTTTTCAACGCAAAGTCGCAGAGATGCAAAGACGCAAAGTTTTTTGACTGGAAGAATATCTGAACAAAAAGTTGATTTTTTCTTAAACTTTGCGACTTTGCGACTTTGCGTTAAAAGTTTTTTTCTTAATTTTCCACCAAACATCTTCGAAAATTCCCGCAAATTGAGTTATATTTTGTTTACACCAAGTTACAAAGATTTTCGCTTACAAAATCTTTTCAAATGGAATAAATGACTCAAATAGCAACCGAAAATCCGCAGCTTTCACTTTTTTTGCCTGTTCTTAACGAAGAAGACAATCTTCGTCCGATGCATGCCAAAATCTCCGAAGCCTTGAATTCATTGGGCAAAACGGCAGAAGTAATCTACGTTGACGATGGCTCAACTGATACGAGTTTGCAAGTTTTGCGTGAAATCGCCGCTGGAGATTCGCGTGTGCGAGTGATTTCTTTGCGACGTAATTATGGGCAAACTGCTGCAATGTCTGCCGGAATTGACGCTGCGAAAGGCGATATTTTGATTCCGATGGACGCAGATTTGCAAAATGATCCGGCTGATATTAAAAGACTTTTAGACAAATTAGACGAAGGATTTGATGTTGTTTCGGGTTGGCGAAAAGATCGGCAAGACAAGCTCTTTACACGCAAAATTCCTTCGTGGATTGCGAACAGCGTAATTTCAAAAATCGGCGGAGTTCCGCTTCACGATTACGGTTGCTCGCTCAAAGCATATCGCCGAGACGTAATTCAAGATGTAAAACTTTACGGGGAAATGCACAGATTTATTCCGATTTACGCAAGTTGGGCTGGTGCGAGAGTTGCAGAAATTCCGGTTGAGCATCACGCACGAACGATGGGAAAATCGAAATATGGACTTTCTAGAACGATAAAAGTCGTGTTTGATTTAATGACGATAAAATTTATGGCATCGTATCAAACAAAACCGATTTATGTTTTTGGAACATTTGGAGTGCTTTCGTTTCTCGTTTCGTTGATTGCCGGAATTTGGGCGATTGTTTTGAAAATCTTCGGAACTTCGTTTATTCTTACACCTTTGCCGATGATAACTGTTGTCATGCTTGCAATTAGCGTGCAATTTTTCCTAATGGGTTTGCTCGCCGAATTGCAGGTAAGAACCTATCACGAATCGCAAAGCAAGGCGATTTACGCCGTCAGAGAAAAAATTGGTTTCAAGGATTAAGATTCATAATAATCCAAAATCAAAAATCAAAAATCAAAAATCGATATATGTGTGGAATCGCAGGTTGGGCAAATTTAGATTCGAGTAAGCCGCCGATGTTTGGCGACGAAATGGTGTTGCAATCGATGTGTGATTCGATTTGGCATCGCGGACCAGATTCTGAGGGCGTTTGGCTCGGCACTGGCGTTTCGCTCGGAATGCGTCGGCTAGCGATTATTGATTTGAAAACTGGCGAACAACCTGTCTGGAATGAAGATCGAACCGTTGTCGCGGTAATGAACGGCGAACTTTACAACTTTCGAGAGCTTCGGCAAAAGCTCGAATCTCGCGGACATACATTCACCGGAAATTCCGATACCGAAATTCTTCCGCATCTTTACGAGGAATTTGGCGAAGCATTTTTAGACGTTTTGAACGGAATGTTTGCCATCGCTCTTTGGGATTCCAAACTTAATAAGCTTATTCTCGCACGAGATCGTTTTGGCGAAAAGCCTTTGTATTACGGTATTTTTGACAACAAATTATTGTTCGCCTCCGAACCAAAAGCACTTCTCTCGCATCCTGAAGTTAAGCCACGAATCAATCTTGAAGCACTCCGACAATATCTTTCGTTCGATTACGTTCCGGCACCGATGTCGATTTATGAAGGAATTAGCAAATTGCCTTCTGCACATCGCCTTGTGCTTGAAAATGGCAAGGTCAAAACGATTCGTTATTGGGAAATGAGTTTCAAAAAGCCTGAACGCCAGCCGACTGTTAAAGAAGCCAGCGAACACATTCGCGAATTGCTGTCTGATTCGGTAAAAATGAGGATGATTTCAGATGTTCCGCTCGGAATTTTGCTTTCCGGTGGAGTTGATTCTTCGGCGATTGCCGCATTTGCAACTCAACATTCAAATAACAAAGTTAAAACTTTTTCGATTGGTTTTGATGAAGATTCTTTTGATGAATCGAAATACGCGAGAGAAGTTGCAATGCATCTCGGAACAGAACATTACGAAGATAAATTGAGTGTAGATAAAGCGGCGGATCTCGTTTCTGGAATTGGAAAATGGCTTGATGAACCGATGTCTGATCCGTCAATTTTACCGACATATTTGCTCTCAAAATTTGTTCGCGAGCATGTAACTGTTGCACTTGGCGGCGATGGAGGCGACGAAATTTTTGCTGGTTATCCAACATATCTTGGACATAAAGTTGCGAATGTTTACGACTCAATTCCAAATTTTGTCCGTAAAAGATTAATCGAACCAGTCGTTCAAGGCTTGCCGGTTTCAAACAAAAATCTGTCTTTCGACTATAAAGCAAAGCGTTTTATCGCGTCTTCAAATTACGATTTGGTAACGCGACATCACACTTGGTTTGGTTCATTTAAGCCAGAAGATCAGCGAAGTTTGTTCACCGAAAGCGTTAAATACACTTCACGAATGGGCGATGTTTACAAAAACGCGAAAGATTTATTAAAAAATTGCGATGCTCTCAGCGAAATAGAACAAATGCAATTTCTGGATATGCACTTTTATCTTGCGGAAGATATTCTAACCAAAGTCGATCGAGCAAGTATGGCAGTTTCGCTCGAAGTTCGGGCTCCATTTCTCGATCATCGAATCGCGGAATATGCCGCTTCTTTGCCGACTGAATACAAACTTAAAGGAAAAATAGGCAAATATATTTTGAAGAAATCTGTTGAAAATATGCTGCCAAAAACTGTGACCAAACGTGCAAAAAAAGGTTTTGGTGTGCCAATTGCCGACTGGTTAAAAGGAAGTTTGCGTCCGCTTTTGCGAGATTTGATGAGTGCCGATAAGCTGATTCGCCAAGATTTGTTTGATTACGAATATGTCGATAAGCTAATTTACCAACACGAACAAGGCGTTGTAAGTAATCATAAACAACTTTGGACTTTACTCGTTTTTCAGCTTTGGTATGATAACTTTCTAGCGAAAAAGTAAGTTTATTTCATTTAAAAATCGCTCGGCAAACCAAAATATTCAAACCTTTGCTGTCCATTTGAACTTTGGAGAATTAAGAAAACCTTTTGTCCATCAACAGTTCGCGTCACCGCAGCATCGGTTTTTCCATCGCCGTCATAATCGCCAAGTTTTACTAAATCAGACGATAAACCCCATTGAATTATCTGCAATTGCGAGTCAGAACTTCGTAAAATATAAAAATTTCTTTGTCCGCTGATGTTTCTGATAACGAGGATGTCGTTTGCTCCATCGCCGTCAAAATCTGAACGACCAGTGAAAAAAGCGTCTGAACTTAAGCCAAATTGTTGTCGATAAAATACGCCGTCTGAGCTCCGTCTGATATACCAAACTCGCTGTCCGCTTTCATTTCTAGCCACTGCTAAATCGGCTTTTCCGTCTTTATCAAAGTCGTTAGCACAAGGTGCGTCACCTGATTGTCCAAAATATTCGTAACGAATATTTCCCGTCGAACTTTCGATAATATACCAAACTCCAGCCCGATAAACCGCAATATCAACTTTTCCATCGCCATCGTAATCAGCGGACGCGAAGAAATCGCCGAGCGTTGAACTTCCCCAAGTTGTTTCCTCTAAAGTATTTGTCGAGCTTTTGAAAATTCGCCAAATTACAGGCGTATTGTATCGTGCGGTTGAAAAATCAGAACGTGCATCACCATCAAAATCTACAGTTAATGATGAAGAATCGCCTGATTGTCCAATTTGTCGTTCAAGAAGTGAATTCGTTAAACTTTGGCGGGCGTAAAATGTGTTATTTGAGTTGCGATAAACTGTTAAGTCGGTGCGTCCGTCACCGTCGTAATCGTTGTATGCACTTGTAGTTAGATGAATTTGTCCGCGAATTTCGCCATCGGCAAAATTTGCGTTTGTCATGTCAACATACGATCCATTTGTGCGAAATTGAGTTCCAGATTGCGAATTTGCTGGAATTGTTGTGTTTATATTTCCGCTTGTTCCAACCATCCCAGTGAAGAAAATAGTGCTGGAAGCCGGAATAGTTTGCCCTACGGTTGCTGGATGAAATCGCAATTGAGTCAAATTACTTGATAAGTTTGCATATTCACAACTGACCGCAATTGTTGTTTCCGTTGAGTTTAGAGTAAATTTGCAAACAGCTTTTGCAGCCGAATTATTTGCTGGAACAATCTGTAAACCTGAAAGATTTGCAACAAATTGTTGCTGTGCGTTAATTGAAAGTGCCAAAAATATTGACAGAATTATTGTGTAAATAAACTTCATTTTTTTAATTATTCGCCAAATAGATTAGGCTGTTCTTCATGTTCTAAATTTTCAGGAAACCAACGGTAAACGTTCAAATTACAAACACCTTTTTTGTTAAAAATTATTCCTTCTTGCTGCAATAAATCTTGCTGAAGTGAAATTGGCGATGTAAATTTTTCTGTTGAACAAGTTCCTTTTGAGTTGATAACTCTTTGCCACGGAACACTTTGCGTGCTTGCGGCGTGCATTACATAACCGATAGTTCTCGCCGTGTAACCTTCGCCAAGGATTATCGCAATTTGTCCGTAAGTCATCACTTTTCCCGCCGGAATTTGTTTGACGAGTTCGTAAACTTTCGCTCGATAATCTGGATTATTGACGATATTCATTTTGCATTTGAGCCGAAAGATTTTTGGTCAATATTTTTTACAAATTTGCTGATTCGTTCAACCGCAATTTCAATCTGCTGATACGATTTGCAATAAGCGATGCGGACGTGACCTTCGCCACATTTTCCGAAAGCATTTCCGGGAATTACCGCAACTTTTTGTTCTAATAAAAGGTTATCAGCGAAATCATCCGAACTCAAACCTGTTGATTTGATTGATGGAAACGCATAAAAAGCACCTTTTGGCTCAAAACATTTTAAGCCGATCTCATTCAAACTTTTTACCAAAAACCTTCTCCGGCGATCATATTCTTCACGCATTTCTTGAACAAAAGGCTCGCCAATTCTTAAAGCCGCGAGAGCCGCGTATTGCGAAATTGTCGGTGCTGACATCACTGCATATTGATGAATTTTACCGAAAGCGGCGATAAGTTCTTTGTTTCCACAAATATAGCCAACTCGCCAACCTGTCATCGCATAATCTTTTGAGAAACCGCCAAGCAAAATTGTGCGATCTTTCATATTTGGCAAAGCCGGAAAACAGACGTGTTCAGTGTCATAAACAAGTCGATCATAAATTTCGTCAGAAATAACGAGACAGTTTTTTTCTTCCGCGAGTTTTGCGATTTTTAACGATTCTTCACGCGAAAGCACAGCACCTGTTGGGTTATTTGGAAAACCGAGAAAAATTGCTTTCGTTTTTCCGGTCATTTTTTCGCGAATATCTTCAGCCGTAACCGCAAAATCGTTTTCTGCTTTGCAATCTACTGAAACCGGTGTTCCATCGGCGAAAATAATCTCAGGTTCATAAGCAACAAAGCACGGCTGCGGGACAATAATTTCATCGCCATCATTACAAAGTGCGAGCATAACGCACTTCATTGCTTCGCTAACTCCAACAGTTACAATGATTTCCGTGTTTGGATCATAAGAAACGCCATAAAGTTTTTCGAGATGTGCCGCGATTTCTTCACGCAAATCCATTAATCCAGAATTTGCCGTGTAACCAACCGATTCTTTTTTGTAAACAGCATTGAATCCGGCTTCAACAATCGGTGCTGGCGTTGCAAAATCAGGTTCACCAATGCCGAGCGAAATAACATCGGGCATTTTTTCGGCGATTCCAAAAAAGCGTCTAATTCCGGAAGGTGGAACTTTTTCTATTCTATCTGCAATAAATTGGCTTAAATTTGTCATATAAACAGTATATTAGTCTATGTGTTTCGTGATATTATTCGAAAGAAGAGATTTTTGCATAGTTTAGCCTGAAAATAAAACGTCATTCTTAAAACTTTACCCATGAAATTTTGTCCAACCTGCGAAGTTAAATACGACGAAGAAATCTTACGATTCTGCACGAAATGCGGAACGCCTTTGATAAGCGAAAATCAGCCGAGTTTTACGGCAATGCCAAGCCAGAGTTCAATAAATATTGATGATGATTTTGGCGAAGAAACAGTGATTGTTCGCAAAAAACCGAATCAAGCTGAGCAAACTTTGCCTTCGCAAGAAGAACCACGTCAAAGAATTGTTGTTCCAACATCTTCGCCTGAACCTGTCAGGTCTCAACCACAATCACAGTTTCAACAACCGCAAAAAAAATCAAACACGGCACTTACTGTTTTGTTCACATTGGTCGGAACGCTGATTGTAATTGGTGGTGGATTGGCAACTTGGTTGTTTTTAACTAGCGGAAAACTTTTAGATACAAACGTTAACGGAAATTTGAACGCGAATAAATCTGATTTTAATAACAACGTAAATATCTCTAATTTGAACTCAAATTCGAACACGGATTCTGGAAATTATAATTTTAATTTGAACCCAACAACTAATGTAAATACTAATGTCAGCACAAATTTAAGTGTCAATGCAAACGCAAATAAAACACCAAAACCAACTCCAAAACCAACTGTAAAACCTAGTAATTCAAATGTAAATTCAAATATATCGACTGCAAATTCCAATTTGGCGGTTAACAAACCAACTAACACAATATCTACAACTCCTTTGCCGACAGCTCAGCCAACGCCAAAACCGACTGCAAATCCGGCAAATAATACGCCGAGAAATGTGTCCGTTGGAAATCTCAACGGAAGAGCAGTAAGTTTGCCAAAACCTGCTTTTCCAAGTAGTGCAAAACAAGCTGGTGCAAACGGGCAAGTTATTGTGCAAGTTACAGTTGACCAAGATGGAAACGTAATTTCGGCAAAAGCAATGAACGGACATCCGCTGTTGCGTTCGCCTGCAGAAATCGCGGCAAAACAAGCCAGATTTTCTCCAAGAATTGCTGGAGATTTTGCAAAAGCAACAGGTGTTTTAGTTTATAATTTTCAGATTCAATAAAATCAGCAGTTTATTACATTCCAATCTTTTCCTAATTTAGTTATGATTAGGAAAAGATTTTTTATTTCGTTTAAGTTAAATGCTTTGTCTTCTCAAAATCAAAAATATTGCATTAATTGCCAATCTCGAGATTGAGTTTTCGCTCGGTTTGAACCTTTTGACAGGTGAAACCGGCTCGGGAAAATCGATTATTGTTGATTCGCTTGGGGCATTAACCGGTGAAAGAATTTCTACCGACATAATTAAATCAGGCGAATCGACAGCTCAAATTGAAGGGCTTTTTTATATTAACCCGACAGCCGAATTGCTCGAAATTTTTGAGGAAAGTGGTGTTGAAATAGACGATAATCAAAGCGAAATAATTGTCCGTCGTGAACTTTCTCTTGCCGGAAAAAATCGTATTTTCGTCAATAATCAATCGGTTACACAAGGTTTTCTACGAAAAATTGGCACATTTCTTGTCGATATTCACGGTCAAGGAGAACAATCGACGCTTTTTAATCAAGCAACTCATCTCGAAATTTTAGACGAATACGCAAAACATCAATCACTTCGAGAAAAAACCGCAGAAAAATTTCGCGAGTTTGCTTCAATCGAAAACGAACTAAAAGATTTGCGTTCTGATGATGCACAAAAACTGCAATTGCTTGATATTTTGCGTTTTCAGGTCAAAGAAATTGAAGTTGCACAACTAAATTTGAATGAAGATGATGAGCTTGATGAAGAAAAACGCCGTCTCAACAATAGCGAAAAAGTCTCGCTTTTGAGCGATGAAAGCTACGATTTGCTCTACGAAAATGAAGACGCGACAATCACAACACTCGAAAAAGTTGTTCGCAGAATTACTGAACTTTCCGAATTTGAAAAAAGTTTTGCTGAATATTCTGAAGGTTTGAATAATGCCCAAGCAACGCTTGAAGATCTCGCAATTGCCGTTCGCACTTTTCGCGGAAAACTTGAATTTTCGCCTGAAAGACTGGAAGAAATTGAAAGCCGTTTGGCAGAAATTTCGCGTTTAAAGAGAAAATATGGCGGAACAATTGAGAGTGTTTTAAATCATTTTAGCGAATCAAACAACCGACTTTCAGGCATTGAAGATTCGAGTTTGCGAGAAGAGGAGTTGCGAAAGAAACTTGTGATAATTAGAGATGAATATTTAGAAGTTGCTCGCAAACTTCACGCGGCAAGAACAACTGCCGCGAAGAAGTTTGAAAAGAACGTTGAAGAAAATTTGAAAGCCGTTTCGCTCGAAAAAGCACGCTTTGAAGTAAAAAATGAGTTTGAAGAAAATAACGATAAGTCATTTACTGCCAAAGGTTTTGACAATATTGAATTCTATTTTTCGGCAAACATCGGCGAAGCTGTAAAACCGATTGCAAAAGTTGCATCAGGCGGAGAAACATCGCGTTTAATGTTGATTTTAAACACAACTACTAAACTTGCGGTCGATGGAAAAACCGTTGTTTTTGACGAAATTGATGCTGGAATTGGCGGCAGAGTCGCAGAAGCGGTCGGACTTAAATTAAAAGAATTATCCAAAAATCAACAGGTTTTGTGCGTTACTCATCAACCACAAGTCGCGTCTTTGGCTGACGAGCATTTTCAGATTAGCAAAGAAATGACAAAAGACCGGACAAATGTTTCTGTCAAGGTTTTGGATTCAAACGAAAGAATTGAAGAAATTGCGAGAATGCTCGCGGGCGAGAAAATTACAGATTCAGCGAGAAATCATGCGAAGGAAATGATTGCCGCACATAAATAAATCAATGTCTAAAAATCTTTTTTACCAAATTTCTGACATATCAAGTTCAAAGTTTTCCAAAATATCTTGACCAGAAACTGTATCCGGACATTCAAGAACCTCAACTTTTTGATTTGGTCGGTAAACAAAAACTTGTTTCGTTTTTGTATGAATCAGCCAACCAAGTTTCGCACCATTCTCGATATATTCCACCATTTTTTCCTGCGTAACGCTTAAGTTATCTGAAGGTGAAGTTATTTCAACAACAAAATCAGGACAAAGCGGTAAAAATTTTTCCAACGCTTCTTTCGGAAGTTGTTCCAAACGCGATTTCAAAACCCAAGCAGAATCAGGCGAACGAGTTGCTCCGTTTGGCAAAATAAAACCGCCGTTTGAATCGGAAACTTTCCCGCGTCTGTCTTTTTTAGACCAAATTCTTAATTGCGTAATTAATTCTGCATTCCTGTCGCTAGTTTCCCAACCCGTTGGCGGCATAATAATAACTTCTCCTTCTTTAGTGAGTTCGGCATTCAACTTTGGATTTTTTTGACAAAATTCCCAAAATTCTTCGTTCGTCATTTTTTGCCGATTATCTTCAAATTCAAAATGCAGCCGCAAAGATTTTGTGTCTTTGGGGACGTAATTTGGTATGAAATTTTCTGTTGAAATTACTTGCATACTTTTACCATTGGTTATTTTAGTTTTTCCGCTATTTTTTCAGGAAAATAATATCTTCTTGAAACAAAGTCGGTTGATTTTTCAACGGCGTGGCAAGCCATACAATTTTCCAGTTTTCCTTTTGCTGTAACTTCCGTTGCTTCACCGTTTACAGTCATATATTCCCAATTGCCGTTTTCGGGATTAAAGCCTTTCTTTCGTTTAATCATTACAGTTAAAAGTTCCGGCGATGTGCTTTCGGCGGTCGCAAGTTTTTCTTTGACAATTACAGTTCCTTTCGGAAACTGCGGACGTTTTTTCGTCATCATTTCAGTTTCGCCGAGCGAATTTACAAAAACATTGATGTATTTATCGTTGTGAACATCTTTGTCATCCATCTCTATTTCTTCCGGACTTGGTGAGCGACATAGTCCTGCTAATCGGGAAAAAACATGTTGCGGTTCGTCATTAACTTTAGTCCAGGTTTTGTAATCCTTTATCTCAGATAAACCTTTCAAAGCCTTTTTAGTTTGCGAATTAACCGTTTGCATTCCGGATTTCGGAAAAAATGAAATTCCGATTGCTAAAACAAAAGCTAAAACCGCAATTTTTATCAAAATTATTTTTCTCATACTATTTTTTAAACGACAATCAGTCTAAACCGCAACTTTTTCGAACCGATTATAAACCGTATCACGTTCAACGGCTTCAAACCCTGCGTTTTCAATCAGTTGGATAAGTTCTTGCTTGGTCATTTTGACTTCGCCGTTTTCTACTGCGTATTTTTCGGTCAATTCGCCGCCATCGGTAATTGTGCCGTCTAAATCGTTCGCCCCGAAGTGCAAGGCGGTTTGTGCCAAATTTTTGCCGAGCATCACCCAATACGCTTTAACGTGATCGAAATTATCGAGCATCAAACGCGAAACGGCGATTGTTTTTAAGCTGTCAACGCCGTCAGGACCCGGAAGCGAACTCAAAGCCGTATCTTTCGGATAAAATGCGAGCGGAATAAAGCATTGAAAACCGTGAGTTTTATCTTGCTGTTCACGCAATTTTACATAATGGTCAACGCGGTCTTCAATTGTTTCAATATGTCCGTAAAGCATTGTCGCATTTGTCTTTAATCCCGCATTGTGGACTTTTCCCGCCAATTCAAGCCATCGATTCCCATCGCATTTATGGTCGCAGATGCGTGAACGAGTCGGTTCAGCGAAAATTTCCGCACCACCGCCCGGACACGAATCCATTCCCGCCGCTTTCAGTTGGTTAATCACGTCTTCATCGGACATTTTGTAGAATCGAGCAAAAAAGTCTAACTCGACCATTGTCAACGCTTTAAGATGTAGTTTTGGGAACTCACGCTTCAAAGACGAAAACAAATCCGTGTAATATGAAAACGGCAATTTAGAATTTAAACCGCCGACAATATGCAATTCGGTCGCACCTTCGCCGACAGCCGTTCGGGCGATTTCCAAGCCTTCTTCGATGCTGTGCGTGTAAGCACCTTCTTCCCTGGCACGCTTGTAAAAACCGCAAAATTTGCAGTCCGCCACGCAGATATTTGTATGATTAAAATGCCGATTGACGTTAAAAAAAGTGGTGCGTCCGTGCTTTTTCCGCCGCACGGAATCAGCCAATTTGCCGAGTGCGTTCAAATCTTCGGTCGCAAACAGCGACATTCCGTCGTCAAAGGAAATCCGCTCGTTTGCTTCTACTTTTGCGGCGATTGCGTTTAGGTTTTTGTCGAATGAAAATTGCATAATTCTTATGTTATAATTCTAGCAAAGTTTAGGGAATTATTCCGAAATAAATTTATGCAAAATGTTCAAATGTCAGAAAATAAAGAAGCCGTGATTGTGCCGATTAAGCGTTGGGAAAAAATGAAAGGCGAAATTGTGAGCTTAAAAAAACGACTAAAAAAAGCTGAGATACTTAATGATTTTAGAAAATCATTAACAAATTTGAAACACGATTTGAAAAATGAAAATTATGATGTTGAAAAGGAAGTTTCAATAGATAATTTTTTAGCGGAAATGCGAAATCCCAAATAAAGTTATCGCCCGAGAATCGTTTCAAAAACAGGCAAAGAAACTTGCAAAACGCTACAAATCTCTGCCTGATGACATTCAAAAAACAGTCAATAATCTAAAAGAAAATTCAACTCTCGGCACTTCGCTCGGCGGAAATGTTTATAAAATCCGCTTGGCAATTTCAAGTAAAAATAAAGGAAAAAGCGGCGGGGCGAGAATAATTTCTTACGTTTACATTGAAAAAGAAACTGTGTATTTATTGGCGATTTACGATAAATCTGAGATAGAAAACATCTCTGACGAAGAATTGAAATTTCTTGTAAGTGAAGTGGAAAATGAGTTTAGCTGAAATTTATTTCGTTTTTTTGTCGAATGAAAATTGCATACAGTTATTCTAACCATCTGCTTTAAAAACTATATTATACTTTAAAAAACTGAGCTAGGTTTCATCTTAATGGATATTTCACCCGACAAACAAAATATTGACAGAGTGTTTTCGAATACAACATATCACATTGATTTTTATCAAAGGGATTATAAATGGACAACTGAACCTGTTGAACGTCTTTTGGATGATATTTTCTATAAATTTAATGAAGAATATGAAAAACAAAAGTCGTTAGATCCAAGTAAAGAAACCGTTTCCAAAAAATATCCGTGGTATTACCTCAATACTTATGTAACGAATACGATTGAAGGAAAAGTTTATGTGGTAGATGGTCAACAACGCCTGACTACTCTGACATTAATTCTTATTGTTCTATACAATAAAGCCGGAGTGTTTAAGTCGAAATTGCAAGGTTGGCTTGGAAACAAAATCGCTGGACAATCAGGTTATGAATCCGAATTTTGGATGAATCACGAAAAACATGTTCAGGCTTTAAAAGATTTATTCGAAGCAAAAATAGAACCAAAAGACATTGATACTTCAGCCGGAATTACTTCGCAAAACATTGTCCGCAATTATTTGACTATAAAATCGTGGTTGGATAATGAACTAAAAATAGCACACAAATTTGAAACATTCGTTTTTTATCTTCTTCATCGTTTGGTTTTGATAAATTTGGCAGTTGAACAAACAGATGTTCCTATGGTATTTGAGGTCATAAATGACCGCGGAGTAAGACTTAAGCCATATGAAATATTGAAAGGGAAACTGCTTGGTCAGATTGATAAAGTCGAATTGTATAAAAAGGACTATAACGGTCTTTGGGAAAACCAATTAAATCGGATTGATGAATTGGGTAAAGAAGATGAAATTGATTCTTTCTTTCGCTATTACTTTAAGGCTAAATATGCCAACACACGAAAAGAAGGAACTCGTTTTGATGGCGAATATCAGAGAGAAATTTTCTCGAATGATATGGATGAAACTTTAAGGTTAAAACATAATGCAGTTTATGTGAAAGACTTTTTAGAAAATACATTCACTCATTTTTCAGGACTTTACATCAAGCTATTAAATGCTTATAACTGTGAAAACACAGATTATCCTTATGTTTATCTAAACAAGTTAAACGAAATGGACAGCCAGTTTATACTCCTTCTGTCAGGCATAAAACTTTATGACACAGAAGAAAATGAGAAAATAAAAAAAATATCTTATGAACTCGACAGATATTTCTCATTGCTGCAACTTCAGAATGCTTATGACAGCAATAAGTTTCTTGAGTCTATCTTTTCAATTTCTTCTAAAATTAGAAATTCGGAATTATCCGAAATTCGTCCGGTTTTTGATGAACAATTGTTGAGACTATTAAGCGACCGTAGAAATACAGAAGTGGAGCAAGTGTTTCAGTATTCATTCTTCAAGAATGCCGGAATTGGACTTAATTTACGGTTTAAAAGATATTTCTTCGCGAGAGTTGAGCAATTCCTTGCGGAAAATATGGGCTTAAATCTAAAACATTCAATCTCGGATTTGGTATCCAAAACAGGTCATGTAACAGGTTTTCATATTGAACACATTCTTTCATATAACGATGAAAACATGACTTTGTTTAACGATGACGAAGATTTATTTGAACAAGAAAGAAATCGTTTAGGTGGAATTCTTCTCTTAAAAGGTAAAGATAACATTTCTTCGAGCAATGAGCCGTATAAAGAAAAATTAAAATCATATGCAAACACTTTGTATTGGAATGAAACATTGAGAGAGGACAGTTACAAATCCAAACTTGATATGAAAGCTATGAAAGAAAATTTTGATCTTGACTTAAATCCACTTAACCAATTTGGTCAGTATGAACTTGAGCAACGTCATAAACTACTTTTTCAAATTGCGACTTTAATTTGGAAGTAAATTTTTAAATCACATCGCCAAAACCTCGACATATTCACTTCTTGACAAAGGTTTCGGAATTTTCGCACCTGTTTCGGCTAAATCTTCAAGATGAAATTCAATGGCTTCTCGGATTAACGATAAGGCTTCGGCACGAGTTTCGCCAACCGCAATACAGCCTTGTAAATCAGGCACATACGCACCAAAACTATTTTCGCCTTCTTCAATTACAACCATATATCCTTACCAAAATCCAACCGTCTTTTTCAATCAATTTTATCAATTCCTTAACTTTCATTTACCAAATATCACACATCTGCAAAACAAAACCTTGCAAATAAGGTTCGCCCGAAATTTCTATAGGTTTTTCTAAAATTTGAACTTGCGTATTCGGCTGATAAACGTAAATTTTTTTGCTTTTGACATCAATCAGCCAGCCAAGCGAAGCTCCGTTTTCGATATATTCGGTCATTTTTGCTTGAAGTTTTTTGAGCGAATCAGTTTCAGAGCGAATTTCGACAACAAAATCAGGGCATAGCGGGGCAAATTTTTTGCGTTTAGCGGGCGAAATTGCGTTCCATTTTTCCAGCTTTACCCAAGATAAATCTGGCGAGCGTTTTGCACCGTTCGGCAAAATAAAACCTGTCGAAGAATCAAAGCCTTTACCTGTGCCGTCTTTTCTAACCCAAATTCCAAAGTCAACACCTAATTCAAAATTGATTCCACCTGTTTCGCTTCCTGTTGGTGGCATAATTTCAATCTCACCGTTTTTGTCCATCTCAATTCTTACGTCAGGATTTTCGCGGCAAAAGTCAAAAAAATCATCATCGCCGAGTTTCGTAGCTTTCTTAAATTCTAATCTTAGTTTAGGCGTATATTCTCGAAACATTCCGCCAATTAGTCTTGTATCAATTGTTACTGAACTCATAAAAAACTCCTTTACGTTTACGCAATTCTTTACCAACTGAAAATTGCATAAACTTTATGCTACAATTCTATCAAAATTTAGAAATTTATAGCGAAATATTTATGAAATTTGGACAAGTAGAAAATCCCGAAAGTATTGATTTTTCAATTCCTGAAGACCACAAAGATACAAAAGCGATTTTGGCGAAATCAAAGGCGAAAGAGTTTACAGCGTTTGTCGGTTGTGCAAAATGGAATAAGGCAGATTTGAAAGGCTTTTATCCGAAAGGCACAAAAGATGAGCTTGAATATTATTCATCACAATTTAATTGTATTGAATTAAATGCAACGTTTTACCGATTATTTCCAACCGCACAATTTGAAAAATGGCGTGAAACCGTACCCGAAGGTTTTAAGTTTTTTCCGAAATTAGGACAAGATATTTCACATTGGGGACGTTTAAAAGATACCGATAAATTAGTGGAATTATTTGTTGAACACGCTTCACATTTACAAGAAAAACTTGGTGTTCCTTTTTTGCAAATGCACAATAATTTTTCACCGAAAGATTTTGATCGTGTTAAAAACTTTGTCAAAAATTGGAAATATGACGTGCAAGTTGCGGTCGAATTTAGACACACAGACTGGTATAACAATGACGAAATTTCTGCTGAACTTTATCAAATTTTAGAAGAAAAAAATATCGTAAATGTTTTGGTTGATACTGCCGGAAGGCGTGATTTGATGCATATGCGACTCACAACTCCGACCGCATTTGTCCGGTATGTCGGAGCAAATCACGAATCTGATTACGCGAGATTGGACGATTGGGTTGAGCGAATTGCAACTTGGAAAGAGCAAGGACTTAAAGAACTTTGCTTTTTTGTGCATCAAAATATCGAGAAAGAATCGCCACTTTTATCAGCTTATTTTATCGAAAAATTGAACAAAAAAATCGGGACGAACTTAGCAATTCCTAAAACTTTAGATTTAAAATGAAACCGAAGCCATATTTACGCGAAGTTTCACTGAAACGTGATGAAATAGAAAATTTCGATGATTATCCGTTTCAAATTCCGGCAATCAAGCAACTTGAATCAATCGAATTTCATGAAGATATTACGTTTTTTGTCGGCGAAAATGGTAGTGGAAAATCAACTTTGATTGAAGCAATCGCTATTGGTTTGGGTTTTTCGCCAGAAGGTGGAACGAAAAATGTTCGGCTTGAAACGCATCAAAACACCTCGAATCTGCACGAATGTTTACGTTTCGTAAACAATTACAAAAAGCCTAGCGACTATTATTTTCTTCGTGCTGAGAGTTTCTACAATCTCGCAACTTATGTGGAAGAAACTGATTTTCTAATAGGCTACGATGGCTATGGTGGAAAATCTTTACACGCACAATCACACGGCGAAGCGTTTTTTTCGACTTTAAATTACAAACTTCGCGGCAATGGTTTGTATATTTTTGATGAACCTGAAGCAGCTTTGTCGCCGCAAAGGCAATTGGCGGCTTTGGTGGTGATGCACAAACTTGTCAAGAAAAATTCACAGTTTATAATCGCAACACATTCACCAATTTTACTCGCTTATCCGAATGCAAAAATTTACCAAATGGGTGAAAATGGCATTCAACAAATCACTTACGAAGAGACGGAAAGTTTTATTGTAACAAAAGATTTCCTCAGCAATTACCAAAATTCTTTGAGAATTTTATTGGCGGATAATTAGAAAATGAATAATCAAAAAGCCTACGATGTTTGGTCAAATAATTATGACACTGTAAAAAATAGCACGCGAGACATCGAAGCCGTTGCACTCAGAAAAAGTCTTAAAAGTGAAGAATTAATTGATATTTTAGAAATTGGTTGCGGAACCGGAAAAAATACAGAATGGTTGATTTCCAAAGCAAAATCATTGATTGGAGCTGACTTTTCAGAAGAAATGCTTGCTCAGGCAAAGCAAAAAATTACTGCAAACAACGTAGAATTTCGCAAAATTGATCTCCGTGAAAAGTGGCAATTTTCAGAGAATCAATTTGACTTAATAACTTGTAGTTTGGCTCTCGAACATATTGAGAACATTGATTTTATCTTTAGCGAAGCTCAGAGAGTTTTGCGAAAAGAAGGGCGATTTTACATCGGCGAATTACATCCTTTCAAGCAATACACCGGAACAAAAGCGAGATTTGAGTTTGATAACAGCACATTTGAACTCGAATGTTTTGTTCATAATGTTTCCGAGTTTTTCGAAGTTGCAAAAAACAATAATTTTGATTGTATTGAACTCAAAGAATGGTTTGATGATAACGATAAAACTCAAATACCAAGGTTGCTGACGATGATTTTTCAAACTAAAAAATAATGAAACAAAGAATCGCACATCTCGCAATTGTCGTCGCAGATTATGACGAAGCAATCAAATTTTACACAGAAAAACTCGGCTTTACGTTGATTAAAGATGAACGGCAATCTGAAACAAAACGTTGGGTTTTAGTCGCACCGAAAGGTTCATTAGGTTGCCAAATTTTGCTCGCAAAAGGTGTCGGCGATGAACAAAAAAGCCGAATCGGAAACCAAACCGGCGGACGCGTTTTTTTGTTTTTAGAAACCGACGATTTTTGGCGGGATTACAAAGATTTTACCGCCAAAGGCGTAAAATTTGTCCGCGAACCGAAAACGGAAGATTACGGAATTGTGGCGGTTTTTGCGGATTTATACGGTAATTTGTGGGATTTGGTTGAGATGACAAAATGAAAATTGAAGAAGAACTTAAATTATTGTTGGAAAAAAAACGGAAAACTGATTTAGAGATTGCAG
>JANNVK010000029.1:0-20181 GCA_031414415.1 Acidobacteriota bacterium
AAAGCCTTTGCCTCAAATTTATTCAAATTGTATGGCGGACGATTATCCGGTGCATAATTTTGTAAAATTTTGATTTGTGCCTTCGGATTATTATTGATGAGCGGATTATCAATATACGAACCTTGATCGTCAAGATTTTCTCTGGTGATGATGTGCAAAAAATGATTCGCATTGGGTTTTAAAAAAACTTCTAATTTGAATTTTAACCCTGACTGCATTGTCGCGTGGTCGGTATTAAAAATATTCCACTTGCCATTGTAATACCACGCCCCAAGCGGATGCGGATTCAGAGTTGCCGTATCGCCAAGCGGTGTTGCGACAATAATTGCATTCGGATTATTGACAAGTCCCATCATTTCGATGGTTGATTTAGACGCAACAGTATTGGTTGGCGTAGTTGTCAAAGTAAATTCTTGAGCGAAACTATTGACGGTCATCAATGTCGAAATGATAAACAAAACTAAACTTAATCTGACTTTCATAAATACTTTCTCCGGTTATTTGAGCGTAATTTCCAATAAAAAGCTCGCCACTTTGTAATTTGAACTGAGCCTAATCGCATATTCGCCCGAATCTGCTTGCGGTAATTTTCCCGACCACGATTTTGTTTCTTCAGTAAAATTTTCGGAATCGAATTTATGTTGGGCGGCAAGAATAAAAACTGCATCTCGCCCCGCTAGTTTGATCGTGAAACTTTGACCTTTTTTCGCTTTGAAAAAAAATGTGCGGTCTTTTTGATTGCTTACTTCGCCTTTCAAAACAAGTTTTCGCCCTTTCACATCTCTGATACTTTTGTCTTGTGCAGTGACAAAGTTTGCCGTCAGCAAACTTAAAATTACGATTCCAAATAAAAACACAAGGTTTTTTTCATAAAAATTTCCCGCTTACTCCAGACATAACTATCCAAAGAAATAGCTTCAGATGGTTATGTCTTCAATTCTATTGATCCAGAAGCGTGACACTTTCCGTCAACTGATACACTTTGGTTTCAGTGCTGCCGCATTTGCTTTTCATCCTGATACTGGAAATAACTTGTCCCATATTCGGAGCAAAAAAGATTTGCCATTTTGCTGATGTGCTGTTCGTATAATTGGGTATGACTCCGACCGAAGTCATATAGTTTTCCTGCACGACTTCAAATTTATCAACATTTTTTCCGATAATATTCAATTGATAGCCATTACCGCCGTTGCTGCCCGGATGAACTATCGTTACCGATTTTCCCGAATCAACAAAATAGATTTTTTCCACAGTTGATGTGCATCGCGGTGTTCCTTTCGGTATCGGTTCCTGTGCCGATACAGTTGTTACGAAACCAAAAATCCCAATTAAGATGATTAGATATAATAAGCCCAAACTAATTTTCGATGTTATAAAATTCATAATTTACTCCTTACTTTTTAATTTTTTCTAAAACGATTTTCGACGCTTGCTGAATCTGCGGAGTCATTACATCATCGCCGTCTTTCTCGATTTTACTTTTTGTAACTGCTTGCGTCAGCACAGATTTATCTAATCCGACAACTTTATAATCGAACGTAAATTCATCTTTGGCTTTGGCAGTTTTACCCATTGTCTGATTCATAACCTGACTTGCCGCCGTTGTCGCAATCATTCCGCCGATTCCCGGAACCATTACGCTTGCCGCCGTTACTACTCCCATTACAATCATTGATTTGAACATTCCGCCGCCACCGCGTTTTTGCGTGATATTGGCATAAAAAATATAGTCGCAACCTTTTTCTTTGCACTCATTTTCGGGAAAATCGGTTTCTAAAATAATCGTTTCAACATTTTCACTTTTAAGTGATTCAGCCAAAGAATTGGTACTTGCGGTTGCAATATCGCTGCCTGCGTTCGGGTCTTTTTTGCTGTCGGGCGTTACTACTTTCGGTTTAGCTATTCCAATGCGAATCATATTTGTTTTTTTAGCGGTTGAACCGGATTTTTCAATACCTGCTTGCGGAAGACCGAAGGTTGGGGGCGGATTATTTACGGGAATTTTTGATTTTGGAACTGTTTGATTTTTGCTTGACGAATTGCCCGGCGAATTATCTTCAACTTTCTTAAGCGTATTGGCGGCTTTATAATCGGTCGGCGGTTCAAACAGCGAATCGGCAAGCGGAGTTTTCAAAATTTCCGTCGCTTCTTCTTCTATAATAATTGCCTGTCCCTGCATCGTAATTTTCTTGACTTCTTTCAAAGCAATACCCGCAATACCGCCTTTTGTTTGAAAATCGAAATCATCGAAACAGTTTGTGTCAGTCTGATATTCCTGCTTCGGTCGTGTTATCGGACATAAAAATTTGTCATAATCCGCATACCAACCTTCAACTTCATAACGGATTGTCTCTTTCATACAAGCACCTTTTGACGGTGTCATCGTGACGGTTTCTTTCAGATGACGTGCCTTAAAGCCGAATAATGTTGCCCGTTCGCCCGTATCTGTAACGCTTCCGGTAACGGTAACAACGCCGCCTTTTTTAGCATTTTTAGTGTTTTCCGAAGTTGGCGGAATAATTGAAGTTACATAATACTTTTTCTCTTTGCTGCTATATGAAATCATCTGTTTTTTGTCGGTTTGATTAATATTCGTGAAAATCGTCGGAGCTTTGCCGTCTTGTTGGTCAACAATCATATCTGTTCGCATCCGCGAGCCTTTGATATAAACCGTTGATTTCCGATTATTCATCGCATCCATCGGATTTTTCATTCCCGGCGGCATTTTTGGCATTTCGGGCATTCCCGGAAACTTCATCGAACTTTTTTTCTTGATTGTCAGACCGGTCTGAGCCGAAGCCGTAAAATTCAGCGTCAATAAAATTGTGCAAATAATAAGCAAAGTTTTTTTCATAATAATTTCTCCTCTTAAAGTTACGGTTCAGCCGTAAAGTCTATGCCTTGAAGGTCTTCGGAAACGGTTATAACTTGGGAATTAAATTGATAGCGTTTGTGCGATGCGGCGATAATGTAAGTTTCTCCGGCGGAAAGTTCGGTAAAACGATAAAAGCCGAACGAATTTGTTACCGCAAACCGAATTTCGCCGTTTTGGTCGGTAATTGACATTCTGACTCTGGAAATTCCTCTGCCGTTTGAAGCGGAAACTCGTCCGCTGACAATAACACTCGCAGCAGTCGGAGCAAGACTTCGGGCAACAACGAACGGCGAAAGCGAGTTTACAATTGCACAAATCGTTTTCGTCGCAAAATTTCGGCTTGATGTGCGGTCAACTAAAACTCCGCCTTCGCCGTGTAAAAGTGTCAGTCGGTTAAAAGTTACAACGTCCGTAACACTTGGAACTTGCACACAAACGGTAATCGGTGCGGTAAAAGCTGCCGTTGTCGTTATTTCAAAAGCGGGAAAGCCGGCACCCAAAGAATAACCGCTCGGCACATTTCCGGCAGTTGTCGGGTCAATCGGCACGACGGTTGTTGTTCCCGAAATTGAAACGCCCGAAAAAGTAATCGAAGTCGTGCCGGAAATTGCTGTTACATTTGTGCCGCTCGGCGAATTTGCTCCGCCCCAATGCGGCAGAGAATTGTTTCCGCTAATTCCGAGCGATGTCGGATTTGTGCCGTCGGCGTTGATGGTCGAAAGTCCGGCGGAACTTGATAAATAAATGAGTTTTGTTCCGTCAGGCGACCAAGCGGGAGAAAAAAAGTAGGGATCATCAAAGCTGACGAGCTGACGCGGAGGAACAGAAACTTCATATTCATCAAGCAGATAAGTATGCGGTTGGCTGTGATCGGCAAAATCAATTTGATCGTTGCTGAAAGCAATCGTGCCGTCAATTGCCCAAACCGGCTCGAAATTATCGGTCGGCAATCCGTTGTTCAAGAGTCTTATTCCGGCGGTGCAATCGTTACAGTCAGAACTAATGACGGCAATTCCAACATTTCCGAAACCCATATTTCGACTAAAAACAAGCTGTGTCCCATCGGGCGACCACGAAGGATGTAGTTTGATGCCGGGCGAAGCACTGGCAGTTACTTGAATGACGTTCGTGCCGTCGGCATTCATCACAAACAACTGACCGCTTCGGGCGAAAGCGATTTTTGCACCGTCAGGCGACCACGCCGGAGTTTCATCGTTGACAGAATTTGTTGTCAGCCGAGCAGGATTTGAACCGTTCGCGTTCATTGTGTAAATTTCGGTCGAACCGAAACTCGAACGGTCGCTGATGAAAACGATTTTCGAACCGTCGGGCGACCAATTCGGCTGACTGTCAAAAGCCGGATTGTTAGTCAGATTCGTTTGATTCGTGCCGTTCGGATTCATCGAAAAAATATCCGAATTAGTTCCGGCTCTCACAAAAGCAATTTTGCCGAAAATCGTCGGATTAACGCCTGATTCATAAGAACCGATGTCAACCGCCAAACCTTGCGGACGTGCCACTCCGCGTTGATCGGTGGCAGGTGCGTTCACGTTACTTCCGCCGTCAATCGCCGGACTTCCCGGAAGCAGCGAAACCGTAAAAGTTCCGCCGCCGTGATTTGCAAGGTTTCCCAGCATCGGATTAACATCAAGCAGATCGGATGCGATATAACCGAAACTGCCCGCCGAAACACCGATTAAATTATTGCCCAACGAATTTACTTGTCCCGCAACATCTATCCGCACCACACCCAGAAAGGGCGAAAATGCAGGCGGATTGTTTCCGGCAATAATCGTGTTCTTTAAACTAACCGGAACATGTAAGCCAATATCCAAACCGCTGATATTCGCTGCTGTCGGTTGAGGAACACCGTTTTTGGTGATCGTGCAATTCAAAATAGAGTTCACGCCGCCTCCCAGTGCCACGGCACCGTTCGGAGATTCATTGCTTATGATGAGCGTATTTATCAAACTGAGCGAACCGCCCCCATTTCCAACGCCGCCGCCGCCGTTGGCGAAGTTCCCAGACAGCGTCGAATTTGTAATCGTTAAAGTTCCGCCGGGATCAACTACTGCTCCGCCGCCGGCAAGTGCGGAATTTTCACTAATCAGACAGTTGTTAATCGTCAAATTTCCGCCATCAACCAATACTCCGCCACCAAATCCCGAAATGCCTGTCCCCGATAAAAAACCTTTTGAAATTCGCAAACTCGAAATTGTTACAAAACCTCCCGAAATATGAAAAACTCGACCGTCAAGCCCGTCGTTTCTTCCTTCTATTCCGAGAATATGCGAACCCGGACCGTTAATCGTCAGGTGTTTATTGATGACGATTTCGGTTGATAAAACAATCGAGCCGCTCAAATTTGCGGCAAAAATTATCGTGTCGCCGTTGTTTGCGAAAAAAATTGTTTGCCGCAAACTGCCGCCGCCATTGTCGTTTTTATTAGTTACGGTTAAAGTTGCGGCTTGATTTTCAACAGCGGTAAAACTCAGCATAAAAAATAATACTGCGATAAAGACACCCGATTTTTTCATAAAATTCTTCTCCATATTGCGGAATTCAAATTTTTCCTTTGTTTATTACGCGGAAACAAGAGTAAAATCGGCTCAAAGTTTCTTTTTATTAAATGAGCGAAATCACCAAACTGTTTGAAGATTATACAAACGGCAACAAAGAGGTTTTAGACGAACTTCTGCCGCTTGTCTATCAAGAATTGCGTCGGCTGGCACACAGTTATTTGCGGAGCGAACGGCAAGATTTAACGCTTCAAACCACCGCACTTGTTCACGAAGCATACTTGAAATTGATTGACCAAAAGACTGTCAACTTTGAAAATCGTTCACAATTTTTCGCTCTTTCGGCAACCTTGATGCGGCGGATTCTGCTTGATAATGCTCGCCGACATAATGCCGAAAAACGCGGTAACGGCGAGAAAGTTTTTCTTGAAGATATTGGTGAAATTTCGATTAACGCCAATCAAAATCTGATTGAATTGGATATGGCTTTGCAGGAACTCGAACAATTTGATTCGCAACAAGCAAAGGTGGTTGAACTCAGGTATTTCGGCGGTTTGACGATTGAAGAAACTGCCGAAGTTTTGAAAATTTCGCCCGCAACGGTCAAGCGAGAATGGGTGATGGCACGAGCTTGGCTGTATGAAAAAATTAACGGAAATTGAGCCGATTTGTTTCTTTTTTTCGCGTAATGTTCAGGTCAAAATATGAACCAATCGGAATGGGGAAAAATTAAAGAAGTATTTAACGCGACAATTGATTTGCCCGAAAATGAACGTCCGGCGGTGTTTGCAAAATGCGACGAAAACACGCTCAACAAAGTCCGAAATCTTTTAAATGCTCACGAAAACGCCGAGAATTTTATTGCCGCATCCGCGATTGTCGAGGTTGGTTTAATCGACGAAAATGAACCGGATTTTTATATCGGCAAACAAATCGACGATTATAAAATCTTGAAAGAAATCGGACACGGCGGAATGGGAACGGTGTATCTTGCCGCCAAACACAACGAATCTTTCGACAAAAAAGTAGCTGTAAAATTGATAAAACGCGGAATGGACACGACCGCCGTTCTCAAGCGTTTTGTGTTGGAACGCAAAATTTTGGCATCGCTCGAAAATCCGTATATCGCCAATTTGATTGACGGCGGTTCGACCTCAGACGGTTTGCCGTATCTCGTGATGGAATATATCGAAGGCGAACCGATCACAAAATTTTGCGATTCTCATCAATTTTCGATTGCGGAACGGCTGGAATTATTTCGCAAAGTTTGTTCGGCAGTTACTTACGCTCATCAAAATCTGATTGTTCACCGCGATATTAAACCTTCAAATATTCTGGTTACAAACGACGGAACGCCGAAACTGCTCGATTTCGGAATTGCCAAACTGTTGAATCCCGATTGGTCGCTGGAAACCGTTGAACCAACCGCCACAATGCTTCGTTTGATGACACCAAAATACGCTTCACCCGAACAAATTAATGGCTCTGCAATCACAACCGCAAGCGATGTTTATAGTTTGGGCGTAGTTTTATACGAACTTTTGAGCGGCGAAAGACCTTACAAAATCGAAAGCCGAATGCCGCAAGATGTCGCCAATATTATTTTAACCGAAGAACCTGCTAAGCCGAGCGAAGTTGCGACACGGAGACGTGGAGTCGCTGAGACGTGGGGAGACGTTTCCGAATCAATAAACTCAGATGATAAGTCAAACATCTCCGCGTCCCCGCGTCTCCCTTTCTCCGCGTCGCAACTGAGAGGAGACCTCGATAACATCATCCTCAAAGCCTTACGCAAAGAACCCGAACGGCGATACAGTTCCGTGCAGGAATTTAGTGAAGATATTCGGCGGCATTCGGCAAATTTACCGATCACGGCACGAGCCGATACGTTCATTTATCGAACCGACAAATTTATTCGGCGACATCGTTTCGGCGTGGCGGCAGGTTTGCTGATTTTCCTGTCGCTGTTGTCGGGAATTACAACAACCGGTTGGCAAGCATATCGGGCAAATATCGAACGCGAAAAAGCCGAACGTCGTTTTAATGAAAGCCGGAAACTGTCCAAATTTTTGATGACCGATGTTTTTGAATCGCTCGGGACAAACTCCGGAACCGGACAGATTCAAAAAGATTTAGCCGAAAATACGCTGATTTATTTGGATAATCTGGCAAAAGAAGAAAGCGAAGATGTTGTTCTGCTTGGCGAACTCGCGGATGCTTACATCAAACTGGGGAACGTTCAAGATTCCACTTTGAACGACACAGATTCTGCGTTGCAAAGTTTTGAAAAAGCCGTTGAAATTGAACGGCGAAGAGTTAAACTTATCCCGAATGACGTAAAAGTGAAACGCGATTTAGTCGAAGCAAAAGCTAAAGTCGGCGAAATACTTTTGCACCGCGAAGGCGTAGAGCGTTGGCTTGAAGTGCTGGATGAAATACAAAGTTTACAGCGTGAAATTGTTGCCGCTAACCCCGAAAGTGCCGAGGATTTGTTTAAACTAGCCGGAACTTATCAAACTCGCGGTGAAATGTTTGATAAATTGAAGCGACGCGAAGAAGCCGGAAGCGATTATAAAAATGCCTTGCAATTGATTGAACCGGCAATTATTTCGAGTAAAAATTCCGCCCGAACTCCGCAGGAAAAAATCGAGTTATCTCAGAAATATATTTGGTTGGGCGAGATATATGCAAGTTTGGAAAATTGGCAAAACTCGGCAGAAAGCAATCGTATTGCTGGCGAAATTGCCGAAACAGTTTGGCGAGAAAATCCGACTTTGCTGCAAGCTCTGCGGAATATCTCCAGTTCGCATCGGCGGCTTGCCTTAGCTTTTGAAAAACTCGGCGATTTTCAAAGTGCGTTGCAAAACTATCAATATTCGTTGCGTCTTATTGACGAAGCCGCGAACAAAAATCCTTCATTAAGGGAACTTAAACGAGCCAAAGCAGTTTATGAAATCAGAGTCGGAAAGGCTTTGCACAATGTCGGCGAAACGAAGCAAGCAATCGAAACGGTCAAACGCGGCTTGGCGTTAGAGCGTGAATGTATCTTGGAAAACAGCGACCGTGCGGGTTCAATTCAATACGGCTTTGAAACATTCGGATTGGCGGCAGAGTTTTTCGCCCGAATCAAAGAATCAAAAGAAGCTGTCAACGTTTATTCCGAATGGGCAAAAAACCTTGAAGAATTACGGCAAAAAAAGCCGAACGAGTTTAATTTGATCAACCAATCAGCCGGAATTTATGCGGCAATCGGTGATGTTTACGCGAAATTTGAAACGGAAACCAAAACAGTAAAAACAAACAATCGCACCGAGTTAAAAAACGCAATTCTTTATTATCAAAAAGCCTTATACGAACTGCACCAAATGCCGAATTCCAACGCTGATACCAAACAATTAATATCAACAATCGAAGAAAAATCGATTCAATGCGAAGCACATCTCAATTAATCAAGCTAAAAATTAAAGCTATTTTTAGGAAAATCGTCTTGAAGATTATTTGGAAATTGTTGGATATTTTGGTAACCTCTAACCATTCGATATGACTGCACGTTCTATTTCAAAACTTTGTCCTAATATTCGTCGCCCGAGTCTTTTTGCCGGCGATTAGTTTTTCCGTTTTTATTCGTAAACATTTCGCAGAAACAAAGTTTGATATTATCGAAGCAACACGCTCAATAATGGTCGAGTTTCTGCCTTTTATTCACTACCAAAATTAAGGAAAAATATAATGACACCGACAAAAGAATTACAAAAACCGATTATCAAAACTGAACTTCCAGGACCGAAAGGTCGGGCGATTATCGCAGCTGATGCACAATATGTGACACCAAGTTATCCGCGTCCCGATTACAAATTAGTCGCCGAACGCGGCTACGGAGTTTGGATTGAAGACGCTGACGAAAATGTGTTTCTCGATTGCAACGCTGGTGTTGCAGTTTGCTCAACCGGACATTGCCATCCCGAAATTGTTGAAGCTATCACGAAGCAAACACAGACTTTAATCCATATGTGCGGCACGGATTATTATTACAAACAGATGCCAGAACTCGGCAAAAAGCTCGACGAGATTGTGCCTGTCAAATCGCCGACCAAAACGCATTTTGCAAATTCGGGTGCCGAAGCAGTTGAAACTGCTTTGAAACTCGCGATGTTTGCGACTAAACGTCAAAAATTTATCTCATTTTTCGGTTCGTTTCACGGCAGAACGCTCGGTGCATTGTCGTTAACGTCATCAAAAAAAGCACAACGTTTAGGTTTTGCCCGACAAGTTTTAGACGTAACGCACGTTCCATATCCAAATTGCTATCAATGTCCTTTTGAAAAAGGAAAGTGCGATGACGGAACTTGTTGTCTCGGAACAATTAAATGGATTGAAAATCGACTTTTTCAGACGACAACACCGCCCGAAGAAGTTGCGGCAATCGTGATTGAAGCCGTTCAAGGCGAAGGCGGATACGTTCCGGCACCGATTGAATTTATGAAAGCGATTCGCGAAATCTGCGATAAACACGGGATTTTGCTGATTGTGGATGAAGTTCAAAGTGGAATGGGGCGAACCGGGAAGATGTTTGCAACTGAACATTATGGAATCGAAGCGGATATTGTTTGCATCGCAAAAGGCATCGGTTCAGGGCTTCCGATTGGTGCTTGCGTTGCCCGTGCAGATTTGATGACGTGGCACAAAGGAGCTCACGCTTCAACATTTGGCGGAAATCCGGTTTGTATCGCATCGGCTTTGAAAACAATTGAATTATTGCAAGGTGGCTTGGTCGAAAATGCACAAGTTGTCGGCGATTATTTGCAAGGTGGTTTACGAAAACTGCAAGAAAAATATGAATGTATCGGCGATGTTCGCGGGCTAGGTTTGATGATTGGCATTGAGTTTGTTGAAGATAGAGCTTCGAAAACTCCAAATCCGACACTTCGCGACAAAATTGAAATGGAATGTTTCAATCGCGGACTGATTATTTTAGGTTGCGGAAATTCAACAATTCGTTGGTCACCACCACTTATTTTGACAAAGGAAAATGTCGATGTTGCGTTGGATATTTTTGATGATGCGATTGCGGCTTCGATTTAGTCAGTAACACTTTTCATTTCAAATTGGCGAAAACTATGCTATTTTCATTTCATAGTTTTCGCCTTTTACTTTTCAAGTTTTATTTGGAGTTCTCATGAAAAAAAATCAACTTATATTTTCTATAATAGTTTCATCAACTATTTTCGTATTATCATTATTTGCACAAAATTCAACAGATACGACTCGTGAAGCAGCAAAGTTTATGAATCGCGGCGATATTAAAGGTGCAATTGCAGTTTTGAACAAGGCTATTGAAAAGAAAAAAGATTTGCTTGAAGCATACAGAATGCGTGCGAATCTCCATCTTTTTAACAAAGATATTCCGAGTGCAATTGCCGATCTTGATAAAGTAATAGAAATTAAACCTGAGGCACAGATTTACTCTCAACGTGCATATTTCAAAACATTTTTGAGAGATTCCGAAGGTGCTTTGCGTGATTTTGATTCAGCAATTGCAAATGGTTACAAAGTTGATAAGGCTTATATCGGTAGAGCCGATGTGAAAAGGACATTAAGCGATTTTGATGGAGCGATTGATGATCTTAAAATCGCAATCGGACTTAATCCGACTTCGGCTCAAGCACACGTTTCTCTTGCCTCAATCCTTGGTCAAACAGATAAAGATGTCGAGGCGATAGAAACTCTTCAAGTATTTCTTGATATTTATGAAGGAAAACGTCACGGAAATCTTCCAACTTCGAAAATGGAGCCAACTGGTCTGATTGTAACTATTGAAGACGAGAAATCCAAAAATGAAAAGAGTCAGAGTTTTATTAGCGGACAAATGATGAAGAGTTCCGGCGATTCTAACTCACCTGAGGAATCAGAAAAACAACTTCGCCAACATGAAAGAATCCTCAACATCTCACTTGCTTACGCTAATCTTGCTCAATTGCTAGAGAAAAATGGTCAAGTCGAATTAGCATTGTTGAATGTTGAAAAATCAATCAAAATTAACAAATCTGATTTTTATCCAATTGGATTGCGTGGAAAAATTTTACTCAGCTTGGGAAATCTCCAAGGTGCTTTATCAGATTTGAATACTGCAATTCGCCTTATGCCAATCGTGCCGACGCATTATGCAGATCGAGGAATTGCATATTTATTACTTGGTCGTGATGCTGATGCACAACTAGATTTCGACAAATTCATCAAGATTGCTCCTCGCGGAGAAGACTATTTAAAAAAGAGAATTGATAAAGCTAAACTCCAATTACAAGAAAAAAAATGAGAATCAAAAGTGATTCGAAAATGAAATCAATTTGAAAAACACTAAAATACAAATAAAAAAAGAGGCGAAATATCAACGCCTCTTTTTTGCGAAAAACCTACTAATTTTCTAGTCATCAGACGAATTAAAAATCGTCAAAATATACCAAAACAGCAAAGCAATTCCGGCAAATAATGTCAAAGAAGCAGCTACGTGTTGGGTGTGATGATATTTATGCATCACATTTGATGTGCTGTATAAAATAGCTGTTGCGGCAAATGCAACCATCACGAATGCAAAAACATTACCGAGCGAAAATCCAAAAACCATACTTACAAGGATAAATCCGAGTGCCACAAATCCTCCAATTGCAACGATTGGACCGAGAAACGAAAAATCTTGACGCGTGATAAATGCGACCGATGTAATTCCTAAAAAGAGAGCAAACGTCAGCATTCCGGCTTTCATCACAACGTCTTCGCCGCCATAATAAGTTGCCATGTAAAGCAATGGAACGAAGATTATCGCCTCAGCTAAAACGTAAAGCCCGAGACCGAGATATTGCATTGAACTTGATTTTTGCGAGTTAGTCCACGAATTAGCCAACATCGAAATGCCCATAAATGCGGCTAAAACGATGAACCAAGTGAATCCGCCGCCAGACAAAACTTTCGCAATTGATTGAGCAATTCCGCTCGAAAACAGAGCAAACTCAACACCGATAAAAGCCAAAATTGCGAAAGCTAAATGCAGATAAGTTTTGCGAATAAATGAAGCACGCAATGCCGGAGTTGATTCGGCAACTGATTGATTATATTCAACGTAATTTGTTTCCATAATATTTCCTCACAAACTTTAAATATTGAAATTGAAGTCTAACCTCAAATACGAAATCAAGCAACATTTGTTCCGTTTGCATGTTTAAATTAGACGATACTAACAAATTTGAATGCAAATAATTGTAATTTTTTTTCAGATTGTTATTATTGTATTTATGAGTATTATTAACCGCAGAGAATTTATCGCTTTATCAATTGGAACCGGGATTGTCGCAGGTTTTCCGTCAATTATCGGAAAGGCTTCGCCACGTATTTTTCCCGCTTTGCCTTATGCCGAAGATGCACTCGCACCGATTATTTCTGCTCAAACTGTCAATATTCATTACAACAAACATCATAAAGGCTACTTTGATCCGGTCAATAAACTCACCGCCGGAACTGCACTTGCGGAAGCGAGTCTTGAGGAAATCATTCGTGCAAAATCTAAAGAAAAAGACAATTTAAATTCGCCAAGTCTTTTTAATATGGCGGCTCAGGTTTGGAATCATACCTTTTATTGGAATTCGCTAAAAGCAAATGGCGGCGGCAAACCGACCGGAAAAATGCTCGATAAAATTAAAGATTCATTCGGCGATTATGACAATTTTCGCAAACAATTGGCTGAGGCTTCGGTGACAACTTTTGGAACTGGCTGGAGTTGGTTGGTTGAAGATAAAAAAGGCAAACTTTCGGTGATAAAAACCGAAGATGGCGACACTCCTTTGACGATGAAACTCAAGCCATTGTTGACGATTGATGTTTGGGAACACGCTTATTATCTTGATTATCAAAATCGCCGAGCGGCTTATGTTGATGCAGTCATTGATAAACTTTTGAACTGGGAATTTGCAGAAAAAAACTTAGGTTAAACCGTTTTGTTTTCAATATTTCTTTTAGCAATTTCAAATAAAATGGATTTTACTTGAAAAGGTGTCAAATTTGGATTTTCTTCAAGAATCAAAGCAATTATTCCGACAATGTGCGGACAAGCAAAACTGTTTCCAGTTAAACTTTTAAAACCACCGCCAAGCCAAGCCGTTTTTACATTTACACCGCAAGAAGTTAACTCAATTACATCTCCATAATTAAAACTAAATTTGAATGGATCAGTTTCTTCGTGTTTGCTGACAGAAATTAGCGATGAGGAAAAAATTGACGGAAAACTCGGTTGTGGAAGGTTGTTTGCCGCCGCAACTACAATGCAACCAGCGTGATAAGCCCGATCAAGCAAATCATGAAGTGGAGCAAAATATTGCGGTTTTGTTGTTCCAAGTGAAAGATTAATGATTCGAAAGTTTCGTTTTATGGCATATTCAATGCCCGCTAAAAATGCTTGTCCGTCGCCGAGAGACTCAGAACCAAGCACTTTTATACTGTAAATTTCCGCGTCTTTTGCAATTTTTGTGATAATTCCTGCACAAGCCGTTCCGTGTCCCGAAGAATCGCCTGATTCACTCCGCACAAAAACAACTCGCTTTCCATCACGTTGAGCTTCAACAGATTCGACAACTTTACCTTCCAAAGCTGTGTGAGTTGTGTCAATTCCACTGTCAACTACAGCGACACTAATGCCTTTGCCCGTTTGATTTACCCAGTTTTCACTGTAATAAAAAGGCAAAAATAAATTTTGATTTGTGATTGATGAAGGTTTCAAAATTATTCCTTAAAACTAAAAATTCAAGAAACTTGTTTCCGAATTCTCATTTGAATAACGCAAAAATGACTCAAGTATTTCTTTGCAAAGCCTTCGGTCGGCTTCACTTTTTTTCGAAACTTCGCGAATTAGCATTGCAATTTCTAACAATTCTTTGTGCTCAGTTGTTCCACGTAAATCTTTAACCCAATCTTTAATTGATGCGACATCAGCTTTTTCTTGAATAAATCTGTCGCACAAACATTCAGTCAATTCTGCTGTCTCGAAAGCATTTACAAGCGAAGCAATTGCATCTGCAAAAAGAGCAGCTTTGTCCATTTCAAATGGCGTAAAAGGTTCAAAAGGCGGTTCGCCAATCCGGTTTATAAACTCTAAAACGCCGATAACTTCTCCATTAAAACGCAAAGGTGTTGCGAGAATTGTCTGAGTTTCATAACCTGTTTTTTTGTCAACTTCGGCGTAAAAACTATCTTCTTGCCCAACATCAGCCACCGCCATTGATTGCCCTGTCGAAAAAACAAAACCTGCAATTCCCTTTCCGCCAGGCATTTTTAAACCAATAATCTGATCTGCAACTTTGCCGATTGCTGTTAAAAATTTAATGTCGCCGCTTTCTGCATCTCGAACAATTATTGAGGCTTCTTCTGATTTCATTGAGCGAGCTGCAAGTTTCAAAAGATTCTCAATCGAACTATTTAAAGGCTCGGTCAACACTTTTGAAACGTCAATCGTTTCAACAATTTTTGCAAAAATATTTTCGATATTTTCTTTCGGCATAAAAGATTTTCCTCAATTTTTTATCTAACAATTTACACTAAATCAATCATCACAGAAAAACAAAAGAAAAGGTTGGAATTTTTGCCCGATTACCTCTTTCATTGACTTATAGAAAATTTGTTGCAAAACACGGTTGAGGATTTTAGACTTGCGAACGCTCGGAGAAAGTCGTAACATTCGCCAAATAAACATTTTTTGAGTCTTTTCGGATAATTCATTTTATGAAAAAAAATCGCTATTTCACCATTATATTGTTGGTTGCATTTGTTTGTTCAACTTTTGCTCAAACACAAAAACCAGCAAAAACATCTTCAAATCTTGATGAAATAGAACCTTTTCGGATTAGTCGCGGAGCAAGTTTTTCAGCCTCGGCGGCAAAAAAACCATCGCCTAACGAATTTAAACTTGCAGAAAATGAGATTTCACGCGAAATTACCAAACAAGATTTTTCTGAAGCCTTGAGCATTATTCGTGAAAAACACATCAGCGGAAAAAAAATTGATCTGGCTGAGATAACAAAATCCTCAATTTCATCAATGTTGCGTGCACTTGACCCACATTCAAATTATTTTGATCAAGCCGAGTTTCAAGAACTTCTCACCAATCAAAAATCTGAATATATCGGAATTGGTGCGGCAATTGCAAATTTTGAAACAAGCGATTCGGTCGAAACTTATGTCACCTCAACCTATCCGGAATCGCCCGCTTATCGTGCCGGACTTCGCTATGGCGACAAAATTATTGCCGTTAATGGCGAAAAAATGAGTGGCAAAGATTCGAGTTTGGTTCGCGAAAAAATCCGTGGAATAAAAGGCTCAATTGTCAGAATTTCGGTTGAAAAATCTGAGACAAAAACAATTTCTTTAGTTGAAATCAGAAGAAATATTGTTGCTCAACCATCAATTCCCGATGCATATTTACTTCGCCAAAACATTGGATACATTGCACTTACTAACGGATTTAATTATACAACAGCTGACGAATTAAATATTTCTCTTGAAGATTTACGTCAGCAAGGAATGACTTCTTTAATTTTGGATATTCGCGATAATCCTGGCGGAATTGTCGAACAAGCTGTTAAAGTTGCAGAAAAATTTCTCCAAAATGGTCAAGTTGTTGTAACACAACGCGGACGCACAGAAATCGACAACCGAACTTGGAAAGCACGGAATCAAAATCCGGAAAATATGCCATTGGTTTTGTTGGTTGACGAAGGAAGTGCTTCGGCTTCAGAAATTGTTGCTGGTGCATTTCAAGATTACGATCGAGCATTAATTGTCGGCGAAAACACTTTCGGAAAAGGTCTGGTGCAAAGCGTGATTTCATTGCCGGCTGGTGCGGGTTTAACGCTGACAACCGCAAAATATTTCACGCCTTCAGGACGTTTAATCCAACGCGATTATAGCGAAACTTCTAATTACGATTATTATAAACACAAACAAATCAAAACAATTGCGTCCGAAAATTTGTCGAAAAAAACGATTACCGGAAGAGTTGTTTATGGCGGCGATGGCATCAAACCAGACGAAATTGTCGCAAAACCGACCATTGGAGCTTACGAAATTGATCTCCTTGACCCAATATTCTTCTACATTAACGAACTTTCAAATGGTAGAATCCAAGGTTTTGAAAACTTCAAAGTCTCACGTCCAATTAAGTTTGGTGCAAAAATTAAGTCATCAGATTTTGTCATTACTGATGAAATTTTTACTTCTTTCAAAAAATTTCTCGCTCAAAACTCAGGGTGGAATCATTTATCTGATAAAATTGATGCCAAAACTGAATTCGCTAAACTCCATTTACGCTTTAATTTAGCAACCGCAAATTGCGGAAACACAACTGCCGAACAAGTTTTGATTCAAAACGACAATCAAATTGCAAAAGCGATAGAAGTCTTACCAAAAGCAAATTTACTTGCCGCCGCAGCACGAAAAAAACAAAATAATTAATTTGGGCTAGATAATCTGTCGATAATTTTCGAGATTTCTTTCGGCAATATTTTTCGAAAGTGAGTCAAGATTTCTCGTCAATTCTATTTCGAGGTGTTGTGTGAGTTCTTTAGATTTTGCAGATTTTGCAGATTCTTCAAAAAGTTTTGCATCTCCAATTTTTATTAAAATTTCTGGCTTATATTCTCCAAAAAATTCATAGCGAACGGCAATTGGAATTACTAAACATTTTTCAGTTTGCTCAATTATTCGTGAAATTCCATTAAAAAAAACAATTGGACGCTTTTCGTGCGGAACTAATTCACCTTGCGGAAAAATTAAAACGCATCTTTCAGTATTTTCTTTTAGCAAGTTTGAAGCGTATCGAATTGCTTTTAAAGCGTCTCTCGGATTTTCACGAACGACAGAAAATGCACCAATTTTTCGATGAAATGGATATTCTAAAACTTGTTTTTCTTCCATCATTGCATACAAATCAATCTTCGCTTCGCGGCAAAGTTGAAACAAAACAAGTCCGTCCCACCAACTCGAATGATTAGCGTAAATTATGTGTGGAATAGACTTATCACGATTTTGAAGTTTAGAAAAACCTTCAATTTTGAGTGACGCAAATCGTCGTTTAATCAAATTACGATTATAAATTGAAAAAATTTTTTGAAAAATTTCGCTCTTTTTGGCGGGAAGCATAATTAACTAATCTTGATAAATTTTTGTTACTCGAGGCGAAATGCCGCAAGTGATTTCATAAGAAATTGTGTCTATTTTTTCTGCAATTTCTGCCGCCGAAATACGGTTTCCATTTTGCTCACCAATCAAAATAACATCGTCATTTAAAGCAATTTCGGAAATGTGCGTTACGTCAATCAAAATCCAATCCATCGAAACTCTGCCGACAATATAAGCAAATTGTCCGCGAATAATTGCACGTCCAGAGTTTGAAAGACCACGCGGAAAACCATCGTGATAACCAATCGGAACACTGGCGATTATCGATTTTTTGTCTGTCACAAAACTTCTCGAATAACCAAGTGTTTCGCCTTTTGGAACATTTTTGAGAAAACAAATTTTTGATTGGAGCGATAAAACAGGTTTCAAATCCGGTTTTTTAATATTTTTTGGCAAAATATCTTCGCCAAGACCGTATAAAATTCCGCCAAGTCTGACCATATTTCCAAGTGAATTTGGATGTGCAATGCTTGCTGGTGAATTTGCTAAATCTCGATATGTTGGTCTGAAACCTTTTTCGTAAAAAATATCACAAACTTCTTTAAATCTTTGTATTTGGAGATTTGTAAAATCATTTTCCCATAAGTTATCAGCCGCCGCAAAATGTGTCATAAGTCCGTCAACATTGAGGTTTGTGAGTTTTTTTAGAGATTCAGCAAACTCCAAAATTTCATCAAACCGAACTCCAAGTCGTCCCATTCCGGTATCGACTTTGACGTGAATATTAACAATTTTATTAAGATTTTTAGCGGCATTATTTAGCTTTTCAGCGAGATCAAGACGAAAAATTACCGTTGTCAAATCGTTTTCAATTATCAGATTTTCTTGTCCGTCAAAAAAACTACCTAAACACAATACTGGAGTTTTGATTCCATTTTTCCGAAGCTCCAAACCTTCTTCGGGCAAGGCAACAGCAAGCCAATCAATTCCCTCTTGCTCCAATTTTCGCGAACATTCAACCGCACCGTGTCCATAGGCATCAGCTTTGACAACTGCCATGTATTTCAAATCTTCCCCGACGAATTTCTTCACCGAAGCGAGATTGAATGCTAGATTTTCTAAATTAATTTTTGCAAAAGTTGGACGGAACATAGCTAATAGTGAATAACGAAAAGTGAATAGTGAAAAATCTCAAACAACAAACTTCACGTTTATTGCTTGGTAGTTTTAACAGTTGCAACTAGCATTTTAATAATTTCAATACAATCCTCAGACAGACTTTCAAATAATTTATCGTTTAAGTAACTTGTATCTTTCAAAAGGTTTAACCAATAGTTTGTTTCGTTTGCCTCTTTCAAAGCAATGCTCATTTTACTTCTAAAATCAGCTTTTGATTGTCCAAATTCGGCTTCACTAATTAATGCACCGATTGCTGTTCCAGAGCGTAAAACCTGTTTACTCAAAACATATTCATGCTTTTGGTCGCATAAAAATTGATAAAGCTTCACAACCCTTATCGCAAAAGCATAACTTTTAACTTTTAAAATTGATTTCTCCATTTTTCACATTTCCAATAAATGCCAAGTCGCTATCGCTCCGTGTTCTGATTAAATCTTCACTTTTCACTTTTCACTTTTCACTTTTCACTAAACAGATGTGTGCAAGATGATGTCGGCTGTGCCAATCGTAAAGCGAGAGAAAATAATCTAAATCGTATAAACCGCGTTCGGGATGATTGAGTTTTTTGGCAAAATCTTCGTCAGTCATTGAGTTCAAAAGCAATGTCCAACGACCATGAACGCCGTCAATTATTGAAAGCGACAGTTCAATTGGAGCATGATTCCCATCAGGCAATTCCGCCCAAAGTGCTTCGTCATAAGGCTTTATCGTTGGCGAATCTTCAGTCAAAGCAAGTTTGAAACGCGAGAAACTTTGTGCGTGACTATCTGCAACGTGATGAATTACTTGTTTCACCGTCCAACCATCGGGACGATATTTTGTTTCAAGTTGTGCCTCAGTCATTCCGTTGCAGGCTTCACGAAGTTGCTTTGGTAAATATTCAATTGTCTTAATAAATTGCTTTCTAAGTTCTTTAGAAACAACAACTTCTTCAAATTTACCAACAGGAAAACGTAAATTTTCACTCATTTTAAACTCCAGATTTCAGATTTCAGATTTCAGATTTCAGATTTCAGATTTTAGATTTTAATTTGGAATTTGAAATCTGTAATTTGAAACCAATCTTATTCTCCAAAATAATTTTCAAACCTTGTAAATTCTTTGAGAAACGCCATTTTAACTGTGCCAGTTGGTCCGTTTCTCTGCTTGGAAATCAGCAATTCGGCTATTCCCATATTTTCATCGCTTTTGTTGTAATATTCTTCGCGATAAATAAATGTAACCACGTCAGCATCTTGCTCAATCGAACCAGATTCGCGGAGATCTGACATTTGCGGACGTGGCGGGTTTCTCGCTTCTGGTGCTCTTGACAATTGCGAAAGAGCAATCATCGGAACTTGCAATTCTTTTGCTAATCCTTTTAATTCACGCGAAATTTTTGAAACTTCTTGTTGTCGGTTATCATTTTGGCGACCGCTTCCGCTCATTAACTGCATATAATCGACCACAACA
>JANNVK010000030.1:0-25593 GCA_031414415.1 Acidobacteriota bacterium
GGTTTGGGACTTTTGGTTTCCGATTAACAAACCGCTTTGGACGAGTTCTTATGTAATGTTTATGGGCGGATTAGGACTTTGTGCGTTGGCGATTTGTTATTGGTTGATTGACATCAAAGGTTATAAAAATTGGATAAAACCGTTCGTAATTTTTGGGACAAACGCTCTTGCACTTTATTTTGCGTCAGCTATTTTCGCACGAATTTTAGCCAGAATTGCTTGGACAACCGAAGCCGGAATTAAAATGAACGGTCAAAAATGGATTTATGAATCATTTTTTGTACCACTTGCTTCGCCTTTGAACGCTTCGTTAATGTTTGCTTTAGCGTATATTTTATTTTGGCTATTTTTGATGTGGTTGTTATATCGAAAGAAAATTTTTATCAAAGTTTAGATTTAAACAAACCGCAAAGTTTAATTTGAAACTTTGCGGTTTTTGGTAAGTCGGCAGAAACGCGAACGTTAGGAAGCGTGTTACCTAGATGGATCGACACGCTCCTTAACGGTCGCGTTTCTGCCATTTATTTTAATTCGAAATTTCTAATCTCCATCGCAAGTTGACGTTCTAAATCCAGTTTTTGAGTATTAAGAGTTTCGCGTTCCTTGGTAATTGCTTCTATTCGGGTTTCTTGCACATTAACTTTGTCGATATATCGCGTAATTAACGCTTTTGCTTCAGGTGTTTTCGATAGTGCTTCGATGTTTTCACGCAGACGTTTTTGGTCTTCGGAAATTTTTTCTTCTTCATCTTCAAAGCCTTGCAATTTGTTTACTATCTGATTAATTTGCGAACGTAAATCAATCAGTTTTTGCAATTTTGCCTTCGTTGCTTCATCGATATATCGGCGAGTTAAAAACAATTCCAAATCACGATAAGACAGCGATGTCAGCTGATAACTGTCCATCATTCCTTGCCGTTCGGCGATAGTTAAATCTTCCTTTTCAAACGGATCGAGTTCAACACGGAAGCGATAATAACGTTGCGTGGTGATGTCGGGCTTTGGCGTTTCGGGCGAAAGTGTCCAATCTTTATTGACCGGATATTCGACGTAGATTACTTTTTTGCGGTCGGTTTGATTAGCAAATTTGTAAATCTTTTTGTCGCTTTGAAAATAATGAACTTCAAATACGCCATTGACCGCTTTTATCAACTTCGCAGGTTCTTTGTCCTCTTTATCTTCAACCGTAACCAGCGTTCCCAAGTCCAACGCATACGAAATAAGCCGTTGCTCTTTCGGTTTCAAACGTTCCATCAATGCTTCGCCGGCGTATGCGTCGCGGTCTAAAACCGTCAGACTTCCGCTTTCTAAGGTTAAGTTAGTCAGATTTTTGAGCAGCATTCCGCCCATTGGTCTATCTTTGCGAACTGCTTCGTTATAAATCGAGATTCGTTCGCCGTCCATTTTGGTCTGCACAATCGGGATTAACGCCGAACGGTCGCGTAAAACTGTCATCGGTTGTTCGATTTTATATTCAAACAAATCGCCGATTTCTTCGCCTGTTGCGGCAGTGTCAACGCCAGATTTATTATTAATCAATGCTTCGCTGATGGAGGTTTCTTTGCCTGACATCATCGAATTATTAATGTCTACTCCGTCAAGAGTTATTACATTGCTTTGCCCTCTGCCACCAGATACTTCATTCCTAGCCTTTTTTTTGCTGTCATCACTTCTTCCATTTCCAATTCCTTGTCCACTTCCACTACCCATTCCACTTCCTTGACCCGTTCCTACACCACCACCCATTCCACCTTCTTCTTCATCATAAATCTGCGGTTCCAAATTAACATCTTCCGGCATCGGAACAACCGGACGATAACGATACATAGGCTTTTGAATCGGCTGAATAAACGAAATCGGTGAGCCTGAAACTAACGATAATTTGACGTTTGACCAATCTTCGTCGCTGACGTTATCGACGATTGCCCAACCTTGAAAAAAAGGTTTTCCCGCTTCGTCCAACACTACTCGATAAGTTGTTTTCCAAATCGGTGCGGCGATAATGTAGCTGACGACCATCTCGCGGTTTCCCGAACCTTCGCTCGTCACGGTAATTGTTTTCGCGTCGCGGCGGCGGGCAGAAGCGGTCGCGTCGGCAAAATCGTTCACATCTTTCCGCGTTCCTTCTTCCAATAATTTGACGCTTTTCAAATCATCGAGCGGAAAACTTGAAAGTTCGCCCGATTCCGAGGCGATGACGAGAAAGCGTTGGATAATCGGCGGTTTGGTTGTATCGATTTGCGTTGTGCGTTTTTCGACTGTCAATATCGAACCCGAGCTTGCACCTTTGCTTGATGTTACGGCGACTTTTGCACCTTGCAATTGCGACAAAACTTCGGCGATTCCGCCAACATCAGCCGAGCCGATTCCGAACGGAATTTCCGCCATTCTCGCACTCGGCGGAGCGGACGAATTATACGAAACGGCACCGATTCTGCCTTGTCCCAAATCTAAAACGACCATCGATTTGAGCACGTCGTCAACTTGCGATTGTTTGAACTGCAAGTTAATTTCGGCGTTGTTTGAAACAGTACCGCGACGTTCGATATACGCGACACCATTTGAATAAAGAATCACACGTTTGATCGGCAAAACTTGTGAATTGTTATTGGTTACGGCGGCACGAATCGGCGAAACGGTCGCAATTGTTCGGCGTTGGGCAAATGCCGGAATGGCGAGTGAACACAAAATGAGCAAGGTCAGAAATTTAAGTTTCATCGGGAATATCTCCAGTTTTTAATTTGGTAAAGCTATATACAAGATTCGGGTTCAAAAGATTTGGTTGCTTAAAGGTATAATAAATTAAATCTAGTCCGTTTGCGGACGAAAGAGTTTAGCTACAGGTGAAGCCTTGCGAAACCTGTAGTTGTTGATAACAAAAATTTTCGAGTCCGTTTGCGGAATCCTCAGAAACCTCTGTCGCCTGCAAACATGCTATGTTTTGCGAACCTTTTCTTTATACACGCTCACAGCGTATAGTTTAAATTTGATCTCCGCAAACGGACTTATCAGCGTGGAACGCAAACTTATCAGCGTAGAACATAAACTCTTCAGCCTAGAACGCAAACTCATTAGCGTGGAACGTAAACGTATCAGCTTAGAAGGCAAATTCAACTGGGAAGTAGTTAAACTTCTCAGTGTGGAAAGTAAATTCAATGTCGTAGAATGAAAACTTAACAAAATATAGTGTCAAATCTGGTTAGGTAAAACTTTACAACCTTAAAGACGCTTGAAGTTTTGGCTTGGTCATTGAATTCTGACTTCAAAATCAAGTTTTTTCTTTGAAATATCTTTTTCAATCTGGTCTGCTTTGTCTATAGCGTCAGTGTAAAGTGCTGTGGAATCTTTCGGATGTCCAACCGAGAAGGCGTGCATTGAAATTTTTCGATTTGAAATACTAAATGTAATACTTCGATGATTCATCGCAAAAAATCCATTATCTCGCTCATTATCGGTAACTTCATCTTGATTTCGTGGTTTGATGTTGCCACGATCTTTGGCATTGTTTTTAGAATCAAGATACTCAATTTCGGTTCGAGTGTCCTTATTATCAATAAAGAAATAACTTAACTTGTAAGGTCCGCCTCTTTTTAGTGATTTTACAATTAAAACTCCATTTGTAGGAATTCGATAAAGAATAGTCCCGTCTTCCAATTCTTCTGGTGTGATTCCTATTTCATCATCATAAAAAATTAATACTCCGCCAGTGTAGCCTTCGGGAATCAGGTAGATCATGTTAATTGGCTTTGCAAATAACGAACATGAAATACTTAGGAAAAGTGTAAGAATTATTGGAAATGGTTTTAACTTATTCATTTGATTACTTTTCCTGTAACCGTTTACTGTCATTAATACTTTTTTTAATTTCATCCATTCGCCAATCGATATCTACGTAAATTGAGGTTGAATCTTTTGGGTGTCCGACGGAGAATGCGTAAACAAAATTAGCTTGTTTTGACAAACTAAATCTTATTTTTCGATGATTCATCGCAAAAATTCCGTTATCTCGTTCATCGTTTGTAACCTCATCTTGATTTCTTGGTTTGGGATGATTTTTGTTTCCTGCATTTTGTGAACCTAGATATTCAATTTCTTTACGATTGTCTTTTTCGTCGAAATAAAAATAGCTAAGTTCATAAGGACCTGAGCTAGTGATTGGTTTTACTTTCAGAAATCCATCTTTTGGTATTCGGTATAATACTGTGCCATCCTTCAGAATTTCGGGTTCAACACCGTTAATTTCATCGTAATAGATAATTACTCCACCTGTAAAACCTTCAGGGATCAGGTAAACCATATTGACAGGTTTCGCAAATAGTGAACAAGAAATACTTAGTAAAAGTATAAGAATTATTGGGATTTGTTTTAATACATACATGTTAATTTAACTCTAATTTAGTTCTTTATTGGGGTTGGAGTTGGATGTGGTGACGGAATGGGTTCGCCATATCGCCGAACAGAAGCTTTTCCAACTTTTATTGGTGGTAAACTCGTAAAAGCCTTGTTGTGTTCATCCAATGAAATAGTTCGTCCATTCTTAACAACATTTATAAAAATACCATTTTCAACAATAATTGAAACATCAATATCTATCATCGGCAATTTTCTATCACCTTCAATTCCAAGCCACCAGTCTTGCGAAAGTTTTGTTTCAACAACTTCGGAGGTCAAATAGATAACCTTTGCAGAATAAGCAAGTTTTGCAAAGAAACAGAAAAGACGAAATATAAGAACAATACAAGTAATTTTTGTGATTTTAGGGTTTAGTTTTGTTGATTCATTGAAGATTATTTGTTTTTGAGAGTTCGATTTGAATATCAAAAATTCTATCTTGCGTCTTAAGGAAAGCCTGTAATGCAATTGCAGGTTTTTCAATAATAAAACTGTAAATATAAACTTTTTGTTCTCCTGTGCCAAAATTATGTATTGTGTGGTTAATAGCAAAAATTTGGTTGTTAGTTTCATCTTCTGAAATTGTATCAAAGCTCTTCGAAGTAATATCGCCGGAGTTCCTGACGTAATGTTCCGGAAAAAGATATTCAATAGGTGTTTTATCACCTCGCTCATTGAAGAAAAAATATGAAAAATTGTAGTCGGCATCTCTGTTTAATGGTTCTTTAACCTTTATCAACCCATCATTTGGAACGCGAAAAATAATTGACCCATCGTCAGTTTTTTCAGAAGTAATCCCATCTGGTTGGTTGTAAGTAATTATTACACCACCTGTAAAACCTCTGGGAATTAGATAAATAATCTTACTTGGATTAGGAACTCTTACACAGGAAAACGTGAGTAGAATTAAAAGAAAGATACAAATAAATTTTGGTGATTTCATATTATTTTCTAGTGGATTTTACATTCGAAACATTTATAGTTATGGAAAAAGAATTGGACGAGGAAATATTGGCAATACAGGAGAAAATCTCTGATTGAATCCTTCAGGTTTTACAGGTAATAAATCAGTAAATTGCTTATTGTGTTCTGCAAGAGAAATTATCCTGCTAAATTTTTTAATACCTGTGAAAAAACCATTTTCGATTATAATAGAAACATCAATCTCGATCATTGGTAATTTTTTATCCCCGATTATTCCTCTGCCTCCATCCCGCGTTAGAACAGGACCATCACCTTCCCTAACTTGAAAAACACCAAGCATAACTCCATTGCCAATCTGGTCAAGAACATAAGTTTCAACAGCCGGAAATTGATCTCCAAGGATTTTGCCAAAGATTCTCATGATAAAAGAATTAGGTTTTGTATAATAATCATATTCAAAATTAATATCAGCATGAATATCAATATCTGAAGCAAAAAAACTATCATTTCCCCAGAGAGCAAAGGCATCATCATTACCCCAAAAATGATATCGAATGGAATTACCTTCCCGGACTAATCCTTCTGGTTTTTGTTCGCCAGTATCTTCGTCGCTAACAGTTCCTTCAGATTTTTCTTTACGTTCTTTTAAAGTTAGTATGCTAATTCCAGTGAATACAGGAATGCTGGAAGGAACGATTAGATACGAATCAGTCGCCTCTGCCGCTTTTGTAACTGACCACGGATAGGAATGACTCCCTGGCGATGCAACCATCTTTGATTCTGCTCGCAATCGATAAGTTTTAAGAGGATCAAATCCAAAACGACGAGCATTTCCATCTCCTCGTGAAAGATTAAGAGGACCGAATCGATTAAAAGGTGCAAATGCTGCTACATAAACTGTAAATGAAAAATCTCCTGTCGCTGATTTAGTATCAAAATTTGTAGTGGTTTTTGTGACATTTCCACTAAATCCATTTTGGCTACGTGCCGAAAATTTCTTGAAAGGAAATCTCGACCGATAGCCCATTTGCAATAAATCTCGCAGAGTTTGGTCATTTATTGAGACAACATTAATGCTAATCGGATCCATTTCGGCACCAATTGCGAGCCACGTTTTTAAATCCATTCGTCCGGTCGGGATTAAATTCTTGTGCTTTTGAAAACTTTTCAACGCAGATTCTGTGTTTTTATCAAAAGAATCATCTTTTTTAAGATTAGAAACAGAAACACTCGAATGCGAATTTAGAAATGAGCTCAAAACTTTAACCGCACCGTGCCGACTTCCGTCTTGAAACATATACAACTGTATTTCAGGAGTGTTGGTGTTCATGTTAGCTAAAGATTAATAATTCACAAAAGATTAGTCAATAAAAATATTAAATTTTTTCGAGATTTGCGAATTTTTCAATTAGTTTTTTTTGCCCAAAACCTGGGAAGCTGACCGTGAGTTTTGTTGATTCGCCAACTCCTTCGCGTCTTAAAACCAAACCTTTGCCGTATTTTGCGTGGCGAACGTGGCTTCCCGCGACAATTCCTTCCGGTTCGCGGATTTTTGGTTTCGCTTGATTCGCATCAGAAATCGCACGGAGTTTGTCGTAAGCTGATGGCTTTGAGATTGTTGGTTGCGAAGAGTTTTCGTCCGAAGTTTTGTCAGCATTTTTTAGTTTGAAGAAATCTGCGATTGCATCAACGTTGTTGTAAGTCTTGCCGGAATAAACGTTTTTTGGTTTTTCGACGCGGTTTTCATTCCGCAAAGCATTCGAAATATATTTGTTATTTGTCACTCCCGAACTCTTCGCAAAAGAAAGCCAAGAACTTCCGCGAGACATATCTTGCATTAAATCAATCGGCATTTCGTTGAGAAATTGCGATGGTTCAGCTTGAATTTCGGCACCGTAAGTTCGTCGGAGTTTCGCGTGTGTGACATAGAGCAATTGTTCGGCACGTGTGATTGCAACATACGCGAGACGGCGTTCTTCTTCGAGCGATTTCGGATCATTAACACTTCGCGAATGCGGAAAAATTCCGTCTTCCATTCCAACGAGAAAGACAACAGGGAATTCGAGACCTTTGGCGGCGTGAACCGTCATCATTGTGACATTTGATTGTCCATCGTATTTATCGGTGTCAGACGAAAGTGCGGCGTGGTCGATAAAATCTCGCAAACCGCTCGTCTCTTGTTTGTCATAATCGACCGCGGCATTGACGAGTTCTTCCAAGTTTTCAAGTCTGGCGTTGGCTTCATCCGAATTTTCTGCCCGAAGCATATTTCCATAACCTGTATCTTCAATTGCGGCGACAACAACGTCGGTTACGGGACGTTCGCCAGTCGCCGAATCTGAAACTTTTAGTCGTAAATTTTCGAGTAATTTACGGAAAGTTTTGAGCGATTCTAACGCACGCGGTGTCAGGTTTTTTGGCATTTGATTGTTTTCATCAGTTAAAACCGTGATTGTTTCAGAAATCGACATTCCAAATTCGCGTGCTTTTAATTGCAATTCATCAAGCGTCGTTTTGCCGAGTCCGCGAGTTGGTGTGTTGATAATTCGTAGCAAAGCAATGTCGTCAGCTGGATTGAGCGAGAGTTTGAGATAGGCAATTGCGTCTTTAATTTCGGCACGTTCGTAGAATGAAAAACCGCCGACAATGTTGTAAGTTATCCGCATTCGGCGAAGTGCTTCCTCGAAAATACGTGACTGAGCATTTGTCCGATAAAGAATCGCGAGCCGCATTCTGGAATCTTGCATCAGATGATTTTCAATCTTCCCCGCAACGAATCTGCCTTCTTCATCCGAGTTGAACGCCTGAAAGTAGCGAACCATATCGCCGCCTTTTTTATCAGTCCAAAGTTTCTTTTCTTTGCGTCCGCGATTGTTCGAAATTATCGAATCGGCGACATCCAAAATAGTTTGAGTCGAACGATAATTTTGCTCAAGCAAGATGGTTTGTGCTCCGCGATAATGTTGCTCAAACGATAAAATGTTAGCAATATCAGCACCGCGAAAAGCGTAAATCGACTGAGCATCGTCGCCCACAACGCAAATATTTTGTTGCGTTTCGGTCAGATATTTGATCAACGCAAACTGTAAAGGATTTGTATCCTGATATTCATCGACGAGAATATATCGGTAACGATTGTTATATTTGGTGCGAACTTCGGTTGACTTTCTGAGCAGACGAACCGTTTTAATCATCAAATCATCGAAGTCGAGAGCGTTTGATTTTTTTAAGCGATCAACATAAAGAGCAAAAACTTTAGCAATTGCGGCACGTTTTTCATCGCCACTTTCAACATTAGAGGTAAACATTTCGAGGTCTTCGCCGCGATTTTTCGCACCGGAAATCGCTGATAAAACCTGTCGAGCAGCGAGTTGCTTTTCGTCCATTCCAATTTCTTTGACGCAGGCTTTGATTACTTTTATCGAATCATCAGTGTCGTAAATTGTAAATTGTTTGGTGAAACCTTCGTCGAGATGTTGAATTTCTGTTCGCAAAATCCGAACGCATAAACTATGGAAGGTTGAGATTAAAGGTTGCGACTGAAGTTCTTGCCCGACAAGCAATTTGTTCACACGCTCACGCATTTCAGCAGCAGCTTTGTTGGTAAATGTAACGGCAAGAATGTTGTAAGGTTGCACGCCTTTGGAAGAAATTAAATGTGCGATTCGAACAGTAATAACGCGAGTTTTCCCCGAACCTGCACCTGCAAGAACCAACAACGCACCTTCAGTTTTCTCGACAGCTTTTCGTTGCTGAGGATTAAGAGCAGCTAATATATCCATAAGTGATAATTGTTAATTGTGAATGGTGAATTGTCAATTGAGTGGGTGAAGTCCGTAGTCCGTAGTCCTTAGTCCTTAGTCTTTAGTTATTAAATAGTGATTAAAGCAAAAATAAAGAAAAGAAATATGAAATCTGGAGTCTGAAATCTGGAATCTGAAATCAGACATTTATTGCCAAAATCATTTCCGCGACCGCACGTTCGATGCCGACAAACATTGAGCGAGCCATAATATTATGACCAATATTAAATTCGGTAATTTCGCTAATTTCAGCAACAGTTGCAATGTTTCTGTAAGTCAAACCATGACCTGCAGCGACTTTCAAACCGAGTTGCGTGGCGAGAACAGCCGCATCGTGTATGAGCCGCAATTCTTGTGCGACTTTCATCATTCCTTCGCCGTGCAAACCTCTCGAACCGAGCGTTAATTCGGCATATTCTGCGGTGCAAATTTCAATTTGTTGAACGCCGATTTTTTGACAGGCTTCGATTTGTTTTGATTCAGGTCCGACAAAAACACTTGTGTAAATATTATGCTCACGCAATAAAGCGACGGCTGCCCGAACTGCCGAGATGTTTTTGACAACATTTAATCCGCCAGTTGTCGTAATTTCAGCCGGATTTTCAGGAACAAGCGTCACAGCATCAGGTTTTGCGGCGAGAGCAATCTTAATCATATCTTCTGATGCCGCCATTTCGACATTTAAATATGTTGTCAAACAATCACGCAACAAAAAAACATCACGATCCTGAATGTGTCGCCGATCTTCGCGGAGATGAATCGTAATTCCATCGGCTCCGGCTTGCTCGCAAAGCATTGCCGCCGCAACCAGATTTGGTTCAATAGTTTTTCTCGCCTCGCGAATCGTGGCTACGTGGTCGATATTTACGTTAAGTTTTGCACTCATAAATGGATTAGCAATTATTAAATTTACTTGGAATTATTAAGTTTTGATTATTTTCGACATCTTTAATAACACGCAAAAGGTAGTCACGGTTGGCAGGTGAACGCATCAAATAATCAGTTTCGTCACGTTCAGAAACTGTAATTTCAATTTCTTTATTTTTAAACATTACCTTGATACTTTGCAGTAAAGTTTCGTCCAATTCATTGGCATTTATTTGATAAATTGTTTGCATAAAATTTAAAATCAAAATCCCAAACAAAAACTGTCTGGAAGTTACTCGCGAACTAATATCTTATCATAAACGCCACGACTCGTATTATTTCTAATCTCTCGCACTTCATTAAACATTCTTAAGCTATCACGAAAAACACTAATTGTTGTTCCATCACAATGATTCCAAACGACTGGAATTTCTTTGAGCTTTAGTTTGGCGAGATTTGCCACGTATAAAAATTCGACATCAAAACCAAATCGGTCGATTTTCATAACCTCAAGTAGTGGGCTGAATTTGCTCATCCGAAATGCTTTAAAGCCGCATTGTGTATCCCAAAATGGAAGTTTTGTGGCGAGCCTGACAATTAAATTAAAAACTTTTCCGCCTTGTTCGCGTCGCCAAGGTTGTCGGTTTCCGATCAAATTTCGATCTAAAGCACGCGAACCAAATGTCACATCAAATTCATCGTTTTGGATTGGCAAGATTAGTTTATAAAGTTCTTCGATTGGGGTTGAAAGATCGGCATCACTAAAAACTGCAATTTCGCCGCTTGCCATCAGAAGTCCAGTTTTAACGGCAAATCCTTTACCGCGATTTTCTTCATAACGAATACATTGCGTCGAAATGTGAGGAAATTCTGCACAAGCAAGTTGGGCAACGGCTGTTGTCTTATCTTTCGAACCATCGTCAACAACAATAATTTCAGCATCAAGTTTTTCTTTTTCGATGAAAAAAAGAATTTGACGCAATGAGTCTCCAATTCTTTCTGACTCTTGGAAAGCTGGAATTATAATAGATAGTTGATATTTCATCAGAGAAAATTAAATGTTAAAACGTTCAGTGTTAATTGTAAATTACTAATTGTGATATATTTTTAGAGAGGCTGAAAAATGACGAAAACCTTTTTAATTTTTGCGTTTGTGTTGATATTTATCGGGGCAATTTTGGGCGGAATCTTGGTCAGAACACCTTTGAGTTCAACTTCCGCATCGAGCGTGGTGACAAAACAGGGAATTAACGACGATTATGTTGAAGCCTTGTCAGTTATTGACAATAGTTATGTAACAGCAGTCGAAAAAGAGAAGGTTTTGGAGAGTTCTGTCCAAGGAATGCTGTGGAGTCTTGACCCGCATTCATCTTTTTTTACAAAAGCTGAATTCAAAAAACTCTTCGAAGATCAATCTTCACGGTTTTTCGGAATTGGTGTCACAATTCTCCAACATCGCGACGGAACTTATGTCCAATCAATAGTTCCCGGCACTCCGGCGGAAAAAGCAGGTTTGCGATATGGCGACAGATTTGTTGAAGTTGACGGTAAAGACGCAAAAGATTACACAAGCCAAGAAGTTTCAAAAAATGTTCGCGGCGAAAGAGGAACTCCGGTAAAAATCAAGATGGGAAGAGTTGGATTTGAAAAGCCACTCGAGTTTGAAATTGTTCGCGACGGTGTTCCGCTTCCGTCAATCAGAAACTACTTTATGCTCAACGCTGATACAGGTTATATCGGACTCAGCGGCGGTTTTCAAGAAACAACCTCAGACGAATTAGACGATGCAACTAAACAGTTAAAAACACTCGGAATGAAGAAATTGGTGTTAGATTTACGCGGAAATCCGGGCGGACTTTTACCACAAGCAATCGAAGTTTCGAGCCGATATTTAGAACGCGGTCAAACTGTCGTTTCAGTCAAAGGTCGCGGGAAAAATGCTGTTTCCAAAGAATATAGAGCAATTGGCGGTGGCGATACGCAAACGCCTATTGTCGTGATAATAAATGGTGGTTCGGCTTCAGCTTCTGAAATTGTTGCCGGAGCGATTCAAGATTATGGACGCGGAATTTTGGTCGGAAGTGATAGTTTTGGTAAAGGATTAGTTCAGAAAATTTTTCCAATGCAAGGCGGAACCGGTTTAACTCTCACAATTCAACGATATTACACGCCTTTTGGACGTTCAATTCAGAAAGATTATTCGAGCGGTTCAATCTACGATTATTACACGCAACACAAAGACGAAACTAAAAATGTAGGCTCTGAAGAAGAGAAGTCGAAAGCTCCGATGGTTGAAACCGCCAAAGGAAGAATGTTTTCAAACGGACGTGGAATTGAGCCGGACTTAAAATCGCCAGCACTTACATTTAATATTGTGCGTTCAAAAATTAACGAAGCTGCATTCTTTTTCACACGTCAACTTGTCTCAGGTAAAATCTCAGGTTTTGATGCGTATAAGGTTGATAAACAACGATTTGAAGGAATTCTTAAACCGGAAGATTTTGTAATTACTGATAAATTAATTGAAGCCTTTCAAGAATTTATTGCGAAAGAAAAAGAAAATGCTCTCACAAATGAGAACATTAAAGCCGAGTTAGATTATGCAAAATCAAGGTTAAGAGAAGAAATAGCAACTGCAAATTACTCAAGCGAAGCTGGACAACAAGTCTTGTTAGAATCAGATCCGCAAGTTTTGAAAGCCGTTGAATCAATGCCCGAAGCCATAAAATTACTTCAGAACACGGAGTAATAGCGACTTGGCTTTTATCTAAATTTTCACGCCGCCAATTTTCTCAATCGGCATATCATTTGAGCGAATCATCGGCGAACTATCCATTTCGCGTTTATTTCGTTCGCTTGGAGAATGCCAATTTTCCCATTGCAGAGGTGCATCAATCGTCTCGCCACCATGTTCCGTGATCCGCGGACGAATTCGGCACATCACCGGCGTATTAACCGCAACTCCCGAAATTATCGCTTGTCCTTTAGTCAACGCCGGTAATTCTGAAAGCATCGTTCGTCCGGTTCCTTCGACTGATTGTGCAATCGTTTGTTGATCTATCGGATTAACGATTCGCATAATAATCTGCGTCATACATTGAGACAAAACATCTTGATCGAGCTTCCCGGGACGTTGCGTAATTAGACCAATTCCGACACCAAACTTTCTACCTTCGCTCAAAATTTGCTTCAAAATATTGGTCGAAACAACGCTTGCTCCTGCGGGTGCGAAGCGATGAGCTTCTTCCAAAAGTGTGAAAACAGGATAATCGATATAGTTTTCGCCACTCTCTGAACTTCCACGCAAAACATCCATTCGAGCCTTATTTATTCGCCGCAAAAGCGTTGCGACAATCACTTGCTGCTCGTGCTGTTCTATATCTGAAAGTTGCAAAACTGTGCATCTGCCAGGTTTATAAAGTTCGTTGAGCGGAATATGTTCGTTGTTGGTAAAGATTCGATTGCGGTCGCCGAAACGATTATCGAGCCGCCACGACAAACCATCCAGCGAAGCAACATTTGCCATATCGCCATCATTTTGACTTTTGTTCCGCATTTCTTGAAGTGCGTCAACTAAATCGGCAAAAATCCAGTTATCATTCTTTCTGCCGCCAGACATTTGTCGAAATGCAATCGACAAATTATTCAACATTTTGTCGGAAGTTCCCTCGGGCAATAGATATTTGATGTCGCCTTCGGTAAGCGTTGAAAATCGGACTTTTATTCGCTCTGGTGGAAAAATTTTTACTTCCGAATTGTAATTAATTGTCTGAAAAAGATTGTTACTTTGAATACTTTCGAGCGTTTTATATTCGCTATGCGGATCGACAACCAAAACCGCCGCACCGTTATATGGTCGCATCATTTCTTCAATCAAAACGCCAGCAGTATATGATTTTCCCGAGCCTGTCGAAGCCAAAATCGCGAGATGTGTCGAGACAATTTCTTTGATTGAAAGAATAATCGGCACTTCACCTTCCTTTCGCGTCAGCAAACTTCCGATGTGTGCCGAACCGCGTTGTTCAAATTTTTTCGGACTCAAAGTTTCAGATAATGTTTGCGATGAAGCCAAAAACACTTGATCTCCCGAATTTGGCGGAATTCGCGGATTAACAAAATCATTAAATTTCGCGTCAAAATATCCGATTGATTCAACCGTAATTTCATAAAGCTCAGGAGTTTTTTCTAATCCAATTAACGTTGAAACTGAACTCGGCGAAGTGTTTGGATCAGATAAAAACGCGTCTGGAAGATTTCTGACGAGTCGTCTGCCGCTGATTGTCCCAATTATTTGCCGTTCAAAACTTCCGTCAATCGCGGTGTAGAAAACAAATTCGCCAATCCGTGTTTCGTTATTTTCCTGTGTAATAAAAAGAAATTCGTGAGGCAATTCGCCCGGACCTTTCACCGTGCCGATTAACTTATCTTTCATAAAATTATTTTAACTCAAGTTAGACATTAGACAAACTACATTTTTTCTTGTGTGATAACAGCATTATTTAATTTTTCAAGATTAGAATTTTCGTTTTCTAGTTGGGTTTTGAGTTCGAGAAAGTCTCGCAAAATTATTGCCGCTGCTTCGCTATCAATTCGTTTTAACATTTCTTTTTCTGAAAAACCTTGTTCTTTTAAATGTCGCTCAGCATAAATCGATGTCAGCCTTTCGTCTTGCAAAAAAACTGGAATTTTTAGCGAAAGTGAAAAATTACGGGCAATTCGCTTTACTTCTGGTGCGAAAGAACTTTCAGTATTGTCCATATTTAATGGCAATCCGATAACAAGTGCGTGTGCTTCGAGTTCTTCAATTATCGCGATTGTTTGGAGTAAAAACGCTTTCCAATTTGTTCTTTGGATAACAGAAAACGGACGAATTGCGTTTTGAGATTCATCGCAAACGGCAAAACCAACCTTCTTTGTTCCTAAATCAAGCGAAATTATCCGTCCGTAAGCTGGAATCAAAGAAACATCGGAAATTATTAAGGTATTAGTTATTTCTTTTTCTTGCACAATATTAATTGTTAAATGTAATTAGTTAAATGTAAAATGTTGCGAGTATTTAGCTTTGAATTATGTTAAATTATGATCTTGTTGTCTTTTGCAAAAATATAGAAAGGCAACTATATTTCGTCTTTTAACAACCAAAATTAGAGGTTTAAAAAATGTCGTTTAGAAGTAAAATTTTCTTAGTTTCAATTTCCGGTTTAATTGCAATTTATGGTTTCGTCGGCGGTCTATTATCAACCGCACAACAACCGCTTAATGATTCCGGTGCTCAAGCCCGAATTTTTGAAAGCGTTTTGCAACATATTCAAAACGATTATGTTGACGAACCAAATATGGAAAAGGTTCGCGGCGGAGCATTGCGTGGACTTGCTTACGGACTTGACCCATATTCATCGTATCTCACAGCTGATCAAGTAAAAGATTTTCAAGCAAAAAAATCAAGCAATTTGGTTGGAATAGGTGCCGAGCTTTCGCAAGTTTCATCTTATTTGTATGTAATTGCACCAATAAAAGGTTCGCCTGCCGAAGTTGCAGGAATTAAAGCCGGAGATGTAATTGAATATATCGAGAACAAAGAAACCCGCGATATTTCGCTTTATGATGCTCGACAAATGCTCAATGGCGAAGCTGGAACAAAGGTGAAACTTAAAGTTTTACGTGCCGGAACCAAACCGCAAGTTCTTGAAGTTACCCGCGGAACTTATAAAATTCCTGAGTCTGAAATTAAAGTTGAAGCGGGAAAAATTGGCATTCTAAAAGTTTTTAGTTTAGAAACAGGTGAAGCGGCAGATGTTAAAAATCGCTTGCAAGATTTAACTAAACAAGGTGTCCAAAAAATAATACTCGATTTACGCGGAGTTTCAGGCGGAAGTTTAGACGAAGCAGTTAGCGTTGCAAATTTGTTTATTAAAGATGGAAATTTGGCACAAGTTCTTGGCAGAGAAAACAAAATTCTGAAAACTTTAACCGCAGATTCAAGCAAGTTTTTATTTGACGGAAAAGTTGCTGTTTTAATTGATCTTGGAACTTCAGGTGCGGCTGAAGTTGTTGCATCAGCTTTTTTAGACAGACAACGCGGCGATGTTGTCGGCGAAAAAAGTTTTGGAGCCGGAACAGAGCAAGAACTTTTCAAACTCCGTGGCGGCGATGGTTTGCTTTTAACTACTTCGAAATGGGCTTCAGCATCAGGGAAAACATTTTTATCTGACGACAGATTAGCTTCTGGCGTAAAACCATCAGTTGAAGTCAAACGGCTTGAAGTTGAGCCAACTAATCCTGAAGAATTGGTTGATCAAAATGAAAATCAACAACCGGAAACTCAACCAACTCCAAAAGTTGAAACACCAAAACTTGAAGATGTAATTCTCAAAAAAGCTATAGAACTTCTCCAAGAAAAAGCAATGACAAAAGCTGCCGGCGAGTAAAATTAAAAGATTCAAAATAATTTCAGAGTCCAGGCTTTAGTTTGGACTCTGAAACAATTTTGAATCTGAACTTATACCGACGTTTTTATTGATATAGTCAATTCCACAATGTGAACTTCCATCAACTTTAAATTAGTTTGAATGTCGATTGCGTCTCTAGTCCTTCGCTTGGCGGAAAATCTCGCGTTTCATATTTGATAATCTTTATTTCTTTGACAGAGAAAATTTGTTGGAGTTGTTGTTTATTCCTTTTTTATGATTATTCGCTTTCGCCGTCTAATTCAAATTGGATTCTGTCAGCTTCAATCAGCCGTGTAAGTTCCTCTTCTGTCGGAAGATAAAGTCTGTATTTGCTTGCAAAAAGTTGTTCGTTTTCCGCCAAAACCGAGTATTTTACAATCGTTTCATCCTGATCCGTGCAGAGAATAATGCCGATTGTTGGGTTATCGTCTTCGCCTTTTTTGAGATCGTTATACATCCGCACATACATATCCATTTGTCCGATTGCGGCGTGAGTCAGTTGTTCGGTTTTCAAATCAATCAACACAAAACATTTGAGATAGTAGTTGTAGAACACCAAATCAATAAAATAATCAGAAGTAGCGGTAACTATATGTTGTTGCCGATCAACAAAGGCAAATCCTTTGCCGAGTTCCATCAAAAATGTTTGCAGATGATTGATTAAAGCTGTTTCAATTTTTCTTTCAGTCAATTTTGTTTCTGTTGGTAAGCCTAAAAATTCAAAAATATAAGGATCTTTAATGAAATTTTGCGGAGTAGTGAGTGCTTTAGATTCAATGTCTAAAATTCTACCGATATATTGAGTTTTAATGTTTCGTTGCAGAGTTCGTGTGTCCCAGTTTCCATCAATTGAATGTTTTATATATTGCAGTCGAAGATGCTCTGATTCTAAACGACTAATAATTCGATAATGTGTCCAACTCAATTCGTGACGCAGTGCGTCACGTTTTTGAAAAGCAAGATAAAACTGTCGAATATTTCGTAAATTACTTTCGTCAAAGCCTTTACCGAATTCAAAAGTCAATTGTTTAGCAAGATTTTTAAGCGTTGCCTTGCCATATTCAGCTTTTGATTTTCCGTTTTGTTCATCTTCAACCACCAAACGCCCGATTTCCCAATACATATTCAGTAAAATCGTATTGCTGCTTTTATATGCAAGCGTTCTGGCTTCAAGGATAGTTTCTCTAATTTCGACAAACAAATTGTCTGTTTTTTCGATTTCCATATTAAATAAAAGTTTCCGTTAAAACTATATCAGACTCAATATTTGCATCAAGTTTGCCTTCCGTAGATTGCAAATCGCTGTCGCTTTTACCAAATGCATCGTATTTTTCACAGTTTGTAAAATCAAGTTTTTGGCTTCGACAAAGTTGTTTTTGTCGTAAAGATTCCCGCTACTTCAACAGATATTAACAATCTTTGAGCGATAAGATAAATTGCTTAGAACCTAAAAGTTTTGAGCAAAATAAAAAAACTGCCCTCAGTAATAATACTAAAGGACAGTTTATTTTTCTTTAATACACCCTGCATGATTCGAACATGCGACCCTCTGATTCGAAGTCAGATACTCTATCCAGCTGAGCTAAGGGTGCTTAACTAATTAAAAATTAACCTAAATAGCAAAAAATCGCAAGTCTATTTTCTTTGAATTTCTTTTCGGATAAATCTCACCATTTCTTTGATTTCCTGAGGATTAATTTTATCTTTGAAACCTGGCATTTCTTCTTCACCATTCTCAATTATCGAAATAAAATCTTCGTCTTTAGCATTTTTCATTCTTTCGCTGCGTAAATCAGGCGTTTTAAATTTTGTGCCATCAATTTCGATTGCACCACCGCTGCCATCGTCTTTGTGACAACGAACACAATTCTGGTCTTTATATATTTTTCTTGACGCAGCAAATTCGTCTGGCGGAGCAGTTGTGACAATTGGTTCAACCTTTGGAACAGATTTGTTTGCAGTGTTTTGCGTAGTAATTTCACTTTGTTTAGCACAAGCCACGATAAAAAGAAAAACTGTTGTTAAGCATAATAATAATTTGAAAAGTTTCACGTTAAAATCTCCTAAAAATCATATATAAAGACAACTTAATATTAACTTAATCAATATAAAAACTCGAATCAAAAAGTATTAGTAGTTTTGAGTTAAAAAGTGAAACTGATTAAGCTAAAATTATGATTTATGTTAAATTAAAGCAGTTAAATTTACTTTGAAGATTTCTTTATATGAAAAAATATCCGAGTTTTTTGTTAGTTTTATTGTTTATATCTGTAATTTCATCTGTCTCTTTTGGACAAGTTTCTGCGAGCCAGTTTTCTATTAATGGTTTGAAGCAAGAAGTGACAATCCGGCGTGATTCGCGGTCGATTCCTTATATTGATGCGAAAAACGAGGCTGATTTGTATTTTGTGCAAGGCTATGTAACTGCTTCTGACCGACTTTGGCAGATGGATTTGTTGCGGAGAGTTTCCCGTGGCGAACTCGCTGAGATTTTTGGCAAACAGGTTTTGGAAGAAGACAAACAATGGCGACGTTATGGATTTTCCGGTATCGCGGAAGAAACTTTGAAGTCGATGAATCCCGAATTGAAGTTAGCTTTGGAAAGCTACGCGAAAGGTGTAAATGCTTATATTGCAACACTTGACGCGACCACTATGCCATCTGAATTCAAGATTTTGCAATATAAACCAGCTGCTTGGAAACCTACGGACACAATCTGTTTGGGTAAAATTCTTGCTGAAGCTCTAAGTTCTACTTGGGAAAACGATTTGATTCGTGCGAGTTTCCAAAAACTTCCAAAAGCAAAACTTGCTGAATTAACCAACAACGTGACACCTAATGATGTAATTTTATTTGGGAAAGATACAACAGCTTCTTCATTACAGAATCTGAAAGTTCCCGAGTTTAATGCGACTACGGCGAAGAATATGGCTGAAAAGTTCGTCGAAAATCGAAAAAAATCGCTTTCGATGGTCGGACTTTATGCAGAAGATCTAGCTGCCAGTAACAATTGGGTGATTTCTGGCAAGCGAACGCTCGATGGCAAACCGTTACTTGCGAATGATCCGCATTTACAAGCTGCGGCACCGGGAATTTGGTATTTGACACATCTTTCGTCACCAACATTTCAAGCGGCTGGCGTGACATTTCCGGGAGTTCCAGGCGTTATTCTCGGTCATAATTCGTCGATTGCTTGGGGAGCAACTAATGTTGGTCCAGACGTGCAAGACCTTTACACAGAAACAGTTAACGAAAAAGGTGAATACAAAACTCCGACGGGTTGGGCGTTGCCTAAGATCAGAAAAGAACAAATTAAGGTTCGCAAAGTGTTGACCGCTCCTGAAACGGAAATTGAAACGCTTGAGGTGGTTGAAACACGAAACGGCGTAATCATCGAAGACGAAATTAAACAAAAATTTGCACTAAAATGGACGGCGAGAAATCCGGATAACAACGAATTTGAGGCTTTTTATTTCCTCAATCGAGCAAAGAATTTCGAAGATTTTAAAGGCTCATTGAAACGTTATGGCGGTTCGACACAAAATTTTATTTACGCAGACGTAAAAGGGAACATCGGTTGGATTGCGGCGGGAAGAGTTCCGATTCGCAAAACAGGCGATGGAAGTTTGCCTTATAATGGTTCAACGACTGATGGTGATTGGACTGGAATGATTCCATTTGATGAATTACCGCAACTTTACAATCCGGCGGAAGGTTTTATTGTCACTGCAAATCAGCGAATCGTCGGCACAAGCTACAAATATCAGCAGATTTCTCGTGATGTTGCCACACCTTGGCGTGCGAGAAGAATTTACGATTTATTGAAGTCAAACACAAAGGTTTCAGCAAACGATGTCGGCGATATTCAGCGAGATGTTTTCAGTATTCCGCTAACAAAACTAAATACTGAAATACTAAAAAATGCGAATGCGTCAAACGAAACTCTGTCGGTTTTGCGAGGTTGGGATGGTAAAATGACAGCCGATTCAAAGGCAGCTTTGCTCGTAAATGTCATTCGAAATTGTGCTGCTGATAAGGTTGCAGCGGACAATCCGCCTGTTCCGAGTTGGTTTATTCGAGAGCGACTTTTGGATCGAATTGTGCGTGAGAATTCTGCATTGTGGTTGCCGAAAGGCTTTGCAAATTTTGGTGAAGTCCTGAAAACTTGTGACGGAGAAAGTCGTTTGAATTTTGCAAAACGCTTCGGTGCAGATAATTCGAAATGGACTTGGGGAAGTGTTTGGAAAGCAAATTATCCGCATCCTTTGGCGATTGTCCCGTTGATTGGCGGGCAATTTAAGATTGAGCAAATTGGAATTAACGGAAGCGGAACTACACCTAATGTCGGCTCATCAGTTTCAATGCGTTTAGTTACGAGTCCGGGAAATTGGGACGAAACACGCCACGCAATTCCGCTCGGACAAAGTGGAAATCCGCAATCGCCACACTGGAAAGATTCGTGGAGCGATTGGAATTCGGGTAAACCGCAAGTGTTTCCGTTTACTAAGGTTGCAGTCGAAAAAGCCACAGTAGAAACGTTGATAATGAAACCAAACAGAGAAGAGTGAAAGAAAGTAAAAAGTAAAAAGGTAAAAGTAAAAAGTAAAGAATTAGGAGTTTTGAACTTGATAATGATTTTTAGTTGAAAACAATTTTTTTTCTGAAATCTGAAATCTGAAATCTGAAATCTGAAATCTGAAATCTGAAATCTGAAATCTGAAATCTGAAATCTAAAATATAAACCCCCAATCATATGGTTTTGCCAAAAAAAATAGGTAGATATGAAGTCAAACAGAAGCTCGGAGTTGGCGGAATGGGCGAAGTTTTTCTTGCTCACGATGCAGAGCTTGATCGCGAAGTCGCGATAAAAGTTCTACTTCCAGAGTTTTGCTGTGATCTTGAACGTGTAAATCGTTTTAAATTAGAGGCGAAATCTGCTTCATCTTTAAATCACCCTAACATCATCACAATTTACGAAATCGGCTCGGAAAACGAACAACTTTTTATTGTAACTGAGTTTATAAAAGGCGAAACTTTACGAAGTTTAATAGAACGTAAAGCACTCGATTTGAGTTCTACGCTCAATATTGCTGAGCAAATTGCGTCCGCACTCGCGACTGCCCATCAAGCTGGAATTATTCATCGCGATATTAAGCCCGAAAATATAATGATTCGTGGCGATGGTTTTGTGAAGGTGTTAGATTTTGGACTCGCAAAGCCGACGAGTGTTGAAAGCGAAGCCGAAACACGCGAATTAGTTTCGACAAAAGCCGGAGTTGTGATGGGTAGCGTAGCATATATGTCGCCCGAACAAGCACGCGGAAAAGAGGTTGATGCCAGAACAGATTTGTGGAGTTTTGGCATCACTTTATATGAAATGTTGACACTAAAAACGCCTTTTGACGGCGAAACTATGACCGATATTTTGGCAAATATTATTCATAAAGAACCAGTTCCAATTGGTGAAAAAGTAGAATATTGTCCGCAAGAACTGAGTAGAATTCTCAAAAAATCGCTTCGCAAAGATCGCGAAGAACGTTATCAAACTGCAAAAGATTTTTCGCTTGATATAAAAAATTTACGCAGGGAAATGGAACTCGAACATGAACTCGAAGTTTCTATTTCGCCGAGCCGTTTTAATGAATTAAATAATCGGAGCAATGAGGTTTTTACAAATAAAACAATTGCTCTTAAATCAACCAATGAACTTGTAGAAACCCAAATTTTATCTAATCCGCACGAACTAATTAATAAAAGTGAAGGTGAAAATAAATTGAAATCTAGACCTCGGACTTCAATGGTTTTTGCTTCGTTATTAGGATTAATTTTAATCAGCGGACTTTCAACTTTGAGCTATTATTTGTGGCAAAAACCAAATTTAATTAATTCATTTTCAAATCCGAAAATTTCAACGCTTTCAAAAATTGGAAATATTGATGCTTTAGAAATTTCGCCTGATGGTAAGTATTTAGCCATTGCGAGAGGACGATTGACCAATGTTTCACAGCTAATTCTTCGTCAAATTGAAACAGGAAGCGAGAAAGAAATTATTCCGATTAAAGATAGTTCTGTATCTATTTTGCGATTTTCGCCCGATGGAAATTATCTTTTTTACACATTACGACCGCAAGGCGGAATCGGACAAATCCTCTTTCGGGTACCAATTCTTGGTGGCGAACCAAAGCAAATTGCCTTTGATGTCGATTCAGGTGTTTCATTTCGTCCAGATGGTAAAAGTTTGATTTTTCACCGGCATATTATCAATCCTATTGCTGATAAAATTATTGAAGTTAGCTCAGATGGTGGACAAGAAAAAGAATTATTTTCAACATCTGAGCCTTTCGTTCAGCCCAAAATTTCGCCCGATGGAAAGCATATTGCAACTCTAAAAGTTGATACAAAAGTTGTTCTCGGAAAACCTTCGGGATCAATCACAATGATTGATATTAAAACCGGAAAATTTACTCAACTTGGACAACTTTGGAATTATATTAGCGATTTTTCTTGGCTAAATGATAGTTCGGGATTGATTGTTACTGGTTTTCTCGAAAAAGAACAAACTTCGAAAGTTTATAGTTTAAGTTATCCAGCTGGAATCCTTGATTCAATCACTAAAGATACAAATTTTTACTACGGTGCATCAATAACTGCTGACGGAAAAACAATCGCTACCGCACAAGGAAATTCCGTTTCTGGACTTTGGGAATATGATTTAACGAACGGAAAATCGAGACAAATTAGTTCAAATAGTAGAGAAAAACTTGGAAACCAAGGCATAGCAATTTTGCCAAATGGAAAACTCCTTTTTGCCAAAATTAACGGGCAAGATGATGGCGATATTTGGCAGATGGATGCAGACGGCACCAATGAAAAGCAACTCACAAAAGCCAATGGAAAAAATTCATATCCTTTTTTATCAACTGACGGAAGTTTAATTTTTTTCGAAGGTTTTCGAAATGGTGAATACGAAATTTGGAAAATGAACGCCGATGGAACAAATCAAATTCGGCTGACAAAAACGCCACAAGTTGAAGAAACTATTTGCGGAATAACGCCTGATTCGAAAACTATTATTTTTATCGAAAAATCGCTCGATAACAGCATTCCAACTCTGAAGCAAATAAACATCGAAACGGGTCTGATAACGCAATTGATTAGCAGTGAAAATACTTATCTGCAACTCGCAAAACTCTCACCAGACGGAAAAAATATTATTTATTCAGCAGCTCCAATTGATTTTGCAACTGGCGTTGTGCCTCAATCTTCGCTCTATATTGCATCATACGATGGCACTAAAATTAGCGATGCAAAACAGATTGTTAAAACCGTTATTAGCAACCAATATAAATGGGCGGCTGATAGTAAGTCGTTACTTTATACAGACTTACAAGGAAATAATAATGACGTTTGGCGTTTGAATTTAAGTGACTTAAAAACAAAAAAGCTAACAAATTTTAATCTCGAAAACATCGTTCGGTTTGTAACATCACCTGACGGAAAAAAATTATATCTTGTCAGAGGCAGTGACACGCAAGAAGTAGTTTTGATAAAAAATGAAATTTAAAATAGCAGCCAATCAATCAAGACTGAGCTGCCTTTTTAAATGTTTATTATTCCTAAAAACTAATTTTCTTCAACACATTCTTTTTCTTCCCATCTTGAAAGTGTATAAACATTTTTCAGATTTCGATAAACTTGAACTAAAACTTGTCTGTCTGTTCTGACATTTTCGCCCTTTTCCTCAACCTCAATAATTAAGCACATTCGAAAATTAGTTCCAGCAACTAACTGACTTTCAGCTTTTTCAACAGAGATTAAAACTATCTTAGATTCATTATCTTTTGCTTTTTTTGCGATTGCAAATTTTGCAGCAGCTAAAGCACCGACATCATTTTTTGCAATTTCTCTAAAGCCGCCAACAGTTTGTGCAGAAACTATCGTCAAAAAGCCACTAAAAGCGAAAATTGAGACCAAAAGAAACGTCAACTGTAATTGTTTTTTCATTTTATTATTTAACCAAAGTATAATTTTAGAACACGCTTAAACTAACATTATTAATTTGTTTTACCAACAAAAATTTAAACTATAAATATTGAGACTTCTTCGAAAAGTCGATTTAAGTAATTTTGTGGAGTAAATCTGATTATGCAATGTGTTCTTATGAAAATAGATTTAGATGGCATAAGTTGTATCTTTAACGCTACGCGATACTGGACGAATCCGGTAAATATGGGTTTTCGAAGTGGACTCAATATTGTAAACATTTAACAAGATTTACACCTGCGGCTTTTCTTGTCGATAAAACTCCAAAAGCGAATAAGTCATATTCTCAATAAAAATACTAAAAAGTATCAAATAATAAAGCCGAATTATTTTAGGTTTACGAACACAGTTTAAACCTCAACGCTTTTAATCTAAAATCCGTTGAATCTAAGTTTTATTTGTCACCATAATTTTTTTTTTAAAAATGGCTCACATTATTTAATAAAATATTTTCTAAAACCAATTTCTTTGCGTTCATAAAAACTCCTATTTATATTTTAAAATTGATTGGAAAAAATCTAATAAAATTTAGCGGTTCAGTTCATTATTCAAAAAGGATTATATAAAATTGAACTAAAAATAATCAAAAATAGTATAATTAAGGTTTCGAAAATTTAAGAAAGCTATTGTGTTTTCTTATTTTCAAAGCCTTATTTTCATTTACGGTTATCAAAGTAATTATTTCTATGTCCAGTTTTGAACAAAAATTAACTAAAGTTTCGCCCAATGAACGAATGATTTTGCAAGTGCTTTCGATATTTTGGGAGCAAATAACCGCGACAGAATTTTACGCACTTTTGCGGCTTCTTGACATAAAAAACTCCGACGGCAATTTACACACAATGCCTTCCTTGACGATATTCCGAAATACTTATGTTGATCGCGGAATTCTTCGTAATGTTAAGGAATTGTGGGGAAGTGGATTTGAAATTGCTGACGAAAAACTGAAAGAATATCTCACACGCGAGGCTGAGCAAGAGCTTTGGTTTAGCAAAGTTGTGGAGATAATTCAGATAAATTTTAACATCAGCACCTATTCACGTTGGTCGGGCGAGCGTTATAAATTGCGTCTGTTACGAGACTATCGACTGAGTGTTTATATGGGTGAAACTGATT
>JANNVK010000031.1:0-2857 GCA_031414415.1 Acidobacteriota bacterium
TGTTCAATCAGGCGCTCGCTGACCGTCTTTCAGAAGTCTCAAAGACGCCGCTAGCCCGCGCCGTCACTGAGGGCGTGCTCCTCTTTCGCGCGACCGATAGCAGCACGTGGACGTTGTGTCTCACGCGTGAGAGCGAAGGGCGTTGCCGGGCTATGGTCCATCGGCGGCAAGCTGCATCTCTTCGCAAGATGATCACGGCGACCAGTGTCCAAATGGTCGAAGCCGTAGTGACCGGCTGGGAGGAGGTTACGGGCTTCGACTTCGCAGACCTCGCCGATCCGGTCATCGCGGCGCCAGAACTCGCGAACGTGCGGGCGCTGCAGCGCGTGGAAGCCGGTGCGCAAATCCAATTGGTCGGAGGGATCAGGACATCGAGCGGATTCCTCGGCACTGCGGCGCTCTTGCCGGACGTCCGCTGCCGAGACGCGACGTCGGTCTCCGTGTACAGGTACACAAGCAACTCCGTGAACGCCCCGGCTCCGGTCGAGCAACTCGTGCCCGTGCCGGGCCGCCCGGGTTCTTTTTGTTGGCCGTGCCCGCGCCAGACTATGGGCGGCTCGCTGCTTTTTGTGGCGACGAACGAGTCTGGCGAGATAGCGACGCGGAGCATCGCGTTCGAGTCAGCTGTCATCGGCGAGGAATTCAAGGCGCCCTCGGACACCGCGCGCTGGATGGCGGAGGGCGGATTGAAGGACATAGTGACAGCTGACAAAATCGATGCGTTCCTCATTGCGGCCGAGGCACAGAGTTGGAACGACGGTTTTGCGTCGGATCCACTGGCAAGCGATGGATCGATCTCGCCCCATCTTCGCGCGGTCGATGACGACCGCGGGTTCGACGAAATGGTCGAGGCCCTCGCGTGCATCGGCCTACGCAGGCAAGGACTCGCAGAGGAGGAGTTTGTAGCACTCGGTCAGGCGGTCGGCGTACTAGCGCCAGGTGAGCCAATATGGAGCGCTATTCGTGCGTGGGTGGAGGCGGGATACGTTGACGTACTATCCAATCCGCGCTGGCGCGGTCGAACGTACTTTGCGCGTCGACCCCGCCTCGTCGCAGTCCCGTCGAATGCCGGGAGCGTTCGGTTGGTTCTGCACGGACTCGCTTCCCGATCCACGCGGTACCGGGTGCGGCAACTCTTTGCCCGGACTGGTGTTCCGCCAGCGTCGATGGCGAGCCTGTCCCCGTGCGTCCCGGTCCCACTCGCATGGCGCACAGACGCCGACGCAGCGTGGATCGAGGAGCTCTCGCGCGAAGCGGAACTTCCGATCTCATGGGCTGCACACCCGAATTCGATGATCCGTTCCCTTGACGAGGTGTTTGCCGTCGACGCGTCGCCCCCAGGTGTGCACTCCCTCCTCCGGACGTGGGACTGGACAGAGTTGGGTTTCCGAAACATCGCTCGTGCAACTACTGTGGCCCATCAACGAGACGGACGTAGCGGTGCGCTCAGGGACAGTGACGCCTCAGTTGTCGTCGATTTCCACGCGCGCGTAGATGGCCCGGACGAGTATCACGTCGGAACCAGTGATGGTCGGACTATCGCAGTGACGCGCTCGCGCACATGGGCCCTCTTGCGTGCATTCTCCGCCGCGCGACGATCGCCTTTCTCTCCCCACGGTGCTCGCTGCTTCGTCCGAGTTGGCGGGGATGGGCCGGTAGTCCCTTTGCCAGCGGCACGCGCGCTGCAATTGTGGTCGGGTTTGCTGAGCGGTCCGGCGCAAGTTGCCGGAAAGGGCCGTGTCTACATCTATGCGGCGCAAAACGCAGGGGCCCGTCGTCGCATCCTTGATGCGCTGTCTGGCCGCCGTGAACACGCTGGTTCTAATCGAACGCTGGCTTGGCTCGTTGCCGCAGTCAGTGCGCACAGCGGGAGCGGTGTCCCCATTCCCCGCGAGATCCGGCTGCGATTGGAAGAGATGGTCGATGTGCCAGACGCCCTTGCTCTCGCTAGGTCGTCGATCCCAGCGAGCCTCCTGCCCCACCTGCGTCGCGCCGTTTCGCCCGCAAGCAAACCGCAAATCAGCTAAGCATGAGCAACCGCACTCTTGTTCGCCGATATCTTGGGCGCGTCGTCCGCACGTCTAGCCCGAACGATCCGTATCTATTTGCCACCGTCGAGGCACTCATCTCGTCGGACGAAGCCACCGGACAATGGGCATTGGACGGCAGGTCTGTTGCGTCGAGCTTTCCATCGAAGGGCTGTGCGCATTGGCACGATGCGGACTGGGCAGGGCTTGCTGCGAAAGGCCGACTTGTGTCGTTCGAGGTGGATCCGAATGTAGATCGCCCTGAAAGGTCGGAACGCTACCAACTCGCCAACGCGGACGAGGCGTGGGAGGTGATCGATCTTCGCGGATGGGAGAGTGATGTCGACGTACAGCGGGCGCTCACGAGTTCCTCGGGTGCAGTTCTCCGCCCGGACCCCCTCTCGTTACGCGCCCTGATCTGGCTTCCGAGCGGCGCGTGTGCGGGACCATTCCGTCTGAAGCGTGGCACAACTGAGGGGGCCTATTGTATTGAGGCACCCACGATGGGTTCAGACCTTACACGCGTGTCCTCCTGGCGACCGGATAGCGGAAACATCAACGCGGTCCTGATCGAGGGGCATCGTCGGTTCTTCGTGGGGCCCTTCAGCGCTTTCACGAGCAACGGTCGGCCCCAGAACTGGGCACCGGACGAGCAAGTGGCGCGAAAGGTTCTCGACGCACTACGAAGACTCGACCCAAAGGCCATCGAGCGGGTCAACCGCGCGCACAATATCGAAGTCACCACGAAACTGTTCGACGCGTACTTGGATTGCATCGATAACGGTCGGATCGGGAAGCTCGTGCCCGAGGTCGAGCGCGCCCGAGCTGAA
>JANNVK010000032.1:0-24646 GCA_031414415.1 Acidobacteriota bacterium
GCAAGAAGCGTGATTTTGTCTTATTTCGCCAAACTATACCAAGTCGCCCGTGCCTTGCCCGATTGCGATAGAAAACCGTCGCTCACGAGTTCACGCAGACGAACTTTGAGCGTGTTGCGGTTGGCTTGGGTGAAAGTTTCAAGGTCGGAAATTGCTCGTCGTTCGTGTTCGCGGATAAGTGCAAGAATTTCGTTGGAAAGTTTCGGCAGTTTGACGAGCAGAAGTTTTTCGCGTTCTAGCTTTTTTGCGAGTTAATCTTTTTGTTTTTTCAGACACCGCTTGAAAAATAAAACCCACGTTTACCAATCTGTTTGATGTTCGGTCAAACTTTTCTGAGTTTTGCGTAAAGCATTGTAATAAAGGTCTTTATTGTCTTCAATTTCGCTTTCGAGCGAGGCAAATGGAACATATCTATAACCGAATTTTTTGAGTAAAAGCGTTGTCAAAATTCTTGAAAGTCTGCCGTTTCCGTCTTGAAACGGATGAACGGCAAGAAAACAGACGACAAAAACGGCGGTCTTCAAAAGCGGATGAATCGTCTTTTCTCGGTTAAGCCAACTAACTAATTTTTCCATCTCAAACGGTGTTTGAAACGGTGAATAGGTCGCAAAAACTACGCCTATTTCCTATCCTTTTTTATCAAAAGCCAAGACGTAATTCGACAAAGTTTTATATTTTCCGCGATGAGATTGGTAAAGTTAAGTTCCTGCCAAGTTTCAAAAACTCAGCACCAATTCTCAAGAAATTTGGAGGTTGATAGTTTGGATTAGCAAGAATTGACTGTTTTGAGACAATCCGCGATGCTTGCAGAATTCAAATTCAAAATCTACTTCCCATATATTTATCCAAAAAATCTGCAACTTGCGGAAACAAATCGAGGCGGTTTTTGAGCTTCGAAATTCCGTGCCCTTCATCGTCATAAAGTTTGTATTGCACAATTGCACCACGTTTTTTTAGTGCGTCAACCACTTGTTCGGCTTCGGTATAAGGAACACGCGGATCGTTTTTTCCGTGAATTACAAAGAGTGGAGTTTTAATTTTATCAACCTTTGCCATCGGTGAAATCGCACGTAAAAAATCGAGGTCTCTGTCTAACATTCCATATTCCACTTCGCGTTGGCGACGGCGATAACCGCTCGTATTTTTCAAAAAAGTTTCCCAATTTACAATGCCGACCGTGTTTACAGCCGCCGCAAACAAATCTGGGTAAAGCGTAATTGCCGCCATCGTCATATATCCGCCGTAGCTTCCGCCCGTAACCGCAATTCGCCGGCTATCAGCACCGCCGCTAGTTTTCAGCCATTCAACTGCAAAAGCCAAATCTTTGACCGAATCTTCACGCTTCCGCACATCGTCAAGATGCGTAAAAGTTTTGCCATAACCAGTTGAACCGCGAACATTGGTCGCCAAAACTGCGTAACCGCGTGAAAGATAATATTGATAAAGCGGATTAAAACTCGGACGTTCTTGTCCTTCGGGTCCGCCGTGAACGGAAACAATAACAGCTAACGGTTTTATCCTTCTGATTGATTGTTTTACGCCATTTACTAACGCACCTTCGAGGAATTCTGTCTGAGAAAGTAAACTTGGTTTATAATACCAAGCCGAAACTTCCTTGCCGTCAAACGATTTATATTTGATCAATTGTGGTTCGACAAAACTTTCCTGCTTCAAACCCGAACGCGAACTTTTAGTGATTTGCGTCAGTTGTTTTGATAAAAGATTGTAGCTCCAAATATCGGTTGGTGACTTTGCCGAGTTGAACGTGAAAATAAGCTGTGATTTGTCTTTTGAAAATTGCAGACCGCCAATTACACCTTGTGCCGGAAGTATTATTGGCGTTGATTTTTGTTGAATTGACTTTGTTTCCCCGACAAAAAGTTCGCTATAACCTTCGCGGTTAAGCGTGTATGCAAACGAGGTTTTGTCGTCAGAAATTGCGGTCGCGTCAATGTCCCAATTTATATTATTGAACATTTTAGTAGCTTTTGTGTTGACATTCATTTTACCTAAGTTGATGAATTCACGGTCTTTATTGTTCGCAAAAATAGCCGTGTCGTTGTCAATAAAACTTACGTTGCCAAATTGCGAAGCATCTTTGTGTTCGGTCAAAAGCGACGTTTCTTTGCTTTTTGTGTCAAACAAATAGAGATTATTGTCTAAGCCAAATTCCGTTCCCGAACGCGACATTATCAATTTCGAACCATCTGGCGAAGCCGCGACAAAATCATTATTGCCGTCTTGTTGAAAAAGCAAAGTTTCATTTCCGTCTGCCAAAGTCATCGCATAAATATCAAAAAAACTAGCATTTCTTTTGTTTGAAGCGTAATAAATTTTCGTGCCATCATCCGAAATTTCGCCAAAATTGTGCCGGATTTTTGGCGAATTTGTGAGCTCTTTTATCTCTGAACCATCAGCCGAAAGCGAGAAAAATTGCGTGTTTTCGTTTCCGCCAATTGCCTTACCAAATATTAAACTTTTGCCATCTGGCAACCATCGGACAAACGAAATATTGTCTTGGTAAGCCGTGATTTGCTCGGGAAATCCACCACGCGAATCGACAAACCAAACTTGCGAAGTGCCAGTTATATTGGTCAAAAAAGCAAGTTTGTTGCCATCAGGCGAAAGACTCGGCGAACCCGCGGAACGAATGTTTAAGTAACGTTCGATTGAAGCGTTTTGTGCAAAGCCTGAACAAGTAAAAAGTAAAAAGGCAAAAGGCAAAAGTAAAATTTTTTTGTTCATATATTTTTTCCTAATCAATCAAAAATCCAAAATCTAAAATCTAAAATCAAGAAGTGTGATCCAAAATTATTTTCCAACCATCTTTAAATTTTCGAAATGTCAGCGTAAACAAACCATTTGGATTGTCTTTTTCACGCTCGAGCGACCATTTGCCGAGAACAACCGCAGCTTCTTTTCCTAAAACTGTAATTTCTAAATCCGAAAACGTCAAAATACCCATTTTCGCTTTCGTGTCGTAGCCTTTTTTGTAACGATCAAGCGTCGGTTGCCAACCTTTTGTAACATTCGTTCCCGAAACGAAAGTCATTTCAGGCGAGTTCCAATAACCTTTCATAAAGCCATCAATGTCTCCTTTATTCCACGCCAAGGCTTGTTCGTCCATTACATTGCGAATATCAATTTTTGCCTTTGCCTCTCGTGCTGATTGAGCAAAAATTACATTTGTTGCAATAGAAATGGTTAAGATAAGCAAAATTGATAGTTTCATATTAAAAATAAAATATCACAAAATGAAGGATACGTGATAAAACAATATGTAATTTGAGAGAAATAGATTTCGAAGTAATCGACTTTAGTGTAAAATTATGAAAAAAACAAAATATATTGTCTGTTTAATTTGGATATTACTTTTGGGATTTCTCATCTCATCTCATATTTCTTTTGCACAGAAAAAATCAAACGAAAAACCATTGCTCGAATTAGTAAATAAATTCGACACCGAAATTCATAAAAGATTTTTAATGAAGCCAGGTGTTGGTATGTGGAGAATTGCTCCAATTAATCCCATTGCTCATATTGAAGGAACAGATCGTTCTTTAGAAGAAGGAAAGTTGCTTGAGAGTTTTAATGATCAAGGTTGGCAAATGGGTTTGTATTTGATTGGACGAAAGATTACGGAAAAATCTGACGGAAAAAAATTTGCAATTGCTTATCACATTAATAAACCTCTTCCTTTAACTAATTTGTCGGCTTCAAAAATGCCTGCGGGAAAAGGGTTTATGCGAGAAATTAAAGTCGCATTCGATAAGTTCAAAACTGATGAAAGCTATGAATTCGAACGCGGAAAATGGTCATATTTTGTCCGACCTGTTCGGGCGATGAGCGAATCTTGTCTGCAATGCCACAAGGATTATGTTATTGAAGAAAAATTAGCAGGCAAGATTTATAAATTTCGAACACGAAAGGCGAGCGATGCAATTGGTGTTCTTGTATATGCATTTTCTAAAAAGTAGATTTGCATCTAATTGAAATAAATGAATGTTTTTGTTCTACTAATTAAGTGAAGCAAATCTCCAACGAAAAAACGTTCGATTACATCATCGCTGGCGGCGGAATGGCAGGACTTTCGCTCGCTTTTCTGTTAGATAAATCGAAGTTGAGAGAGAAAAAAGTTCTCATAATTGATCGCGAAATAAAAAATCAAAACGATCATACGTGGTGCTTTTGGGAGAGTGGAAAAGGTAACTTTGAAGATGTTGTTTTTCGCAAATGGAATGACGTTTGGTTTCACGGAACTCAGGAATTCAACAAACTCTTGAATCTTGAAAATTACGAATATAAGATGATTCGTGCCGTTGATTTTTATAAATTTATTCACGCTAAACTATTGCGAAATAATAACTTCGAAATTATTCAAGCTGATATTTTAAGTGTCGAAAATGGAATTATAAAAACGAGTTTAGGCGATTTTGAAGCACAAGAATTTATTTTTGAGAGCACACATAAAAAAACTTACGACAATCCTAATTATCAAAATATGTTGCAGCATTTTCTCGGTTTCGTTATTGAGACTGAAGAAAATTGTTTCAAACTTAATGAAGCGACGCTCTTTGATTTTCGCGTTGAGCAAAAAAATGAATGCCGATTTGCCTATGTTTTGCCGATTTCGGAAAATGAAGCATTGATTGAATTCACGATTTTTTCAGATAATTTGCTTGAAAAAAATGAATACGAAATTGAGTTAAAAAAATATATTGCAGACGTTTTAAAAATTGAAAATTATAAAATTATTGATACCGAATTTGGCGTAATTCCAATGTCTGATGAGCCGCACGTTGAATTTCCGGCTCCAAAAACTATCCGCATCGGAACTTCCGCTGGTTATGTAAAGTCTTCGACCGGTTATAGTTTTCAAAGAACACAACGAAAATTAAAAAACCTAGTTGATTCAATCCAAAATGGCAAATTTAAAACTCAAAATTCAAAACTCGGAACTTCTTGGAAAAACTATCTTGATTCAACTTTACTCAATGTTTTACTAACAAAAAAGCATCCGGCTGATGATGTTTTTACCGCACTTTTCAAAAATAATCAGCCAAATAAAGTTTTAAAATTTCTTGATGAAGACACAAATTTACTCGAAGATTTTCAGATTATGCGAAGCGTGCAGATAATTCCATTTTCGAAAGCCGCGATTGAAACGGCATTCAGAAAATTGAAATAATTTTTGCTCACCAAGCAACGTTTTCGCTCCAATACTGCACAAAGTAACTAGTGTCACGTCAATACATAATTGTCGAAACAAAAAGCAAACAAAAGTTTGTCATAAATACTTTGAGCGGAGTGTGTATCTCATGAGACGCGAATAATGTTTGTCTTTAGCCGATGTAATCGGCAACGGCGTAAAGCCTGGCGTGGAGTTTGACGGAACGCCAGGTTGTTGAAAAACGGAGTTTCAAGCTGTCGTAGATAGCGTCGGGAATTGAAGTTGAGTGTTTCCGTCGCCCGTTCACACGGGCTTTTGGTTGCAAAAACATTTACCTAGCTCTCACGAGCTAGGCTTTACGCAATCGCTATCTACGATAGCTAAAAGCAAGAAATTATCAGTTGTTTTCTTAGGCGTTCCTGTGTAATCAAAATATCGCGACAATATCGCTTTGACGCGACACTACCAGATTTCTTCGGAGGCGAAAATTAAATGAAATATCTATTACTCACAATTTGTTTACTAAGTTTTGGCTTTGCGGCAGTTGCCCAAGTTCCGGTTTCGGTTGAAGAAATCTATTTCGCAAAAGACGATGGAACCGGCGAAATAGGCGAAGTTGTAGAATCTTTTCAAACTACAGATACGCCGATTTATGTTGTTGTTAAGCTCACAGATTCAGCCGCGATGAACGTAAAAATGAGTCTCGTTGCAATAAATGTCAAAGGTTTAAAGGCTGAAAGTAAAATTATCACAACAACTTATAAAACAACCAAAATGCAAAATCGAGTAAATTTTTCGGGTAAACCGGAGAAGATTTGGTTTGTCGGAAAATATCGCGTTGACATTTTTCTCAATGATAAATTCTCCAAAAGTCTCGAATTTGAAATCAGCGACTCAGTTAAAACTTCAACATCGATTAATTCTTTTGTTCCACAAACTGTGGCAAAACCTAAGCCAAAGTCCTTGGTGAAAATTAAGAAAAGAACATTACAATAGCCAATTCATATTTACATCCCAAACTTTTTTCCAATTTCTGCGTATAGTTAAAAATACTTCAACGGTTGATATTGTAAAAGAGAGTGAGCAAAGCTATATGTATTGTCCAAGTTGCGGATTAGACGAAAGAGGTTCGAATCAATTTTGCCGTGCCTGCGGAACAGATTTGAGAATTGTTCGAACAGCAATCGAGAAAACCGATAACCTAACTGCTTCTGCAACGAACGCACGCGAGGAAATTGGACGTGCGATTGCCGATAGAATCCGCGAAACAGATTCAGCACACGAATTGAAAAAGGTTGTAGAAGACGTTTTGCCGCAGGTCGAAAAATTTCTTGAATCGCCCGAAAACAGAAGACTTCGGAGAATTCGCACTGGAAGCATTATTTCTTTTATTGGGCTTGGAACTGCAATCGCATTCTTTCTGGCAAGTATTTTCGGAAATGACAAAGGCGTAATTATCATTGCCGCCGCCGGACTGATTACATTATTTGTCGGTTTGAGCTTTATTGTAAATGGATTACTTTTCACTATCCCAAAAAAGTCTCTTGCCGACAATTCCGAAGAAGGCGATAGTCAACGCCGACTCGATTATCTCAGCCCGCAAACCAACGAACTAAAATTGTCCGAACCGAATCGTGAATTTCGCTCAGTAACTGACGAAACAACGCAACATTTAGAGCAAAAAATACCAGTTTCACGCGACTAATTGCTTGCCGATTTTCTTTCTAAGGTTTAACCTAAACTCATTATGAAAAATCGTCTAGTTTTCTTTGTCACCGCGTTTGTAATCATGGCAAATTCTGTAATTATTTCGGCTCAAAACTACGCAAAAGATGTTCATTCTTATGCAAATCCAAATCTCGTTCGTGTAAAGCACGTCGAACTCGATTGGAACATTCTGTTTGAGAAAAAGTCGATCCAAGGTTCGGCAACTTTGACGATCGAAAGAACCGATAAATTATCGCCTTTAATTTTAGATTCTCGCGATTTGAAGATCGAAAAAACTGAGATGTCAGACGATGGGACTTCTTTTAAACAAACGACTTTCGGGCTTGGAACAGCAGATAAATTTCTCGGTTCATCGCTGACAATTCAACTATCACCGAATGCAAAATTCGTTCGCGTTTATTATTCGACTAATCCAACTGCTGGCGGTTTGCAATGGTTAACGCCCGAACAAACAGCGGGGAAAAAATCGCCATATATGTTCTCGCAAGCTCAATCAATTCTTGCGAGAACCTTTATTCCGCTTCAAGATTCGCCCGCAATTCGCATCACATACAACGCGAGAGTTCGCACGCCAAAAAATTTATTGGCAGTGATGAGCAGCGAAACAAATCCGCAAAATGCACCGCGAACCGGTGATTATAGATTTAAAATGACGAAAGCGATTCCGTCGTATTTAATTGCGATTGCGGTCGGCGATATTACGTTTCAATCGCTCGGCAAACGGACAGGCGTTTACACTGAGCCTTCGATGCTCAAAAAATCCGCGTTTGAATTATCCGACACGGAAAAAATGGTTGTCGCGACTGAAAAAATCTACGGAAAATACGCTTGGGGCAGATATGATTTGTTAGTTTTGCCGCCGAGTTTTCCGTTTGGTGGAATGGAAAATCCGTGTCTGACATTCGCTACGCCGACCATACTTGCAGGTGATAAGAGTCTTGTTTCATTGGTCGCCCATGAGCTTGCACATTCTTGGTCGGGCAATCTTGTAACTAACGCAACGTGGCGAGATTTTTGGTTAAACGAAGGTTTTACAACTTATCTTGAACGCCGAATCATTGAAGAAGTTTATGGTGTAAACCGCCGCGAAATGGAAGCTACGCTCGGCAAACAATCGTTGATTGATGAGATGAAAGAAACCGCCGAACGCGATCAAATTATGCACGTTGATTTAAACGGACGCGATCCGGACGAAGGCTTTACCGGAATTCCATACGAAAAAGGTGCATTATTTTTACGTTATTTGGAAGAAAAATACGGACGCGAAAAGTTTGATAATTTTGTGCGTAGCTATTTTGCCGCACATCGTTTTAAATCAATTACTACTGAGACTTTTAAAGAATATTTGTTCGAAAATCTACTAGATAAATCGCCTAATATTGTGAATGTTGCGGACGTTGATGAATGGATTGAACAAGCAGGTTTGCCGAAAAATGCACCAAATCCAAAGTCTGATGCGTTTGTAAAAGTTGAAGCTGAAGTCAAAAAATATTTGGACAGAAAACCGTTTTCAATAAAGAAAATGGATAAATTTTGGACAACGCAAGAATGGCTTCATTTCTTAAAATCAATGCCCGAAAATCTCGGTGCAGAGAAAATGTTGGAGCTTGATAAAACTTTTAATTTTACAAACAGCGGCAATTCGGAAATCGCTTTTCAATGGTTGATGATGTCTGTCAAACACAACTACAAACTGGCTGATACACGTTTAGAAGAATTTTTAACGACCATTGGCAGACGCAAATTTGTCCGTCCGTTATTCGCTGAACTGGCAAAAACGCCCGAAGGCATAATTCGTGCAAACACAATCTACGCCAAAGCGAGAAGCGGTTATCATCCGATTACGCAAGCGGCAGTTGATGCGATTTTGCGGAAATAGAATTTCAATCTTGAAAATATTTGATTAGTGGTAACATCAAACTTTGAGGTAAAGGGTTATGACACAGATTTTAGAAGCGACTTTTGACGGTGCTGTTTTCCGACCCGACACGGTTGTAAAGATTAAACCAAATACGCGAGTCCGGCTGATGGTAAATATCGAAAAACAATCGACTGAAACAGTTGGAGAAGTTGCGAAACATTTGTTTGGAGCAATTGATGTAGATGCTCCCAAAGATGTTTCGACAAACAAAACGTATCTCGAAGGTTTCGGCGAATGAGCAGAATAATTCTTCTTGATGCTGGAAGTTTAATCGCCGTTTTATATCAGCGAGATCAATTTCACGAATGGGCTGTGAAGGCTATAACTCATTTACCAACTCCACTTCTGACGTGTGAGGCTGTAATAGCTGAAGCGTGCTTTCTTTCTCAGAGAATGCTCGGGACAAGCAACGCTGTGTATGATTTTGTTGATACTGGAGCAATCGAAATTGGATTCAACCTTGAATCGGAATTCCATTCCATTAGAAATTTAGTTTCCAAATACCAAAACATCCCGATGTCGCTTGCTGATGCGTGTTTGGTTCGTATGAGCGAAATTTATGAGGACAGTGTTGTTTTCACCACAGATAGTGATTTTCTGATTTACAGAAAAAATGGAAACCAAATAATTCCCACAATTATGCCCGAGACAGTTTAGATGTGATTCCTACTTTTCCTCAATCGGTAAAATCCGCAAAATTCTATCGTCAATCTTTTCAGCATCGCCGCGACCGTCGCGGTTTGAGGTTGAAAAATAGATTGAACCATCAGGTGCGACCGCAACTTCGCGGATTCTGCCGAATTGTTTTTCCACCAATTTATCGCGTGAAACAACTTTTTTGCCGTCAAAAACCAGACGAATAATCATTTCGCCTTTCAACGCACCGATAAAGTAATTGTTTTTGAAATCAGGAAACAAATTTCCGCGATAAAACGTTCCGCTTCCGGGTGCGACTGCGGGCGAAAATTCGATAATTGGCGTTTCCATTCCGGCTTTTGTGGAGTTATGGCTGATTTTGTCCCAACCGTAATTTTTGCCGCTTTCGACGATATTTACTTCATCGCCGCCGCTGCGTTTGCCGAAAAGCGAAACGCCGTCAATCAATGAAGGTCCGTGTTCGGTTTGAAACATCACGCCGGTTTCGGGATGAAAATCCATACCTTGTGCGTTGCGGTGTCCGTAAGTCCAAATTTCGGGTCTCGCACCTTTTTGTTTAACGAAAGGATTGTCGTCGGGAATCGTCCCATCGTCATTCAAACGCAAAGTTTTACCGTTGATTGAATCGAGTTTTTGAGCGAGTTTTTGCTCGGTTGCGTCGCCAGTTGTGATATAAAGTTTACCGTCCGCACCAAATTTCAGACGAGTTCCGGCGTGATATTTCGCCGCCGAAATCACGTCAATTATTGTCTTTGGTTCAACAAAAGTTTCGCCGTTTTCTTTGTATCGGACAACCTTTACATTCTGTTTTTTGTTAGCATCTTGATAAGCGTAAGCCATATAAACAAAGCGGTTATCGGCAAATTTCGGGTGCAAAACCATTCCCATCAGACCGCTTTCGCCGGTCGGTTCAACATCGGGAACGGTAAAAAAAGGCTTTTCGCGGAGTTTGCCTTTTTCAATCAGACGAACTCTGCCCGGACGTTCGGTAAAAAATATTCGTCCGTCAGGTGCAAAAACGATTGACCAGACAACCTCAACCTGCGTTGCAACCGTTTCCACCTTAAACTTCGGCACATTTTTCGATTCGGGAACAACTGGAAAATCAATCTCGCCGTCCGCTTCGGTTGCCGCTGAACAACTCGTAAAAAATAAACAAAAACACAAAACCAACTTCGTTAAATAATTTTTATCCATAACTTTAAATTCGCTTTTTCGAAAGTATTTTTATTGTAGCAAAGATGCAAGAGCGTTCGAAATGTTTGCCACCAGAATGGACTTTGAGTGATGAATTTTTGTTTGAAATTTTTACTAATCACGTTAGCGATTTGATGGCGTGCAAATAAGTGTGAGCCGAAGTCTCTAAAATTAAACAAATTAGATTGAAAATCTCGAATGGTAAAAACTTTTGCGTTTAAACCATTCGATTATGTGCTGATATTTAACACAAATTACGAATTTGAAAGTTTGCAAAAAATAGTAGTTCAGGACAAACAATAAATGTTGTGCAAAATAATCTGCCGTTCACATGGACTTCGAACAATTTTAGGTGCCAAAAATGCTACAAACATTTTGTTACTACGGAACTTAACCAAAAATATTAACTCAAAAATGTCGCAAACTTCGTTTTTCTCTCTCAGCTAAATTTCGGATAAAACATTGTTTTTCTTTGAGTTAGAAAGTATTTGTAGTTGAAATCAGAAAGATTTTGATATAGAATTTCACTGCTTTTCAATTTAAAAAACTTTGGGGGAAACGATGGGAAATTTAGTTTATATTGGTTCTTTATTGACATTTATCGGAGCGGTTTGGTTAATTATTTTAAGTTTTCAAAATGGTAAAACAACAGGAGAAAAACTTCTCTGGGCTTTGGTGAATTTTATTTGTCAGCCAATTGGTGGAATTGTCTTCTATTTTATGAAACGAGTTGGGTTATTGCCTTTGCTTTTAGTAATTATTGGATTTATCTTAACAGCCGTCGGTTATCCTTCATTTGTTAGTCAGGTGATGCAAAATATGCCTAAATAATGGTTGCAATTAGAGAAAGTTTTATTAATAGGCACGGACGTTTTTGGCGTTACGTGCCTTTAATTTTATGTATTTTAGTTATCTTTTTTCTTTCAACTGATAATGGTTCAATGTCGAATACAGGTTCAATTGTCCGGCAAATTCTGAGATTTTTGCTCCCAGATTCGCCGGAAGAAAATCTTGCGTTTTATCATATTATTATTCGCAAACTTGCACATTTTACCGAATATGCAATTCTCGCTTTTTGGGCTTCGAGAGCTTTTTTGAATTCGAAAAAGGAGATTCTTAAATCCAAATGGTTTTTGTGGGCGTTTATTATTGTTGTTTCAGTTGCATTGATGGACGAGTTTAATCAGAGTTTTAATTCAAACAGAAGCGGCTCAATTTCTGATGTTTTGCTTGATTGTTTCGGTGGACTTTCGTCGATTCTCACCATTTTTATCTGCAAAAAAATAACAAATTAGAATGCTACGGAACAATTTTTTGTTGTTTTTCGTTTTAGTTTGAAGAGGTTTTGAAATGAATAATCGTGAAAATTTAAGAAACGAAACAAGTGAATTTGGAGTTGATGTTTTTTTAGAAATTGGAATAGATTATGTTGGTGAATTAATCGGTGCATTGCTCTTAGGTATTTTTGATGGATAGAAAATGTTAAGTTTTTGGCACATTTGATTAAGATTTAAGAATTTTACTTTTCAACAGAGTAAGTTTATGAGATATTTTTCGTAAGAGTTTTTCAAAAAGGAGATTTAAAAATGGGTTTAATTGACAAAGTTACAAGTTTTGCCAAATCACAAGCGATTGAAGTTATTGAGTGGCTTGATGATTCGCAGTCCACAATGGTTTATCGTTTTCCGGTGCAAGGACAAGAAATCAAAAACGGTGCACAGTTGATTGTCAGAGAATCGCAAGCGGCGGTTTTTGTTTATGAAGGGCAAGCAGCTGATGTTTTTGGTCCCGGAAAATACACGATTGATGGCGGAAACACACCGATTTTATCAAAGCTCGAAGCGTGGAAATTTGGATTTAATTCACCCTTAAAATCAGAAGTATATTTTGTAAATACCAAACAATTTACCGATTTGAAATGGGGAACGGCGAATCCGATTATGCTTCGCGATGCTGATTTTGGCATTGTCCGCCTTCGTGCTTTTGGTGCATATTCGATGAGAATATCTGATCCGCAAACTTTCATCAAAGAAATTGCCGGAACAAATGCACATTTTCAAGCAGAAGACATTGAAGGACAATTAAAACGTTCGATTGTATCCGAATTTTCTGACGCACTTGGCGAATTAAAAATCGCGGCTTTAGATTTAGCCGCACAATATAAAGAAATTGGCGAAACTATCAGAGCCAAAATAAACGAAGATTTCAAAACTTTTGGACTTGAAGTAATGAAATTTTATGTTGAAAACATCTCGCTTCCGCCAGAAGTTGAAGCCGCACTCGACAAACGTGCTTCGATGGGTGCAATCGGTAATGTTGACCAATATATGAAATTTCAAGCTGCTGATGCGTTGCGTGATGCTGCTCAAAATGAAGGCGGCGGCGGAATGGGCGTTCAAATGGGTGCAGGTTTTGCGATGGGCAACCAAATGGTAAACGCTTTTAGTGGACAAAATCAACAGCAACAACCACAACAAAATCAAGGTCAAACCGCTCCGCCAAACAATGCGGAAGTTTCAGTTACGGTCACTTCAGAACCTGCCGGAGCTGATATTGAGGTTGACGGAAGTTATGAAGGAAACACGCCTTCGCAACTTTCACTTGCACCTGCGGAATACATTATTCGCGTTGCTCGGGCTGGATTTAAGCCTTGGGAACGTCGCGTAATTATCAAAGCTGGGACGGCGAAAACATTTAATGCTGTTTTGGAAAAAGAATAGTTTTTTTAAACATCGAAATTTCTTTATTTAGAGACGGGCTTTTGACCGTCTCTTTTTTATTAGCGATAATTCAAAATATGAACTTTCAAAAAAGCATTTTTCTATTCATTTTATTATTGATTACAACGGATTCGGTTCAAGCGAAAGTCACGCGGTTTTTGAGTGGCAACTCGGCAGATGTGCAACCGACATTAGCCGGACCGATTTTGAATTTCGGTGGCGGCGGAACTGATGTTGACCCAGCGATTCAATGGATGATTGACAAAGCTCGCGGCTGCACGGATTGTGCAACAAAAGTTGATGTTGTGGTGCTCAGGGCAACAGGTTCAAACGGTTATAATTCGGCAATTCTGGCGATGAACGGCGTTGATTCGATTGAAACATTGGTGATTACCGAACGAAAAGATGCTCTAAAACAACCGATTGTCGCCACAATTCAAAGTGCTGAAGTGATATTTTTTGCGGGCGGCGACCAATGCGATTACGTTAAACTTTTCAAAGGAACGCGTATCGAACGTGCGGTTGAGACGGTTTATCAGAAAGGTGGAGCAATCGGCGGAACAAGTGCGGGTTTGGCGATTCAGAGTGATTTTGTTTACGATGCTTGCACCGGAAGTGTGGTCTCAAGTTCAGCACTCGCAAATCCGTATCATTCATCAATCAATTTCAGCTATAACTTCTTTAATTGGAATAGTTTACAAACAACTCTAACGGACACGCATTTTTCGCAACGCGACCGAATGGGACGTTTAATGACCTTTCTTGCCCGACAAATTAAGGACGGCAGAAGCCAAACGGCGTTGGGAATTGCGGTAAATGAAGCGACAAGTGTAGTGGTTGACGAAAACGGTTTGGCGAAAGTTATGGGAAACACGGCGTATTTTGTGCTTGCCAATCATTTACCGGAAATTTGCGAACCAAACACGCCGCTAAGTTATTCAAATTACAAGATTTGGAAGGTTACGCAAGGTCAGACGTTTGATTTGCGTAATCGCCCGACCGTAGGTTTTTATAATATTAGTGTAGATAACGGCGTTTTAAGCGGAAATCCGTATTAAAGGCAAAATTAAGAAAAGTATTATTTCTTAAATTCAACGCCCAAAGCGTTTTAGTTTTTGCAAAGTAAGCCAAAGCAGGTTTTTAACACAGATGCACACTGATTGAAGAAGATAAGAGTAATGATAAGAAAAATATCTTGCTTTTATCTTGTTTTTATCGGTGTGCATCTGTGTTAGAGCTGTTTTTGTATCAGCTTTATTTTTCTACAACTTTGCAGAAGCCTCACTCGAAGCATAAAAACGAGACTCGTAATTTACAATTCACAATTCACAATTCACAATTAAACCATATGTTCAAAAGTTTTAAAGAACCGCGACGAGTTGTGATTACAGGGTTCGGTTGCGTTACGCCAATCGGAATTGGTCGCGATAAATACTGGGAATCTTTGCGAAACGGTGTCAGTGGAATTCGTCGAATCGAAAGTTTTGATGTTTCTGATTCAGCCGTAAAAATTGCGGCGGAAGTTTTAGATTTTGATTGGGAAGCAGAATTAAATACGAAAGATCGCAAGAATGTTGCACGCACAGTTCCGCTTGCTTTATGTGCCGCACGCGAGGCAATGAAAGACGCAAAAATTGACGCGGAAGCGTTGAGTTTAGAAGAAAAACGAAACTTCGGCGTAGTGTTGGGAACTGGCGGTGGCGGTTTAAGTTTTACCGAAAAGCAATATGTTTTTTGGCTCACGGGACAAAAAAATAAAGCGAGTCTTTATACAATTCCGAGTTCGACTCACGGCGGTTTATCGTCAGAATTATCAATGGTTTTCGGGCTTTACGGTTTGTCGCACGTTGTCTCGACAGGTTGCACAAGTTCAACTGATGCAATAAGTTACGCTGCTCAACATATCGCCTTAGGCAAAACTGATATGATGCTCACCGGCGGAGTTGATTCACCAATTGCACGCGGAATTTTGGAAGGGTTTAATCTAATGACCGTTCTTACAAAAGACTGGAATGACGAACCAAGCCGTGCTTCGCGTCCATTTTCGAAAGACCGTTCGGGCATTGTTTTGGGCGAAGGTTCGTGGATTTTTGTGCTTGAAACTTTGGAAAGTGCGACCAAAAGAAACGCAAAAATTTATGCCGAAATTTCGGGTTACGGTTCAACTTGCGACGCATATCACCGAGTTCGTTTGGAAGAAAATGGTTTAGAACCAGCTCGTGCGATGTCGCTGGCAATGGCTGATGCGGGAATCAATCCTCAAAGTGTTGATTATGTAAATCTGCACGGAACTTCAACACAATTAAACGACCGAATTGAGACTCAAGCTCTTAAACTTGCTTTTGGTAAACACGCTTATAGTTTGTCAGCTTCTGCAACGAAATCACAAATCGGACATCCGCAAGGTGCATCAGGTGCTGCCGGAATTGGGGCAACGCTTCTCGCTTTTAGCAAAAATATCATTGCACCGACAATAAATCTTGATATTCCTGACGAAAATTGCGATTTGAATTACACACCTAACGTTGCAGTTGAAAAAGAAATAAATGTCGCTTTGTGTAATTGTATTGGTTTTGGTTCAAAAAACTCCGCGTTAGTTTTGGAGAAAGTTACAAGTTAAGCTGAATTCTGATAGCTTTTTCAACTTTTTTAATATCGTCTTCGGAAAGTTCGCCAAATTTATTTGAAAGCCGCAATTTACTAACAGTCGCGAGTTGGTCGGCTATCGCTAGCCTCATTCTCGCGAGCTTCGTCCTCCGACATTTCGCGATAAGCATTTTCAAGATTATTTTTGATAATAAGAGGTTTTATTAAAGATTCAATAAACTGACTAATCCGTCCACGACCAATTACGTTATGTAAACCATCATAAACTTGTTCGTCAATTGTGATTGTTAATTTCTTTTGCATACAACACGCACGATACACGTATAAATTTACTCAATCAATGAAATGTTGTTAATGCAATAAAATGGTATAAAAATAACAACTATTTGTAAGTTAAAAAGCATCTACCTAAAATCTATCGAGTTTGACACTTTTTTTATAAAAAAGTCGTTTATGTAAGTGATAGATTGTTTACGAGCTAATATTTAAGGAGAAAACAAAGTGTTTAAAAAATTACCCCTATTTCGTGTGACTAATTTTGCTTTAATGGCAATGTTGAGTCTTTTTTTTGTGTTTATAAGTGCTACGGCACAAACTGGAATTGTCGGAAAACTTAATTTTGATCCGAAAGTTAATGGATTTAGTTTTGAGAATTTTACAAATGAAAATCACAATTGGAAAGATGACCTTGGTGCGGAAGATTTAATTCGTTTTTTTGGCGTAAATGCTGTTTGTAAAAGCGGAACTTCGGCTCAAAACTGCGTTGTCAAAGCTGCAGCACGCGAGTGGATGATTCAACAACTTGACGGAATGAACGGCGGACATTGCGAAGGAATGGCAGTTGCAAGTTTGCGTCTTGCATCGGGGTTACCATTCAAAAATCGGATTGCACCAGCAAGTTTCCAGCCTGCTGCGAAGTCTCCATTTGGCTTTAAACTTGATCAATCGATCGAAAATTACATTGCATATTATTTTGTAACTCAAGGTTTTGATGAAGTTGCAGAGCCATCTTTAAAAACAGCCGACGCTGGTCCGCTTGCTGTTGTAAAACTTTTGATTGATTCATTCAAAGAAGGAAAAGACACGTATAGTCTTGGTTTTTATCAATTTAAAAACGGTCAAAAAACGGCTGGACATGCGATTACGCCATTTGCGGTTGAAGACGCTGGTACGTTTTATCGAATCCACGTTTATGACAACAATTATCCGGGCGAAACACGTTATGTAAATGTCGAAAAAGGCGGAAAACAAACTTGGAAGTATGTAACTTCGACAAATCCGAGTGAACCAGCGGGCGAATATGTCGGTAACATTGATACCAAAACACTTGAATTAACCGCAACTTCATTGCGAGATGGCAGATGTTTTGATTCTCCGTTTTCAACCGATGGCGGCAAGGCAGTCGGTTGCGGAATGGAAACTATGGCACCTGTAAAGCCAACAAATCCGACAAATCCAACTACGCCGACAACACCGACAAAACCAGTAACACCAACAAATTCAGAAGTTGACGACGATGGTGAAGCAGCCGATTTTTTCCTGACAGGTGATGGCGATATACTTATCATTGATGGAAGTGGGCGAAAAATGGGATACAATCCGTTTGATAATAAGTTTTATAAAGAAATTCCAGGTGGAAATGCACGGCAGACAATTGGCGGAAAGGGCGAAGATATGCCGCATTATACATTTCCGGCTCAAGATAGTTCGAAGCCATATGTAATTGTTTTCTCTGGCAAACATAATGACGACGAAAACTATATGGATTTTGTTTTTTCATCGCCCGGATTTACTGTCGGTTTTGATGGAATCAGACTTGATCCGAATGAAGTTTTGGTTGCCGTGATGTCTGCTGATGGTGAAACTCTCGAGTTTTTGCAAACTGGCGACGGCGAAATGCCGGAAGTTTATTTTGCGGTTGACACACCAAAGAAAAGCTACAAAGCGGTTGTTGAAATTTCTGGAACCTCGAAAAAATCTGCACTTCCGCCAATAAATTCGATGGCTCAATTAAACTCTGCAATCGAAAAACAACCTTCATTAACAGTTAAATTTGATGATGAAACGGGCAAATTGCAGGTTACTGATGACGACGAAGATCCTGATAAATACGACGTTGATTTTACTGATTTTGACGCAACCGGCAAGGAACGGACGATTGAATTAAACGATCTTGGCGGCAACGATGAAGGCGAAGATAGTTACGAAATCGAGTTTGGCGATTGGGACGGCGGCGATGATGTTGAAGTCAAACACGATGATGAAGGCAATGGCTTCGAAGACGATGAAGAAGAAGATGTTGATGGTTCTGAAAATGAAGGCGACGACGATGACGGCGACGGCGACATGGACGATGCCGATGGCGACGGTGAAGACGATGAAGACGGCGAAGATGAAGATGGCGATTCAGCATTCTTCAGTTTTAGACCATTTGATATTTCGAACTTACTTGCTAAAAAGTAATTAGGTTTTGATTTATTTTTAACGCAAAGACGCTTTACATTTGTTTAGCTTCTTTGCGTTAAACTCTTTGATTACTGGTGTTTTTATGAAAATTAGAATTTTGCTTTTACTGATGTTAGTTTTCGGACTTAATTTTATGGCACTTTCGCAACCGAAAATAAAATTTCTGAGCATCGGGCTAAATGCTTCCGGCGATCTTAAAATAACCAAAGCAGACGGCAAACGTCTCGGTTTTGATGCGATTACGAAGAAAAATTTTAACGAAATTCCCGACGCGACAATCTCAACTTCTCGCGACCGCGAACCAGTCTATCGAATTCCGGTTAGCGACTCTGAAAAGCCTTTCACAATAAAAGTTTTTGGCAGAAAAGATAATAAAAAGGCTGATTTAGCGATAACAGGCGAAAATTTTGTCGTCCGGGTTGTCGGACTTTCGCTTGTTGAAGGAAAGATTTTTACTATTAAATTTTCTCCGCAAGGAAATAATTTTACGTTTTCTTCTAATAAAAATACCGAACTTCCAACCTTCACATTCGCTGTCGATTCGCCGGATGCAAACCAGCCAAGTTATATTTTAAAACTAAAGCGAACAGATTTTAAAGCCGCAAAGTTGCTCAATATTATTTTAGATTCAACCAATATTTTGAAATTTAAAGATAACGATAAACCAAACGCTGTCTATACTTTAAACATCACAAAAATTAATTCTGACGGAACTGAAAACACTTTTTCATCGCCCGAAATCACATCAAAAAAAGCAAATAATTATGAACTTGATTTTAGTAAATGGAATGGAACAGAAGGCATTTGTCTGCGAAATGATAAAAACCGAAACGGATTTAAAGATGAGAAGTGTGTGAGTTTAAAATAAATTTATAAATATCTGTTTCAAATATTCGAATAAGAACAAAATTTTTATGGAGCAACCATTAAACGTTTTTCGCGATCAGCTGCAAAAGCTATGCATGCTTTTAAATCTTCAGCAGTTAAATCTGGAAAATCGTCGAGAATTCCGGTTTGAGTCATTTCAGAAGCCAGATATTCGAGTACTTCATAAACCGTTATCCGCAGTCCTCTGACACAAGGTTTTCCGCCGCATTTGTTTGGTTCAATTGTTATATAATCTCGATAATTTATCTTACAATTGTCGTTTATTTTCGAATTGAGGTCAAGATATTTTACATTTACAGATTTTTAAAGCTCACACAAACGTTTTATAATATCGACAATTATGAAATTGAAAATACTCTTTTTAGTTGCGATTTTTTCACTTGTATCAAACGCCCAAAACACAAAACCAGTGACAAAAAAGAATCAGCGTCCAATGGCAAAGGTTGCTAAAACTGTAATTGCCGAACCTTTTGAAAAAGCGACCGTTGCCGAATTGGCTGAACAATGTGTTCGACTCGAAACAGAATCAGGCAATATCGAACTCGAGTTTTTTCCCGAAACTTCAACTGAAACCGTGCGAAACTTTCTCCAGCTTTCCGCCAAAGGATTTTATAACACAACAACTTTTAGCCGTGTCGTCGCTGGTTTTGTTATCCAAGGTGGCGGCAATTCAAGTCGTTTAAAGCGAACCGAAGCGTTTGATTTACGCTCGCAAAAAAAATTAATTGATGAACCAAGCCTGATAAAACACGAACGCGGAATTATCTCGATGGCAAAATCGGACGAGCCAAATAGTGCCAGAACTCAATTTTTTATTCTGCTTTCAACCGCCGGAAACCTCGACGGAAGTTTCTCAGCATTCGGGCGTGTAACTAGCGGAATGGAAATTGTTGAATCCATTAACAAAGCAAAAGTTGATGACGAAAAACCAGTTTTGCCAGTCATAATTCTGAAAGCAGTTGTTTTTAAATGCGTTGAGAAAACAATGGAATAGTCAGAGAAGTAGTTGAAAAGCAGCTCCGGCGGAGCGACATGTTTGTAGAAATTGGACGATTTAATGAGTTTGAGTTGCATCGCAACGACATACTATATGCCGTTCCTATGGAACTCAAACCATTTTACGAACCGAGAGCTACAAACATGGCGTTCCTAGCGGAACTAATAAATGAGGAAAATAACAAAGCCAAACAAAAATAATTCAGCGAAGAAAAACTTCGCCACACGAAGCGTTGCCGAATTGACAGACAATGAATTCGATTTGGAAATCTCGGAAGCCGAGAAAAACAAAATTACCTTTGATGCAACGCGGGATTTTTTGAAAAGCGGAATTGAAATTAAAGATGTTTTCGGCAATTTGGATGATTAAGAATCGCCCGCAACGGTTTGAAACTATTCACCGCAAACGCGAAAGATTTTCAATTGATTAGTTAGTTTCGAGAATTTGATAGGTGAATTGTCGAGTATTTTTTAAGGTTTAGTCCATTCGTAATATTTTGTATTAACCCGTGTAGTTTTTAGCAATTGCACGTGAGGCTTCATTTCATTTGAATGGAGGTTTTTACACGAGGTAACTTTCCCAGCGACGCTATTAAACAGTCTGAGTGGAAGGCAATCATCTTCAATGGTTTGGGTGTGAAGTTGATTTACTAAGCTGCGAATATCCGCTCTTTTCTTCTTCGGCATTGTTGGCTTGCCTGAATTGATATTCAGACCGTTGACCATCATTGCTTTGCCCTTAGTTATTACTTTGCTTTTGTTAAGGTTAGGTTTTAGCCCTTTCTTTCGAAACATCGAATATATTTCATTTTTAATTCCACCAATCTCAGAACTGCTGAGCCGTTTTTTAGATGAAATCGTAACATCATCAACAAACCTAGAATATGCGATTCCCTTAGAACGTAAAGTTTCAACGAGTTGAGGTTCTAAATCCCAAAAAACGATATTAGCGATGTATGTGCTTGTCTTTGTACCTTGAGGAACAAAACCCTCATACGTTGTTAGTCGAGTTAGTAAATCAGCAATTTCAGGCTTGAATTTGAAAAAGTAATGCCACATTCTTTTTACTTGTTCGAACTCAATTGTTGGGAAAAAATTCTTTATATCCTCTGTTATTACAATACGAGCACCGCAATGTAATTTTGCATTATTTACGTAATCTCGACTTTTAATTCCGCCTTGTAAATAAGTAGGAAACTGTACGTTATTCAAGATGCGTTCTGTAATTCTAGATTGAATTGTCAATAAAGGTTCTCTAACAATATAAGCAATTCTTTGTTTCCCATTCTCGAATAGCTTTGGATTCTTCGATAGTTTGTAGAATTGATCTGGTGATTTAGAAATATTACACAATTCTTTTTGCGGAATCGAAAGCAGTGCCGCCAAAGACGCTAATGAAGAAATGGGCTTGTGTGAATATTTAAGCAAATTCATTTGAAGCACCGCCCATAAGTTGTAACGCAGTTAGCGACAGTTTTTCAGCGAGTTCTTGGCTGATTTCAGATAATTCATCAGGTTCTGTTGCGAGAAAAGTCAAAATACTCATAGGAATATGAAGTGCTTTCGCAATCGCTGTGAGAGTCGAAATATTAGGGTCTCTTTTGTTTTGCTCCAAAAGCGAAAGGTAAGAAGTCGAAATGCCTGAGAGCTCTGCAAGTTCTGATTGTTTCAGATTCTTGCGAACTCTACACATCTTGATTGCATTTCCAAATTTCATTTTTATAAAAGTTAAGGGTTTGGTTTGCTTGGTTATATTCTTTTCACGAGCTCTTCCAAAAAACTATAAATTGTCGGTAATTTCTCAATTACGATTGACAAAATTAAAAGCAAATCCGAATTACTCAAATTAGGCTGTTCTCGATTAGGTCGATTTTCCAATTGAAAAATCACTTCATCAATCTGTCCAATAACACTGTCTTCCACTTTACCGACCAATTCCAATCGAACACATTTAATAGTTTCGATTAAACTATTTAACTTCTTATTCATAAATACTCCTATATGTTGCAGTTGCAACAGTTGCCAAAGCAACGGCACTAAAAGGAGCAAAGTGGAAAACACAAACCAAATCTTTACACAAACAGTTGCCTCAAAATTAAATTACTTTGAATTACTGCGATCATTGCCGAATCAGTTTTTACGATTTGGTAATGATGACAGTGATTCAAAATGATTGAATTTGTATTCCGATACCAAAACTCTTTTTCGGCTAATTTGGTTGTCTGCGATACCGCGACAACCGGTATCTCAAAATCGAAATACCCAAAAGTGCCTATATATTATGAATCTAAGTCAAAGAACTCCTGAGCGAAACACTCAGCCTAAAGAGAGAATACAAAAATATACATTTTCTGTCAAATGGATAATGCAATTTTACTGTGGGTCAAACCATTATGTCTAAATGTAAATTCATTAACTCACCAAAATATCCAAAGCCACCGCTTCCGCCGCCTTGATGCCGTCAATTCCTGCCGACAAAATTCCGCCTGCGTAGCCAGCACCTTCGCCTGCGGGAAATAATCCGTGTGTATTTAAACTTTGTCCTGTTTCATCGCGTTTGATGCGGATTGGCGATGATGTGCGGGTTTCAACTCCGGTAAGAATCGCATCGTTCATCGCAAAACCTTTTATTTGCTTCTCGAATGCGGGAATTGCTTCACGGATTGCGTCGATCGCAAATTTCGGCAACGCATCGTTTAAATTGCATAAATTGATTGATGGCGTGTATGAAGGTTTGACTGTGCCGAGTTTGGTTGAGGCACGATTGACGAGAAAATCGCCGACCAATTGTGCCGGAGCTTGATACGTTTCACCGCCGAGTTTGAAGGCGATTTCTTCAAATTTGCGTTGCAAGGCAATTCCCGCGAGAGCGTTTTCGGGATAATCGATTTCGGGCGTAATTCCGACGACAATCGCCGCGTTTGCGTTCTTTTCACTCCGCGAATATTGGCTCATTCCGTTGGTGACAAGTTTGCCTTCTTCGGAAGCAGCCGCGACCACCATTCCGCCCGGACACATACAAAAACTATAAACCGAGCGTCCGTTTTTCGCGTGATGAACCAATTTATAATCCGCCGCACCGAGTATCTTGTTGCCCGCAAACGCCCCGAAACGGCATTCATCAATTAAACCTTGCGGATGTTCGATGCGAAAACCGATGGAAAACGGCTTCGGTTCAATATAAACTCCGCGTTTAAAAAGCATCTCAAAAGTATCTCTCGCACTATGCCCGACCGCGAGAATTATGTGCGAACTTTCGATAAATTCGCCGCTCGCAAGTTTCACGCCTTTTACTTGATTATCAACAATTTCAATATCTTCGACGCGGCTTTCAAACCGAATTTCGCCGCCTTGCCGTTCGATTGTCGCACGCATTGTTTCGACAACCTTTATCAATTTATAAGTGCCGATGTGTGGTTTGTTGATGAACAAAATTTCCGGGTTCGCACCGTTTTTTACTAATTCTTCCAACACTTTACGACCGAGATATTTTGAATCTTTGACTTGGCTGTAAAGTTTGCCGTCAGAAAAAGTTCCTGCACCGCCTTCGCCAAATTGGGCGTTTGATTCGGGATTCAGCGTGCCATTTCGCCAAAATCCAAAGGTATCAAGCGAGCGTTCACGGACAGATTTTCCGCGTTCTAAAATGATTGGTTTAAAACCCATTTCTGCCAACATCAAACCCGCAAACAACCCGCAAGGACCTGTCCCGATTACAATTGGACGCAGTTTCAAATCTTTCGGAGCTGTGCCGACGAGCTTGTATTCCGTCTCAGGTTTTTCGATAATGTGCGGATTTTTATCAAATTTTGCGAGCAATCCTGTTTCATTTTTTACCTCAGCTTCGACAATATAAACGAGCAAAATGTTGCTTTTCTGCCTCGCGTCATAACTTCGTTTGTAAATCGAAAAGCTGACCAATTCGTCCACAGAAATTTCAAGTTTGGCGAGAATCGCATCGTTTAAATCACTTTCGGCGTGTTCAAGCGGAAGTTTTATTTCGGAAATTCGAAGCATAAATGTATTTGGTTTTTGCACTTTTGATTCTATCAAATCAATCTCGAAAACAGCAGATTTTATGTTATGATGTGGCAAATGATTACCCCGAATGATGCAATATTGCACTACAAAATCCCTTCGCCAATCGGTAAAGGTGGAATGGGCGAAGTTTTTCTCGCTCAGGATACGAAACTCGATCGCAAAGTTGCGTTGAAGATTCTGCCGCCGGAATTTGCCGAAGATGCTGATAGAATGAGCCGATTTGTGCGTGAGGCGAAGTCTGCTTCGGCGTTGAAT